>NZ_LDJH01000034.1 GCF_001431525.1 Stenotrophomonas koreensis
TGTATGGACTCCCCCGTCAAATCCTGACGGCACGATGTTGTGAAGCTTCAGCTTCACGGCATGTGATTCTTCATTTTCCATCCTGCTGAAACTTTTTCTTCAACCCGGCAAACGGGAGCGGTTGCATTCGTGTATTCGGCTTTGTGGTGGGCTTTCCCGAGCCATCATGGAATCCGCGGAGCAGGGCCAGACGTTCAAGCGATCACGAAGGATCAGAATTGTTATCGGCTTGGCTGCTTCGGGGGCCGACACGCTTGCATGAGTTGAGGCGATGCAACAGCAGAACGGTTCAACGGTAGTTGCAGTAAAACGGTCGAGGGGAATCGGGATCAGCCGGCGCGTTGTTCGCGCTGGCTGAGGTGGTCTGGATCAAAGCCCACGCCATGGTGTTCGGCGGCCCATAACCGCCGTGCGGTCTTGTTGGCCAGGGCCACCACGGCTTTGTTGTGGCCTTTGCGCTCAGCCAGTGCCAGCGCCCATTGCTGGGTGCGATCCAGCGTCTGGCCGCGCTTGCGCGCCATGCATGCGGTGATCAATGCCGAGCGTGCGCCATGGATCAGCAGCGTGCGCAGGTAGACATCGCCACGCTTGCTGATGCGCCCGAGCTTGCGGCTGCCGCCGCTGGAGTATTCGCGTGGTGTCAGCCCCAGTGCGCTGGCAAAGTGCCTGCCACTGGGAAACCGGGCGAAGTCGCCGATGCCCGCACTCATCGCGGTGGCGGTAATCAAACCGACACCGTTGGCAGCCATCAAACGTTGGCAGCGGGTATCGTCCCTGGCGATGTCGGCCAGCTGCTTCTCGATGGCGGCCATCGCCTCCTCGCAGGAGGCGATCCGCTGCAGCAGGCCAGCCAGGGCATGGCGCAGCGGCATCGGAAGATCATTGTCGCCATCCTCCAGGGCAGCCAGCACGGCTGGACGTATTTTGTCGGCCCCGGCAGGAATGGCAGTACCAAACTCGCGCAACAGACCGCGCACCAGATTGATCGCGGCCGTGCGTTCGGCCTTGTGGTGTTCGCGGATGCGATGCAGGCCCTGCGTACCCTGCTGCCCCGTGGTCTTTACCGGCACTGGGCGGATATCGCCACAGCGCGCAGCTTCCAGCAGGCCGGCGGCATCGGCGCGGTCGGTCTTGTTGCGCCGGACGTAGGGGCGTACATGCTGCGCCGGCAGCAGCTTCACCGTGTGTCCCAGCCGCATGAAGCGCCGCGCCCACGCATGCGCCGAGCCGCAGGCCTCCATGACAATGCTCAGCGGTGCGCGATTGACCAGGCATTGCGCAAACGGACCACGCTTGAGCCGCCTGCGCTCGACGATACGTCCTGCCGCATCGGCAAATGCCAGTTCAAAAACGTCCTTGGCCAGGTCTACCGCCAAGGTAACGGCAACCGACGATTCATTACCTGCGAATTTGGTGGTAGCGTGCATGTCCGGCTCCTGGCGTAAATTCCGCGTACTGATGGGCAACAGTTTCAGCTTGCGCATTGACGCGGCGTGGTGACGCGGGGAGTCCATTCGATCATCCAAGCCGACGCCGCTTCGCGGCGCGGCTTAACTCAGGTGTTAGGGGGCTATGTTGGGGCGCTACCATCTGACCCTTCTTTCAATCGTCGTAGCATGCACTTCGTGCGCTTCGCATCCCAACGTTGATGCGTCGCAGTGCAAAGAC
>NZ_LDJH01000035.1 GCF_001431525.1 Stenotrophomonas koreensis
GCGGCATGTGGGGTGATGGGCCAGCCGGTTGCCCGGGCGCAGGCCGAGGTGGCTCTGGCAGGAGGACCAGGGGTAGTGGGCCGGGTCGTCAGTGATTGCCGCGCGTACCGGGTTGAGCTCGATGTAGCGCAGGCACTGCAGCAGGTAGTGGTCGTCGGCTACCAGGCTGGCCTTGTAGCGGCCTTCCCACAATGTGCCGGTGCAGCCATGCCGTGCATTGAACAGGGGTACGTAGTTGCGGCCAAGACGTTGCATCAATGCGCCTGCCGCGCCCGCGTGTGGCGGGGTGAGCAGCAGGTGCACGTGGTTGTCCATCAGCACCCAGCCATGCAGCTGGCAACCGGTGTGGTGCAGGGAATCGGCCAGCAGGTACAGGTAGGTGCGGCGGTCCAGGTCATCCAAGAAGCAGGGCAGGCGGTTGTTGCCGCGCTGCACGATGTGCTGAGGGATGCCGTGCAAATCGAAGCGGGGTTGTCTGGCCATACCCGTAGCGTGCCCAGCCCGGGCACCCTCCCGGATCAGCGCATCACGCGGCGTCATACCGGGTGCTGCCCCGTTGTCACAGGGAACAAGTGAACCTGACTCTGAGGTTTCCAACGACCTTCCCGTTGTCTGACATCAGGGCAGGCTTGCAGGCCGCATCAACGTGATCGCGCGCACAGAAATAGCTTCTGCGACAACGGAGGATCAGGCATCTGTAGCGATCAAGGATGGAGCTATGAACCAACCGCAGATACAACAGCCCCCACTGGACATCCGTGCCGAGGCCCAACGCATCGGTACTGAATTGAGCGCAGGTCGCTGGGAGTCAGGACTGGCACAGTTGCAGCAGCATATCGATTCCCAGCCACAGATCATAAGTGAGGCCATTTTGCGCTACGTCGCTGCGGATCAGTCCGATGCGCTGGCACGCCTGGGCCGGGCGACCGCCATCAACATTCCGGCCGATGCCGCCGGCACCATCGAGGCGCTGCTGCACAGCAAAGGGCCGCCACGTTACTTCAACAACGACGAAATCGATCTGCTGCCCAAAGTTCAGCAATACGATGTGTATGCCAGCATCCTTGCAATCAGAGGAAACGCGGAGGCAATGGGTGAACTGGCCGCAGGCAACCGCGTTTTGCTGGGCATGCGCCAGGACACCCATACCGCGCTCAACCGCGGGCAAGGCGCATATGACGACCGTATAGTGGTGCTCTGGCGTGATGCCACTGGCCCCGACGTGGCGCCGTTTCACCGTGCCAACACCGAACCCACCGCGCAGTACCAGGCGCACGCGGCGGCACGCCAAGAGCCTTTCGATCGGGTAATACATCGAAGCGTAGATGGCATGGACGTCAACGCAGATGGCCTGCGCGACCTGGGACGCTTGGCCGAAGGAAGTTATCGATTTGCTGCGTCCACGCACCAGTTCGGCAATAGATCTGAAACCCGCCATTTCGCCTTGCGCCCTACAGCAGAGAGCGTGACCTCCTCACCAAACGGGGTGCAACGTGACAGCAATGGAGATGGCTGGTTCGATTCGGCTGACAGCAATGGCGTACAGCCGTTGAATTCAACCTTCAAGTTCCATCGTGGGGGCGTGGAGAATACAGATTCTGCTGGATGTCAGACCATTCCAAGAACATACTTGGGAAATAATAATTACTATGAGGAATACTCCGAGGCAGTGCGAGGAAATGCTGCCCAGCGTGAGATTCTTTATGTGCTGACCAGTACGCACATCATCGAAGAGCGTTTACAGGGGCATTCGCGCGTACCAGAGCCGCTGGCATTCCTTCCTGACCCTCGTTTACCAGGTCATGCGGATCATACGCTTTATGAACAGATCCATCGCGGCGTGCGCGGATTGGGAGGGCAGTTTGCTGCCAATGCCGATACGGTTAGTCTTGGTCTGCTGCTTGCAGCAAGAAATGAGGGTTGGAACGAGGTGGTTGCAGTCAGGGCGAGCCATCCCATAGCCGAACAGGCTGAGGCAGAACGTCTATTTCTTGTGCGTGATGGAGATCCTGATCCAGCCAGGAACAGACTGGGCATACTCAGCAACGACTTGTTGCGAGCCAATAGCCACCAGTTGCTGGAGCAGCTTTCCGCCCCGTCACCTATCGCTGAATCTACAGTGGTGGGTATTGGGGAAGCAGAACAGACGCATGCCATGGGGGCCGTCAGATGATCCGATCACCAAAGATTCTCGTAGCTGCAATGTTGTTCTCGGTATTGTTGTTGACACCTGGCACGACCCTGGCCGTACGCGGTGAACAGGAGAAGCCGAGCACGACGCGCATCACTGGTATGGATACAACGCATTACGCCTCACCGTCGCCAGCTATATGGGTGCCGGTGCCACAGGATATTTCAGGGGTGATTGATGGTGTTCTGCGAGACTATCTTCATCTGCCGCAGGAGGCGGCGAAGATAATTTCATCTTTGCATTACAGTGCGCATCAAGGCATTGATCTGTATGGCCACCCCAACAAGCCGGATGTATGGTTCCGGCATTTTCCTGCTGCCGGTGGCAGCAAGGGCGGTCTTGCCTTCTCCATGCGCTTGGGATGCGATGGCCTCCGAAATCAGCTCAGTGCGCTGCGTCGCGCCGGGGTGCAGGATCTGCCGTCAAGCGTGTTGCAAAGTTGCGATTGGATGACAAGGTTTCCAACCGGCAGGCTGGAAACGGGCCTGCTTTTGTTTTTGGTAAACCCGGATGGGACGCTTGAGCCTGTACATGAGGTGCCCGGCAGGTTCTTCCCGCAGATCACGCCTGCAATGATGGAGGAACTGAAAATTCGCGGAATAAGCACGCCCTACATCGCACCTGCCGGATTTGCCGGGAGTCATCACATGTGGGTCTTCATGGAACAGGATCCGGGCCGCCCTTTGCCGGATGACACGCCCGGCTACGATAAGCAGGGCGTGGTGGATGGCGGCATGCTGGTATGGACCGGATCCGGCTTCGAGATCCAGCATGCTGAGCGGTAAAACCTCGGTGTTGCTTGGGAAACACGGGCCACTACCACCTGCCCCGTGTTTTCTTGACGCAGCCTCGCAGACAATGCAGGTCTGAAGTGGAACCAAGTACAGGGCGTAGGATATGAAGGCTTCCTGTTTGTTGATCACAGCGTTTATCGCTATTTCAGTCGTGGCATGTGCGGATAATGACGAGCCGATCCAGTATTCACAGGTATCGCTGTCGCCCCTGACTGCCAGCAGGCAGGATGCCGGGAATGTGCGGATAGATTTCAACGTTCCACCAGAGAGTCAGTACTACATCGCTGGTGCTGACTACCAAGTGGTGGATGGCATTTTGTCGGTGAAGATCCTGCGTTGCTCTATTCACGAAAAATGTAAAGCGATGGTCGAGCTGGCGCCCGGGCTAGCCCCTGCGATGGGTCAATTGGTCATACCTTTTGAAGGCAGCCGTGTGGACATCGAACATGGCGATGGTATCCAGTCGTTCGATATCTAAGGAGCGGGAAATGACCGACCGACCAACGGGGGCAGGTTCATTTACCAGGTGGGAACGAGGTGAGGTTCATTGGGTGGGTGTGGCCTTGTTGCCTGGGTGCTGCAACGGGGCAGGGTGTTGCCGGCTGCCTGGCAAGGCGCTGTAACAGGCCGGGGCTCCGGTGACGATCCACAACCCGTGACGAGGAGGATTCCAATGCCGAATGCTGTTTCGCTGATGCTTCCCCGCTGGCTGGCCATGGTCATCGTGTGCTTGTTGGCTACGGGTTGCGGGCCCGAACCGGATGCGCGGGCCGCACCGTCAGCCGATGCCCGTGCGGCTGCTGGCAGCGTGTCGGCAGCCAGTCCTTCTGCTGCAACCGGTAGCGATCAGTCCGTGTGGGAAAACGGCATGGCTTACGCCACGCTGCGTAGCCGGCTGTTGTCCCGGGGCTGGGTGCCACTGCCGGATGCGCAGTGCCGGGCCAATGTTGTCGGCGACAACCACGTAGCTTTGTGTGCCGCTGATACGCAGCAATGTGAGCCGTGCGAGGCGCTGCCTGAATTGTCAGCGTGCAGCGGCACCGGCCATTGCACGATGCAGTTCCAGGGCGAGGGCGGGAAAATGCTGCGGGTGTCCACCTATGGTGATGTGCACCGACACACGGCCGTCGGTGAGCCGGAGGACCTGGTGGTCACGGCGCTGGAGCCGGTATCTTTCTGAGTTTTCCGTGGCCAACGAGGCCAGGTTCACTCAAGTGGCCGGGCCTTTTTGTTGGGCGTCACCGTCGGGGCGTTCGTACTGCGCCGGGTCCACATCCAGTGCCTTGCGGAACACCAGTGAGGGCAGCAGGGTGGTCACCGCGGCATAGAACAGCAGCGCGCCGTAGAGCACCGGTGGAACGGCGAAGTGCTCGCGCATGATGCCGGCCAGCACCAGGGTGAAGATCAGCGTCGGTGACAGCGCCAGCGCCACCCGCAGGCTGGAGCGCAGGCTTTCGCCGAAGACCATCCGGCGCTGCAGGACGATCACCGCCAGACGCAGCGGCAGCACCACCAGGGTGATCAACACGCCCAGCCCAAGAGCTTCCAGGCTCAGCGCGTCGCCGGGCACATGGGTGCCGGCGTTGAAGAAGTAGAACGGTACGAAGAACGAGGAGAACAGGCGCAATGCATGCAGGTTGTCGTGCGAGGCCAGCAGGGGCATCCGGCGCTGCAGCAGGCGCGCCACCAGGCCGGCGATGAAGGCACCCACCAGGTAGTACACGCCCAGCCAGTAGGTTAGCTAACGGGGTCAGGTTGACTTACCGGGGCTGTTTGCCGGGACCAGGTGCCAACGAGGTCAGGTTCACTCAGGTGGCCTGACCTTTTTGTTTGGGAGGTCGATGCGCGGGGCGGGTGCCGGCGAAGCGGTGGGTTTTGGCCTGGACCATGGCCTGGAAGGCGGTGGTGCCGAGGGCGCGCTGTTGTTGCAGGGTGGTGCGAATGGCGGCCAGTTCGTCGTCGCTGATGGCTTCGTGCAGGAATTGCTGCCACCACTGGGCGCGTTCGGCCGGGGTGCTGCCGCTGGCCAGCCAGACGGGGTGATGGGCCAAGCGGTTGGCCGGGCGCAGGCCGAGGTGGGTCTGGCAGGACGACCATGGGTAGCGGGAGGGGTCGTCGATGATCGCCGCACGCACGGGGTTGAGTTCGATGTAGCGCAGGCATTGCAGCAGGTAGTGGTCGTCGGCTACCAGGCTGGCCTTGTAGCGCTGTCTCTTATAACAATCTGAAGTTGCCG
>NZ_LDJH01000036.1 GCF_001431525.1 Stenotrophomonas koreensis
CGGCGTTCTCGGTGCCTTTAATCGTCCTTGGAGGTGACCATGGGTACGTTGTGGCCATGGTGAACATCAACAGCACTTCCACCATCCTGGCGTTGAAGCACCTGGTGCCGCGCCTGCTCTCATCCAAAAAACCGCAAGTCATCATCACCGGTTCCACCTCCGGCCTTCGCCAGAGCGGTAGGCCAGAGGTGACCTTCGGTGCCTCCAAGTTCGCCCTTACCGGCATTGGCGATGCATTGCGGGAAAGTTTCCGGCAGCAGCGGCTGGTCGTTACCTGTCTGCAACTGGGCTATCTCAATACCGATGATGACCTGGCGGTGCCGCAGGGCCTGGCCGCTGAACGAGGGGGCGGCGAACTGGTGCCTGTGCATGACGTGGTGCAGGTTGTGCGCTGCTTGCTCAACCTCTCCAACGCCTCCTACGTGCGCGAGCTGGTGTTGCCGGCCATCGCTGACGAGCGCTTCTAGCAGTCACCGGCGAGCGTTCGGCAGGTTGGTTTGGGCGGGCGCCTGCACGCAGCGCGTGTATCTACGGCGGGTGCTTGCCAGGGTGCGCCGTGGCTGTCTAGTCTGGGGACGTCCCGTTGATGGGCAGGAACCAGGGAGTAAGGAGGATGCGTGTGTTGCCTTGGCTTGTTTTCAGTATTGCCTGCGTGCTGCCAGCGCAGGCACAGCCTGCACCCTGTCCCTTATTCACATCT
>NZ_LDJH01000037.1 GCF_001431525.1 Stenotrophomonas koreensis
TGATTACAGCGTGGCGGTCGGTGCCGAAAGCATCGCCGCCGGTGAGATGAGTGCGGCCTTTGGTGCCGCGGCCCAGGCCAATGGCGATGGTTCGCTGGCCAGCGGCAGCCTGGCCGAAGCCAACGGGATTGAATCCAGTGCCGTGGGCTTCTTTGCCACCGCCAACGGGGATGGCGCCAGCGCCTTCGGTGCCGAGGCCCTGGCCGATGGCGATATCACCACGGCGGTGGGCTTCCAGTCGGTTGCCAGCAATGACTACAGCACTGCGGTGGGCGGCTGGGCCGAAGCTACTGGCCTCAACAGTACGGCAGTGGGCAACTCGGCCATCGCCTCGGGCAGCAACAGTGCAGCCTTTGGTTCCGATGCCCAGGCCTCGGGTAGCACCGCGGTTGCGGTGGGCCAGGGCGCACTGGCCAGCGGCACCAACTCGGTGGCGGTGGGCGGTGCGCTGGGCGGGTTGTTTGCCGCCGAAGCCTCGGGCAACTACTCCACCGCAGTGGGTGGTGCGGCCTGGGCGGCCGGTGTCAACAGCACCGCGGTGGGCAACTTCGCTGAAGCGTCCGCTGCCTACAGCACCGCCATCGGTGCCGACAGCATCGCCAGTGCCGCCAACAGCGTTGCCCTGGGTGACGGTTCGCTGGCCGACCGCGACAACAGCGTGTCGGTGGGCAGTGCCGGTGCCGAGCGCCAGATCACCAACGTCGCCGCCGGTACCGCCGGCACTGACGCGGTGAACCTGGACCAGCTCACGGCGGTGGCCGATGCCGCAGCGCAAACCAGCAAGTACTTCCAGGCCAGCGGCAACCCCAACAGCGATGCTGGTG
>NZ_LDJH01000038.1 GCF_001431525.1 Stenotrophomonas koreensis
CCGCTGTTTTGGCCGGCGGCGTAAGCGTTGTAGCCAAGTGCCGAAGAGGATTCACCCTCGGCCCAGGACAGGGTGCCAACACCACCGCGGTCGGCCAGGGCAGCATTGCCGATGGCGACTACAGCACTGCAGTCGGTGGTGTTGGCACCGGCAGCCACGCTGTCCGCACCCACCGCCACGGCATTTTCGCCGCTGGCCTCGCTCCAGCTGCCAGCGGCCGTGCTGTTGAAGCCCAGCGCCAGCGCCTGGCTGCCAACAGCCGTTGCATAGTCATCCGAAGCCAACGGGATGGAATCCAGCGCGGTGGGCTTCTTTGCCACCGCCAATGGGGATGGCGCCACGGCAGTAGGTGCCGAGGCAACGGCTGATGGTCTGGAAAGCCTGGCTGTCGGTTTTGGCGCGCAGGCTTCGGATGACTATGCAACGGCTGTTGGCAGCCAGGCGCTGGCGCTGGGCTTCAACAGCACGGCCGCTGGCAGCTGGAGCGAGGCCAGCGGCGAAAATGCCGTGGCGGTGGGTGCGGACAGCGTGGCTGCCGGTGCCAACACCACCGCGGTCGGCCAGGGCAGCATTGCCGATGGCGACTACAGCACTGCAGTCGGTGGTGTGGCGGGTGGTTTCAGCGCAGAGGCCACTGGCCTTGGCGCAGTGGCCCTGGGTGCGGGCGCGGGCGCGACGGCTGACCTGGCCACCGCCGTTGGCACCCTGTCCTGGGCCGAGGGTGAATCCTCTTCGGCACTTGGCTACAACGCTTACGCCGCCGGCCAAAACAGCGTGGCATTGGGTGCTGCTTCGGTGGCTGACCGCGACAACAGTGTCTCGGTAGGCAGTGCCGGTAATGAGCGCCAGATCACCAACGTGGCTGCCGGTACCGAAGGCACCGATGCGGTGAACCTGGACCAGCTCAACGCCGTGGCCGATGTGGCCGGCAAGACCAACAAGTACTTCCAGGCCAGCGGCAGCGCCAACAGCGATGCCGGCGCCTATGTCGAAGGCGAGGATGCACTGGCCGCCGGTGAGGCCGCCAATGCGATCGGCAACGGTGCTGCGGCACTGGGTGCCGGTGCCAATGCCCTGGCCGATGCCGCCACCGCGGTGGGTTTCAATGCACTGG
>NZ_LDJH01000039.1 GCF_001431525.1 Stenotrophomonas koreensis
CCGCTGACGCTGCTTACCGTTGAGGTCAGGAAACATGGATTGGGTAAATATTCTTTTCTGGATCTTCGCCAGCGTGGCCGGTGCCGCGGCCCTGGCGGTGATCAGCGTGCGCAACCCGGTGTATTCGGTGTTGTTCCTCATCCTGACCTTCTTCTCGGTGGCCTGTACCTGGTTGCTGGTAGGCGCTGAGTTCCTCGGCGTGACCCTGGTGCTGGTCTACGTGGGTGCGGTGATGGTGCTGTTCCTGTTCGTGGTGATGATGCTGGACATTGACACCAAGAACCTGCGCGAGGGCTGGGTGCGCTACCTGCCGGTCGGCGCGCTGGTTGCGGTGGTGATGCTGGTGCAGATGCTGGCCCTGATCGGGGTCAAGGCCCGTTCGGCCACGCCGTTCCCGGTGGACAATGCCGCAGCCATTGCTGCCGATGAATCCAACATCACCTGGCTGGCACGCAGTCTCTACACCGACTACCAGCTGCCGTTCGAGTTCGGTGCTGTCGTCATACCCGAGGCGGTGGTCGCCGCGGTGATGCTGACGCGGCGTCGCCGTCCCGACACCAAGAGCCGGAACCCAACCCGGCAGGCCAGGGTAACGGCCCGCGCACGATATCGCAAGCACAAGATA
>NZ_LDJH01000004.1 GCF_001431525.1 Stenotrophomonas koreensis
TGGAAAGCCGACTCTATCAACCCCCCAACCATTTACCAGCAGCACACTGCCGTTGCCGTTGCCGTTGCCGTTGCCGTTGCCGTTGCCGTTGCCGTTGCCGTTGCCGTTGCCGTTGCCGTTGCCGTTGCCGTTGCCGTTGGATTTTGATCCTCCTGCCCGAGCCGTAGAGCGTGCCAAGCATCGCAGCGGATCAAAGGAACAGGCGCGAGGTGTTTGAGCGCAGCGAGTTCTCGCGCCGCTTTGAGCCGCGAGAAGCACAGGACACCGATGTGGCCACAGGCCGCAGCGGCACGCGGCCCGGCGAGAAGCCGTTTGACTCGCACCATTGGTGCTCGCCCTTCGGGCCGGCTTCGCCGTTAGTCGCTTCGCTCCTTGGGTTCCTTTTGGTGCGTCAAATGCTTTTCAGCAGACGAATGTCTGCTCAAAGGAACCCGCACGCGCAGCGTGTGGAAGCTCTTACTTGCCTTGATCTCAGTAAGCCAACCTGACCACGTTGCCCCAGACCCCGTTGCCCCGGGATACTACTTCCCATGCATCACCATAAATCTTTAACCACCACCAAACAGACATCCATTCAGCTAAACTACTGCAAGGCGAATCAAGCGGGTTATCGGTGAAAAAACAAGCCATCTTAGGATCGATCCAGGCATTACGTGGTCTGGGTGCCATTGCCGTGGTCATCTACCACGCACTTTCACTCCATCCATTCTTCAACTTCAGAGCTGGCGCCGCCGGTGTTGACTTGTTCTTTGTCATAAGTGGCGCAGTCATGTTTTTATCCATAAGACCAGAAACAAGTGCACTCAGCTTTCTCTGGCGAAGAGCCATTCGAGTAATTCCAATATACTGGATATTCACAACACTTGCCGTTATTTACTTCCACACCCGATACCCTGAAGTAACATTTTCCAAAGAACATATTATAAGATCTTATCTTTTCGCCCCTCCGCCGGAAGGATTCGTCATGCCCGTCCTGTACCCGGGATGGACACTGAATTACGAAGTGTTCTTCTATTTGATCCTCGGAGCAAGCCTACTATTCAGATCGGCATCGATATGCATTTCAATTTGCATAATTGCAGTTCTCGGCAGCGTATTCAGCAGCAACCCGGCACTGGGGAGCTTATATTATGCAAATCAAGTCATACTTGAATTCGCAGCTGGCCTCATGCTTGGCTGGGTAATCAAGTCAGGCTACAGGCCGGAAAAAACAACTGGCGCCATACTCCTGACAACATCAATTGCCATTTTCGCCATCCACAATGAATTCAAACCAGAAGGAGTTATCGCCTGGGGAATTCCAAGCGTCATGATGGTCATGGGAGCAATGGCATTTGAGTCATCAACGGTAATCCAAAACAGAATGGTGCAACTGCTTGGGTCTGCAAGCTATTCCATTTATCTCATTCATGCCTTGGCAATATGGGGGATTGACTGGGTCTGGCCAGATGAAAGAGGCATACTTACGGTCATCACCGCAATCATCATATCAATAACCGCAGGAACAGCCGTATACCTATGGGTTGAAAACCCTCTCCTTCGCGTAATGATGAAAATAAAACCAAAATAAAATCAAGTCCGAGCGCACGCCTGCGGGCAACGTGAAAACAAAAATCCCGGCTTACGCCGGGCTTTTTGTTTGCAGCGTCGCGGCCTGGGCCGCTCCCACGGGTGAGGCAGCGGCGCTATCAGGCCGCCATGCCGTTGTGGCGCAGCAGGGCGTCGATGCTGGGTTCGCGGCCGCGGAAGGCGCGGAAGTTCTCCGCGGCCGGGCGGCTGCCGCCACGGCTGAGGATCTCGGCCAGGAAGCGCTGGCCGGTGACCGCCAGCTGTTCCTCGCCCGCTTCCTCGAAGGCGGCATAGGCATCGGCGCTGAGCACCTCGGCCCACTTGTAGCTGTAGTAACCGGCCGCGTAGCCACCGGCGAAGATGTGGCTGAACTGATGCGGGAAGCGGTTGAAGGCCGGCGGGATGTTCACCGCCACCTCGGCCCGCACGGTATCGAGCAGGGCGAGCACGTCACCGGCCGGATCAAAGCCGTGGTGGATCCGCATGTCGAACAGCGCGAACTCAAGCTGGCGCACGGTGGCCATGCCGCTCTGGAAGTTCTTCGCCGCCAGCAGCTTGTCAAACAGCGGGCGCGGCAGGTGGGCGCCGGTGTCGACGTGGGCAGTCATCGCCTGCACCCGCGACCACTCCCAGCAGAAGTTCTCCATGAACTGGCTGGGCAGCTCGACCGCATCCCACTCCACGCCATTGATGCCGGCCACGCCGAGCTCGCCGATACGGGTGAGCAGCTGGTGCAGGCCATGGCCCATTTCATGGAACAGGGTGGTGACCTCGTCGTGGGTCAGGGTGGCCGGCTTGCCGTCCACGCCACGGCCGAAGTTGCACACCAGGTAGACCAGCGGGGTCTGCACGCGGCCATCGGCATGCAGGCGGCGGTTGCGGCAGTCATCCATCCACGCACCGCCGCGCTTGCCCTCGCGCGCGTACGGGTCCAGGTAGAACTGGCCGACCAGGTCGCCCTGGGCAGTGACCAGGCGGTAGAAGCGCACGTCCGGATGCCAGGTTGGCGCACTGTCGGGCTCGACCTTCAGCCCGTACAGGTCGCCGATCAGGCCGAACAACCCGGCCAGCACACGATCTTCGGTGAAGTACTGCTTCACCTGCTGGGCCGAGTAGCTGTAACGGGCCTGCTTGAGCTTGTCGCTGGCCCAGGCCAGGTCCCAGGCCTGCAGCGTGTCCAGCCCCAGCTCGTCGCGGGCGAAGGCCTCCAGCTCGGCACGGTCGGCCTGGGCGAACGGGCGGGCGCGCCGGGCCAGGTCATCCAGAAAGGCCAGCACCTGGTCCGGATCGTCGGCCATCTTGGTGGCCAGCGAGTACTCGGCGTAGCTGTCCATCCCGAGCAGGGCCGCCTTTTCCGCACGCAGCGCGAGCACGCGCGCGATCAGCGCGCTGTTGTCCAGCTCGGCCAGACCGAATTCGGAGGCCCGGGTGACGCTGGCGCGGTACAGCTGCTCGCGCAGGCTGCGGTTGTCGCAATAGGTCTGCAGCGGCAGGTAGCAGGGCATCTGCAGGGTCAGTTTGAAGCCGGAACGGCCCTCTGCTTCAGCGGCGGCGCGGCAGGAAACCAGCACATCGTCCGGCAGCCCGGCCAGTTCGGCCACATCGTCCACGTACAGCGCGAAGGCGTCGGTGGCATCGAGCACGTTCTGCGAAAACCGCGCCGACAGCGAGGACAGCTCCTCGTTGATGGCGGCCAGGCGCGCCTTGCCGGCCTCGTCCAGCTCGGCGCCGCCCAGGCGGAAGCTGCGCAGGGTGTGCGCCAGTACCTGCTGGCGGGCGGCATCGTAGCCGGCCGCTTCCGGGCTATCGGCCAGCTTGCGGTACTGCGCGTACAGGGCCAGGTCCTGGGCCAGCTCGCTGCCGAAGCGGGTCACCTTGGGCAGGTTCTCGTTGTAGGCCGCGCGCAGCTCGGGGCTGTTGACCACCGCTTCCAGATGGCTGACCTGGCCCCAGGCGCGGTACAGCCGCTCGGTGGCGTCATCCAGCGGCACCACAAAGTTTTCCCAGTTCACCAGTGCCTGCGTGCGCGCCTGTTCCACCGCTGCACGCGCCTGCGCCAGCAGGGTGTCGATCGCCGGGGTGACATGCGCCGGGGTGATCGCATCAAAACGGGGCAGGCCGGAGAAATCGAGCAACGGGTTGGTCATGGTCAGTCCTTCAGAACACAGTGCCGGCCAACGGCCGGGTCAGGCCTGATATGGGAACGCTTCCTGCCCGGCACAAGCCAGCGCCGGCAGCGGTTCACCGGCCACCGCCGCGGCAATGGCCGCATCGGCTGCTTCCACCTCAATGCCCCGGGCCGCATACCAGGCCGGGTCGTAATAGGAATGGGCGTAGCGCTCGCCGGCATCGCACAGGATGGTGACGATCGAACCTCCCTGCCCGGCCGCGCGCATCCAGGCCGCCGCCTGCAGCACGCCGACGAAGTTGGTCCCGGTCGAGCCACCCACGCGCCGGCCGAGCACCGTGCTGACATGGCGCATCGCCGCCAGGCTCAACGCATCGGGCACCTTGGCCATCGCATCGACGCAGGCCGGGATGAAGCTGGCCTCGACCTTCGGCCGGCCGATGCCCTCCACCCGTGAGCCTCCGCTGATGGCCAGCGTCTGCCAGCAGCGGTTCTCCAGCGCGGCACGGTAGCCGTCGAAGAACACCGAGATTTCCGGGTCCACGCACAGGATCCGGGTCGGATGGCGGCGGTAGCGCACGTAGCGGCCGAGGGTGGCGGCGGTACCACCGGTACCGGGCGAGCAGACGATCCAGGCCGGCACCGGGTGCGGTTCTTCGGCCATCTGGCGGAAGATCGACTCGGCGATGTTGTTGTTGGCGCGCCAGTCGGTGGCGCGCTCGGCATAGGTGAACTGGTCCATGAAGTGGCCGCCGGTCTGGCAGGCCAGCGCCTGCGCGGCCGCATCCAGGCCACAGGCCGACTCGACCCAGTGGCAGCGCCCGCCGTGGAACTCGATCGCAGCCACCTTCTCCGGCGAGGTGCCGCGCGGGATCACCGCGATGAACGGCAAACCGAGCAGGTGGGCGAAATATGCCTCCGACACCGCGGTGGAACCGGAGGACGCCTCGATCACCGGGCAGCCTTCGCGCAGCCAGCCGTTGGCCAGTGCATACAGGAACAGCGAGCGCGCCAGCCGGTGTTTCAGGCTGCCGGTGGGATGGCTGGATTCATCCTTCAGGTAGACATCGATCCCGGGGTAGCCAGGCAAGGCCATCGGAATCAGGTGGGTGTCGGCCGAACGGTTGTAATCGGCCTCGATCTTCTGGATGGCCGCGGCCACCCACTCACGTTGCGACATGGCGGACTCATGACGAAAACCCAACCGGCATTGTAGCCCCGCGGCGCCAGCGGCCGGGCCGGCTGCTATGCTCGGCGCCACCCGATGCCCGTGAGCCGACCCGTGCCTGTGCTGCTGCGCGCCCTGCTGATCGTCCTGCTGCTGGTCAATACGACCGCCAGCGCGTGGGCGGCCAGCCGGATGGCCAGCAGCCTGCTGCCGGCCGCCGTCGCAGCGGTCGATCCGGGCAGCCCCGCGCATCACGTTGCGGTGGCTGCCGAGGCCGGGGACTGCCATGCCGTGGCCGCCGACGAGCCGGCCATGCCCTGTGGCGCCGACAGCCAGCACTGTGACTGCCTGCAGCACGGCAGCGCCCTGCCGGCACCGGCGCTGGTGCTGCTGCTGCCTGCAGCACCGCTGGCTCCGGCGGTACTCCCCGCCCGCTACAGCGCCCCGCCGCGGCTGGCCGAACCGGTACGGCCGCCCATCGCCTTCACTGTCTGACCAGCAGTGGCGTGCCTGCACGCCTGATCCTTCCTTTTGCTGTCAGCGCGCGGTGCCTGAAGGCCCGCGTTGGAGTGAACACCATGTCTGATGACACCCTGCACGACGCGCGCAGCGTCGTGTCCCGCCGCCGTTTCGTCCAGGGCCTGGGCTTTGCCGGCCTGGTCGCCGGCACGGGCCTGTGGCGCCTGCCCGCCGCCCAGGCCCGCCAGGTCTCCTTCCCGGTGCCCGAACTGCGCGGTGCCACCCAGCACCTGCACATCGGCGAGCTGCCGGTGAACTTCACCGGCAAGGCACGCACCGCGATCACCGTGAACCAGTCGCTGCCGGCGCCGGTGCTGCGCTGGCGCGAGGGCGAGACCGTCAACCTGCACGTGCACAACGCGCTGCGCGATGACGTCAGCTCGATCCACTGGCACGGCCTGTTGCTGCCGGCCAACATGGACGGCGTGCCGGGGCTGAGTTTTGACGGCATCGCCCCCGGCCAGGCCTATCACTACCGCTTCGAGCTCAGGCAGAACGGCACCTACTGGTACCACAGCCATTCGCTGTTCCAGGAACAGGCCGGGCTGTACGGGGCGATCGTGATCGACCCGATCGCGCCGCCGCCCTACCGCTTCGACCGCGAACACGTGCTGCTGCTCTCGGACTGGACCGACCTGGATGGGGCCGCGCTGTACCGGCGGATGAAGAAGATGGCCATGCACGACAACACCTACCAGCAGACGCTGGGCGAGCTGGTGCGCGATGCCCGCCGCGATGGCCTGCGCGCGACCCTGGCCGAGCGCGCGCAGTGGGCGCGGATGCGGATGACGCCGACCGACCTTTCCGACATCAACGCCAATACCTACACCTACCTGCTCAACGGCCACACCCCGGCCGCGAACTGGACTGGGCTGTTCCGCCCCGGCGAGCGCGTGCTGCTGCGCCTGATCAACGGCTCGGCGATGACCCATTTCGACATCCGCATTCCCGGGCTGAAGCTGACCGTGGTCGCCGCCGATGGCCAGTACGTGCACCCGGTCAGCGTGGACGAGCTGCGCATCGCCACCGCCGAGACCTTTGATGTGCTCGTCGAGCCGACCGGCCAGGACGCCTTCACCGTGTTTGCCCAGGACATGGGCCGCACCGGCTTTGCCTGCGGCACCCTGGCCACCCGCCCCGGCCTGGCCGCGGTGGTGCCGGCGCTGGACCGCCGCCCGCTGCTGAGCATGGCCGACATGGCGCACGACCACGGCAGTGGTCATGGCAGTGGATACGGCGCCGCTTCCACTGCAGCGGCCCATGCCGGGCACGCGATGCCGGCCGATCCCCATGCGGCACATGCCGGCCATGGCCGTGCCGCCGCGCCGGTCAACCACCCGGCCAGCGAGACCGGCAGTCCGGTCGTGGATATGCAGTCCAGCCCGAGCGGCCCGCGCCTGGAGGACCCGGGCATCGGCCTGCGCGACAACGGCCGCCGGGTGCTGGCCTATGCCGACCTGCATTCGCTGTTTGACGACCCCGATGGCCGCGAGCCGGGCGCCGCGAACGAGCCGGCCCGGACCGG
>NZ_LDJH01000040.1 GCF_001431525.1 Stenotrophomonas koreensis
TGTGGCGGCGCTCGATGTATTCGAACACATCGGACCGGGCGGCATCGAGTGTGGGATACGTTGTGCGATAGATCCGCTCGCGCTTGAGCAATCCGAAAAAGCCCTCGCAGGCTGCATTGTCGCCACAATGCCCCACCGCACTCATCGAGCAAAGCAGGCCATTGGCGGCCAGGTAGCCCTGGTAATCGCCGCTACGAAATTGACTGCCGCGGTCGGAGTGCAGGATCAGCGGATGCCGCTCCTGCCGTTGCCAAACCGCCATCTGCACCGCTCTGATCACCATCTGCCGGTCCTGCCGATGATGCATGGACCAGCCCACAATGCGCTGATCAAACAGATCCAGCACGACGCATAGATACAGCTTGGCCTGCTGGGTCTTGATCTCGGTGATGTCGGTCACCCACTTGGTTTCCGGCTCCAAGGCGCTGAAATCACGCTCCAGCAGGTTGCGCACGCCCGGCGGCGTCAGTGTCGGTTGAGCGCGCTGGCCACGCCGTTTCGGGCGTGGCCAGCCCTGCAGGCCCGCTGCCGCCATCAATCGGGCAACCCGATTTCGACTGGCCGTCAGCCCTTCCTCGACCAGAGCTTCCTGCATGCGGCCGGCCCCCAGCGTGCCCCGGCTGTCCTGATGCAGCGCATGGATACGGCTCAGCAAGCGCTCGTTGTCGTGCTGTCGAGCACTGGGCAGTCGCTTGCTCCAGTCGTAGTAGCCACTGGTCGATACCCGCAGGCAGCGGCACATCAGGCGAATCGGAAACTCATCGCGGCAACGTTCGATCACCTGATACCTCAGGATGATGCCTTGGCAAAGAACGTCGCCGCTTCTCGCAAAAAATCCCGCTCCTTGGTGATTCTGGCCAACTCGCGCTTGAGCCGGGCAACTTCCTCGTCACGCGGGCTCCCGGTGCCGGCAAAGGCTGCTTTCCCCGCCGTCTGTGCCTCCCGCTTCCAGCGGGTCAGCAGGCTGTCACGGATACCCAATTCGCGGGCCACCCGGGCGCAACTGACACCGGGCCGACTGGCTTGCTCCACCGCACCACGCTTGAACTCGGCACTGAACTTACGACGCTTTGACATGAACACTCCTCATGGCCTGAATCGGCCTTCTTGTAAGTGTCCGTGAAAACGGGGTAGAACCCCTGCGAACCATGCACACGGAAGCTCAGCAGCTACTTGAACTGGCACAACAGCAGCCAGCACGTTCTGCCATGCAGATGGGCTGAAACTGCTGAGCACTGCAGTCACGCGTTGATCTTGCGCCGTAGTGTGATGCGGCAAAGGCCGCCAGCGCGGCAATGGGTGGGAAGCCCGGCCCGCCATTGTTGCCCAAGCCGGAGGAAAAAAACCTGCCCCTGGCTGTCTGCCCCGGCATTACCGGTGGGTTGCGCACAACCATCCGGGCCGCAGCGGGATGGCCAGCAGCAGCGCG
>NZ_LDJH01000041.1 GCF_001431525.1 Stenotrophomonas koreensis
TTGCCGTTGCCGTTGCCGTGAGCTTGCGCTCCACCTGCCCGAGCCGTAGAGCGTGCCGAGCATCGCAGCGGATCAACGGAACAGGCGCGGGGTGTTTGAGCGCAGCGAGTTCCCGTGCCGCGTTGAGCCGCGAGAAGCGCAGGGCACCGATGCAGCCCCACCGCATCGGCACGCGGCCCGGCGAGAAGCACTTTGACTCGCACCGTTGGTGCTCGCCCTTCGGGCCGGCTTCGCCGTTAGTCGCTTCGCTCCTTGGGTTCCTTTTGGTGCCTCAAAAGGAAGCCGCACGCGCAGCGGGCGGAAGCACCTACCTGCTTCAAACAGCTAAGCCAACCTGACCCCGTTAGTTCCTCCGTTAGTTCCAAGCCAACCTGACCCCGTTAGTTCCAGTAGAGCGTGCCGAGCATCGCAGCGGGCCGGGGATGAAGGTGCGGGGTGTCTGAGCGCAACGAGTTCCCGCACCGCCCCGGCACGCGAGAAGCACAGGGAACCGCTGTGGCCGCAGGCCGCAGCGTCACGCGGCCCGGCGAGAAGCACTTTGACTCGCACCGTTGGTGCTCGCCCTTCGGGCCGGCTTCGCCGTTAGTCGCTTCGCTCCTTGGGTTCCTTTTGGTGCATCAAAAGGAAGCCGCACGCGTAGCGGGCGGAAGCACTTACCTGCTTCAAACAAGTAAGCCAACCCGACCCTGTTAGCCCAGCGGGCGGAAGCCCTTACCTGCTCCTAAAAGAACAAAGGGCCAGGTGCGTGAAAGTGCACTCTGACCCCTGTTTTGCATCGGCCACAAGCGGCGGCCTGCTGCTTACCGCCACCAGGCCAGCATCGCCACCAGCAACACACCACAACTCAACCAGCGCGCGTACAGGCGATGGGCAAGCACATACCGCTGCACCAGGCCAAAGGTCATCACCAGCAGTGTGGTGAAAAACAGTGCCAGCCCCAGGGCAATGAACTTTTCCCACCCCATGCCATTGGGCTGGTGCAAGGCCTTGCCCAGGCCACGGAACAGCGCCAGGAACAGGGTGATGGCCAGGGCACAGCGGGTCAGGTTCTCGGCCCAGCGCAGCGCAGTGGACGGGCTTGCTGTTTCGCTGAGCATGTCGACCTGCTGCACCTGGCGTGCCTGCGCCAGCGCCTCGGCTTCCTGGTCCACGGCTGTCAGTGGCATGGCCTCGCGGCGGATCGCCCGCCACTTCACGTAAGACACCACCAACAGCGTAAACACGCCCACCCCGAGCACGCCGCCGAGGTCGCCAAACAGGCCAACGAAGACCAACAGCCAGACGAACACAAACAGGATCACCACCACATACAACACCACCTGCCCCAGCCGGCGCAGCACCGACTCCGGCGGTGGGTCTATCGAGCGGAAGCCCGCATCGCCCAGAGCCGGTGGCTCGGACGGTTGCCCCTTGCGTTGCTGGTCCATCGCCGCTCCCCATGCCGTGCAGGCCCCCTGCCTGCCAGGCGCAGCATGCCAGAACACGCTCCCTGCCGGGCGGGCCTGCCGGTGCGGCGCACGGCGGCCGAGGCGCGCCGCAGCGTCCCGGCCCGATGGATTCGGCAGCGCTGCGCCTCAGCTCAGCGGCACCACTGCTGCTCGCACGGCACGCCGTCCCCATCGCCGTCCATCTGGGTATTGGGGCAGTGGCGCAGGTAGTACGTGGCTTCGGCACAGGAGCGCATTTGCGAGCAGTGGGTCTTGCCGCTGCAGCTGAAGCGCGGGTCGGCCTGCAAGGCCGCCGCCGGGGCCGCTACCGATGCCGGCACGGCCGCGTAGCGCTCATATGCCAACCAGCCCAGGGCCACCACCAGCACCACGCCGAGCACGCCGGCCACACCAGTGCGGGCGCGGCGCGCCGGACGCTGGCGGCGAGCAACCGGCCGCCGGTGTGATTGCCCCGGCCGCATCACATTGACCGCGCGGACCTTGCCATCGGGCCCGGCCTGGGTCAGGTAGGTAATGACCTCCCCCACCTGCGGGCGGCGGCCGTCGTGGGGAAACGCGGAGATATGCGCAAAAATTTGGTTCATCGCAGATCAGCGTGGAGCTTTTCCCGGTTGCGCTTACCCTTGAGGCCTGATTTCAGTGCTCAAGGGTGAGGTCATGCTGGATCGGAAGATGATTGCCGCGCTGGGCGGCTGGGAAGGCTACCGGGTACAGCGCATCGTCTGG
>NZ_LDJH01000042.1 GCF_001431525.1 Stenotrophomonas koreensis
CGGCCGCCATGCGGTCGACCACTTCCTTCTGCAGCATGAAGGTCATGTCGCTGATCGCCGCGGCGTGCTCCAGGGCATGGAACAGGATCGGCGAGGAGATGTTGTAGGGCAGGTTGCCGACCAGGCGGATCTTCCTGCCCGGTTCGGCCAGCGCGCTGAAGTCCACCTGCAATACGTCGCGGTGGATGATGGTCAGCTCGCCCAGCGGCGCGGCTGCGGCCGCCAGCGGGGCAATCAGGTCGCGGTCGAACTCGATGACGGTCAGCCGCGGATGCTTGCGCAGCAGCGGGAAGGTGATCGCGCCCTGGCCGGGACCGATCTCGACCAGGTTGTCACCGGCGACCGGGTTGACCGCCATCACGATCTTGTCCACGTAATAACGGTCAGCCAGGAAGTGCTGGCCAAATTGCTTTTTCGCCGGCTCGGTGAAGCCGGCCGGGGGAGAGGAAGATGGGGTCATGTGCACAGTTTACGTTGCCGGGCCAGTGCAGCGCACAAATCCACCGCCGCCAGCAGGCTGCCGGGGTCGGCCTGGCCCTTGCCGGCCAGCTCCAGTGCAGTGCCGTGGTCCACCGCAACGCGCGGATAGGGCAGGCCCAGGGTGATGTTGGTGGCGTTTTCGAAACCGGAGAACTTCAGCACCGGCAGGCCCTGGTCGTGGTACATCGCCAGCA
>NZ_LDJH01000043.1 GCF_001431525.1 Stenotrophomonas koreensis
TGGCGCTGCCCGTGCCCTGCTGGGGATCATGGCCGGGCGTGACAAGATCATCAGCCATGTGCGGGTGATGGATGCCAATGGCGCGCAGCTGGCGTCCTTCGAAGTGGAATCCACCAACAGCACGGCGTGGGGTACCACTGGTGGCTTGCACCAGAAGCACGCTGAGGAAATCGCGTTGCGCCTCAAGGGCTGACTCTTTGATCTCAGCCGGCTGCTGGTACAGCCGGGCAAGACATGGATGACTGAGTGATCAGGGCTCGGGTGCGCAGGCACCCGGCCCTTTTTTCCTGTGTTTGTTGTGATGCCTGGCCGGGCCAACGGTGAGCTTCAACGGGTATATTTGCCCCTGCATTGAATGGGCAGTGATCATGAAGTTGATGGTGATTGGCGCCAGCCGGGGGCTGGGGCGTGCGTTTGTTGAAGGGCTGCGCGCCCGGTGACACGGTCATTGGTGTATCGCGTAAGCGCCCGCAACAACTGAACCTTGCCGATGGGGTTGGCGTGGAGTGGATCGAGGCCGACCTCAGCTCGCCGCGCGAGGCGGTGCAGTTGATTGCTCGGCAAGCGCCCGATGCGCTGGATGTGCTGATCTGCAACCTGGGGGTGTGGGAGCAGGCGGCCTTCTCGGAGCACTACCGCTTCCTGGAGGATGACGATGATGAAATTGCCGCCATGGTGAACATCAACATCACTTCCACCATCCTGGCGTTGAAGCACCTGGTGCCGCGCCTGCTCTCATCCAAAAAACCGCAAGTCATCATCACCGGTTCCACCTCCGGCCTTCGCCAGAGCGGTAGGCCAGAGGTGACCTTCGGTGCCTCCAAGTTCGCCCTTACCGGCATTGGCGATGCATTGCGGGAAAGTTTCCGGCAGCAGCGGCTGGTCGTTACCTGTCTGCAACTGGGCTATCTCAATACCGATGATGACCTGGAGGG
>NZ_LDJH01000044.1 GCF_001431525.1 Stenotrophomonas koreensis
CAGCGCCTGCTCCAGGTCGGCTGCGTGGGCCATCGCCGCCAGGTCCAGGCTCAGGGCACCCGGCAGCTGGGCGGCCCAGCGCAGTGCCAGCGCGCTGCCGTCGGGCAGCGTGTGCAACAGCGGGCCGAAGTCGGTTTCGCGCACCTGCAGCACATGCTCGCTGCCGCCGGCGATGGCGATGCGCTCGGCATGCTGTCGCACCACCCCGGGCTCGGCCAGCAGCGCGGGGTCGTAGCGGGCGAAATCGGCGTTGTCGATATAGGCGTTGGTGAAGCCCCAGGCGACATGGCCGTTGCTGCCAACGATCACCGCCGGCAGCCCGGGCAGGGTGAAGCCGCTGACATCGACCTGGCCAGCGGGTGCCTCCGGGTGGCGGTAGCGCAGCCGCGCGCGGAACCAGATATTGGGCGCGCGCAGGCCCAGGTGCATGTCATCGGCGACGATCGCCCGGCCATCGGCGGTCAGCCGGCCGCTGACGGCAAAGTTGTTGCTGCCGGGCATCGGGGTTTCGCTCTGGCCAGCGGTGGCCGGCAGCCGGCTGAGCTGGCGCAGGTCCAGTGCCAGCTCAGCAGGCAAGGGGGCATCGCCATGACCAGGGCCCAGCAGCGGTGCGTCCCAACGGCTGCCCGGGTGGGCCAGCAGCGCGGCCAGGGCCGGCGGTGCTGCGGCGCGCAGCTGTTGCCAGGCCAGTTCGTTGCGGTTGTCCGGGTCCTGCAGGTCGGCATACATCGCCAGCCCCGCCAGCAGCGAGTCTTCGACCTGCCAGGGTTGTGGGGCCTGGCGCAGCAGCAGGTAGGGCCAGGGACGCACGCGCAGTGCATCCAGGCCGGCATTGACGCCCTCGGCATAGGCGGCCAGCAGCTGGCGCTGCTCGTCCGGCAGCTGTGCCAGGGTCACGGCCTGGCGGGCACGCAGGCGGTGCGGGCGCATCGCGCTGTCACGCGGCAGCGCGGCGGCACCAAACAGCGCGGACAGCTCCCCGGCGGCACTGCGCCGGGCCAGGTCCATCTCGAAGTAGCGCTCCTGTGCATGCACATGGCCCAGGGCGCGGGCCATGTCGGCCTGGTTGTCGGCGGTGATGCTGACCACGCCAAGCGCATCGCGCTGGACCTGCACGGTGGCCTGCAGGCCTGGCAGCAAGCCCTGTCCTTCCAGTTGCGGCAGGCTGCCACGCAGGGCCAGCAGTGCCGCCAGCACGGTGCTGATGGCCAGCAGGGCCAACAGCAACAGCACACGCAGCGTCCAGCGCCGCCATCCCCGAAACCCCATTGCCATCCCCCCACAAGCCAGGCACCGATTCCAGCATGGGGCGGGCGTGGCTGCAAATGCAGTGCAACTGCGAGTGATTGGCTTTTGAACATCGCCGTTGCGGATCGGGCATCATGCCGGTCATCCCTGCAATGGAGCGCCCACATGAAAGGCAACCCCGCCGTCATCGATTGCCTCAAGGCCCTGCTGCGTGGCGAGCTTGCCGCCCGCGACCAGTATTTCATCCACTCCCGTCGTTACGAGGACCAGGGCCTGCAGGCGCTGTACGAGCGCTTGAACCACGAGATGGAAGAAGAAACCCAGCACGCCGATGCATTGTTGCGACGGATCCTGTTTCTGGGCGGTGACCCGGACATGCGTCCGGTGGCCTTTGAACCGGGCAAGGATGTGGTGTCGATGCTGGAAAAGGATCTGGCCACCGAATATGCGGTGCGCGAGAACCTTGCCGCCGGTATGAAGCTGTGCGAGGAACAGGGCGACTATGTCAGCCGCGACATCCTGCTGGCCCAGCTCAAGGACACCGAGCAGGACCATGCCTGGTGGCTGGAGCAGCAGCTGGGGCTGATCAAGCGCATCGGCCTGGAGCTGTACCAGGTCAGCAAGATGGCCGGTGGCAGCAGCGTCGGCCACTGACTTCGGCTGCACCTGGCCGCATTAAAAACCCGGGCAATGCCCGGGTTTTTAATGGTTCATCGCAGGATACCGGGGAAGGCTGCGCGGATTTTCAAGAAGAAATATTCCTGATCGCGGTACCCGTAGGCGCGGCGTTTGATGACCTTGATGGTGTTGTTGATGCCTTCCACGATGCTGGTGTTGAGCCGGTGCCGGCAGCGGGACAGAATTCCGTGCAGGTAAGCCTTGAGCTTGTGCGCGAAGTGCTCCAGGGTCGCAATGCCGCTGCCTTGGG
>NZ_LDJH01000045.1 GCF_001431525.1 Stenotrophomonas koreensis
CTGGCGCGCCGCCGAAGCCCAGCTCGATGCCGCCCTGGCCGACCCGCAGTGGACCGCGCTGCTGCCCGGCGAGGGCGCCGAGCTGCAGACGCCGGCGCAGAAGCCGGCGGTGATCGTCGATATCGATGAAACCATGCTCGACAACTCGGCCTACCAGGCCCGCCTGGTGGTGGATGGCACCAGCTATGGCTCGGCCAGCTGGGCCGCCTGGGTAAGCGAGCGCCGCGCCACCCCGGTGCCGGGCGCGCTGGCCTTTGCCAAGGCCGCAGCCGACAAGGGCGTGACCATCGTCTACATCTCCAACCGCACCCACGACATGGCCGCCGACACCATTGCCAACCTGCGGGCTTACGGCTTCCCGGTGGAGGAGGCCAATTACTACGGCCTTGGCGTGGAAGTGCCGGGCTGCACCCCGCACGGCAGCGAGAAGGGCTGCCGCCGGATTGCCGCCGCCAGCCGCTACCGGGTGCTGCTGCAGGTCGGCGACCAGATCACCGACATGGCCCAGCTCACCAGCAACAGCCCGGCCGAGCGCGATGCGCTGTTCAACCAG
>NZ_LDJH01000046.1 GCF_001431525.1 Stenotrophomonas koreensis
GTAACCGGCAGCACGCCGGGCGTGACGGCAGGACGCCGGGTCGGCGATGATCAGCGCTGCCCTCTTGCGTGAATGCATGCCGATGTCCGACCGCCCGCTGATCTCGTTGCTGGCTGCACTGGCCGAGGACCGCGCCATTGGCCGCGGCAATACGATGCCCTGGCACCTTCCCGATGACCTGAAGCGCTTCAAGGCGCTGACCCTGGGCAAGCCGATCCTGATGGGGCGCAAGACCGCGCAGTCACTGGGCCGCGCGCTGCCCGGGCGCTTGAACCTGGTGCTGACCGGCAGCGGCCAGGTGCCGTTTGCCGGGATGCAGGCGGTGGACAGCCTGGAGCAGGCGCTGGAATTGACCGCGCAGGCCGGCGCCGGGGAGCTGTGCGTGATCGGCGGCGGCCAAGTGTATGCGCAACTGCTGGACCGGGCCGATCGGCTGTACCTGACCCATGTCCATACCCGGGTGGCCGATGCCGATGCCTTCTTCCCGGCCTGGGACCAGACCGGCTGGCAGGAAGTGGCACGTGCCCATCATCCCGCCGATGCGCAGCACGCACTGGCCTTTGATTTCGTCGATTACCGCCGCGCCTGAGCCGGTTGCCCGGGCAGGGGCCAGCGCCGCTGGCCGGCGCCGGCGATCTCAGCGGTCAGTGGCAGGCGGTGCGGGATTGCCCGTGCCGCCATTGCCGCTGCCGCTTCCCTGTGGCTTGTTGCCG
>NZ_LDJH01000047.1 GCF_001431525.1 Stenotrophomonas koreensis
GCCGCCGGCCGAGGACGGGCAGGCCGGTGAGGGCCTGCAGGACCAGCCGCACCTGCTGTGACCCCCGGCCCTGTCCATTGCCGCAGGATTGACCAACAATAGGCCCCTGTCTGTTCCCCGAGCCTGGCCCGATGACGTATCTGCATCAGATCGACCCGATTGCTTTCTCACTTGGCCCGGTGGCCGTGCACTGGTACGGAATCATGTACCTGTTCGGCTTTGCCGCGGCCTGGTGGCTGGGCAATCGCCGTATCGCCGCCGGTCGTCTGCCAGGGGTCAATGCCGATGCGTTCTCCGACCTGTTGTTCTATTCGATGATCGGCGTGGTGCTGGGCGGGCGGATCGGCTACATGCTGTTCTACACCCCCGGGCTGTTCCTGAGTAACCCCGCCATGCTGTTCCGGGTCTGGGAAGGGGGAATGAGTTTCCACGGCGGCCTGATCGGTGTGCTGATCGCCAGCCTGTGGTGGAGCCGCAAGCACCGGCTGCATTTCTTTGACACGATGGATTTTGTGGCGCCGCTGGTGCCGCTGGGCCTGGGTTTTGGCCGGCTGGGCAACTTCATCGGCGCCGAACTGTGGGGCAAGACCACCGACGGCAGCTGGGGCGTGGTATTCCCGCACAGCCTGCCGGCCGAGCTGGCCGCGCTCCTGTCTCTTCTACACCTCTGACGCTGCCGACGACATG
>NZ_LDJH01000048.1 GCF_001431525.1 Stenotrophomonas koreensis
CAACGCCAGGGTGGCGGCGAGCAGAACAGGAAGGGTCTTGGTCATGGGATCAGATTCGGATCGTAGTCGTCGCTGTCAACGCCACTGCGGCTGGGCGGAACCAGGTACAGGTCGTCGCGGTTGTAGCCGAGAATAGCACGGGACAAAGTACGGTCCGTGTTCTGGCCAATGGAGCTCAGGCCCTTCAGGACGAATTCCACCTGGATGGAATTGTCCATGTCACCTTCGCGGTTGCGGACATGACGGCGCACCAGTGCACGCACGGCCAGGCAGCAGCTGTCCCATTGCACGCCGCCGATGACCTCCAGTGGTTTGTCATCCAGCAACGAATGGTAATAGCGGCCAACCACGCTCCAGCGAGGGTTGATCGGATACAGGAAGGAAAAATCGACCTGTTCCAGCTGGTCTTCACCGTTGCGCGGATTGCGCCGGTAGCGGTAACCGAGGTTGACGATGCCATCTTCCGGCAGCAGGTAGGTCGCGCGCAGGCTGGCCAGGTCTT
>NZ_LDJH01000049.1 GCF_001431525.1 Stenotrophomonas koreensis
ATACACTGCATTTCTTCGGCAGCGTCACATGTGTAGAAGAGACAGCCTCCAGCTCGGCCACGTTCCAGGCACTGACGATCAGCCGGCGTGAATCCGGGTTGCGGCGGATCTCCTCCACCACCCAGGCGATCTGGTCGAAGGTACGGCCATCGGCCCCGGCCCAGCTGCGCCACTGCTTGCCATATACCGGGCCGAGGTCGCCATTGGCGTCGGCCCACTCGTCCCAGATGCTGACGTTGTGTTCCTTGAGGTAGCCGATGTTGGTGTCGCCGCGCAAAAACCACAGCAGCTCGTGGATGATCGAGCGCAGGTGCAGCTTCTTGGTGGTGACCAGCGGAAAACCCTGCGCCAGGTCAAAGCGCATCTGCCAGCCGAACACACTGCGGGTGCCGGTACCGGTGCGGTCGGCCTTGACGGTGCCGCGTTCCAGCACATGCTCCAGCAGGTCCAGGTAGGCGCGCATCAGGACTTCTCCCCGGCACCGGCTGCCACCGGCTGCAGCACCGGCGCGCTGCGCGAGCGCACGATCAGGTACAGCCCCAGCAGCACCAGCGGGATGCTCAGCAGCCTGTCCATTATACACAGTTGACGCTGCCGACGAAACGCAATGTGAAGACAA
>NZ_LDJH01000005.1 GCF_001431525.1 Stenotrophomonas koreensis
GCAATCCCTCATTATCCGAAATGAAAAGCCGGCGACGCTCCAACCGTCTCCCTGGTGAAATTAGCGCTGTGGAACCACCCGATCCCATCCCGAACTCGGAAGTGAAACGCAGCTGCGCCGATGGTAGTGCCGCCTAAGCGGTGCGAGAGTAGGTCATCGCCAGGGTCTTTACCCCGAAAACCCCGCTGATAACTCAGCGGGGTTTTCTTTTTATGCAAGCCCCGCAATCGCTTTGATTGCAGTGGCATCCAGATTCGCTGTCCTGTGCGCCTTGCGCCGGCAGACACCGTTTTCTGGCGATCACAGCGTTGTGGAACCACCCGATCCCATCCCGAACTCGACAAGTGAAACGCAGCCGCGCCGATGGTAGTGCCGCCTAAGCGGTGCGAGAGTAGGTCATCGCCAGTTCCTCAATCAAAACCCCCGGCCAAGGCCGGGGGTTTTGTCTTGGGGGCTTCAAAACCTGCTGACAGTCCGGTCCACGGCCGAATTTTTCTTTGGCGCAGGGGGCATCGGTTGGCTGGACGTTACGGTCACATGGTTCGCCCCGCTCTGATGCGGCTTGGCTGTGTGCAGATCTGGCCGGTTGTGCTTCTTGCTCTGCCGGCTGGTTACAATCGCCAGTCGCGCCTTGCTGCTGAGTGGATACAGTGCCGCTGTCGTCAATGCCCAGGTTTTTCTCCACGCATCGTGCCAGCCTTGTGCTGGTAGTGCTGCTGATGTGGGCAGGCATTGGCAGTGCATGGGCACAGAATGCGGCCAATACCGAGCGTCGGTTACAGCAGACGCGCGAGCAACTGCGACAGACGGCGGCCGAACGGCGCGATGCGGAGCAAGCGTTGCAGGCAGCCAATGCCCAGCTGCGGCAAGCCGATGCCAACGTGGCGCGTTCCAGCCGTCAACTGGCCGAAGTTGAGCAGGCATTGAGCAAGCAGGAGGAGCAGTTGGCGCAGGCACGGCAGCAGGGCGCCAGCTTGCAGGCTGCCATTCAAGCCCAACGAGGCAAGTTGGCCAGCCTGCTGCGTGATAGCCAGCGCCAAGGCAACCATTCGGCATTGAAGCTGCTGCTGTCGCAGGATCAGCTGGCAGACAGCCAACGGGTTCTGGCCTATCAGCGCTATCTGCAGCAGCAGCGTATTGAATTGCTGGACAAGATCAATGCCGACCTGGCCCAGGTCAAGGCGCTTGAGCTGCAGGCCGGGCAGCTGCAGGCCCGTCTGCTTGAACAGCGGGAACAACACCGCCTGCTCACCAGCCAGCTTGCCAGGGAGCGTCAAAGCCAACGACAGGCCGTAGCACGCCTCAATGCGCAGCACGCGGAAAAGAAAAGCCGCGAGACCGCGCTGGCACGGGATGTGCGCTCGCTGGAAACGGTGCTTGCCAACCTGCGCAGCCAGGCTGCCCGTGCGGCATCGGCTCAACGGCAGCAGGCCAGCCGCAACAGTGCCAGTGCTGCTACCCGCAGCAGCGGCAGTCGAGCGCAGTCTGCACGCGCCTCCCAGCCCGCGGCCAGCAGCGTTCGTGTAGGCGGTGGTGCTTGGCCGTTGTCGGGCACCCTGGTGACCCGTTTTGGTGCACGCCAGTCTGATGGAAGGCCTGCCTCGGGCATCCTGATCGAGGCGGCAGCCGGGGCGCCGGTGACCGCTGTGGCTGCAGGCAAGGTGGTTTACTCAGACTGGATGACCGGCTACGGAATGATCCTGATCATCGACCATGGCGATGGCTACATGAGTCTGTACGCCCATAACGAAAGCCTGTTGCGTGATGTCGGCAGCCGCGTTGCGCGTGGTGAGCAGATTGCGCGCGTGGGCAACTCCGGTGGGCAAGGGCGCAATGCGCTGTATTTCGAGCTGCGGCGCAATGGACGACCGGTTGATCCGACGACGTGGCTGCGGCGCTGAGCCGCAGTGATGCCAGGCATGGCGCATAATCGTCGCTTGAGCTGATGTCGCCTGGTTGATCAAGGAGTGGTACATGCGTTTGGATCATCGAATCTTGGTGTCCTGTCTGTTGCTGGCTGGAATCAGCCCGGCATTTGCGCAACAGACGGCAGCTCCGGATCCGGTGGTGGTTTCACAGCAGGTACCGCTGGATGAAATCCGTCGTTATGTCACCGTGTTCAATGCAGTGCGCGCTGCCTATGTCGAGCCGGTGGCCGATGCGCAATTGATGCAGTCGGCCATCCGCGGCCTGCTGCTTGAGCTTGACCCGCACAGCAGTTACCTGGATGCCGAGCAGGCACAGCTGTTCGAGGAACAATCCCGCGGCGCCTATGAAGGTATTGGGGTGGAAGTGCAGACCCTGAAAGACAAGGTGCTGCGGGTGATCGCCCCGATTGATGGCAGCCCGGCGGCACTGGCAGGGATTCAGCCGGGCGATCTGATCATTGCCGTGGAAGGCAAGCCGATGGCAGCCATTACCGATCCCGAACCGCTGCGCGGCCCGGCGGGTTCCAGCGTCACCTTGAGTGTGCGTCGCGAGGGCCAGAGCAAGCCGTTGGAAATTGTCGTGCAGCGGCAGACCATCCGCCTCAGCAGTGTGCGCAGCCGGATGCTCGAACCCGGCTACGGCTATATCCGCATCAGCACCTTCCAGGCCGACACCGCCACCGATTTTGCCCAGCACGCCAGGGCGTTGGCCGCACAGGCGGAAAGCCAGCCGCTGCACGGCCTGGTGCTGGACCTGCGCAGCAATCCGGGCGGCCTGTTGACTGCCGCTGTCCAGGTGGCCGACGAGCTGCTTGAGCAGGGGACGATTGTCAGTACGCGCGGTCGCCTGAGCAGCAGCGATTCGCAGTTCCAGGCTACCCCGGGCCAGTTGCTGGAGAACACCGCAGTGATGGTTCTGGTCGATGCCGGTTCGGCCAGCGCCTCGGAGGTGTTGGCCGCCGCACTGGCCGATAACCAGCGCGCCAAGGTGATTGGCAGCCGTACCTTCGGCAAGGGCTCGGTGCAGAGTGTGCTGCCGCTGGACAATGGCGATTCGATCAAGCTGACCACTGCCCGTTACTACACCCCCAGTGGTCGTTCCATCCAGGCCGTGGGAATTGCGCCGGACATCGTGCTCAAGCCCGAAGGCGAGCCGATTGCTGCCGGCGAGTATCGCGAAGCGGGATTGGCGGGGCACCTGCTGGGCGAGGAAGAGCTGGCCCAGGTGCAGAGTGGTGACTTCCTGCCCGGTGATGAGCCTGTCCAGCAGGCGCTGGCGGCGCTCAAGTCGTCGGTTCCCGGCACGGATGGCGAGTGAATCCACCCGCCCTCGCTGGAATGACCCGGTGATCCCGTTCGCGGCGCGCCAGCGCTTGTGCGGGAGCGGGTTTTTAGCGTCCTGGCAATCGGTCCAAAGGCCTCTGGCCGCCCGGATGAGGCGTGTCTAAAATGTTGCAGTGCCGTTAGTGTCAAGTTAAACACTGTGGTTATACTGCATACGGCGTCGTATGTCCGGGAGGGGTCTCCGGCGCCTGTCAGGGTTACCTGGCAGGCAGACGCACCAACGCTATATCCACCGAATTTCCGGAGAACAACGCAAAATGTCCACTGCTTCTACTCTTGCTCGTTACACCGCACTGGCCGTTGGCATCGTCGGCGCACTGGCCGTTGGCCAGGCCCAGGCTGCAGCCTTCCAGCTCAAGGAAAACAGTGCCAAGGGCCTGGGCCGCGCTTTTGCCGGTTCCACCAGTGCCTGGGGTGATGCTTCGGTGGTCGGTACCAACCCGGCTTCGATGCGCCTGCTCGATGGCCGCCAGTTCCAGGCCGATCTGAGCGTGATCAGCTTCTCGGCTGATTTTGAAAAGTTCCGTGGCACCCAGCCGAGCGGTGCGCCGATCAGCGGCGGCAACGGTGGCGATGCGGGCATGATTGCGCCGGTTCCGGCTGCTTATTTCTACACCCCGATCAACGATGACATGCATTTCGGCATGTCGCTGTCGGTGCCGTTCGGCTTCAAGACCGAATACGAGCGTGACTGGGTCGGCCGCTACCACGGCGTGACCACCGACCTGAAGGCGATCGACCTCGGCGCTGCTTTCTCCTACGACGTCAACCCGTACGTGTCTTTCGGCGCCTCGGTGTTCGTCGAGCACCTGACCATCGAAATCAGCAACGCGGTTGATTTCGGCACCATCGCCTATGCTGCCAGCAATGGCGCCAGCGCCCAGCTGGGCCTGTTCCCGGGCAGCGCTGATGGTTTTGCCACCGTGGAAGGCGACAACAACGCTTTCGGTTACACCCTGGGCACCACCCTGAGCCCGAGCGAAGACACCAACATTGCCTTCAGCTACCGCTCCAAGGTCGAGCACAAGATCACCGGCGGCAAGGCCACCTTTGATGTCCCGGCACTGGCGGCTGCGGCGCTGCAGACCGATGCCCGTGGCATCTTTGTTGCTTCCAGTGGCAAGGCCACGGTGACCCTGCCGGCTTCGGCCACGGTCAGTGTCACCCACCGCGTCAACGACCGCTGGACGGTGATGGGTGACCTGAGCCGCACCGCATGGAAGAGCGCGTTCGACTCGGTCACCGTCGACTTCGCCTCCAACCAGCCGGACAACGTGCTGAACTTCAGCTACGACGACACTGTTTTTGGTTCGATCGGCGCTGAGTACAAGTACAGCGACAGCGTGACCCTGCGCGGTGGCGTTGCCTATGACGAAAGCCCGACCAGCTACGAGCACCGTGACGTGCGCGTGCCGGACGTGACCCGCAAGTGGCTGTCGCTGGGCGTGGGCTGGAAGCCGTCGGAGAACATGGAGTTCAACGTCGGCTACACCCACCTGTTCACCAACGAACCGGCAATCAACGTCACCGCTGCCACCGGCAACGTGCTGCAGGGCAAGTACGATGTCGGCGGCGACATCCTGGCTGCCTCGATCAACTACAAGTTCTGATCCCGCTTCGGGCTGATGCTTGTGACAAGGCCCCGCGATTGCGGGGCCTTGCTTTTGAGGATGGGCGGCATGCTCTCCAGCGCGTGCGTCGCTACGCTTGAACGGATCGTTTTGCACGGAGCCTGTGCCTGATGTCCCTTGCGTTTGTTGGCGAGATTTTCGACAACCCTGCCTTTCAGCTCGAGCTGGCAGCCAACCTCACCGTGGCCGCTTCCATCCTGTTGGCCGGGCGTAACAACATCCATACCTGGTGGCTGGGGATGGTGGGCTGCAGCCTGTTTGGCCTGCTGTTCCATCGCAACCAGTTGTATGCGGACGTGGTGCTGCAGCTGTTCTTCATCGTGATCAGTGGCTTTGGCTGGTGGCAGTGGCGGCGGGGGGATCACGGCGCGCCGTTGCCGATCACCCGGCTGGACCGTCGCCTGCTGTGGGCGCTGCCGCCGCTGGCGCTGCTGGGCAGCCTGGGCTACGGGGCGATGCTGCATCGGTTGACCGATGCCTGGCTGCCGTATGTCGATTCGGCGGTGCTCGTTTTCAGCGTCGTGGCACAGTTGTTGATGATGCGGCGCAAGCTGGAATCGTGGGCATTCTGGCTGTTGGTCAACACCATCGCGGTGCCGTTGTACGCCAGCCGCGGCCTGCACCTGACCGCCGTGCTGTATGCCATCTTCTGGATCAACGCCTGGGTGGCGCTGTGGCACTGGCGCCGCTTGATGCAGGCCGATGCCCGGCCGGCAGCGGCAGGTGGCGGAGGTGGATGACAGGCCGCGTTTCCGCCTGGGCCTGGTGGTTGGCAAGTTCAGCCCATTGCATCATGGCCATGAATATCTGATTGAACACGCCCGCCAGCAGTGCCGGCAGGTGCTGCTGCTGAGCTGGAGCGTTCCCGAACTTGCCGGCTGTTATGCCCGTCGCCGGCAGCGCTGGCTGCGCCAGCGTTTTCCCGGGTTGCTGAGCGTGGTGCTGGATGAGCGCCGGCTGGAACGGCTGTGCCGGCAGCGCGGGCAAGCGCCACGCCGGCTGCCCGCCAACACTGCCAGTGATCAGGAGCAACAGGCATTCACGGCCTGGCTGTGCGCGGACCTGCTCGGGCTTGCGCTGGATGCGGTGTTCTCCAGCGAAGCCTATGGCGCGCCGCTGGCCGCCCGCCTGGCGGCGCATACCGGCAAGGCCGTCACCGCGGTGGAGGTTGACCGTCAGCGACGGCGCTACCCGATCAGTGCCAGTGCCATCCGCGCCGACCCGACGCTGGCACCGCATTGGCTGGCGCCGGAGGTGCGGGCTGATCTTGTCTGCCGGGTCGCGGTCCTGGGCGGTGAGTCCAGCGGCAAGACCACGCTGGCGGCGGCCCTGGCCCAACGCCTGGGCTGCAGCTGGGTCCCCGAGTACGGACGGGAGCTCTGGGAGCAACGCGGTGGCCGCCTGGACATGGCCGATCTGCAGCAGATTGCCCGCGTACAGCAGCAGCGTGAGGACACCCTGGCCGCAGACGGTGGGCGCTGGCTGGTGTGCGACACCACGGCGCTGACCACCCTGGGGTATGCCGGCTGGCTGTTTGCGGCCAGCACATCGGGGCTGCGGCGGCGAGCGGCGCAGCGCCGCTATGCGCATCTGTTGCTGTGTGCGCCGGATTTTGTCTTCGTCCAGGACGGTACCCGGCAGGACGCGGGTTTCCGTGCCCGTCAGCACGCCTGGTACGTGCAGGAGCTGACCCGGCGGCGGTTGCCGTGGACCCTGCTGGAAGGCCCGCTGGCGCAACGGCTGGCCCGTGCCTGTAGCGTGCTGGGGGCTTGAGGGCAAAAAAGACGCCCCGCACAGGGCGGGGCGTTGGGCAAACGCATGGGCGGGGGAATCAGTCGCCCAGGGTCATCAGCGAGGCGTTGCCGCCGGCCGCGGTGGTGTTGACGGTGACGGTCTTCTCGGTGGCAAAGCGCAGCAGGTAGTGCGGGCCGCCGGCCTTGGGGCCGGTGCCGGACAGGCCCTGGCCACCGAATGGCTGCACGCCGACCACCGCACCGATCTGGTTGCGGTTGACGTAGACGTTACCGACGTTGATGCCGTTGGTGATCTGGGCAATGGTCGAATCCACGCGCGAATGCACGCCCAGGGTCAGGCCGTAGCCGGTGGCGTTGATCTGCTCGATCACGTCCTGCAGTTCGGATCCCTTGAAGCGGATCAGGTGCAGGACCGGGCCGAAGACCTCGCGCTGCAGCTGGTCCAGCGTCCGCAGCTCGTAGGCCCGCGGGGCGAAGAAGCAGCCGTTGGCGGCGGTGTCGGCATCCAGCGGCGCGGCGGCGATCAGCCGGGCCTCGGCATCCATGCGCTTGGCATGCGCCTCCAGCACGGCCAGTGCCTCGGCATCGATCACCGGGCCGACATCGGTGGACAGCAGGGCCGGATTGCCGACCTGCAGTTCGGCCATCGCACCGGCGAGCATGGTCATCACCTTGTCGGCGATGTCCTCCTGCACGAACAGCACGCGGGCGGCCGAGCAGCGCTGGCCGGCCGAGGTGAAGGCCGAACCGATGGCGTCCTTGACCAGCTGCTCCGGCAGCGCCGAGGAGTCGGCGATCAGCGCGTTCTGGCCACCGGTCTCGGCGATCAGCACGCCGATGGCGGCATCGCGCGCGGCCATGGCGCGGTTGATCGCCCGCGCGGTTTCGGTCGAGCCGGTGAAGGCCACCCCGGCCACGCGCGGATCGGCAGTGAGCGCGGCACCGACGGTGGCGCCGTCACCGGGCAGGTACTGCAGCACCGCAGCCGGGATGCCGGCCTCGTGCAGCAGCTTGACCGCTTCAAAGCCGATCAGGGTGGTCTGCTCGGCCGGCTTGGCGATCACGCTGTTGCCGGCCGCCAGCGCGGCAGCGACCTGGCCCAGGAAGATGGCCAGCGGGAAGTTCCACGGGCTGATGCAGACGAACACGCCGCGGCCGTGCAGCTGCAGCACGTTGGATTCACCGGTCGGGCCGGGCAGGGTGACATCGGCGAACTTCTCGCGTGCCTGCATCGCGTAATAGCGCAGGAAGTCCACCGCCTCGCGCACTTCGGCAATGCCGTCGGCCAGGCTCTTGCCGGCTTCGGCGGTGCACAGGGCCATGTACTTGGCGGTCTGCGCCTCCAGCAGCCCGGCGGCCTTTTCCAGGATCGCGGCGCGATCGGCGGCCGGGGTGGCATTCCAGCCCGGCTGGGCAGCGACGGCATTGGCCAGGGCGCGCTCGACGGTGGCCGCATCGGCCGGGGTCCAGCTGCCGACCTTCTGGCGACGGTCGGCCGGGTTGGTCACCGTCACCGCGGTGCCGGTGGGCTGTGCGCCCGGGACCAGCGCGGTGGCCTGCCACGGGCCGGTGTGCTGGTCCAGTTCGGCAGCCAGCGCCTTCAGTGCATTGTCATCGGCAAGGTTGATGCCCATCGAATTGGTCCTGTCATGGTTCTGGCTGCGCAGCAGCTCGCGCGGCAGCGGGATACGGGGATGGCGGATGCTGTCGAAGGACTCGACCGCAGCGACCGGGTCGCGGATCAGCTCGTCAATGGCCACCGACTCATCGGTGACGCGGTTGACGAAGCTGGAATTGGCGCCGTTCTCGAGCAGGCGGCGCACCAGGTAAGGCAGCAGGTCCTCGTGCGAGCCGACCGGGGCGTAGACGCGGCAGGGCACGTCCAGACGATCGGCCGGAATCACCTCGGCATACAGGTCATCGCCCATGCCGTGCAGCTTCTGGTGCTCGTAGGTACGCCCCTGCGCAATCACCTTGATCGCGGCGATGGTGTGCGCGTTGTGGGTGGCGAACATCGGGTAGATCGCGTCCGCATGGCCGAACAGGCGCCTGGCGCAGGCCAGGTAGGACACGTCGGTGTTCTGCTTGCGGGTGAATACCGGGTAGTCGGCCAGGCCTTCGACCTGGGCGCGTTTGATCTCCGCATCCCAGTAGGCGCCCTTGACCAGGCGCACCTGCAGCTTGTGGCCGATGCGGCGGGCCAGGTCGGCCAGGTAGTCGATCGTGTACGGGGTGCGCTTCTGGTAGGCCTGCACCACGATGCCGAAGCCTTCCCAGCCCGCCAGCGACGGATCGCTGACCACGGCCTCGATGATGTCCAGCGACAGCTCCAGGCGGTCGCATTCCTCGGCATCGACGGTGCAGCCGATGCCGTAGCTCCTGGCCAGCTGGGCCAGTTCCAGCACCGCCGGGACCAGGTCGCGCAGCACGCGCTCGCGCTTGGCGTGCTCATAGCGCGGGTACAGCGCCGAGAGCTTGATCGAGATGCCGTGGGCGGTGGTGACATCGCCGCCTTCGCCGCCGCCATGGGCCTGGTTGTCGCGGCCGATGGTGTGGATGGCGCGCTTGTAGTCTTCCAGGTAGCGCTGCGCATCACGCATGGTCAGCGCACCTTCGCCAAGCATGTCGAAGGAATAGCGGTAGTTGGCGTTGTCGCCCTTGTGCGAACGCGCCAGCGCCTCGTCAATGGTGCGCCCCATCACGAACTGGTGGCCCATGATCTTCATCGCCTGGCGGGTGGCCAGGCGGATCACCGGCTCGCCCATGCGCGCGACCAGGCGCTTGAACGCGCCCGGCGGGTCGGCACGGGTGGCATCGTTGATCGACACCAGCTTGCCGGTCAGCATCAGGCCCCAGGTGGAGGCATTGACCAGCAGCGAATCGCTGCCGCCGAGGTGGCGGGCCCAGTCGGCATCGCCGAGCTTGTCGCGGATCAGCTTGTCGGCGGTTTCCTGGTCGGGGATGCGCAGCAGGGCTTCGGCCACGCACATCAGCAGCACGCCCTCCTCGCTGCCGAGGTCGTACTGGCGCATGAAGGCCTCGATCGCGCCCTGGTCCTTGGCGCGCGCACGCACACGGCCGACGAGATCGGCAGCGATGAGCTGCACCTGTTGTTGCTGGTCATCGGGCAGGCGGGCCTGTCCGAGCAGGCTCTTGACGCAGCTGGTTTCGTCACGCAGCCAGCCATCGGTGATGGTCTGGCGCAGTGCCGGGCGGCTGCCGGGCAAGGGGGAAGTAAGCGTCGACTGGCTCATGCGTAGTCTCTGTGTTTTGTCTGTATGCCCTTGCCGCAGGCGCTATCGACGGCGCCAGACGGTGCCGGGGCATGCGTGCTGGCTGGCAAATATAGGCGTTGCCACAACGCTGGGAAGAGGGGGATTTGATTTGTGCTGATTCCGGCACGCAGCTGGCTGGAGCCGGCGCACTCCAGCGCCTTTCCTGCGGTGCGCTGCAACATCGAAAGTGCCGTTTGCGCGGTTGCCGCGCTGTGAGGGCGCAGCTACCATCGGGACGCTGTCCGCGGCATGAATGCGGCTGTAGCGTGATCGATGGCCCGGGTGATCCGGGCGCGGCGTGCGGCAGTTGCCATGCGGCGTCCCCCCCACGGACGCAGGCTGTTGCTGGATGCGTTGACGCTGCAAGTTCCACAGGTTGGCTCCGGCGGTTGCCGGACTGGCCTGCCGCAATGATTGTGTGGCAACCGGTAGTGGTGTCAGGTCGATGTCCTGGCCACCATCGCTTCCGGCGCTTGATCGCTTGCTCGCAGCCTGCGTTGGCTGCAACCGATGACGTCAAGGGTCCAGGCATGAAACCAAGCAGCAGGTGGGTGGCAGTACCGCGTTGGGGGAGTGGCGCAATGGCGCTGTTGGCAACGGCCGCGGCACAGGCGCAGTCGGCCGATCCGGTGCGTTGGCAGCTCAACATGGGCAAGGGCGTTACCCAGACCGCGCGGCTTGCGTGGGAGGCGCACATGGTGGCGCTGTGGGTGTGCGTGGTGATCGGCTTTTTGGTGTTTGCCGCGATGGCCTACGCGATCTTTGCCTTCCGCAAGTCCAAGGGTGCGGTCGCGGCGACGTTCAGCCACAACACCACGGCTGAAATCCTGTGGACCGTGATCCCGGTGATCATCCTGGTGGTGATGGCCATTCCGGCCACCAGCAAGCTGATTGCGATGTATGACACCCGCAATGCCGAGATGACGGTCAAGGTCACCGGTTACCAGTGGATGTGGGAATACGATTACCTGGGCCAGGACGTGCGTTTCTTCAGCCGTCTGGACCGCGAGTCGGACCGCCTGCGCCAGAGCGGCCAGCGCCCGGACCCGGCGACCCATCCGCACTACCTGCTGGAGGTGGACAACCGTCTGGTGCTGCCGGTGGATACCAAGGTCCGCTTTGTCATCACCTCCGATGATGTGATCCATTCCTGGTGGGTGCCGGCGCTGGGCTGGAAGCAGGATGCGATCCCGGGAATCATCAATGAAGGTTGGACCCTGATCGAAAAGCCCGGCATCTACCGCGGCCAGTGTGCCGAGCTGTGTGGCAAGGACCATGGCTTCATGCCGATCGTGGTCGAGGCATTGCCCAAGGCCGAGTTCGCCGCCTGGCTGGCGCAACGCAAGGCCGAGGCCAGCCCGCCGGCTGACGCTCCGGCGGCAGCTGAGCCGGTGCCGGCAGAGGCCGGGGCGCCGGTGGAAGCGCAGCCGGTAGCGCAGCAGCCGGGACAGGCAGCAAACGCACAGGTGTGATCCCTCGCGGCCGCACTGCGGCCGCCGACAACCGTTTGAATCGAGGTGCAGTTGCATGGCCCATTCGGCAGCCGGACACGCGGAACACCACCACCAGCCCGGTTTCATCGAGCGCTGGTTCTTTTCCACCAACCACAAGGACATCGGCACGCTCTACCTGCTGTTCTCCTTTGTGATGTTCATCATCGGCGCGGCAATGAGCGTGGTGATGCGGCTGGAGCTGATGCAGCCGGGGCTGCAGCATGTCAGCCCGGAATTCTTCAACCAGATGACCACCGTGCACGCGCTGGTGATGATCTTCGGCGGGGTGATGCCGGCCTTCGTCGGCCTGGCCAACTGGATGATCCCGCTGCAGATCGGCGCGCCGGACATGGCCCTGCCGCGGATGAACAACTGGTCGTTCTGGCTGCTGCCGGTGGCCTTTTCGATGCTGCTGCTGACCCTGTTCCTGCCCGGCGGTGCACCGGCCGGTGGCTGGACGCTGTACCCGCCGCTGTCGCTGCAGGGTGGCTACAACGTGGCCTTCACCATCTTCGCCATCCACGTGGCCGGCATCAGCTCGATCATGGGCGCGATCAACATCATCGCCACCGTGCTCAACATGCGCGCGCCGGGCATCGACCTGTTGAAGATGCCGATCTTCTGCTGGACCTGGCTGATCACCGCCTTCCTGCTGATCGCGGTGATGCCGGTGCTGGCCGGTGCGGTGACCATGCTGCTGACCGACAAGTTCTTCGGCACCGCCTTCTTCAACGCGGCCGGTGGCGGCGACCCGGTGATGTACCAGCACATCTTCTGGTTCTTCGGCCACCCGGAGGTGTACATCATGATCCTGCCGGCCTTCGGCGTGGTGTCGGAGATCATCCCCACCTTCAGCCGCAAACCGCTGTTCGGCTACCAGGCGATGGTCTACGCGACCGCGGCGATCGCCTTTCTGAGCTTCATCGTCTGGGCCCACCACATGTTCACCGTGGGCATGCCGCTGGGTGGCGAGATCTACTTCATGTTCGCCACCATGCTGATCTCCATCCCCACCGGGGTGAAGGTGTTCAACTGGGTGTCGACGATGTGGCGCGGTTCGCTGACCTTCGAAGCACCGATGCTGTGGTCGATCGCCTTCGTCATCCTGTTCACCATTGGTGGTTTCTCCGGCCTGATGCTGGCCATCGTGCCGGCCGACTTCCAGTACCACGACACCTATTTCGTTGTTGCGCACTTCCACTATGTGCTGGTCACCGGTGCGCTGTTCGCGCTGATCGGCGCGATCTATTACTGGTGGCCCAAGTTCACCGGCCGCATGTACCACGAGGGCTGGGCCAAGTTCCATTTCTGGTGGTCGGTGGTGTTCGTCAACCTGCTGTTCTTCCCGCAGCACTTCCTCGGCCTGGCCGGCATGCCGCGCCGCATCCCGGACTACAACGTGGTGTTTGCCGACTGGAACCTGATCAGCTCGATTGGCGCCTTCGGCATGTTCGCCACCCCGTTCCTGATGGCCGCGATCCTGCTGCATTCGCTGCGCTTTGGTGCCAAGGCCGAAGCACGCGCATGGGAAGGGGCCAAGGGACTGGAGTGGACGCTGCCCTCGCCGGCACCGGCACATACCTTCACCACACCCCCTGTGATCAAGCCGGGAGATCTGGCCCATGACGATGTCACCCATTGAATCTGGCTCCGCCGGCGCGCGCCAGCGGCGTGTCCGGCGTACCGCCTGGACGGTGGCCGCGATCGCGCTGCTGGTGTACCTGCTGTTCATCGGCTCGGGCGTGTTTGCCTGGCGGGGGCTGTGATGGAACGCCCTTCTGTGCCCCCGCAGGCCGATGCCGGGCAGGCCGGCAACGTGGCGCGCCCGGCGCCCACTGCCGGGCTGGGGCGCCTGGCGGCGGTAGCCATCGGCGTGTTCGTGCTGACCTTTTCGCTGGTCCCGGCCTACCGGATTGCCTGTGAAAAAATCTTCGGCATCCGTCTGGAACGCGGTGCAGCGGCCGCTACCACGCAGGCGGCTGCAGGCCAGCGCACGGTACGCATCGAGTTTGATGGCGGGGTCAATTCACGCCTGCCCTGGGTTTTCACCCCGGAACAGCTGACCATGGAGGTGGTACCCGGGCAGCTGTACGAGGCCAGTTACATGGCCATGAACACCAGTGACCGTACCGTGGTCGGCAGTGCGGTGCCCTCGGTGGCGCCAGCGCGGGCCTCGGGGTATTTCAGCAAGACCGAGTGCTTCTGCTTCACCGCCCAGACCCTGGAGCCGGGGCAGACCCGGCAGATGCCGGTGCGCTTCATTGTCGACCCGGACCTGCCTGCGGGCATCAACACCCTGACCCTGTCCTACACCTTCTTCCGCAATGATGCGTTGTCCGATCAGCTTGCTGCCGGCACGACCACCAACACGGCACATGCTGCCCCTTGAGCACGGCGAACAGGACTGCTGACCATGGCCAACACCACCCCTGATGCATCTGTGTACTACGTGCCGGCCAAGAGCCGCTGGCCGTTCTTTGGCTCCATCGCGATGTTTGTGCTGATGATCGGGGTGGCCAGCTGGCTCAACGGACTGTCCTGGGGGCAGCCGACCTTCTATGCCGGCATCGCCCTGTTGATCCTGGTGCTGTTCCTGTGGTTTTCCGATGTGGTGCGTGAATCCCAGGCCGGGCATTACAACCGCCAGGTGGATGGCTCGTTCCGGATGGGCATGGTCTGGTTCATCTTTTCCGAGGTGATGTTCTTTGCCGCCTTCTTCGGCGCCCTGTTCTACACCCGTTCGCTGAGCCTGCCCTGGCTGTCCGGTGCCGGCGACGGGGTGATGACCAACGAATTGCTGTGGCAGGGCTACTCGGCCGGCTGGCCGAGCAATGGCCCGGCCGCGCTGGGCGGGGAGTTCGGCACGATTCCGGCCTGGGGGCTGCCGCTGTTCAACACGCTGTTGCTGCTGGCCTCGGGGGTGACGCTGACCATCGCCCACCATGCGCTGAAGGCGGCCCGGCGTGGCCAACTGCTGTTCTGGCTCGGCGCCACCATCGTGCTGGGCAGCGTGTTTTTGTTCTTCCAGGCCGAGGAGTACGTCCACGCCTACCGCGACTTGAACCTGACCATGGGCTCGGGCATCTATGGCTCGACCTTCTTCATGCTGACCGGTTTCCATGGCGCGCATGTGCTGCTGGGCACGATCATGCTGATCGTGATGTGGCTGCGCGCCGCACGCGGCCACTTCACTGCCGATAATCATTTCGGCTTTGAAGCGGCCGCCTGGTACTGGCACTTCGTCGATGTGGTCTGGTTGATGCTGTTTTTGTTCGTCTACGTGCTCTGAGCGAGGCCGGGCCGGCTCAGCCACCCACACCATGGGGCTGGATCAGGCCGGTGGCGATGCCGACCATCAGCAGCGCCACCAGGGCCACCGACACGCCCACGCGCCAGCTCAACGCACGCACCGTGCGCTTGCTCTGGCCACGGTCCACCAACAGGTAATACAGGCCGGCTCCGAGATTGAAAACAATGACGGCCAGAAAGGCGATGACCAGCAGGGTCTTGAGCGATTCGTTCATTTCACGGGCCAGTTCGGGTGGGTGGCTGCCATCTGAGCGCGTTTTGTGCGCGCTGTCATGACGCGCCAGCACATCGGCCCGGTTGCCGGCTGGCTGCTGGCGCTGGTCGTGGCGGCGGCAATGACCGCGCTGGGCTTGTGGCAGCTGGAACGCCGCGTGCACAAACAGGCCCTGCTCGATGCCTACCAGCAGGCCATGCACGCCGATGCGCAACCGCTGGCAGCGGCGCTGGCCAGCGGCGCGGTGGCTGCCGCAGTCAGTGATTGTGGTCAGTGGCTGGCGCCGGTACTGGTGCTGGACAACCAGCAGCATGGCGGCCGCGCCGGCCATCGCAGTTTCCAGCCCTGGCGCAGCGACAGCGGGGCGGTGGTGCTGGTCGAACAGGGCTGGCGCAGCTGGAACGGCAACCGGCATTTGCCGCAGGCACACCCGCTTGCCGGCCAGCACTGCCTGCGCGGGGTGCTGCTGCCGGCGCCCCCGGCCGGCCTGCGCGCGGGCCAGTCCGCGGCGCAGCCGCTGCCCGGACAGGGCTGGTTGATCACGCGGCTGGAGGAGGCCAGCCTGCAGCCGCTGCTGCCATCGCTGCCGGCAGACCTGGGCCGGCAGATCCTGCGCCCGCATGCGGTGCTGGATCCGGGCTACCAGCTGCCCGAAGCCGTGCTGCCCAATACCCTGCCGCCGGACAAGCATCTGGGCTATGCGGTGCAGTGGTTCGCGCTGGCTGCCAGTGTGTTGCTGTTGGCACTGGTGCTGACGCTGCGTCGCCTTGCCGGCCGGGCGGGCCGGCGTTCCTTGTGGAGACCGTAGTCGATGGTTGCTGATGTCCGGTTGGATCGATCACGCCGGCGGGGCCGGCTGGCCTTGCTGCTGCTGTTCGGGCTGTTCTTTGGTTCGGCGGCACTGGCCCTGTTGTTGCGCAGTACTGGCTGGCAGCCGGCGGCCAGCCGCCAGCATGGCCAGCTGTACAGCCCGGCCATTGATGTCCGCGCCAAGCCCCCGCTGCACCGGGATGGACGCGCCTATGCCTGGGAGCCGGAACGCCGGCTGTGGCGGGTGGTGATCCCGGTACCGGCCGGGTGCGACCGCGCCTGCGTCGATTTGTCGCACAATCTGCACAAGGTCTGGCAGCTGCTGGGGCATACGGCCGATAATGTGCAGTTCCTATGGCTTGGAACCATGCCCGATACGTTGGCCGCCTCGGCAACGCATGTGGCGATGGGCCGCTCCGAAGGGCTGCGTTCGGCGTTGCCGGGCCTGCCTGACCCGGCCGGCATCCCGGTTTATGTAATTGATCCCAATGGCTTTGTCGTACTCCGGTATGCACCGGGGTTTGATCCGGCAGGGTTGCGTGCCGACCTTGCCAAGCTGTTGAAACTGAAGTGAGTCCGTTGCAATGACTGCCCTCGCACGCCCGGCGCTGCACCGCAATTTCCATCGTCTGGCGTGGTTTGCGCTGATCATGACCGCCTCGACCATCCTGTTCGGGGCCTTTGTCCGCCTGTCCGATGCCGGCCTGAGCTGCCCGGACTGGCCGACCTGCTATGGCAAGGTGACCTGGCCGCAGACCCATGCCGAGGCCGCCGAGCATCCGGCCATCGCGATCCGCCCGCTGGAAACGCACAAGGCCTGGCTGGAACAGGTACACCGTTTCCTGGCCGCGGCGCTGGGCATCGAGGTGCTGATCCTGGCGCTGCTGGCGGCCCGTCGGCGTGCCCGCGGCGCGGCGCAGATCCTCGGCGCATGTGCGCTGGTGGCGGTGGCCATCGGGCTGTACATGAGCGGCCAGCACGTGCTGGCCAGCGTGCTGGCGCTGGCCGGCGAGGCCATCCTGCTGCTGGCGGCCTGGCGCTGGTCCAACACCGACCTGGCGCGTGCCGCGGTACTGACCCTGGCGGTGATCGTGTTCCAGGCGGTGCTGGGCATGTGGACGGTGACCTGGCTGCTCAAGCCGATCGTGGTCATGGGCCACCTGCTGGGCGGGATGACCCTGTTCTCCTGCCTGTTGTGGATGGCCTGGAAATCACTGCACCTGCCCATCATCCTGGCCCAGGCCGCTGCGCTCAAGCGCTGGCTGGGGGTTGGCCTGGCGCTGCTGGTGGCGCAGATCGCACTGGGTGGCTGGGTCAGTGCCAACTACGCCGCGCTGGCCTGTGGCGGCAGTTCGATGAGCGTGGACAACTTCCCCAAGTGTGTCGGCCAGTGGTGGCCGATGCAGGACTATGCCGAAGGCTTCACCCTGTGGCGTGGCATCGGCGTGGATTACGAAGGCGGCATCCTCGATGGCGCCTCACGGATTGCGATCCAGATGGCCCATCGCATCGTGGCGGTGGTGCTGGCGGTCTACCTGTGGGTGCTGTCCTGGCGCCTGCTCCAGGTGCCGGGCCTGCGCGGCTGGGGCAGCGCACTGGCATTGCTGGTGGCCGTGCAGGTCACGCTGGGCATCCTCAACGTCAAGCTGGCCGTGCCGTTGGCCGTGGCCGTGGCCCATGTCGGTGGCGCGGTGGCGCTGCTGTTCGTGCTGCTCTCGCTGCTGGCGCGTCTGCGCCCGGCGGAGTAAGGCGATGGCTGCCGGAATCAAGGATTACTGGGACCTGACCAAGCCGCGGGTGGTCGCGCTGATCGTGTTCACCGCCTTTGTCGGCATGTTCCTGGCCATTCCCGGGCTGCCGAGCGCGGCCCAGTTGCTGACCGGCGTGGTGGCCTTTGTCGGCATCTGGCTGTCGGCGGCGGCGGCAGCGGCGATCAACCAGCTGCTCGATGCCCGCATCGATGCGCAGATGGCGCGCACCTCGTGGCGGCCGCTGGTGGTGGGCAAGGTCACCCCGCGCCAGGTGCTGGTGTTTGCCGGCATCCTCACCGCGGTCTCGATGCTGCTGCTGGTGGTCTGGGTCAATGTGATCACCGCCGTGCTCACGTTCGCCTCGTTGATCGGCTATGCGGTGATCTACACCGTGTACCTGAAGCGCGCGACCTCGCAGAACATCGTCATCGGTGGCCTGGCCGGGGCGACCCCGCCACTGCTGGGCTGGGCTGCGATCACCGGCATGACCGGGCCCGATGACTGGCTGCATGCCAGCCTGCTGGTGGCGATCATCTTCATCTGGACCCCGCCGCACTTCTGGGCGCTGGCGATCTTCCGCCGCGCCGACTATGCCAAGGCCGAAGTACCGATGCTGCCGGTGACCCATGGCGTGGTGCATACCCGCAAGCAGATTTTCATCTACACCGTGCTGCTGGTGATCGTGTCCACCCTGCCGGCGGTGGTGGGCATGAGCGGGCTGTTCTACCTGGGTGGCGCGATCGTGCTCAACAGCGTTTTCCTGTGGTACGCATGGAAGATGCTCAACCCGCCGGATGAGCAGTTCAACATGAAGACCTTCGGCTATTCGATCCTGTACCTGATGGCGCTGTTCGCCTTCCTGCTGGTCGACCACTGGCTGCTGCCCTGGCAGTAAGCCGGTACGCCGACGCGGATCTGACAACGGGACCGCCAGGTCCCGTTGTTGTTTGTTCCCATCGCCGAAACAGTTGAAAGCCGGCCGGACGGTGCCCAGATCAAGCGCATCAATTCCAGACAAGGACGTGGCATGAAGCGATTGGCACTGCTGTTGTTGCTGTTGCTGGTGGGGATGACGGGCCGGGCGCAGGGAGCCTCGGCATTGGCGGGCGTGGATGACCCGCAACTGGCCGTGGCTGCGGGGCAGATTGCGGCCCATGCCGGCCAGCAACGCCTGATCGTGCTCGGCGAACTGCATGGCACGCGCGAAATTCCGGCACTGACCGCCACGCTGCTGGAGCATTACGCAGGGCTGGGGCCAGTGACGCTGGCGCTGGAGGTGCCGCATACCGAACAGGCGGCGCTGGATGCCTATCTGGCTTCGGCAGGCACGCAGCAGGACTGGCAGGCATTGGCCGCTACGCCGTTCTGGCAGGTAAGCAATGACCAGCATGATGGCCGTCGCAGCGTGCAGATGCGCCAGTTGGTCGAGGCGGTGCGCGCGCTGCGCACCGAAGGTGCGACCGTGGCGGTGCTGGCCTATGACGTGGGCAAGGATGAATCCGATGCGCATGACCACCACTGGCGCGATGCACGCATGGCCGCCAACCTGCGTGCGGCGGCGGCACAGCGGCCCGGGGTGATGCTGGTGCTCACCGGCAATGTGCATGCCATGCGCACGCGCCCGTCCTGGGCACCGGCCGAGCTGCAGCTGGCACCAATGACCAGCTTGCTGCTGGATCTGGAGCCCTTTGCGGTAAACATCACTGCGGCCAGTGGCCAGTTCTGGGGCTGCATGCAAAGCCGCTGCCAGGCACTGCCGGCACGCACGCAGATGCCACAGCCGTTGATGCGTTCATCCGGGCCGGACCGGGTATATGACCTGGTGCTGCAATTGCCGCAGCTGAGCATTGCCACGCTCTACCAGACGCCTTGAGCACCGCGCCGTTGGTGGTCGTTGTCACTCCTGCAGGAGTCGTTGTGCATCTGCAAGAGCTTCTGCGCACGATCGTCGTGGCCGGGGACGCTCCTGCAAAGCCGGGCTCGTCCACCTGCAGGTGCCTCAAGGCGCGATGTACTGCCTGGATGTTGCGCCGGTTCAAGCGCTGGTGGTGGTCTTCCCCATCCGGGTGGCAACCACGGCGCAGACCATCAGCTGCAGCTGGTGGTACAGCATCACCGGCAGCACGATGGCGCCGAGCGGGCCGCCGGCAAACAGCACCTTGGCGATCGGCACGCCGGTGGCCAGGCTCTTCTTGGTACCGCAGAACAGCACCGCGATCTGGTCGGCGCGCGCAAACCCGCTGCGTCGGGCGATCAGCCAGACCAGCGGCATGGCGATGGCCAGCAGCAGCGCGCAGGCCGCGGCAGTAAGCAGCAGCGCCGGCAGTGGCGTGGCCGTCCACAGGCCTTCGAGTACGGCCGCACCGAAGGCGGCATAGACCACCAGCAGGATGGTGCTCTGGTCGGTGTAGCGCAGCAGCGGTTTGAGCGCATCCACGCGCGCGCCGATCCATGGCCGCAGCAGGTGACCGGCCACGAACGGCGCCAGCAACAGCAACATGATCTTGGCGATGGCAGACAGTGGATCGGCCATCGCGCCGCTGCTGCCGGCCAGCAGGGTCATCAGCCAAGGAGTGAGGAACACGCCCAGCAGCGAGGACAGCGAGGCGCTGCAGACGGCGGCGGCGACATTGCCGCCGGCCATCGAGGTGAAGGCGATCGAGGACTGCACGGTGGAGGGCAGGGCGCACAGGAACAGCAGGCCCAGTGCCAGCTCGGGCGTGAGCGCCGCGCTGGCCAGCGGGCGGGCGAGTACTCCCAGTAGCGGGTAGAGCACGAAGGTGCAGGCCAGGATCAGCAGGTGCAGCCGCCAGTGCAGCAGGCCGGCGACGATGGCCTGGCGTGGCAGGCGCGCGCCATGCAGGAAGAACAGCACGGCGATGGCGATGTCGGTACCGCTATCCAGCCATTGCGCGGCAATGCCGCGGGCCGGCAGCAGCGAGGCCAGCAACACGGTGCCGAGCAGGGCAAGGGTGAAGTTGTCCGGACGCAGCCGGGCCAGTGCGCTCATGGTGTGGGCGCGGTCCTGGCTTCGGCCGCGGGCAGGCCCAGCTGCTGCTGTACCCGCGGTGCCAGCGAACCCAGCCCGGCGGCCTTGCCTTGCGCCAGCGCCTCGGTTGCGGTGACACCTTCGTGGTTGGCTGCCGCCAGTGCCAGCAGGCCACCGGCGCGGTTGGCCGAGGCGCAGTGCAGCAGCACCGGGCCATCGCTTTGCTGCAGGATCCGGTGCAGGGCGCGGGCATTGTCGGCGTTCAGGGCCTGGCCGTCGGCGATCGGCAGGCGCACATAGCGCAGGCCCAGGCGCTCGGCCGTGGCCAGCTCATCAAAGCCGCGATCCTCACCGGCCGCACGCAGGTCGATCAGCGTGGTGATGCCGGCAGCGGCGGCCTGCTGCAGCTGCGCCGTGCTCGGTTGGCCATGGGTATACAGGCCGGCACGCGGTTGCTTGAAGGGCAGGCCGCTGGCACTGGCGTTGACCGCCTGGCCAAGCAGCAGGGCGCACAGCAGGGCTCGCAGGAGGGCGGCAGTCATCGGCAGTGTTCCTCAACGCAGGGTGGCGCGGACCTTGAGCAGCTCGCGCAATTCGTATTTGTCGGTGTCATCCAGGCCTTGTCCGCGCGCCTTGGCCTGCAGTTCCTCCAGACGCTGCAGCAGCAGCTGTTTTTCCAGCTGGGCGACGGCATCCTGCAGCTCCTGGCGCCAGCTGTCCACATCGCCGGGCAGGGTCTGGGTGGCCAGGGTGTTGAGCCATTGCTGTTCCTGGCGGCCTTCAAAGTGGGCAATCAGCGCGCCGGTGGAAATGTCCGGGCGGGCATCGATGATGCCCAGCATTTCGATCAGCAGTTCCACCCCGGGTTGGCGCAGGCCGGCAAAATGATGGCCATCCAGCGCCTGGGCCAGTGCCGGCTGCTGCAGCAGCAGCGCCACCGCCGCGCGCACCAGCGAGCGCTTCTGTGCACCGTCGCCCTGGGCGGGCGGGCGTGCCGGCGTGCGCGGCGGTGCCGGCACGAAGTTGGCGTTGGCACTGCTGGTGCCGCCCACCCCGGTGAGCTGGCCCAGCTGCTGGCGCATCAGATCACCAAAGGCGCCGTCCGGGATCTGCGCCAGCAGCGGTTTGGCGCGCTCGGCCAGGCGTGCGCGGCCATCGAGGGTGGCCAGGTTGATATCGCTGCTGAGCTGGTCAAAGAAGAATTGCGACAGCGGCGTGGCCTGGGCCAGCCGGGCATTGAAGGCATCGGCGCCTTCCTTGCGCACGATGGTGTCCGGGTCCTCGCCATCGGGGAGGAACAGGAAGAAGGCCTGGCGGCCGTCCTTCATCCGCGGGATCACCGATTCCAGCGCCTTCCAGGCGGCCTTGCGTCCGGCGGCGTCGCCGTCAAAGCAGAAATACACATCCGGCGCGTTGCGGAACAACAGCTCGGCATGGTCCGGGGTGGTGGCCGTGCCCAGCGTGGCCACCGCCTGCGGTACCCCGTACTGGAACAGGCTGAGCACATCCATATAGCCTTCCACCACCACCAGCCGCTCGATCTTCTGGTTGGCCTGGCGCACCTGCCACAGCCCGTACAGCTCGCGGCCCTTGTGGAACAGCGGCGTTTCCGGCGAGTTGAGGTACTTGGGGCCGTCGTCCTTGGCCATCACCCGGCCGCCGAAGGCAATCACCCGGCCGCGACGGTCGAAGATCGGAAACATCACCCGGTCGCGGAACTTGTCGTAGACGTGGCCGCGTTCATTCCTGGAGAACAGCCCGGCGCGTTCGAGCAGCTTCATCCGCCGCTCGTCCTTGCCCAGCGCATCCTTCAGTGCGCTGTAGCCATCGGGCGCATAGCCGATCTGGAACTGCGCCCGTACGCTGGCATCGACACCACGGCCGTCCAGATAGGTGCGGGCCTTGTCGCTGCCTTCCAGCTGCTTGATGAAGAAACGGTTGGCCGCTTCCACCGCGGCATACAGGTCACGGCTGTCATCGGCCTGCTGGGCACTGCGCGGGTTCGGGTCACGCGGCACCTCCATGCCGGCACGCTTGGCCAGTTCGTCCACCGCATCGAGGAACTCGAGGCGGTCGTAATTCATCAAGAAGCTGATCGCGGTGCCGTGGGCCCCGCAACCAAAACAGTGGTAGAACTGCTTGGTCGGGGAGACATAGAAGCTGGGCGAGCGTTCATCGTGGAACGGGCAACGCGCCTCGTATTCCTTGCCTTTGCGCTTGAGTGGCACGCGTGATCCAACCACCTCGACGATGTCCGAGCGGGCGAGCAGTTCGTCGATGAAGGCATCGGGGAGGCGGGCCATGGGCACTCGTCATCAGGCAGGCCGCCCAGTTTACTCCGGCAGGGCAGTCCCGGCCCGACGCGCACTGGCGCGTTCGTCGATCACCGCGGTGACCATGGCCCCGGCAAAGAACACCAGGCAGGCGTAGTAGATCCAGACCAGCAGCAAGACCAGGGCACCCATCGAGCCATAGGCGCTGCCGGGCGCGGCATTGGCCAGGTACAGGCCGATGGCATGGCGGCCGATGGTGAACAGGATGGCGGTGATCACCCCGCCCAGCCAGGCCTGCTTCCACGGCACCTGACGGTCGGGCACCCAGTGGTAGAGGCAGGCAAAGGCGGCCGCATACACGGCCAGGGTGGTCAGGCTGGCGATGGCCGGCAGCAGCGATGGCAGCTGGGCGAAGGCCACCTGCACCGCAGTGCTGGCCACCATCGCCACGATCAGCAAAAAGCCCAGGGCCAGCACCACCCCGGCAGAGAACATGCGCTGCTTGATCCAGCCCAGGGCGCCATCGAAACGGGCCTGCTCACTGTGGAAAATGCGGTTCAGTGCGCCCTGCAGCTGGGCAAACACCAGGGTGGCGCCAAACAGCAGGCCGCCGGTGCTGATCACCCCGGCCAGCGAGCCGATATCCGGCTGGGCTTGGGCATTAGCCAGCACGGTGCGGGCGACCTCGGCGGCGGCCGGGCCGGCCAGGTCGCCGATCTGTGCCACCAGGCTGGCCTGGGCGGGTGGGTACAGCGAAGCGGTCAGCCACAGCAGCAGTACCAGCAGCGGAGCCAGCGAGAGCAGGGTGTAGAAGGCCAGTGCAGCGGCCAGATCGGGCACCCCGGCCTGCAGGAAACGCTGGATGACGGCAGCGGGCAGGCTGTTGCGCAGGCGCTCCAGGAAGGGGGTAAATGGGGGCATGGCAGTCCTTGATGGATGACAGGCGGGCTGGCCACCGGGTCCACATTGCAGCAATTGGCGTGGCCATACACAGTGAAGCCGGCCCGCAGGCCGGCTTGCACGAGGGGGCGCTTGCGGGCTGGCGATCAGCCGTTCAGCGCGGCCTTGACCAGCCTGGAAACCAGGCCCATGTCGGCCTGGCCGGCCAGCATCGGCTTGAGCATGCCCATCAGCTTGCCGATATCGGCCGGGCTGGTGGCGCCGGTCTGGGCCTTGGCGGCCTCGATCGCGGCAACGATCGCTGCCTCGTCCATCTTGGCCGGCAGGTAGGTTTCGATCACCGCCATTTCGGCGCGCTCGATATCGGCCAGATCGCCGCGGTTGGCCGCGTCATACTGGGAGATCGAGTCCTTGCGCTGCTTGACCATCTTGTCCAGCACGGCGATCACGGCCGCATCGTCCAGCTCGATGCGTTCGTCCACTTCCTTCTGCTTGATCGCGGCATTGATCAGGCGGATCACGGCCAGGGTTTCTTTCTGGCCCGCCTTCATGGCGGCCTTCATGTCATCAATCAGCTTCTGCTTCAGGCTCATGCTGCACCTCGTTGCGTGCGGCCGTCAGCGACGGACCGCGGGTTCAGGTTGGAATTCGGCAAACGCAAAAAGCCGGCAACGCTTGCGCGCGGCCGGCTTTTACTCCCTTCCTGGCCCTGCGCAAGCGCGTGGCCCGGGGGGAGTTGCGTGACTCAGTACAGACGCTGACGCTTGGTGACGTCGCGGGAAGAGCGACGCATCTGACGCTTTACAGCGGCAGCGGCCTTGCGCTTACGTTCCTGGGTCGGCTTTTCATAGAATTCGCGCTTGCGGGTCTCGGCCAGCACGCCGGCCTTTTCGCAGGTGCGCTTGAAGCGGCGAAGAGCAAACTCAAAGGGTTCGTTCTCGCGGACTTTGACGCTGGGCATGGGATCGGGATCTCCGGGCTTAATTAGACCGGGCCAAACCCGGTGAGCCGCCCATTATAGGGGCCTTGGCCGCTCATGCAAGCCCGGCGATGTTTGGCTTGTCTGCCAAGGCGGTTCACAATGACGGGCATGAAAGTCCTAGGTATTGAATCGTCTTGCGACGAAACCGGTGTGGCGGTGTATGACACCGCCCTGAATGGCCCCGCTGCGCTGCGCGCGCATGCGGTCTACAGCCAGATTGCGCTGCATGCCCAGTACGGTGGTGTGGTGCCTGAACTGGCCAGCCGCGACCATGTGCGCAAGACCCTGCCGTTGATCCGGCAGACACTGGAAGAAGCCGGCATCGGCGTGGACCAGATCGACGCGGTGGCCTATACCGCCGGTCCCGGTCTGGTCGGTGCTTTGCTGGTCGGCGCCGGGGTGGCGCGTTCGCTGGCCTGGGCACTGGAGGTGCCGGCCATCGGTGTGCACCACATGGAAGGCCACCTGCTGGCGCCGTTGATGGATGCCGACCCGCCGCAGCCGCCGTTCGTGGCCTTGCTGGTCTCCGGCGGGCATACCCAGCTGGTGGCGGTGGAGCGCATCGGCCAGTACCGCCTGCTCGGCGAAACCCTGGATGACGCGGCCGGCGAGGCCTTTGACAAGACCGCCAAGCTGATGGGCCTGCCGTATCCGGGCGGGCCGCAGCTGGCCGCACTGGCCGAGGCGGGTACGCCGGGCACGTACCGGTTTGCCCGCCCGATGACCGACCGCCCGGGGCTGGATTTCAGCTTCTCCGGGCTGAAGACCCAGGTGCTGCTGGCCTGGCGCGACAGCGACCAGAGCGCACAGACCCGTGCCGACATCGCCCGTGGTTTTGAAGACGCGGTGGTCGATACCCTGGTCATCAAGTGCGCGCGCGCGCTGGACGCAGCCGGCTGCGACACCCTGATCGTTGCCGGCGGGGTCGGGGCCAACAAGCGTCTGCGTGAAAAATTGCAGGCCATGGCGCAACAACGCGGTGGCCGGGTCTGTTTTCCGCCGCCGGCGCTGTGCACCGACAACGGCGCGATGATCGCCTTCGCCGGCGCGCTGCGGCTGCAGGCCGGCCAGCACAATGCCGACGAAGCCATCGCGGTCACCCCGCGCTGGGACATGGGCACCCTGCCGGCGGTCTGAACCGCTCTTTGAACCAAGGATTTTCAAATGACCGCATTGGCTATGGACAAGGTATTCATCGAAGGGCTGGAAATCCCGGCGCTGATCGGCATCTACGACTGGGAACGGCGGATTCGCCAGACCCTGGTGTTCGATCTGGAAATGGGCTTTGACAACCGCCGTCCGGCGGCCAGCGACAACATCGAACACACCCTCAACTACAAGGCGGTCAGCAAGCGCCTGATCGAGTTTGTCGGCAGCAGCGATTTTGGCCTGGTGGAAACCCTGGCCGAGCGTTGCGCGGCGATCGTGCTGGACGAGTTCGGCGTGCAGTGGCTGCGCCTGAAACTGTCCAAGCCCGGCGCGGTGCGTGGCGCGCGCGCGGTCGGGGTGATCATCGAACGCAGCCGCCAGCCGGCCTGACCCGCATCAACGCAAGCAACAAGGAACACCATGACCACACCACCGCCCATGCTCAGCCTGCCTTGGCTTGATTCTCTCCAGCAGACCCTGCAGCCATGGCCGATGGCCTGGCCGGCCAGCGTGCTGCTGGCCCTGATTGCCGTGGCCTGGCTGGCCAATTTCATCACCAAGCGGATCCTGTTGCGTGGCTTGCGCAAGATGATCGAGCGTTTCTCCGGCCCTGGCCACAACGGCAAGCAGCCACTGCGGGTGATTGCACGGCTGGCCAACATCGTGCCGTCGGTGGTGATCGCCGCCGGGCTTGCGGTGGTGCCGGAGTTGCCGCCAGGCCTGGTCAAGGGGCTGCAGGCACTGTGCCATGCCTGGACCGTGCTGACCATCGCCCTGGCGGTGGCGCATGCGCTGGATGTGTTCAACACGTTCTACGAGCGGCGGCCGGATGCGCGCAACAAGCCGATCAAGGGTTACCTGCAGGTGGCCAAGATCGTGGTCTATGTACTGGCCGGGCTGTCGATTGTGGCCACCCTGGCCGGGGTCAAACTGCTGCACGTGCTCACCGGCCTGGGCGCGGCCACCGCCGTGTTCATGCTGATCTTCCAGGACACCATCCTGTCGCTGGTGGCCAGTGTGCAGATCAGTGGCGATGGCCGCGTGCGCATCGGTGACTGGATCGAGATGCCCAGCCAGAACGCCGATGGTGATGTGATCGACATCGCCCTGCATACGGTCACCGTGCAGAACTGGGACAAGACCGTCACCACGATCCCGACCAAAAAACTGGTCACCGATTCGTTCAAGAACTGGCGCGGCATGCAGGAGTCCGGTGGCCGCCGGATCAAGCGTTCGCTGTACCTGGACCAGCACAGCGTGCGTTTCCTGGATGATGAACTGCGCCCGCGCATCTACCAGTTCGCGTTGCTCGATGACTACCTGGCCAGCAAGCGCGAAGAGCTGACGCAGTGGAATACGCAGATGGCCCAGCAGCATCCGGAGCCGGTCAATGCCCGCCGGTTGACCAACCTGGGTACCTTCCGCGCCTATGTCGAGCGCTATCTGCGCAGCCATCCGCGGATCAACCAGGACATGACCCTGTTGGTGCGCCAGCTGGCACCGACCGAACATGGCCTGCCGCTGGAGATCTACTGCTTCACCGCCTCCACCGCCTGGGGCGAGTACGAGGCCACCCAGTCGGACATCTTCGACCACCTGCTGGCGATCCTGCCCGAGTTCGGCCTGCGCGTGTTCCAGCAATCCTCCGATGCGATGTTCATGCACGAGCGAGAAAAGAGGGGAGAGGAGTGAGCAGAGAGAGATGGCAAAGGCGGCGTCCTGTCGGCTGAGGCTTTTCACTTCTGGATAAACAACAGGCCGGGCAATGCCCGGCCTGTTGTGTTGTGGAAATCCGCTTAAGGCAAGACGGTCACGGCTAACCGCTTGCCCTCTCGTTCCTCACTCCTCTTCCCTCGTTTCTCGTTTCTCACTTGGGGCTGAGCTTGAGCAGGCGGCCGGCGTCGCCGTCCTGCAGCAGCCAGATCGCGCCGTCCGGGCCCTGTTCGACCTCGCGGATGCGCTCGCCCATCGCAAAGCGCTCGGCCTCGCGCGCGGTTTGGCCGTCAAAGGCCACCCGTACCAGTGACTTGGACGACAGCCCGCCGATGAAGCCCGAGCCCTGCCACTGCGGGAAGGCGCTGCCGTTGTAGATGATGAAGCCGGCCGGACTGATCACCGAACGCCAGGTCACGGTGGGGGCGATGAATTCCGGGCGGGTGTCGTGGTCGGGGATCACCCGGCCGTCGTAGTGGTCGCCGTTGGAGACCAGCGGATAGCCGTAGTTGCCGCCCTTGACGATGCGATTGAGCTCGTCGCCGCCCTTCGGGCCCATCTCGTGTTCCCACAGCTGGCCGTTGCCATCAAAGGCGATGCCCAGTACCGAACGGTGGCCCAGCGACCAGATCTGGTTGGTGGGGCTGGGCTGGTCGGCGAACGGGTTGTCGGCCGGCACCGAGCCGTCGTCATTGAGGCGGATGATCTTGCCCAGGTTGGAGGCCATGTCCTGGGCCGGGTCGAACTTCTGACGCTCGGAGGAGCTGATCCACAGTTTGCCGTCCGGACCGAAGGCCAGGCGGTGGCCGTAGTGGCCGCGGCCGGTGGTGTAGGGCACCTGACGCCAGATCACCTCCAGCCCTTCCAGTGCCGGGCCGTTGCCACCCTCGACCAGGCGTGCGCGGGCCACCGCCGCGCCGCGGGTGTCATCGGCCCCTTCCTCGGCATAGCTCAGGTAGACCAGCCGGTTGCCGGCAAAGTCCGGGTGGGTGATCACATCGCCCAGGCCGCCCTGGCCGCCAAAGGCCACCGCCGGCACGCCGGCCACATCAAGGGACTGCCCGCTGGCCACATCGGTGAGCTTGAGCACGCCGGCCTTTTCGGTGACCAGGGCACGGCCATCGGGCAGGAAGGTCATCGCCCAGGGGGCGGCAAAACGCGCCACCTCGGTGGCCGTGAACGGCCAGTTGTCGGCCTGCACCGCCGCGTCGGCGGCCGGATCCGGGGTTTGCGCGCAGGCGCCCAGCGGCAGCAGTGCCAGGGCGATGGAAAGGGCGAGGGTGCGGGTCATGACGTTTCCCTTCAGGCAATCGTAGTGGGGTTTTTTTACAGCATAAGCAGGCGGTTTCCCAAGCCGTGCAGGCTTGGGCGGCACTCGGGCGCGCAGGCGGTTGCCTGCGCCGCTGTGGCGCACCCACGCCTGGCGCCGCTGCGGCCAGCACGGCAGCGCTGGGTGGGGCGGGTCTCAGGCCGGGTTGTCGCTCTGCCCGTTGCCGCCTTCGTGGCGGGCGATGACGGCGGTGGCGGTCATGTGCCCGGTGACATTGCCCACGGTGCAGAACACATCCGGGATGGTGTCCATGGCCAGCAGTACGCCCAGCGGCTCCACCGGCAGGCCCAGGCTCTGGGTCACCGGCAGGTTGTTGGTCAGGAAGTTGGCCTGGCCGGGCAGGCCGGTGGAACCCATGCTGATCGCCGCGGCCAGCAGCACGGCCACCGCGTATTGCGAAAAGCCCAGGTCGATGCCGTACAGCCAGGCGATGAAGCTGGCCACGGCGATGTACTGCGCCGGGCTGGTGACCCGGAACAGCGATACCGCCATCGGCAGCATCAGCGAGGTCAGTGCTGCCGGGTAACCCAGGCGGTTGCGCGCGCTGTCGATCATCGACGGCAGCGAGGCCAGCGAGGACTGGGTGCTGCCGGCAATCAGCTGTACCGGCAACAGCGCACTGGCAAAACGGCGCAGGTTCTCGCGCGCCACCAGGCTGGCGACCAGGTACAGCAGCAGGGTCACCAGGATGTACACCGTGCACATCACCAGGATGTACCAGCCAAACACCCCCAGCACGCTGATGCCGACTTCGGCGCAGACCACCAGCACCAGCGCGAACACGCCCAGCGGGGCGGCCCACAACACCCAGCGGATGATGGTGATCATGGTGTCGGCGATGATGCTGATCAGGCCGAGCAGGCGCTCACGGCGCTCGGCCTCCTGGCGGCTCAGGGCAAAGCCGAAGAACAGCGCAAACACCACCAGCGGCAGCATCGCGCTGGAGGCGGCCGCGGCCAGCGCATTGCTCGGGATCACCGTGGCGATCCACTGGGTCGGGGTGGCGGCCACCGCGTTGCTGGCATGCCCGCCCAGCGCGCTGCGGAAGGTTTCCAGGGTCTGCTGGTCGTTGGGGATCAGTGACAGCAGCGCCGGAGTGGCCACGGCGGCAAAACTGGCCGCCGCCACCAGCAGCACGCCGAACACGATGATCGCATTGCGCGCCGCACGGCCGGAGGAGGCCGCATTGCTGGCGTTGTTCACGCCCATGATCACCAGTGCGGTGACCAGCGGCACCACGGTCATCTGCAGGGCATTGAGCCACAGCCGGCCGACCGGGCGGGCCCATTCGGCCACCTGCAGGGCCAGCGGCTGGTCCCAGGAGGACAGACTCAAGCCGACCAGCGCACCGAAGATCAAGCCAAGCAGGACCTTTACCGGGGCGGAAAGGCGGAAGCGGCGGGCGGTGCGGGCTGCGGGCATGGTGGGCGGTCGGGCTGGGCTACAGGGAGGAAAAGGGCGGTTGCCGGCGGTCCTGCTCAGGCATCGATCAGCTGCGCCACGCGCTCCAGGTTCACTGCCAACTGACGCTGGCGTTCGGGGTTGGTGTGACACAGCAGCACGAACAGGCTGTCCAGCAGGAACTGCAGCGATGAACGGTACAACAGTTGTGCCATGTGCGGGGCGTCGGCATTGGCACACACGGCCAGCGCGGTGGCGGTGCTGGCGCGCAGCGGGTTGGCGGTATGCCGGGTGATGGAAATGACCTGGCCGCCCAAGGCCTGGAATTGCCGGCTGATATGCACCAGCGGCTGCATCTTGCCGAATTCACTGAGCACGATCAGCACATCCCCGCTGCGCACGGTGGACAGGTCGGCCAGCATCAGGATTGCATCGGCATGGTGGATGGCCAGGATCCCCTGCAGCGACAGCCGCATGGCCAGGTCGCGGGCATAGATGCCGTCATCGCCCAGCCCGTGCACATAGACCCGCGGCGCCTGGTCGAGCAGGCGCACCACCTGCTGCAGGGTCGACAACGGGTTGGTCAGCTGGGTCTGCTGCTGTGCGGCCTGGCGCAGCTGGACCAGCTCCAGCAGTGCTGCCTGCGCGGCATCTGTGGGCGCGGCCATGGATGCGTCCTCATCCAGTGGCGGGCTGTCGCCACTGTGGCGGGCTACCGCCATGCCGATGGAAAACTTCAGGTCCGGATAGCCGCGATAGCCGAATTTCTGGCTGAACTTGACCACCGAGGACTGGCTGATGCCCAGTGCATTGGCCAGCTGCTGGGAGGAGTAGTCGCGCAGCAGGTGGGCGTTGTCGCAGATGAAGTCCGCGATCCGCCGTTCGATGGCGGACATGCGTTCGCGTTCGGCGGCAATGCGGGTCAGTGGGGCCATGCTGCAACTCCTTTCGCAGAACCAGAAACGGCGACCTTCAGGCCGCCGTTGGGAGGGGGTTTACGCAGACAGCATCTCCAGCGCATCCACCTGCACGATGCCCAGGCCCGGCGCATCGGAAATGGTGATTTCCGACTCGTTGAAGTTGACCCCGCCGGTGACCGGGTTGAAGGCGCACAGCGAGGGGCCGTCGAGGTCAACCTTGCTGATCACATCGCTCTTGGCCACCGCCAGGTGCACCGCGGCAGCCACCGAGATCGAGGACTCGAGCATGCAGCCGATCATGCACGGTACCCCGTGCAGCGCGGCGATGTCGGCCACCTTGATCGCGTTGGACAGGCCGCCGGTCTTCATCAGCTTGATGTTGATGATGTCGGCGGCGCGCTGCTGGATCAGGTCGATCGCCTGCAGCGGGCTGAAGGCGCTTTCATCGGCCATCACCGGGGTGTTGACGCGGTCGGTGACGTACTTCAGCCCGGCGATGTCATCGGCCTTGACCGGCTGTTCGAGCAGCTCCAGCTCGACCCCGGCATTTTCCAGCGCGGTCATCGCAAATACCGCCTGCTTGGCGGTCCAGCCCTGGTTGGCGTCCAGGCGCAGCAGGGCGCGGCCATCGACCGCAGCATGGATCGCCTTGACCCGCTCGATGTCCAGGCCGATGTCCTTGCCGACCTTGATCTTCAGCGATTCAAAGCCGCGCTCCAGCGCCGAGAGCGAATCGGCCACCATCTTGTCGATGTGGTCCACGCTGATGGTGATGTCGGAGGTGATCACCGGTTCGCCGCCGCCCAGCATCTGGTAGAGCGGGGCGTTGTGCAGCTGTGCCCACAGGTCATACAGAGCGATCTCCACCGCGGCCTTGGCACTGGTGTTGTGGATCATCGCGCCCTGCACCAGGGTGCAGTTGCGGTTGAGGTCGGCGACCTCGCGACCGATCAGGCGCGGGCCGATGCAGGTGGCGATGGCCTCGATGATCGAGCCATGGGTGTCACCGGTGATCACCGCGGTGGCCGGGGCCTCGCCCCAGCCGATGTGGCCGCTGTCGGTGTGGATCTGCACGACCACGTCGTGCACGGTGTCCACCGTGCGCAGGGCGGTCTTGAACGGGGTCTTCAGCGGCACGCGCAGCATGCCCAGGCGGATCTCGGTGATTTTCATTGTTTGCCGGTGTTGCGGATGCGTTGGATGTTGGTCATGCGGTCGACGTAGGTGGCGGTGTCGCTGGCCAGCATCGGCTCCAGCGGGGTCACCGAAACGCCATTGAGCTGGGCCGACACGCGCTTGCCGTCCAGGCCCAGGAAACTGCCGCCGTTGGTGTCGTGGATCATCCAGGTCAGGCCGTCGGCGGTGCCGATGGTCATCATCACGTGGCCCGGGATGTAGACCAGGTCGCCCGGCTGCAGGCCGGCGACGGCCGCCTGGCGCTGGGCGGTGGTGCTGCCGGCGTCAAAGGCAATCCGGTCCAGCGCCGGGCTGATGCCCTGGCTGGAGGTGTTGCGCGGCAGCACGATGCCGAAGCTGCGGTAGATCTCCGAGACAAAGCCCGAGCAGTCACGGGTGTCGTAGCTGTGGCCCCAGCCGTAGCGCTCGCCGAGGAACTTGAAGGCCTGGGTGAGCAGGTTGCGTCCGGTCAGTGGCAGGTAGTCGGCGGATGTATCGGCCGAACGCGGCAGCAGTGCCGGCACCAGCGCCAGCGAGCCATCGTCATTGCGTACCGGCAGCTGGATCACCCAGTGGGCATGGGACTGCTGGCCGTTGATGTTCTGCGCGGCCGGCCAGTTGGCCAGCACCGGCACCTTCACCCCCATGTCCAGTTGCAGGTTGGACACGCGCGGTTCTTCGGGGGTGTGCACGGTGCGGGCGGTGGCGCCGGTGACAACACGGTAATCATCGCCCTGGCCGTAGCCGAACACGGTAGCCGCATCGCCGATGCCGATGTGCTTTTTCTCCACCCAGGCCTGGTAGCGCTCGCTGGCCACGAAATACCACTGGCCATCGGCGCTCTCATGCAGCACCACCACCGCATCGCCGGGGAACAGTGCCGATTCCTGCCAGCGGTCAATATCGGTATCGCCGGCGCTGTTGAACACCCGCAGGGTGGTCGGGAAGGTGCGCAGGTCGGCGCGGTGCACGACCAGGCCATGACGGGCCGGGGCGCTGGCGGCAATGCCGTCCAGGTTACGGCTGGCCAGGGTGGAGGCGATCACCCCGGCGCTGACCGGCTGGCCGTCCTGCCCGTACAGGGTGCGGGTCGGCGCGCCGGCCAGGCCCTCGATCTGCTGGCGCACCCAGTCGCGCTTGAGGGTGGCCGGGATCGCGCGCAGGTCATGGATGGACGGGTCCAGCGCACGCATCTTCGCGTTCTGCGCGGCGATCTCGGCGCGGTCCAGGATCAGCGCATCCGGCTGCGCCAGGCGATCGATCCAGTAGCTGGCCGCCAGGTAGTCCTCGCGCAGCCCGACCACGGCGGCATGGTCCTGCGCGGCCAGCGCGCGCGGGGCGCTGACGGCGGGCAGGCTGCTGCCCAGCAGCAGCGCGGTTGCCAGCAGCAGCGGCAGCCGGCGCAGGGCGGCGGCAGGCAAAACGGGGAGGCGGACGGACATCAGGAATCCTCGGCAATACGACGGGCTGGCTTGGAATAGTTATTCCTTTGGCCCAGAAGTGCAAGAATAAATTATTGACCTGGTCCGGGGCGCGTGGTACATAGCGACTGCTGGTCATTATGAATGTTTCATGACGGGCCAGCGGCGGAACACCATGGTCATGCCACCGGCAGCCAGTGCGACAACCGCGCGCTGCCGAGGCCAACGGTGTCCTGCATTGGCCCAGGGACGGGTTGGGCAATGACAGCAACACCCACCACCGGCAAGGGGCGCGGCGCGGCATGCTCGCTCATTCCAGCTGATCGGTGGCGATGCGTGGACATCGCCTACTGGGCAGATCACCAATCGTGACAAATCACTGCAGGAGAGAGCAGGGAATGAACCGCAAGATTTTCAAGCGCGCCGCGTTGTGCGTGGCACTGGGCGCCTGTCTGGGCTCGATGGCACCGACCGCCTTTGCCCAGAGCGCCACCGGCGCGGTGGCAGGCCGTGCCAATGCCGGTGACCAGATCACCATCATCAACACCGCCACTGGCCTGACTCGTACCGTTACCGCGGGTGCCGATGGCAGCTACCGCCTGGCCCAGCTGCCGGTCGGTGAGTACAGCGTCAAGCTGGCCAACGAGGAAATGGCCCGTGTCTCGGTGCCGCTCGGTGGTACCACCACCGTCAACCTGGTCAACAGCGCCGACAGCAGCGCGCAGACCCTGGATGCGGTGCAGGTCACCGGCGCCCGCGTGATCAACCGCGTCGACGTCTACTCCACCGAGTCCTCCTTCAACGTCAACCGTGAAGAACTGGCCCGCATGCCGGTGGCCCAGGACATGTCTTCGGTGGCCCTGCTGGCGCCGGGCGTGGTGTCGGGCAATGCCTCCTTCGGTGGCATTTCCTTCGGCGGTTCGTCGGTGGCCGAGAACTCGGTCTTCATCAACGGCCTGAACGTCACCGACTTCTACAAGCGCCAGAGCTTCTCGGCTGCGCCGTTTGCCTTCTTCAAGGAATTCCAGGTCAAGACCGGTGGTTACTCCTCCGAGTTCGGCCGTTCCACCGGCGGTGTGATCAACGCGGTCAGCCGTTCGGGCACCAACGAACTGGAAGGCGGCGTTGAAGTCACCTTCACCCCGGAGGCCGGCCGCGCCAGCGCCGAGGATCATTACTACGCTGATGGCCGCGTCAACGTGCGCAGCAGCCAGAACCGCAGCTCGGCACTGAAGACCAACGTCTGGGCAGCCGGCCCGCTGGTCAAGGACAAGCTGTTCCTGTTCGCCATGTACGAGCAGCGTGACAACAACGGCGGCTCCACCAACAATGCCGGTGACCGCTGGACCGGCAGTGGTTCGGACAACGGCTTCTGGGGCGCCAAGCTGGACTGGAACATCAACAACAACCACATGCTGGAGTTGATGGCCTTCTCTGACGAAGGTGAGACCGATTACGAGACCTACACCTACGACTTTGCCGAGCGCAAGCGTGGCAAGGACCTGCTGAGCACCTCCACCGCCTCCAGCGGCGGCACCAGCGGCTCGCTGACCTACACCGCCCACCTGACCGACACCTTCTCGGCCAAGGCGATGTACGGCATCAACCGTTCCAGCAGCTACAACAGCTCGCCGCAGGACGCGCTGTGTGACTATGTCACCTACAACAACGCCAGCTGGGGCAACACCTACCGCGCCATGGGCAGCCCGACCCTGGGTTGCCACCCGGGCGGCACCGTGGTCGCCCACGAGGACGAGCGCGTTGCCAAGCGCCTGGACTTCGAGTGGGTGCTGGGTGACCACCAGCTGCGTTTCGGCTGGGACCACGAGCTGATGACCACCGACCGCACCACCTTCTATCCGGGTGCCAGCCGCAAGTACCACACCATCTACGGTGTGACCCCGGGCGACCTGCTGGACAACGGCAGCGTGGTGCCGGCCGGTGTGACCGAAATGGTCTACCTGCGCGAGCGTGCCGACGGCGGCAAGTTCGACATCAAGGCCAGCGCCTGGTACCTGGAAGACAACTGGAGCGTCACCCCGAACCTCATGCTCAACCTGGGCGTCCGCATGGACACCTTCGAGAACATGACCACCGTGGGCACCACCTTCACCAAGCAGGACAACCTGTTCTCGCCGCGTCTGGGCTTCTCCTGGGACATGAAGGGCGACGGCACCACCAAGCTGTTCGGCAACCTCGGTCGTTACTACATGCCGATCCCGAGCATCCTGAGCTACAACTTTGCCGGCGGCCTGAAGGACGAGCGCAGCTACTACGCCCTCAATGGCTGGACCCCGCAGACCAACCCGGTGACCGGTGCGGCCTACCTGGCGCCGGTGCTGGGCGACCAGCTCGGCCCGGTGGACACCTCCTACAACATCTCCGTGGCCGACCTGCGCCAGAGCATCGACCGCGACCTGGATGCGGTGTACCAGGATGAAGCGATCCTGGGCTTCCAGGCGATGATCAACGAGGCCTGGTCGTGGGGTGTCACGGCGACCTACCGCGAGATGGAAAACGCCCTGGATGACATGCGCATCAACGCCCTGTGTGGTGTGCGCCATGGCAACCTTTGGCCGATCGCCAACCCGGGTGACAAGCTGACCCTGTGGGGCACCCAGGCCATGGGCTGCGCCCAGGATGGCTGGGTGACGATTGATACCTCCAAGGAGGGTTACATCACCACCGGCAGCGAGCGCAACATCGGCTACTTCAAGCCCAAGCGCACCTACAAGGCGCTGGAGTTCCAGATCGACCGCGCATGGGATGACAAGTGGGCCTTCAACGCCTCCTACATCTGGTCCAAGAACGAAGGCAACCACGAAGGCCCGGTCAACTCCGACACCAACTACGCTGACACCGGCATGGTCCAGCACTGGGATCACCCGGCCAACAACCAGCGTTACGGTTCGCTGTTCAACGATCGCGAGCACCAGATCAAGCTGCGCGCCAGCTACAAGTTCAACGAGATGTGGAGCGTTGGCGGCACCCTGACCGCCATGTCCGGTGGCCCGATCACCGCCTTCGGTGTGACCTGGCCGGACGAGAACCTGGCTGTGGCCAGCTACACCAGCACCGGCAGCGGCGGTGGTACCGGCTGGCTGTGCGTGGCCAACTGCGCCGGCCCGTGGCAGAACCGTGAGTACGAGTACTCCGCACGTGGTGCCTTCGGCAACCTGCCGTGGACCTACAACCTGGGTGCCACCATCACCTGGACCCTGCCGGTGGAGCACATCGACCTGAAGGCCCGCCTGTCGGTCTACAACCTGCTCAACGACCAGGAAGTGACCAACATCGCGGCGCGTTATGAAGGCCAGCCGGGCGTCATGCGTGACACCTTCGGCACCGCCACCAACTGGCAGGCCCCGCGCTACACCCAGCTGGTGGTGACCTGGAACTTCTGATCACCCCGCTGTGACCTCAACGGCCCGCACCTGCGGGCCGTTGTCTTTTGTGGAATCGTGAAAGGATGAAAAAGCACATGCAGCGCACGCTCCTTGGCCTGGCCTTGCTGGCCTGTATCCCGGCGGCCTTTGCCACTCCCGCGCCGGGCGATGACATCGACCGTCTGGTCGACCAGGCCATGGCCCGCTATGACCTGCCGGGCATGGCTGTCGGCGTGATCCAGGATGGCCGGGTGGTGCACATCGCCACCCGCGGTCAGCTGGCGGTGGATGCGCCGGACACGGTCGATGCCGACACGCTGTTCAAGATCGCCTCCAACACCAAGGCAATGACCGCCGCGGTGCTGGCGCGGCTGGTGCAGGCCGGCAAGCTGCGCTGGGATGACCCGGTGATCAAGCACCTGCCGCAATTTGCCATGCACGATCCCTGGGTCACGCAGAACATGCAGGTGCGTGACCTGCTGATCCACAACTCCGGTCTGGGCCTGGGCGCCGGCGACCTGATGCTGTGGCCCGAGCCCAATCAGTTTGACCGCGCCGACATCATTGCCGGCCTGGCGCATCTGAAGCCGGTGACCAGCTTCCGCGCCGGTTATGCCTACGACAACCTGCTCTATGTGGTGGCCGGTGAAGTGGCCGCCGCGGCGGCTGGCAAGCCCTTCAACCAGCTGCTGCGGCAGGAGGTCTTCGCCCCGCTGGGCATGGACGGCTGCCAGGCCGGTGACTGGTCGCCGACGCAGGTGGGCAATGTGGCCCAGCCGCATTACCGCACGGCGCGTGGCAATGTGCTGGGGCGCGTGGATGGCGAGTGGGAGGCCGATTTTCCCTCCATGGCCGCCGGCGGCGTGCGTTGCAGCGTCAATGACATGCTGCGCTGGAGCCAGGCTTTGCTGGATGCCGGCAACGCGCCGGGCTGGCTGGACGCCCGCCAGCGCCGTGCGCTGTGGACCGCGCACATGCCGATGCCGATCAGTCAGCGTCTGCGTGACTGGGACAACACCCATTTCCTGGCCTATGGCTATGGCTGGCGGCTGTCGGACATGGACGGGCAGTGGAAGGTGGCCCACACCGGCACGCTGTCGGGCATGTATTCGTCGCTGGCGCTGCTGCCGGACCGCCGCAACGGCGCGGTGATCCTGATCAATGGCGAGGGCGAGGCCGCGCGCACCACCCTGATGCAGGCCCTGCTCAAGCGCTGGACCGCACCGGCCGCCGGGCTGGACGTGAACCATTACGCCGACCGCCTCGATGCCGAGCGCGGGGCGCAGGTTGCGGCCGGGCGGGTGCGCCCGGATACCTCGGCCGCACGCCCGGTCCCGCCGGCGCAGGTCGCCGCGCAGGGCCTGTACCGCGACCCGTGGTTCGGCCAGGTGAGCCTGTGCCCGGCCGGCGACACCCTGCAGTGGGCCGCGGCCAGGTCGCCGCGGATGCTGGCCACGGTCAAGCAGCTGGGTGGGCGCCTGCTGCTGGACTGGCACCACCTCGGAGAGGATGCCGATGCCTGGCTGCAGCTGGACGGGCAGGGCGGGGCCGCGACGATGCAGCTGTCGGCGATCGATCCGGACATCGACTTCAGTTACGACTATCCGGACCTGCGCTTTGAACGGGTGGCCGACTGCCCGTCCGTGCGCTGAGCCGCCCGTGCCGACGCCGCGGATCACTGCCACGGCGTTGGCTGTCAGGTGTCAAGCCAAAGTCACTGCGTTGACGATTTTGTGAACTGCGTGTTAAACATTGGTTCATCTTCTGTGGCTGCAGGCGCCAGCGGGCCGACGCAAAGGCTCGCCGGCCGTGGTGGGGCAGGAGTGCAGTGCCAGGGGGTAGGTAGTTTGCAAGTCCAGACAATGGGGGGCGCTGCATAGCCGGGCCGGTCATCGTGACTGCCGCTGTGCCGGTGGCCCTGGTGCCGATCAGGAGAGAACGATGACGTTGAACAAGCTGGGCATGGCCATCGCGGTGGCCTGCATGATGACCCCGACGCTCGCCTTGGCCCAGGCGGGGGGCGAGCCGCAGACGCTGGACAAGGTGCGGGTGACCGGCAGCGCGATCAAGCGGACCGATGTCGAGGCCGCCTTGCCGATCACGGTGATCCAGAAAGCCCAGATCGAGGCCCAGGGCATCAACTCGGCCGAGCAGCTGATGATGTACCTGAACATCGCCGGCAACGGCTCGGACAACCTGGCTTCCAACGGCGGCATCGTCTCCGAAGAGCAGCGCGGCAACAACGGTGTCTCCGGTGCCAACCTGCGTGGCCAGGGCGCCGACGCCACCCTGGTGCTGCTCAATGGCCGGCGCGTGGCCACCCATGGCCTGAAGGGCCGCGCGGTGGACCTCAATTCCATTCCGTTTGCCGCGATCGAGCGGGTCGAAGTGCTGCGTGACGGCGCCTCGGCGATGTACGGCACCGATGCCATCGGCGGCGTGATCAACTTCATCACCCGCAGTGACTACCGCGGTGCCCAGCTCAGCCTGCACACCGACACCACCGAGGCCGGTGGCGGCAACATCTACTCCACCAACCTGCTGGCCGGTACCGGCGACCTGGCCAGCGATGGCTGGAACGTGTTCGGCTCGCTGACCTGGAAGTCCAACGAGATCCTGCGCGGCACCGACCGCGATTTCTCCAACACCTTCCAGCCCGCGCGCGGCCTCTCGCCCGATACCCGCGGCACCCCGTTTGCCACCGTGTTCAACCAGGCCGGTGGCCTGATCGGTGCCGGCCTGATCGATCCGCTGGACGGCTCGCGGCAGACCGCGATCAACCCGCTGGACCTGCCCGGCGCGGCCGGCTGCGAAAGCGGCGGCGAGCTGATGGGCCCGTATGACCACCAGCTCTGGGGTTCGGCCGCCTCGCGCTACGCCTGTGCCTGGGATTACCCGGCCGCGGCGATCATCCAGCAGCCGCAGAAGAACCTGGACTTCATCGGCCGCGCCAGTTTTGCCTTTGCCGACAACCACACCGCCTTTGTCGAGTTCACCGGTTCCAAGGTGGAGGTGCGCAAGTCCTTCGAGCCCAACCAGATCTCCTCGTCCACCTCGACCGCGGCCACCGCGTTCGGCCGCGACAGCTGGTACCCGGCTACCGGCGCCAGCTATGACGCGGTCTACAACGCGCTGGCCGGTTACTTCGGCACCAGCGGGCTGAGCTACGGTGCGCCGATTGCCTACCGCTGGCGCTGTATGGAATGCGGCCCGCGCAGCATCCAGACCGAGACCGACGCCTACCGCGTGCTGGCCGGGCTGGAAGGCCAGATCGGCCGTTGGGACTACACCGCCGGCGTCTCGCGCGCCTCCAGCGAGTCCTCCTCGACCCTGGTCAGTGGCTACCACTACATGGACCAGCTGCGTGCCGTGCTCGGCAGTGGCCTGATCAACCCGTTCCTGCTGCCGGGCGAGGCCCAGGACCCGGCCGGCCTGGCGGCACTGGAGGCGGCCTCGGCCGCCGGGGTGACGCTGTACGGCGGTGAGTCGATCCTGACCCAGATCGATGCCACCTTCTCCGGCGAACTGGGCCTGAACCTGCCCGGTGGTGCGGTGATGATGGCCACCGGCATCGACCTGCGCCGCGAGGAATACCGCTTCAATGGCGATTCGCGTGAAACCGCGCGGCTGATCTTCAACGCACCGTTTGACGATGCCAACGCGCTGGACAAGGTCAAGCGCGACGTCAAGGCGATATTCGCCGAGTTCTACCTGCCGCTGCACGAGCGCCTGGACGTGACCCTGGCCGGCCGCTATGACGAATACGACGGCTTTGGCAGCACCACCAACCCGAAGGTCTCCTTCAAGTGGCAGCCGATCGATTCGCTGGCCTTCCGCGGTGCCTACAGCACCGGCTTCAAGGTGCCCAGCTTCAACCAGCTGTTCAACGGTGTCACCGAAAGCCAGTATGCCGGCCTGGACCTGGCCGACCCGGCTTCCTGTCCGGGCGGCCGTGCCAACGAGACCGTGGCCGGCTGCGAGGTGATCCGTCCGGTGGAAATCTTCGGCGGCAAGGCCGACCTGAAGCCGGAAGAGTCCAAGCAGCGCAGCTTCGGTGCGGTGTGGGCGCCGAATGACCGCTTCCACCTGTCGCTGGACTGGTGGGAGATCGAGCGGCTGGAAACCATCCGCGCCGCCGCGCGTGATGTGCTGATCGACAACTACGACCAGTTCACCGCCAACTGGATCCGGGATGCGTCCGGCCAGGTGGTCGCCATCGACCGCCGCTACATCAACTCCGGCGGCACCCTGACCAGCGGCATCGAGCTGGACAGCAGCCTGCGCGGCGAGCTGGCCGGTGGCCAGTGGCAGCTGGCCTTCAACGGCAGCTACATCGACACCTTCAAGACCCGTGGGCTGTCGACCCTGCCGTGGAGCGACAACCTGGTCGGCGACTATGTGCGCTACTACAACCTGCCGATCAAGTGGAAGCACACCCTGGGCCTGAGCTGGAGCCGTGGCGACTGGTCGCACACCCTGACCCAGGTCTACCGCCACAGCTACAAGGACGAGCAGCCGATCAGCGTGCGCAACGGCACCTACATCCCCAGCGGCTGGAACCCGGAAGTGGATAGCTACACCGTCTACAACTACTCGGTCAGCTGGACCGGCATCGACCAGTTCAAGGTCACCGCCGGTGTGCGCAACCTGCTCGATACCGATCCGCCGTTCACCGCCCACCAGAACGACTACGCCGCCGGTGCGGCCTGGGAAACCCGCATCGCCGACCCGCGCGGTCGCTCGTGGCTGCTGGCATTGCAGTATGATTTCTGAGTAGGTTTTGCTTGTGGCCACCATTGCGCCGCCGCCCCCGTGATTGCGGGGGCGTTTTTTATTGTGCCGAGGGAGGGGATATGCGTCTGGAAATCCGCTGTGCGTTGCTGCTGGCCGTCAGCCTGTTGCCGGTGTCCGTCCTGGCCGGGCCGGGATCCGTGCCGACCACCGCGGCCGAGGCCGGGCTGGTCGATGTGGCCGGGCTGGCGCCGGATATCACGGTCGACATGCGTTACCTGGGCAGCAACAACTTCACCGGCGCGCCGGTGCCCGGTTACCAGGCCAACCGCTGTTACCTGCGTGCCCCGGCGGCGCAGGCACTGGCCCGGGTGCAGCAGGCCGTGGCGCAGCAGGGCTACCGCCTGCAGGTATTTGACTGCTACCGCCCGGTGCGCGCGGTGCAGGCCTTTGTGCGCTGGGCCCATGCCCCGGCCGATCCGGCTGCCAAGGCCGCCTACTTTCCGCAGATCGACAAGCCGGACCTGCTCAACGGCTACATCTCGGCCACCTCCGGGCACAGCCTGGGGCATACCGTGGACCTGACCCTGCTCGATTGCCGCAGCGGTGCCTGCCAGCCACTGGACATGGGCACCCCGTTTGATTTCTTCGACCCGCGCGCCAACCTCGGCCACCCGGCGGTCACCCCGGCGCAGGTCGCCAACCGGAACCTGTTGCAGCAGGCGATGCAGGCGCAGGGGTTTGAGCCGTATGCGATGGAGTGGTGGCATTTCAGCCACCCCGAGCAGCGTTCGGAGGCCACCCGGCTGGATGTGCCGGTGCGCTGAGCGGTAGCGGCATGGAAAAACCGCTGCGGTCAGTGGCCTGTTCATTTCCCAGCAGGGCAGGCAGGCATGGCCGCAAGCGGCGCAAAACGTGCACCCGGCCACGGATTGCTGAGGATTGAATCGTTGTCTAACCCGGCCTTCATCTGCGGCTAACGCCGGGCTAGCCCAGGCCCGGCAGCAAGGGGTTAAATGCCCGTTTGCGGCAAAAATCCAAGGGGGAATCGGTTCATTACGGCGCTGGCAGGGTGGTTTCCGCCGCCAGGACAAGCGTTGTCCCGGCGCAGACAACCCCCAAGAACCAGGAGCTGAAACCATGTCCCGATTCAATGCCCTTCCGCTGTGCGCCCTGCTGGTTGCCGCTGCCGCCGCTCCGGCCATGGCCCAGGACAGCACCACCGCTGCCGGTTCCGGCCACAGCTGGGCCAGCCTGGATACCAATGGCGATGGCAACCTGAGCAAGCAGGAAGCGGCCGCCCACAGCACCCTGGCCGGGGTGTTCGATCAGGCCGACAGCAATGCCGACGGCGAGCTTTCCGGCCAGGAATACAGTGCCTACCTGGCTGCCACTGCCACCCCGGAAACCGCAACCAGCGCCGATGCGGCCGAGCCGCTGAGCGAGCCGGAAGAAGACCCGGCCAACTGAGGCCGCTGACCCCCACAACGCGGCAATCGTCGCAAGGGCAGCCCGGATACGGGCTGCCTTTTTTGTGCGCGGAAGCGCGCACCGGCGCTGCTATCCTTGGCCAATGAGCCGCATCACTACCCCCTCCCGCTCGCTTTCCCTGGTCGGCTTCGATGCCGACGACACGCTGTGGAAGAGCGAAGACTATTACCGTGCCGCCGAGAAGCAGTTCCAGGCCATCGTCGGCGAGTACATAGACATCACCGACCCGCAGCTGGTCGGCCACCTGCTGGCGGTGGAACGGCGCAACCTGGGCATCTTTGGTTACGGCGCCAAGGGCATGACCCTGTCCATGCTCGAAGCGGCGATTGAGATGACCGCCGGGCGGATCAGCACCTCCGATATCCGCCGCATCCTGCAGCTGGGCCATGACACCCTGCGCCACCCGGTGCAGCTGCTGGACGGGGTGCGCGAGGCGGTGGCTGCCATCGCCGCCGACTACCCGGTGGTGCTGATCACCAAGGGCGACCTGTTCCACCAGGAATCCAAGATCGAACGCGCCGGCCTGCACGATGTGCTGCCGCGCATCGAAGTGGTCTCGGAGAAGGACCCAGCCACCTATGCGCGGGTGCTGGCCGAGTTCGGTGTGGCGGCGGAAAACTTCGTGATGATCGGCAACTCGTTGCGCTCCGATGCCGAGCCGGTGCTGGAACTGGGCGGCTGGGCGGTGCATATGCCGTATGCGCTGACCTGGGCACACGAGCAGGAGCATGGCGTGGATGCCGCCCACCCGCGTCTGCGCCATGTCAGCCAAGCCGCGCAATGGCCGCAGGTGGTGGCCGCGATCGCCGCCGATATCGCCGCCGGGGCGCACGGATGACAGGCCGTCGCCTGCTTGTGCTGCTGATGCTGCTCTGGCCGGGGGTGCTGCTGGCCGAGCAGACCGCGCAGATGAGTGCGGCCTACCAGCCTGACACCGGGCGCAAGGATATCGATGCCGGCCTGGTGGATATCAATTACTACGTCGAACGCCACCCGGATGCGTTTGTCGATGCGCTGCACCACCAGAGCGGGGTCGCCCGGCCACAGCTGCAGCAATGGCTGCAGCAGCCGGGGCGACAGGCGGCGGACCTGTACCTTGCCTGCCAGCTGGCGGTCATCGTCGAGCAACCGTGCCAGCAGCTGCTGCAGGCACGCGATGCCGCTGGTGATGATGGCTGGCAGGCGGCGCTGCAGGCGCAGCAGATCCGCCTGGACAGCCGCCAGTGGCGCGCACTGCGCCAGGCCATCGTCCGCAGCTACCAGGTCTGGGCGCGGCCGTTGCCGCAACGCCTGCGCGGCGGTTGATCCAGATCAAACCGATGCTGCTGTGCAGATCGCCAAACCGGGTGGTTGCGGTAACAATGACGCCCCACTTCCACCGCCGCGCGCCTGCCCGATGACCGCTGAAAACCTGGTGTCACCCGATCACATTCGCAGCCTGTTTGCCCAGGCGATGTCCCAGATGTATCGCGCCGAGGTGCCGCTGTACGGTGACCTGGTGGAGCTGGTCGCTGCGATCAATGCCCGCGTGCTGGCACAGGACCCGGCGCTGGCGCAGTCGCTGGCGCGCACCGATGACCTGGAGCGGATTGACCTGGAACGGCATGGCGCGATCCGCGTCGGCACCCCGGCCGAGCTGGCGATGCTGCGCCGGGTGTTTGCGGTGATGGGCATGTTCCCGGTGGGTTATTACGACCTGGCCGTGGCCGGGGTGCCGGTGCATTCCACCGCGTTCCGTCCGGTCGATGCCGCCGCGCTGTCGCGCAACCCGTTCCGGGTGTTCTGCTCGCTGCTGCGGCTGGAGCTGATCGAGGATGCGGCGCTGCGCGAGCAGGCCGCTGACATCCTGGCCCGGCGCAACATCTTCACTGACGCGGCGGTTGAACTGGTGGCCAAGGCCGAAGCCCAAGGCGGCCTGGATGAGGCCGATGCGCAGCGCTTCGTTGCCCAGGCACTGGAAACCTTCCGCTGGCACAGCGATGCCACCGTCTCGCTGGCCACCTACCAGCAGCTGCATGATGCGCACCGGCTGATTGCCGACGTGGTCAGCTTCCGCGGCCCGCACATCAACCACCTGACCCCGCGCACGCTGGACATTGACGCCGCCCAGGACGGGATGATCGCCGCCGGCATCGACGCCAAGGCGGTGATCGAAGGCCCGCCGCGCCGTGCCTGTCCGATCCTGCTGCGCCAGACCAGCTTCAAGGCGCTCAACGAACCGGTGCGCTTTGCCGGCGATGGCGGTGTCGGTTCGCATACCGCGCGCTTTGGCGAAATCGAGCAGCGTGGGCTGGCCCTGACCCCGAAGGGGCGTGCGCTGTATGACCAGGCGCTGGAGCAGGCACGCGCTGCCGAAGGCAGTACCGGCAACGATTATTACGCCCGCCTGGAAGCGGCCTTTGCCGGCTTCCCGGACGACTGGGACACCCTGCGCCGCGAGGGCCTGGGTTACTTCCGTTACCAGCTCACCGACGCCGGCCGCGCGCTGCCGGCCGCCGAGCGTGCGCTGCCGGCCGAGGTGCTGATCGAACGCGGCCTGGCCAGTGCCGATCCGGTCATCTACGAGGATTTCCTGCCCGTCAGCGCGGCGGGCATCTTCCAGTCCAACCTCGGCGGCACCGAGCAGCGTGCCTATGCCGAACAGGCCAACCAGGCCGCGTTCGAGGCTGCCCTCGGCGCATCGGTTGGCGATGCCTTCGCGCTGTATGCCGGCATCGAGCAGGCCTCGCTGGATGCGCTTGCCGCCTGATCGGTGAACGCGCCGGGTGGTGGCCTTCCGCTGCCACCCGTGCCCGGGCTACTGTCGGCACATTCCACAAGGAGCTGTGCCGATGACCGCCGTATCCCGTGCCGTACTCGCTTCTGCTGTTCTGCTGGCCCTGGCCGGTTGTGCCAAACAGGTGGTGCAGCAGGCACCACCGCAGCCGCGCGCCAGCGATATCGTCGCCCCGCCCAGCCCTCCCAGTCCGCCGGCACCGGTCAGCAGCGCCGCTGTCCTGCACCGTGTCCAGGTCAGTGGCAGCCGCATGGCCGCACCAAGGCCTTCAGCCATCCCGCCGCCGCCGATGGCGCCGGGCATTGGCGTGCAGCCGGAAGTCAACCGCGAGAACTACCAGCGCCCGGACGACAACCCGGTCAAGGCCACCGCCGATGAGCCGGTCTCGACCTTCTCGGTGGATGTGGACACCGGCAGCTGGAGCAATGTGCGCCGGATGCTCGAGGCCGGCCAGCGCCCGCCGGCCGACGCGGTACGCAGCGAGGAGTTCATCAACAGCTTCCGCTACGGCCACCCGGCACCGACGGACAAGAGCGTGCCGTTCGCCTTCCATACCGAGCTGGCCCCGGCACCGTGGGATACGCGCCGCCAGTTGCTGATGATCGGCATCAAGGGCTACGAGCTGCCGCGCGATGCCCTGCCGCCGATGAACCTGGTGTTCCTGATCGACACCTCCGGCTCGATGTATTCGCCCGACAAGCTGCCGCTGCTCAAGAAGGCCTTCGCCCAGCTGGTGCCGCAGCTGCGTGCCCAGGACAAGGTGGCCATCGTCAGCTACGCCGGCCGCGCCGGTGAGGTATTGCCGCCGACACCGGGCGACCAGCACGCACGCATCCTGGCCGCGCTGGAAAAACTCGAAGCCGGTGGCAGCACCAATGGTGGTGCCGGCATCCAGCTGGCCTACACCCTGGCCCGGCAGTCGTTCGTGCGCGGCGGTGCCAACCGGGTGATCCTGGCCACCGATGGCGATTTCAATGTCGGCACCGTCGACCAGGGCGCACTGGAAACCCTGGTGGCCGACCAGCGCGCCAGCGGCATCGCGCTGACCACGCTGGGCTTTGGCACCGGCAACTACAACGATGCGCTGGCCGAGAAGCTGGCCAACATCGGCAACGGCAACCATGCCTATGTCGATTCGGTCAGCCAGGCGCGCAAGGTGCTGGTCGAACAGATGGGCGGCACGCTGTACACCATCGCCAACGACGTCAAGATCCAGGTCGAGTTCAACCCGGCGCAAATCGCCGAATACCGCTTGATCGGCTACGAGAACCGTGTGCTGGCCAATGCCGACTTTGCCAACGACAAGGTCGACGCCGGTGATATCGGCCCCGGCCATGAAGTGACCGCACTGTATGAGCTGACCCCGGTGGGCAGCGGTGCCGAACAACTGCCGACGCGCCGCTATGCCGACAACACGCCCGCGGTACCGGCAGCGGTGGCCGGCGAGGTGGCCGAACTGCGCCTGCGCTACAAGCTGCCGGGGCAGGACGAAAGCAAGCTGCTCACCCGTCCGGTGCTGGCCGCCGCTGCGCGGCGCACGCCGAGCCAGTCGCTGCAGTGGGCCGCAGCCATTGCCGGCTTTGCCGACCAGCTGCGTGGCGGGCAGCGCATGCCGGCCTGGAACTGGGACAAGGTGATCCAGACCGCCCAGGGCGCCCGCGGTACCGACGCCAACGGCGAACGCGCCGCGGCCGTGCAGCTGATGCAGCTGGCCCGGGGCCTGGTCGAAACCTCCCCGCCTGCCGACGCCGACTGACCCACGCCCAGCGTGGTGCAACGGTAGCAGCGGGCTTTCCCGCAATCATCGCGACCAAGGTCGCTCCCACAGCCAGCAGCTACTGCGCCTGTGGGAGCGCCCGCGCGCGATATCCGCAGCATGCCTCGCTGCCACCGCGCGGTGCCGCACCTGCCCTTGTAGGGGCGCGCCTGTGCGCGATCAATAGGTCACTCGAGTCTTGAATGAGCCTTGGCTGCTGATGAGGGGGCGGGCTTGCCCGCACTCATCGCAACCAGGATCCCACAGCGAGCAGCGTCTGTTTCTATCGCAGTCAACGATCTTGAACAGGCGGCCATGGACGTGGCTTTTGTGGGAGCGACCTTGGTCGCGATGCTTTACGCCTTGCCGGCCATCCTGCTTCGCGCACAAGTGCGTTTCCACAAGGGCCGCCACTTGCCCTTGTAGCGGTGCCCGCCGCGACCAGAGCCATCATGGCATCCCACCAGCGCGAGCAAGCTTGCTTCCCACACAGGCAACGGCATCGCGGTCATGGGGTGGTTGCAACACCCTCGGTCGCGGGTGTTGTGAGAGCGCGCTTGCGCGCGAACAAGCCCGCTTCCACCGGGTTGCCAGATCAACCGGGTCCCGTTGATTGCGACGCTGATTTGCCCGGGCAGGGCGGGCACAATCGATCCGGCCTGCCGTCACGCGGGCAGCGGTGTCGTGCTCAGCGCATCTTCGAGCGCAGCTGGATGCTCGGCCCGGCGACCATGAACCTGCCGTAGCCACGGTGGTGCAGTGTCGGCGGATCCTTGTTGCTGATGTCCACCCAGGCGGCCACCACTTCCAGCACGAACTGCTCGTAGCGGCGGACCATCCGGGTGTCGACCACCCGGCATTCCAGGCTGGCATAGCAGGCATCCAGCAGTGGTGCGCCGACCTGGCTGGCCGCGCTGTGGGCCAGCTTGAACCGGCTGAACTTGTCGGTGTCGGCACCGCTGCAGTTGCCGCAGCCCACCACCTGGCGCGCCAGCTCGGCCGTGGGGATGTTGAGCACGCACTGGCGCGAGGCACGCAGCAGCGACTGCGAGTGGTTGGCCGCACTGACCACGCAGGCCAGCAGTGGCGGCTCGAAATCCAGCAGGCTGTACCAGCTCATCGGCATCACGTTGCAGGCATCGCGGTGGGCGGTGGTCAGCAACACCACCGGCCCGGGTTCGAGCAGGGTGTAGGCCCTGGACAGGGCAAAGCGTTGTTTGCGCATGGCGGTTCCCTTCAACCCGTTCAGGGCAACGGCCGCGGCGTTGTTGTTGCTGCGTTGTCGATCCCGGCCGGGCAAGGAGTATTGCGCGCTGGCCGGCAGCAGGCTGCGAAGAAGCGGCAGCCTTGCGCGTCTGCTTTTTCGCCAATGGGCTACGGCGGTTGCCGGCCTTGCGCACAGGCAACAGGCTCCTGCGGCTGGAGCGTGGAACCGTTGCTGTCGTTTTGTTGCTCACGCTGGCGACGACGCGCCTCCTGCTTCAATTGCACCGTATCGATCACGGCCAGGCGGCAATCGTCGCGTTCTTCCTTCAATACCACCGCCGTGCCAAGCAGTTCGATATAGGTCGGACGGGTAGGCCTGCGCGCGCTCTTGCTGAAGTAATCGGCTCGGTGCGAGCGCAGCACCACCGCATTGCCACCTTTCTGTTCTGCTGCCTCACGCAGCCGATTGAATACCCGTTGATAACTCACTCCCACCGGCACCATGCCGGTATGGGTGTTCGGGTCGCGCTCGCCCAGCCTGGCCGAGACGGGCCCCAGCCGGCTTTCCATGCAACGGGAAAAATCAGACAGCACGATCATCTGGCCTGGTTGTTCGGCAGCCTGGGCAGGCAAAACCGACAGTGCGGCAGCGATGCAGGGCTAAAGGCCGGGTTTTTTCATGGTCATCTTCCCTGGGTTTTTCTGGTGGCAAGCAGCCCACCCGGAGCGTATTCGTATTCCTTTCGCTGAAGCAGGAACCGCATCACTTTCTGCTTGCGTCGGCCAGGGGGGGCAGCATCCGCGGGTTGACCCGTAGTGCACCTGCGGGTGATCGGCGAGCAACCACGGCGGGCAGGCGTGCCGGTGGCTGGCACGAACCGCCAGACGGCGCACAGAATGGACACCCGGTGTTTTACCCCGTCGTTGTCATTGCCTACAGTGGCTGCTGTTTTCATCCAAGGGTGCTGCCATGTCGAAGTTGTGTGCGTCCGGCCGGGTTGCCGGTGCGGTGCTGCTGGCCGGTCTGCTGGCGGGCAATGGCTGCGCCAGCACGAGCCAGGGCACGGCCGGCAGCCCGCCAGAGAAAAGGAATCCCGTCATGACTTCCCCGATGTACTCCGCCGTTGCCGAGCTGGCAGCGCTGGATCTGGATCAGATTCAACCGTTGCAGGCCCTGTTGGGCACCACCCTGCAGGCACAGGACAGTGGCCAGGGCTGGCAGCAGCGGCAGGCGGCCGGTGGCCAGCTTGGGGAGGTTGCCCTGGCCCGGGTCGAGCTGCGTTCGCCGCCGGCAGGGCAGGCCGGCTCGCCGGTGCTGTTGCTGCAGCTGGCCCAGCCGCAGCCGTTTGACCCGCTGCAGTGGCCCGGCGCACAGCCCTCGCCGCCGCGTCCGGATGCCCCTGATGCTCCGGCCTGGTGGGAATTGCGGTTGCAGCGCAGCGCCGTCGTGCTCGGGCTGGATGCCCGCCAGCAGGCGATTGTCTCCATCAGCGTGCGTCAGCAGCGATGACCGGGGCACAGACCGCGCCGGCGGCCCCGGCCCTGCCAGCCTCGCCACTGCACGACCCGGCATTCACCGCGTTGTTGCCGCACTCGGCCAGCCTGCGCAGTGACCTGGCACAGATCCAGGCCGATGGCCTGGCGGTGGAATGGGGGCGTGCCGGCGGTGGCACCTACTATGACCGCGCCAACGCCCGCATCGTGCTGGACGAGCGTTCGCAGGGCGATGGTGCCGCCATTGCACGTTCGGTGTCCCACGAAATGGGCCACCACCGCTTTACCGAAACGCCGGATTACAGCTCGCGCCAGAGCTATGTCGAGCACCAGTTGCGCAACGAGGGCGCGGCCACCCTGGCCAACGCCAGCGTGCGCCAGGAAATCATCGACAGTGGCGGCCCGGACATCCGCGTCAGTGGTGCCGGCCAAGCCAACTACATCCGCATTGCCGGCGACCATCTGGCCGGAAATATCACCCGCGACCAGGCAATCGGGCAGATCGGCGCGGTGTTTGGCAGCGAGCGGCCATCGGTGGCCGCCCATGGCACTTATGTCGATTATTACGGCAACCATTACGACACCGCCCTGGTGCCGTGGCTGCGTGCAACCAAACAGCTGCCCGAACCGGCCGAGCCGTCACTGACGCCGGCCGTTGCCGCGGCGGACCGCCCGATGTTCGAACACCTGCGTGGCCAGCTGCCGTCCGCTACCGGCCATGAGCAACTGCTGGACCTGTCGGTGCGTGCGCGCGAGCTGGGCCTGGCCCCGGACAACAGCCAGGTGCTGCAGCAGGGCGAGCGCGTGTGGGTGGCCTCGACCCAAACCCCCGGCATCCGGGTGATGGCTGACCTGCAGGCACCTGCGCCCAGCGTGGAGCAGTCGCTGCAGCGCAGCCAGGCCATTGAGCAGACGGCCACGCAGGACCTGCCCGAACCCCGCCGGGCGATGATGCCCTGACCCATAACGCGCGCTGGGCGCTGCATGCGCCCACCGCCGCTGCCGGCATGGCGTGTGCCAGCGGGGAGCCTGCTCGCACACGTCTGTTTTCAGGGCCATAAGTCAACCTGACCCCGTTGATTCGTCGCAAGCCAAACTGGCCAATCCGCAGACCGCGACAGCCGAGCAGATCTGGATCAAGTCGCTGGCCAGCCGGTTGCCCTTTGGCAAAGTGCTGGTCGCCATCGCCAACAAACATGCGCGCCAGCTGTGGGCGATGTTGCGACGAGGCGAGGACTACGACAGTGAGGCCTGGCTGCAGCATCCGATGGTGCAGCGGTCACGCAAAAAAGCTTTTGCAGCCTGAGTTTCAAACCGTTTCATCGCAGTGGATTCAACGCCGGCAGCGACACAGGTAACAAGCGGTCAGACCGCCCCGAAGAGAGCCTGACTAACAAGTTGGCGCCATGACATGCGAAGGCTGATCCCCCTTGCATGGGCGAAACCGTTGGATGAGCGAGGCCTTCGGGCGCGGTTTTTACCCTGGTCCGGTTTGGAAGCATCAAACCCACAAGACCGATTATGACCAAAGGAAATCCCCGTGGGACGGAAATGCAGTCTGGCAATGCTTGAAACCCGTCGAGTCGATTGAATCAACTGCAGCAAAAACCCGGCAGATGCAAAGCCTGAAAGCGAAAGGCAAGGTCAGCGTGCTGCCGGAGTTGACGGGAAGCTCCTTACGGCATTGTTAGGCGCCGGGGTATCGCGAAGGCGCGGCTCTAATCTAGTTGCAGATAGTTGTGTTACCAATGATCTGACAACTCGTACCATCCGACCTGATGATGGAGTTACCAACCCTCTGAGATGAGGATCCATCAGAATTGATCCGAGTGTTACCAATCTGCTGCGACGAGGATCCATCTGAGTTGATACGAGTGTTGCCGACTCGTTGGGAGCTGCTGCCGTCGGACCCGATGATTGTGTCACCTACTTTCTGGTAGGAAGTTCCATTGTCACAGATCACAGAGTTCCCGACTTGCTGGCAGCTCTGTCCGAACGCCACGGCCGGCCCGAGTGCTACAAGCATGACGGACAGAGATACGCAGTATTTGGTTGCAAGGTTCATTACATTTCCCCCCATATCTGGCAGAAGAGGCGCTGCCAGTCCGCCTAACACTTGAATTAAGCCGCGCCGCGAAGCGGCGTCGGCTTGAATGAATTGTTAGCTGGCGCCCGCCTCACAAGACCGCTCCTTGAGTCGCGCCATGCCTTGTGCGCTGGTCGTATTCGCGTTCGAGCCGGACCTGCTTTTCGATGATTTCTCTACCTTGAGTGTTCAATTGCTCAACGAGCTGTGAGCAGCCCGCATTCCCGCGCAGGTTCCCAAGTTCCCTTTTTATCTCATCTGCAGAATTCAATGCGAACTCGTGATGCCCCTGCTCATGCGCTTCCAACGCGCTGCGGTACGCGTTCCAGCGTTCAACAAGTTCGGCCGATACATTTGGCGACGGATTCCATGTCGGCATAGAAATATTCGATTCGATCGACGTGCTTAGATCAAGAATCTCACAGGTTGTACCTACACTCCTTGTTTTGAACCGCCAGCTAACATTCCATGTTGTGTAGCCTTGGTGCCGCACCCCATCCTTTCCAACCGGCCCCTTCGCAGCTAATTCCAGCCTCAGATCGGCAAGAGAGTTACCCTCAATTTCGTAGAGGTCAATGACGGGGCTGTCGGCAGCCGCAGGATGAGATAGAGACAACACGAAAACAAGAATGGGAACACGTAGATTCAACGCAAGCACTCCTGTCAAAGCCAGCTAACTACTATTGGACCGCTGAAGTGCGGCGTTGCCGCCGAGTATGCCTTGAATCTGAATGCGTTTGGTAGTGGCTTGGAATGCCGGGCTATCAATCACTTGCAAGAACAGTAGCGTCATCGGCCATGACGCATGGAAGTTGTTACACCCCTCAAATCATCGGTCTGTTGTTACACCCCTCAATCATCCGGTGTAACCACCCTGGCAACCGCGCCCAGCAAAAAGCCCGGCATCGCTGCCGGGCTTTTGCTTTCCCTCTCAAACCCCGGGCACCATCACCGCGCAGCCAGCTTCCTCTCCCGCTTTGCCTGCTTCTTCGCCAGCTTGGCCTCCCGCTTGGCCAGCTTCTTTGCCCGGCGCCGCGCCGGCCAGCCACGTACCCATTCGCGGGAAACGCGCCAGGTATCGCCCCACCAGCGGCGGCGCCAGGGTTTGAAGCGCTTCAGATGCCCCTTGAGGCAGTTGAACACCACGTACAGCGCCGGGGTGGAGAGCAGGGTCAGGGCCTGGGAGAACACCAGGCCGCCGATCAGCGCAATGCCCAGCGGGCGGCGCAGTTCGGAGCCTTCGCCGATGCCCACGGCCAGCGGTACCGCGGCCAGGATGGCCACCATCGTGGTCATCATGATGGGGCGGAAACGCACGATCGAGGCTTCGCGTGCGGCCTCGTGCGGGGTCAGGCCGTGCTCGCGCTCGGCCACCAGCGCGAAGTCGATCATCATGATCGCGTTCTTCTTGACGATGCCGATCAGCAGGATCAGCGCGATCATCGAGATCACGCTCAGCTCGGTGCCGGTGACAAACAGCGCCACCAGCGCACCGACGCCGGCCGCCGGCAGCGTGGAGAGGATGGTCACCGGGTGCAGCAGGCTTTCGTACAACATGCCCAGCACCACGTAGACGGTGACAATCGCCGCCAGCAGCAGGATCAGCATGTCCATTGGGTCGCCGTCAAAGCCGAACCCGCCGCCTTCGGCAATGCGGATGTCACCGGGCAGGCGCAGGCCGGCCAGGGTTTCGGCGACGATCTTCTTGCCTTCGCCGGCGCTCACGTCCGGGGCCAGGTTGTAGCTGACCTCCATCGACGGCAGCTGCTTGTCGTGGCTGATCTGTGCCGGTGCCAGACCGTCCTCCTGGCGGGCAAAGGCGGCCAGCGGCACCATCGTGCCGTCGCGCGCCGGCACATGGATCGCGTCGATCGCCGCCGGGGTGGCGGTCTGCTCGGGCAGGGCGCTGATGACGACCTTGTACTCGTGGATGCCGGCGTGGATGGTGGAGACCTCGCGCTGGCCGAAGGCGCCGAACAGCGCGCCGTCGATGTCGCCCACGCTCACGCCCAGGCGGGCGGCGCGTTCGCGGTCGATCACGATGTTCTGGCGCAGCCCGGCGCTATCGATATCGCTGCCGACGTCGGTGAGCTTGGGGTTCTTCTTCAGCGCCTCCACCAGCTGCGGCAGGTAGCGCTGCAGGCTGGCCACGTCGTTGCCCTGCAGGGCAACGCGGTACTGGGCGCCGCGGCTGCTGCCGCCGCCGTCCTCGCTGGGCAGGTCCTGGATCGCCCGCAGGCGCAGCTCCAGGTCCGGGTACAGCGCAGCCTGCTTGGTCAGCCGTGCCAGCACCTCGTTGGTGGTGGCCTGGCGGCCGGCCTTGCGCTCGCGCAGCTGGATGATGAACTGCGCGCTGCCGCCCTGGCGGCCCGAGCCCAGGCGCACCGAGACCAGGTCCACGTCGGGGTCGGCGCTGAGCATGTCGGCCACGCGCTGCTGGCGGCCGATCATCTGCTCAAAGCTCACCGTGGTGCTGGAGCTGGCACGGCCCCAGATCAGGCCGGTGTCCTGGGCCGGGAAGGCGCCCTTCTTGACCGCGCCCATCAGCATCACCGTGGCCACCATCAGCACCAGCGGGGTCAGCGCCAGCAGCCAGGCCCGGCGCAGCGAGAAGTCCAGCAGGCGGGTGTAGACGCGCAGCATCCAGGCGTGGCCGGCCTCGATGAGCTTGCCGGTGCGCGTGGTCGGCAGGTCGTCGCCGTGGGGCGAGAGGAAGCGGCTGCACAGCGCCGGGGTCAGGGTCAGCGAGACCACCATCGACACCGCGATCGAGGCGACCAGGGTGACGGTGAACTCCATGAAGAAGGCGCCCATCATTCCCGGTGCAAACAGGATCGGGATGAATACCGCGATCAGCGACAGCGTGATCGAGACGATGGTGAAGGCGATTTCCCTGGCACCCAGCAGCGCGGCATCGAGCCGGTTCATGCCGGCATCCAGGTGGCGCATGATGTTCTCGATCACCACGATGGCGTCATCGACGACGAAACCAATGGCGATCACCAGCGCCAGCAGGCTGAGGTTGTTGAGGGTGTAGCCGAGCAGGTACATCACCACCGCCGCACCGGCCAGCGCCAGCGGCACGGTGACCGCGGCAATCACGGTGGGCGCGAGCCGGCGCATGAACAGCGCCATGGTCATGATCACCAGGGCCAGCGCGATCAGCAGGGTGATCTGCACCTCGTGCAGCGACGAACGCACGGTCGGAGTGCGGTCGAAGAACGGCTCGATCTGCGTACCCGGCTCCAGGTAGGTGGCCAGGCTGGGCAGTTCCTGCTTGATCTGGTCGACGGTGGCGACCATGTTGGCGTCACTGCGGGTGTTGATGAACATCAGCACCGACTGGCGGCCGTTGATCCAGGCGGCCTGGTAGTTGTCCTGCTGGCCTTCGTAGACGTGGGCCACGTCCTGCAGGCGCACCACCCGGCCATCGGCGCGGCTGGCGATGACCAGCTCGGCGAAGTCGCGCCAGTTGCGCAGCTGGTCGTTGATGGTGATGGCCATCTGGGTCTGGCCATCGGAGAGGAAACCGGTGGGGATGGCCACGTTGGCCGCCCGCACCGCGTTGGACACGTTGTCGGTGGTCAGGCCCAGGGCGTAGAGCTTGGTCAGGTCCAGGTCCACGCGCACGGCCGGGGTGGAGGCACCGGCGATGTCCACCGTGGCCACGCCCGGGATGCGGCGCAGGCGCTGGGCCAGCAGCGAGTCGGCCAGGTCGTAGAGCTCTTCGGTGGACTGGGTGGTGGAGGTCAGCGCCAGCGCGAACACCGGGTCGTCGTTGGGGTCGGCCTTGAACGCCATCGGCGTCATCATCCCGGCCGGCAGGTCGGCCTGGGAGGCCGACAGCGCGGTCTGCACGTCCAGGTAGGCCGAGTCCACGTCACGGCCGGCCTCGAAGATCATGAAGATGATCGAGTTGCCCTCGCTGCTGCCCGAACGCAGCATCGAGATGCCCGGCACCTGGCCGAGCCGGCGTTCCAGCGGCGCGGTCACGGTGGAGGCCATCGTGGTGGCATCGGCGCCGGTCTGCGGCGCGATGACGTAGATCACAGGGATCTCCATCTGCGGCAGGGCCGACACGCCCAGCCGCAGGTAGCAGATCAGGCCCATCACGAACAGGCCGATGGCCAGCAGGGCCACGCCGATCGGGCGGCGGATGAACAGGCCGGTCATGCCCATCTCAGGCCACCTGCCCGTCAACACCCGCCACGGCCGGCTTGCCGAAGCGCTGCTGGTACCAGGCGGTCAGGCGCTCCATGTACAGGTAGATCACCGGGGTGGTGTACAGGGTCACCAGCTGGCTCAGCAGCAGGCCGCCGACGATGGCGATGCCCAGTGGCTGGCGCAGCTCCGAGCCGATGCCGGTGCCCAGGGCCAGCGGCAGCGCGCCGAGCAGGGCGCAGGCGGTGGTCATCATGATCGGGCGGAAGCGCAGCAGGCAGGCGCGGCGGATCGCATCATGCGCACTGGCACCGGCGCGGCGGGCCTCGATGGCGAAGTCCACCATCATGATGCCGTTCTTCTTGACGATGCCCAGCAGCAGGATGATGCCGACGATGCCGTCCACCGACAGGCTCTTGCCGAACAGCATCAGCGCCAGCAGCGCGCCGACACCGGCCGGGGGCAGGGTGGAGATGATGGTGATCGGGTGGATCCAGCTTTCATACAGCACGCCGAGCACGATGTAGATCACCACCAGCGATGCCAGCAGCAGCCAGACCACGTTGGAGCGGCTGGACGCGTACTCGGCGGCCTTGCCGGTGAAGGTGGCCTGCACGGTATCGGCCAGCTGCAGGCGCGCCACTTCCTCCTCGATCGCGGCCACGCCTTCGGACAGCGAATGGCCGTCGGCCAGGTTGAAGCCGATCGAGATCGCCGGCAGCTGCTGCTGGTGGCTGATCAGCAGCGGCGCGGTGGTGACCTCGGCAGTGGCAATGGCCGACAGCGGGATCGCACCGCCGCCGCCGACATTCAGGCCGGTGTTGCGCTCGCCCACGCCGGTGGCGGTGGAGGAGTTGGCACTGGTCACCATGCCGAAGCTGGTGGCGTTGGAGCCGGTCAGCGCGCCGGCGCCATTGGAGGCAATGGCCAGCTGTTCCATCAGCGCGGTGCGGGTGCGGAACTCCGGCGCCACTTCCAGCACCACGCGGTACTGGTTGAGGCTGGTGAAGATGGTCGAGATCTGGCGCTGGCCGTAGGCGTCGTACAGGGTGTCATCGATGGTCTGCATCGGCACGCCGAGCATCGCCGCCTTGTCACGGTCCACATTCACCGCCAGGGCGCGGCCGATCTGCCCCAGGTTGCTGTCCACATCGCGCAGTTCCGGACGCTGGCGCAGGGCCTCGATCAGGCGCAGGGCCTCGGTCTCGGCGCGCTTGCCGTCCACGTCCGACAGCACGAACTGGTACTCGGTCGGCGCCACCCGGGTATCCAGGGTGACGTCCTGCACCGGCTTCAGTGCCAGGTTGACCCCGGCAATGCCGGCGGCGGCTGCCTGCAGCCGCGGCAGGATCCTGGCCACGTTCTCGCGCTCGGAACGGTCAGCCAGCACGATCGACAGCTGGGCCTGGTTGAGCGTCGGGTTGAGCGTGCCGGCACCGATGAAGGCGGCCACGCCGGTCACCGCCGGGTCCTGGCGCAGGGCCTGCGCCACGGCCAGGGTGCGCTGCTGCATCTGCTCGAACGAGACGGTGTGGTCGGCCTGGACCACGGCGGTCACCAGGCCGGTGTCCTGGTCAGGCAGCAGGCCCTTGGGAATGGCCACATACAGCAGCACGGTCAGGCCGACCGCTGCGCCGGCCACGCCCAGGGTGATGCGCGGGTGGGCCAGCACCACATCCAGGCTGCGCTCGTACAGGCCGACCAGGCGGCCCCACCAGGTGACCTTGCCGGCGGCGTGCGCGCGCTCGTGCGCGTCCTCGCCCTCGGGCAGGGCGTCGGGCTTGAGCAGGTAGGCGCACATCATCGGTGTCAGCGTTAGCGAGATGAACATCGAGATGACCACCGCGATGCTCAGCACCCAGGCGAACTGGTGGAACAGCCGGCCGGTGACGCCGGGCATCAGCATCAGCGGCAGGAACACCGCCACCAGCGAGATGGTCAGCGACAGCACGGTGAAGCCGATCTGGCGTGCGCCGACCTCGGCCGCTTCCTTGCCGCTCTTGCCCTGTTCCAGGTAGCGGACGATGTTTTCGATCATCACGATCGCATCGTCGACGACGAAGCCGGTGGCCACCACCAGCGCCATCAGCGACAGGTTGTCCAGCGACATGCCGGTGGCGGCCATCACCGCGAAGGTGCCGGCCAGCGACAGCGGAATGGCCAGCGCCGGGATCACCGTGGCCCAGAACCGGCGCAGGAACACGAAGATCACTGCCACCACCAGGCCGATGGTCAGCCACAGCGTCAGCTGCACCTCGTGCACCGAGGCACGGATGGTCTGGGTGCGGTCGGAGAACACCTCCATCTGTACGTCGGCCGGCAGCACGCCCTGCAGCGTCGGGATCAGCTTGGTGACCTGCTCGACGGTGGCGACGATGTTCGCGCCGGGCTGGCGACGGATCTCCAGCAGCACCGCCGGCAGGCCGTCGGCCCAGGCGGCAACCTGGTCGTTCTCCACCCCGTCGAGCACGGTGGCGACGTCGCGCAGCCGCACCGGGCGGCCGTTGTTGTAGCGGATCACCGTTTCGGCGTACTCGGCCGCGCTGGTGAGCTGGTCGTTGGTGCCGATGGTGTAGGTCTGGGTGGCGCCGTTGAGCGTGCCCTTGGGCGCGGCCACGTTGGCGCGGGTCAGCGCGCCGCGCAGGTCCTCCAGGGTCATGCCCATGTTGGAGAGCTGGTCCGGGTTGACCTGGATGCGCACGGCCGGGCGCACATTGCCGGCGATGGTGACCAGGCCCACGCCCTGCACCTGGGCCAGGCGCTGGGCCAGGATCGAGTCGGCCAGGCCGTTGATCTCGCGCAGCGGCACCGTGGCCGAGGACAGCTTGAGCGTCATGATCGGCGCGTCGGCCGGGTTCACGCGGTTGTAGGTGGGGGCGTAGGGCAGCGAGCCGGGCAGCGTGGCCTGGCGCAGCGCCTGCTGCACGTCCTGGGCGGCCAGGTCGATGTCGCGGTTCATCGCAAACTGCAGCACGATGGTCGACAGCCCGGCCGAGGAGTCCGAACTCATCAGCTCCAGCCCGGCGATCTGGCCCAGGCGCCGCTCCAGCGGCGTGGTCACCAGGGTGGCCATGGTCTCGGCACTGGCACCGGGGTACTGGGTGGAGACCACCAGCGAGGGCGCGTCAATCTCCGGCAGCGCGGCCACCGGCAACTTGCGGTAGCCCATCAGGCCGAGCAGCAGCAGGCCGGCCATCAGCAACGAAGTGGCGACGGGACGGCGGATGAAAATCGTCGAAAAACCCACGGGTGACTCCTGCGGGGAGGCGCCACGGCCGCAGCCGGGGCGCGGGATCCATGCAACGGTGGGGCAGCCCGGCCGGCAGCGACCGGGTGCCGGACAGCCTTACTCGGTGGTGACCCGCGGGCCGCCCTCGTCCTTCTTTTCTTTGTCCTCGCTGGCCGCAGGGGCCGGCGGCGCCTGGCCCGGGGCCAGCGCAATCACCTTGCTGCCGGGCTTGAGCCGGAACTGGCCCTCGGTGACCACGCGGTCGCCGGCCTTCAGGCCGTCGCTGACCTGCACGTGCCTGTCGTCGACCTCGATGCCGACGGTGACCTTCTGCTGGCGTACCGCATCGTCCTGGACCACGTAGACGAAATCGCCGTCCGGGCCGCGCTGGACCGCCGGGGCCGGGATCACCACCGCGTTGTCGATGCTGCCCAGGCGCAGGCGCACGTTGACGAACTGGCCCGGCCACAACGCATCGTTGTCATTGGCAAACACCGCACGGGCGCGGAAGGTGCCGCTGTCGGCGCTGATCTGGTTGTCGATCACGTCCAGGCTGCCGTCGCTGGCCAGCACCTTGGCGGCGCCGCGCTCGGCAACTTCCACCGGCACGCTGCCGGCCGCACGCGCCTGGCGCAGCGCACCGAGCTGGCGCTCGGGCAGGTTGAACACCACCTGGATCGGCTGGGTCTGGGTGATGGTGACCAGGCCGGTACCGGCGGCCACCACATTGCCGGCATCGACATTGCGGATGCCGGCGATGCCGTTGATCGGCGAGGTGACCGTGGTGTACTGCAGCTGCACCCGGGCGCCGCCCAGCGATGCCTGCGCGGCGGCCACGGCCGCTTCCAGGCGGGTCACCTCGTTGCGTTGGGTGTCCAGGTCGGTTTTCGACACGTACTGGCGGTAGGCCGGCGAATTGGCGCGCTCGTAGTTGGCGCGCGCGGTGGCCAGCGCGGCCTGGGTCTGGCGCAGCGCCGCCTCGGCCTCGGCCACGCTGGCCTGGTTGCTGCGCGCATCGATGCGCGCCAGCACCTGGCCCTTGGTGACCTTGCCGCCTTCGGTGAAGTGCAGGCTCATCAGCTGGCCACCGACCTGCGGCGACACGGTGACCGTGTTCTGCGCGGCGACCGTGCCCAGCGCGGTGGCAACCACGTCGACGGTCCGCTGCTCGGCGGCGACCACGGTGACCGGCACCGGGGCGTCCTCCTTCTTGTTCTTGTCGTCCTTGCCAGCGCCGGGCGGGCCGCCGCAGGCGCTGGCCAATACGGCCAGCAGGCCAGCGACAACGGCATTGCGCTTCCATGGCAACAGCTTGCGTGCACGCGACATTTCCGGACTCTCCGCAGGGATATTTTCCAGGCCGATGGCCTGTGGCGGCGCCAGCATACCGGTATAGCGGGGTAACACACCCGTGACGGATGTCATCCCGACGCTGGTCATGGTGCCGCATCCTCCGTAAAGTCTGAATTTCCGTTCATGTTCGAGGGGCGTATGCGCCGACACCTGGCTTCATCGTTGCTGTGTGGCTGGCTGTGCGCCGCTCCGCTGGCATCGGCGGCGCCGTCGCTGCGCGCCGAGGTGGCCGCCGATGCGGCCGCGCTGCAGGCGCAGGTGGTGGCCTGGCGACGGGATTTCCACCAGCACCCGGAGCTGTCCAACCGCGAAGTGCGCACCGGCCAGAAAATCGCCGAGGCGCTGCGCGCGATGGGGCTGGAGCCGACCACCGGAGTCGCCGGCCATGGCGTGACTGCGATCATCGAAGGCGGCCTGCCGGGCCCGAAGATTGCCCTGCGCGCCGACATGGACGCGCTGCCGGTAAGCGAACAGACCGGCCTGCCCTTTGCTTCCACCGCGGTGGGCGAATACCGCGGCCAGCAGGTCGGGGTGATGCATGCCTGCGGCCATGATGCGCATATGGCGATCCTGCTCGGTACCGCCCAGGCCCTGGTGCAGCGGCGTGCCCAGCTGCCCGGCCAGGTGCTGCTGATCTTCCAGCCGGCCGAGGAGGGCGCGCCACCGCCGGAGCAGGGCGGGGCCGAGCTGATGCTCAAACAGGGCCTGTTTGCTGACTTCAAACCGGAGGCGGTCTTCGGCCTGCATGTGTTTTCCAACATCGCCGCCGGCCGGATCGGCGTGCGTTCCGGCCCGGCGATGGCCGCCTCGGACCGCTTTTCGATGACCATCAACGGCCGCCAGACCCACGGTTCGGCACCGTGGAACGGGGTTGACCCGATCGTCGCCGCGGCCGATGTCATCGGCACCGCGCAGAGCATCGTCAGCCGCCGTGCCAACCTGGCCAAACAGCCGGCGGTGCTGACCTTCGGTGCGATCAATGGCGGCATCCGCTACAACATCATTCCCGACCAGGTGGAGATGGTCGGCACCATCCGCACCTTCGATGCGGACATGCGCCAGCAGGTGTTCGCCGACCTGCGCAACGTGGCCGAGCATGTCAGCGCCGCGCACGGGGCCAGCGCGGTCACCCAGATCTACGAGCACGAGGGCAACCCGGCCACGGTCAACGACCCGGCACTGACCGCACGCATGCTGCCCAGCCTGCAGGCGGCCGTCGGCGCGGACAAGGTGTTCGAACCGCCGCTGCAGATGGGCTCGGAGGACTTCTCGCTGTATGCGCAAGCCGTGCCGTCGCTGTTCTTCTTTGTCGGCGCCACCGGCGCAGGGATCGACCCGGCCACCGCGCCGAGCAACCACTCGCCGAAGTTCCTGCTCGACGAGCAGGCCCTGGACGTGGGCCTGCGCGCGCTGCTGCAGCTGAGCTGGGATTATCTGCACGGCGCCGGACCCGCCCCCTGAGCCTGCCCTGCGCGCTGGCTCAGCGGCAGGCCGGGAGCAGCCGTTTACAATGGCGGCATGAATACCCCGAGTGATTCCAGCCTGGGCCGCGAGGTCCGCTACCCTGACCAGTACGATCCCGGTCTGCTGTTCGCGATCCCGCGCCGTGCCGCGCGCGAGCAGATCGGCATCGACGAGGCCGCGCTGCCGTTTGCCGGCCACGACCGCTGGCATGCCTACGAACTGAGCTGGCTTGATGCCGGTGGCCTGCCGCAGGTCGCGGTGGCCACCTTCTGCGTACCGTGTACGTCGCCTAACCTGATCGAGTCCAAGTCGTTCAAGCTGTACCTGAACTCGCTCAATGGCCGCCGCTTCGATACGGCCGAGCAACTGCGCGCCTGCCTGGTGCAGGATCTGAGTGCCTGCGCCGGTGCCACCGTCAGCGTGGATTTCGAGCTGCCGCCGATGGTGGCGGCCAGTGCCGCGCAGTCGATCGACCAGCAGTCGCTGGTCATCGACTGCTATGGCCCGCCGCAGTCCGGCTACCTGCGCGCCGATACCGCCACGGTGGTCGAGGAGGTTTTGACCAGTGCGCTGCTCAAATCCAACTGCCCGGTCACCGGCCAGCCGGACTGGGCCAGTGTGGACATCGCCTACCGAGGGCCGGCGATCGACCGTGCCGGCCTGCTGCGTTACCTGGTCAGTTTCCGCAACCATGCCGAGTTCCACGAGCAGTGCGTGGAGCGCATCTTTGCCGACATCCAGGCCCGTTGCCTGCCCGAATGGTTGAGCGTGCACGCACGCTATACCCGCCGTGGTGGCCTGGACATCAACCCGGTGCGCGTGAGCGCCGGGGCACCGCTGCCTGCCCCCAGCCGCGATCTGCGCCAGTAGGCAGCCAGGCGTCGCGGCGGCGGTTCACGCCACCGCGATGCTGCTTTAACCTGCCCCGTGCCACTGTCCGTGCCTGTGTCCAACAGTGGAAAAGGTATGAACAACAAGCCCGATTTTTCCGGTGTAAGCAGCCGTGTGGACACCACCGCACAGGTGGTCAGCCAGACCAGCCCGCCGGCGCCGGCACAGACCCATACCGTTGCCAAGGGCGACACCCTGTCGGCCATTGCCAGGCATTACCTGGGCAAGGCCACTGACTGGCCGAAAATCTTCGAGGCCAACCGCGACCAGCTCAACGACCCGGACAGGATCCAGATCGGCCAGGTGTTGAAGATTCCCTCCAAGCACGACTGAACGCCGTTACCCCAGGAGAATGTCCAATGAAGCACGCTAGGTTGAACGTCGCCGCCCTGTCCCTGGCCGCCGCCCTGTCCCTGGCCGGTTGCAAGAAGAACGAACCGGCCACCCCGCCGGCCATGCCCGAACCGACAGCGCCTGCGCCGGCACCGGCCGCCGCCCCGATGACCGAAGCGGTCAGCGTGCAGGGCGTCAGCGTCGGCACGGTGGCAGCGGCGGATAAAAGCGTGGCCACGCAGGCGGTGATCGGAGCACGTGACCCGATCATTGTTTCGGTGCGTACCTTCGGCACCGCCAGCAATGTGCCGGTGGTGGCCACGCTGACCTACCAGGATGGCCAGGTGGCCGGCGAGCAGCATGTCAGCCTCAATACCTCCGGCCCGGATACCACCAACATCACCTTCAGCAACAGCAATGCGTGGCCGGCGGGCACCTATACCGCACAGGTGACGGTCAACGGGATGCCGGCAGGAACCGCACAGCAGTTTGAAGTGCGCTGATTTTCCGGCGTGTTCGACCCCCCCGGGGCGTGGCCAGGCAGGCCGCGCCCTTTTTGTTCCTGCCTGCGGCTGCAGATGCTTGCATCGGCAAGCATCCAACATACGCACAGGTGTGTAGCAGACGGTTTTCCCCACGGGGAAAAATCGCCGACAATGGCCCGATCACCGCTACGCCGCTTCCGGCGCCTGCGGCCCTACCAAGGGGTGCAGTGGATCGCACCGTGTGCCGTCGGGGCCCTGTCCCCGCTGGCATTCCTTGTCCGTTACCGACAGAGAAATCCTGCAGACATGTCCAATACGCCGAAGATCATCTACACCCTCACCGATGAAGCGCCTTTCCTGGCTACCGCCTCGCTGCTGCCGGTGGTCGAGGCGTTTGCCGCTACCGCAGGCATCGCGGTGGAAACCCGCGATATCTCGCTGGCTGGCCGCATCCTGTCGCTGTTCCCGGAATATCTGAAGGACGAGCAGCGCATCGGCGACCACCTGGCCGAACTGGGCCAGCTGGCGACCACGCCGGAAGCCAACATCATCAAGCTGCCCAACATCTCCGCCTCGGTGCCGCAGCTCAAGGCCGCCATCGCCGAGCTGCAGTCCCAGGGCTACGCCCTGCCGGATTACCCGGAAAACCCGGCCGATGACGCCCAGCGCGAGATCAAGGCGCGCTACGACAAGGTCAAGGGCTCGGCGGTGAACCCGGTGCTGCGCGAGGGCAACTCCGACCGCCGTGCACCGCTGTCGGTGAAGAACTACGCGCGCAAGCACCCGCACCGCATGGGCAAGTGGAGCAGCGAATCGAAGTCGCATGTGGCGCACATGGACGCCGGTGATTTCTACGGCTCGGAAAAGTCGGCCACGATGGCCAACGCCGGTGCGCTGAAGATTGCCCTGCACACCGCCGATGGCCAGGTGCAGGTGCTCAAGGAAAAGACCGCCGTGCTGGCCGGCGAGATCGTCGACGCCGCGGTGATGTCGAAGAAGGCGCTGGCCGGCTTCATTGCCGCGCAGATCGAAGACGCCAAGGCGCAGGGCGTGCTGTTCTCGTTGCACCTGAAGGCGACCATGATGAAGGTCTCCGACCCGATCATGTTCGGCGTGGCCGTGCGCCAGTTCTATGGCCCGGTGCTGGACAAGCACGCCGCAGCGCTGGCGCAGATCGGCTTTGATGCCAACAACGGCATCGGCGACCTGTATGCACGCCTGGGCGCACTGGATGCCGCCACCCAGGAAACCATCCAGGCCGACATTGCCGCCCTGTACGCTCAGCGTCCGGCGGTGGCGATGGTCAACTCCGACAAGGGCATCACCAACCTGCACGTGCCGTCGGACGTGATCGTCGACGCCTCGATGCCGGCGATGATCCGTGACAGCGGTGGCATGTGGAATGCCGACGGCAAGCTGCAGGACGCCAAGGCGGTGATTCCGGACCGTTGCTACGCCGGCGTTTACCAGGCGGTGATCGACGACTGCAAGGCCAATGGCGCGTTTGACCCGGCCACGATGGGCTCGGTGCCCAACGTCGGCCTGATGGCGCAGAAGGCCGAGGAATACGGCAGCCACGACAAGACCTTCCAGATCGCCGCAGATGGCGTGGTCAAGGTCACCGACGCCGATGGCAACGTGGTGTTCGAGCACGCGGTGGAAGCCGGTGACATCTGGCGCATGTGCCAGGCCAAGGATGCCCCGATCCAGGACTGGGTCAAGCTGGCGGTCAACCGCGCCCGGCTGAGCAACACCCCGGCGGTGTTCTGGCTGGACGCCAACCGCGCCCACGATGCCCAGGTCATCGCCAAGGTCGAGAAGTATCTGAAGGATCATGACACCGCCGGCCTGGACATCCGCATCCTGGCCCCGGTGGAGGCCACCCAGTTCTCGCTGGCACGCATCCGCCAGGGCCTGGACACCATCTCGGTGACCGGCAACGTGCTGCGTGACTACCTGACCGACCTGTTCCCGATCATGGAGCTGGGCACCAGCGCCAAGATGCTCTCGATCGTGCCGCTGATGGCCGGTGGTGGCCTGTTCGAGACCGGTGCCGGCGGTTCGGCGCCCAAGCACGTGCAGCAGTTCGTCGAGGAGGATTACCTGCGCTGGGATTCGCTGGGCGAGTTCCTGGCCCTGGCCGCCTCGCTGGAGCACCTGGCCCAGCGTTATGACAACGCCAAGGCCGCAGTGCTGGCCAAGGCCCTGGACGAAGCCAACGGCCAGTTCCTGGACAACGACCGTTCGCCGGGCCGCAAGCTGGGCACCATCGACAACCGCGGCAGCCACTTCTACCTGACCCTGTACTGGGCCCAGGCGCTGGCTGCGCAGGACCAGGACGCCGAACTGAAGGCGCGTTTTGCCCCGCTGGCGCAGGCACTGGCTGCCAATGAGCAGGCCATTGTCGATGAGCTGATCGCGGTGCAGGGCAAGGCCGTGGACATCGGTGGCTACTACCACGCCGACCTGGCCAAGGTCGCCGCGGCCATGCGCCCGAGTGCCACCCTGAACGCGGCGCTGGGGCAGCTGGCGCCGTAATCCTGCGCCCTTGCGCGCTGAAAAGCCCGGCCATTGGCCGGGCTTTTTCTTTGCTTCGTTGCCGCCACCCGGCAACGGCCATCGCCGCTGCACCATCCCTGCGGCAGCGCAGCGGGACGTTCTTTCACCCCGGCCACTGCCGTAAGCTGGGGCTGGGCTCGGGGTGCTGACGATGGCAGAACAGATGCAAGGGTTGGGTGGATCGGTGGCGTGGCAATACGCGAGCCTGGTGCGGGAGGCGTTTGAGCACTATCACCAGCAGTTTTCCGCGTTGACAGCGCGGGCAAGGCTGCATTTCGAAGCCACTGCGTGGTCCGCGGCGCGTGACGATGCGGTGGCACGCATCGGCCTGTATGACCAGTGCATTGCCCAGACCTTGTCCCGGCTGCCCGACCGCCAGGGCATCGATCGTTGCAGCTGGTCCCGGGTACGCGACTGCTATGCGCAGCTGATCCAGGAGCTGCTGGACCAGGAGTTGTACAAGACCTGGTTCAACACCCTGACCCGGCGCCTGCTGGCCATTGAGGAAGTCGATGCCAGTGTCGAGTTCATGGCCATGGACATCGAGCCCTCCGATGCGATCACCCATCCGGTGGCGCGGCATATCTACACCGTCAACGAGGCGCGCCCGGTGGATGCCTTCGTGCGCCTGCTTAGCGATGTGCGCTTTTCCATCCCCTATGCGCACCCGCTGCGCTGTGCGGCGGCCATTGCCATCCGCCTGCAGGATGACCTGGCCCACTGGGGCAGCCACCCGGTGCGCTCGATCGAATTGCTGCAGACGGTCTTTTACCGCGAGCGGCGTGCCTACCTGGTCGGCCGGGTCCTGGGCGAACACCGCTTCAGCCCCTGCGTGATTGCGCTGGTCAACGAGGGCGGGGCGATCAAGGTCGAGGCGGTGCTGAGCCGGCGGCGCGATGTGGCCCATCTGTTCGGGGTGTCACGCAGCTATTTCATGGCCGACCTGGCCACGGTCGGCGATGCGGTGGTGTTCCTGCGCAGCCTGTTGCCGGGCAAGCCGGTGGATGAAATCTACACCGTGCTCGGCCGCGCCAAGCAGGGCAAGACCGAGCGTTACCGCGCGTTTTTCAGCCACCTGCAGCAGCATCCCAGCGAGCAGCTGGTGCATGCCGAAGGCACCCCGGGCATGGTGATGGCGGTATTCACCCTGCCCAGTTACCCGCTGGTGTTCAAGGTCATCCGCGACCGCTTCGGTTGGCAGAAGGCGATGAGCCGGCAGGACGTGCAGGACAAGTACGCACTGGTGTTCCAGATGGACCGCATCGGTCGTCTGCTCGATGCGCAGACCTACCGCGAACTGCGCATTCCGCGCCAGCGCTTTACCCCGGCGCTGCTGCAGGAGCTGCTGGAGGGCTGCAGCCAGAGCGTGCACGCCGATGGCGAGGAGGTGATCATCCGCCTGTGCTATGTGCAGCGGCGTTTCCGGCCGTTGAACCTGTACCTGCGCGAGCAGCCGGTACAGGCGCAGCGGGCGGCGGTACTGGATTACGGCCAGGCCATCCGTGACCTGGCCTGCAACAACATCTTCCCCGGCGATATGCTGCTGAAGAACTTCGGTGTTTCCCGCCACGGCCGGGTGGTCTTCTACGATTACGACGAGATCTGCCGGGTCAGCGACTGCCATTTCCGCCCCTGGCCGGTCGCGGCCAACGAGCAGGACGCGATGGCCGACGAGCCGTGGTTCCACGTCGAGGCCGGCGATGTGTTTCCCGAGCGTTTTGCCCAGTTCATGGGCTTGCCGGCAGCGCTGCTGGCATTGCTGCGCGAGCACCACGGCGAGCTGTTCGATCCGGCCTGGTGGCAGGGGCTGCAGCAGCACTTTGCCGCCGGGAAGTACCCGGACATCCCGCCGTATCCGCGCCAGTTGCGTCTGGCCTGAGCGGTTTCACGCACTGACAGGCGGGCGCCGGCTGTGCCACCATCGGGCCCTCTCATCAGAGTAAGGAAGCATGATGAATTACAAAGCCTGGGCTGCGGCTCTGTTGGTGGTCCTGCTGTGCTCTGCAGGTGTTGCATCCGAGGCCGATGCCCGGGTACCTGCGGCGGTGATCGCGCAGGCGCAGATGAGCATGATGCTCGACGGCACGATCGACGTGGAGGCCGATGGCCGGGTGTCAGCCCTGCGCATCGACGGCGAGGCCGATTACCCTGGCGGAGTGGTGGCCCATGTCCACCAGGTGGTGCAGGGTTGGGAGTTCGAACCGGTCCTGCGCGACGGCCAGCCGGTGGCCTTCACCACGCCGATGACCATCCGCCTGGTGGCCAGCCAGATCGGTGATGGCGGGTATGAGATCCGCATCGCCTCCACCCGCTTCGGCGAGCATGACCCGGAGGATCGCAGCCGGGTGCGCACGCTGGCGATGACGCCGCCGCGCTACCCCGAACAGGCCTACCGCGCCGGGGTGACCGGAACGGTCTACCTGGCCGTGCAGGTCGGCCGCGATGGTCAGGTGCTGGACGTGGCGGCCGAGCAGGTCGACCTGACCTCCGCCGGTACCGAGCGGGTCATGGCCCAGGCACGCGAACTGCTGGCGCGCACCTCGACCCAGGCCGCGCGGCGCTGGCGCTTCCTGGCCCCGGAGCAGGGTGAGGCAGCACAGGCGCAGAGCTGGAACCTGCGCGTGCCGGTGAGCTTCCAGCTCTCCGGCTTTGGTCGCAGCGAGCCGAGCCGTGGTCGCTGGCAGCCCTACATTCCCGGCCCGCGCCTGTTCGTGCCGTTCCTGCGCAAGGACGATGACGGCTTCAGCACGGCGCTGCAGGAAGGGCAGATCGAGATGATCGGCCGCCCCGGGCCGCGGCTGAAAACCCCGCTGGCCAGCTGAGCCGGCAACAACAAAAAGCCCCGCTTGCGCGGGGCTTTTTGTTGGCTGAAACGCTGGAATCAGCGCTTCATCGAAGAGAAGAACTCGTCGTTGGACTTGGTGTTCTTCATCTTGTCGAGCATGAACTCCATCGCGCTGATCTCGTCCATCGGGTGCAGCAGCTTGCGCAGGATCCAGATCTTCTGCAGCAGCTCGGCATCGATCAGCAGATCCTCGCGGCGGGTACCGGAACGGTTGATGTCGATGGCCGGGTAGACGCGCTTTTCGGCAATGCGGCGGTTCAGGTGCACTTCGCTGTTGCCGGTGCCCTTGAACTCCTCATAGATCACCTCGTCCATCTTCGAGCCGGTGTCCACCAGCGCGGTGGCGATGATGGTCAGCGAACCACCTTCCTCCACGTTGCGCGCGGCACCGAAGAAGCGCTTGGGGCGGTGCAGTGCGTTGGCATCGACACCACCGGTGAGCACCTTGCCCGAGGACGGCACCACGTTGTTGTAGGCGCGGGCCAGGCGGGTGATCGAGTCGAGCAGGATCACCACGTCCTTCTTGTGCTCGACCAGGCGCTTGGCGCGTTCGATCACCATTTCGGCGACCTGCACGTGGCGGGCAGCCGGTTCGTCGAAGGTCGAGGAGACCACTTCGCCGCGCACGGTGCGCTGCATTTCGGTCACTTCTTCCGGACGCTCGTCCACCAGCAGCACGATCAGGTGCACGTCCGGGTGGTTGTAGGTGATCGCGCTGGCGACCTGCTGCATCAGCATGGTCTTGCCGGCCTTGGGCGGGGACACGATCAGCGCACGCTGACCCTTGCCCTGCGGGGCCATCAGGTCGAGGATGCGGCCGGTGATGTCCTCGGTCGAACCGTCGCCGCGTTCCAGCTTGAAGCGCTTGCGCGGGAACAGCGGGGTGAGGTTCTCGAACAGGACCTTGTTCTTGGACGCTTCGATCGGCTCGCCGTTGATGGTGTCGACGATGTTCAGCGCGAAGTAGCGCTCGCCGTCCTTCGGGAAGCGGATGCGGCCGGAAATGTGGTCACCGGTGCGCAGGTTGAAGCGGCGGATCTGGCTGGGCGAGATGTAGGTGTCGTCCGGGCCGGCCAGGTAGCTGGCCTCGGCCGCACGCAGGAAGCCGAAGCCGTCGGGCAGGATTTCCAGCACGCCGTCGGCGGCGACGCCTTCACCATGGCGGGTGAGCACCTTGAGCAGGGCGAAGATCACGTCCTGCTTGCGCGCACGCGCCACACCTTCCTGGATCTGCAGCTGCTCGGCAATCTCCAGCAGCTTGTGTGCCGGCATGCGCTTGAGATCAGACAGCGAGTAGGTCGGGAAACCTTCCGGCACGTTGGGGTGGGGACGCGGTACGAAGGTCTCGTTGCCGCCGTCGTTGCCCATGCTGTCGTCGCGGCCGCGGCTGCGGTCACGGTCGCGGCGGTTGCGGAAACGGTCGCGGCGGTTGCCTTGACCCTGACCTTGACCTTGACCCTGCTGGCCACTGAAGCCTGCATACGGGGCGTTCTGGCGCTGGTCCTGGCCGGCGTCATCGCCGCCGTTGTTGCTGGTCGGGGCCGGACTGCCCTCGGTCATGGACGCCGTGCTGGCGGTGTTTTCATTGCCTGCCGGCGACTGGCTGGCAGCCGGTGGCGTTGCAGCAGCCGGGGCCTGGCTACGCGCAGTGCTTTCTGGAGTGGGCGGGGGCAGCGGCAGAGTGGCCTGCGGCCCAGCGGCAGGGCTGTCGGACACTGCGGCGGCTTTGGACGCACGCGGCTTGCGCACGCGCTTCTCGACGGGTGCGTCGGCGCTTCCGGTTTCGGAAGGAGTGTTCTCGGACAAGTGCTTGATTCCTCTCGCTATGGCGTGCGAGCGCCCCGGTCGGGCGGCGAACTGGTTGGAGTTGAAAGAAGGGAAAGCGCCTGCGCCTGATCGGCGGGGCGTACACGGCAACGCGAATGCGGCCGGCGTTTCGACACTAACACCGCCGCCCGGCGGCGCGCAAGTGAGTGAAAACACAAACTGCGCGCCGGTACCACAGCAGGTCCGGCGCGCGGATCAATGGTTCAGGCCAGAGCCTTGTCGATCATCTGTACCAGCTGGCTCTTGCCGACAGCCCCGACCTGGGTGGCCTGGATCTGGCCATCCTTGAACAGCAGCAGCATCGGGATCGAACGCACGTGGTAGCGCACGGCGGTAGCGCGCGACTCGTCGACGTTGACCTTGGCCACGGTCAGCTTGCCATCGTAGGCGGCGGCGATTTCATCCAGAACCGGCGAAATCATCTTGCACGGACCACACCACTCGGCCCAGAAGTCGACCAGCACCGGCTGGCCGGACTGCAGTACTGCAGTATCGAAATCGGCGTCGCCGACGTGAATAACCTTGTCGCTCACTTAAGAGTCTCCTGGGGGAATGCGAACCGTCATGCCGGGTTGACGGATGCATTGCGTTAAACTTATGACGTTAGACTGAGCGCGCTGCCGAGATCAAAGCCCGACTGGCACGCTACCCGGCGGAAGGGACGCAGTGTGCGACTCTGCCGTAACCGATGCAAGCCGACCGGCATTCCTGGCGGGCTGGCACTCATAAAAGAACAAGACTGGATTCATGAGCGACAAACCGCTGACCGATGTCACCTTTTCTGCTTTCGAGCTGCATCCTGCCCTGCAGGCCGGCCTGGAAAGTGCGGGTTTTACCCGCTGCACCCCGATCCAGGCACTGACCTTGCCGGTCGCCCTGTCCGGTGGGGATGTCGCCGGGCAGGCACAGACCGGTACCGGCAAGACGCTGGCCTTCCTGGTGGCCACGATCAACCGCCTGCTGACCCGCCCGGCCCTGGCCGAGCGCAAGCCGGAAGATCCGCGTGCGCTGATCCTGGCCCCGACCCGCGAACTGGCGATCCAGATCCACAAGGATGCGGTCAAGTTCGGTTCCGACCTTGGCCTGCGTTTTGCGCTGGTCTACGGCGGGGTGGATTACGACAAGCAGCGTGAGCTGCTGCAGCAGGGCGTGGATGTGATCATCGCCACCCCGGGCCGGCTGATCGACTATGTCAAGCAGCACAAGGTCGTCTCGCTGCACGCCTGCGAGGTCTGCGTGCTGGACGAGGCCGACCGCATGTTCGACCTGGGCTTCATCAAGGACATCCGCTTCCTGCTGCGCCGGATGCCCGAGCGCACCACCCGCCAGACCCTGCTGTTCAGCGCCACCCTGAGCCATCGCGTGCTCGAGCTGGCCTATGAACACATGAACGAGCCGCAGAAGCTGGTGGTGGAGACCGAGCACATCACCGCGGCCCGCGTCCGCCAGCGCATCTATTTCCCGGCCGATGAAGAAAAGCTGCCGCTGCTGCTGGGCCTGCTCTCGCGCAGCGAGGGCGCGCGCACCATGGTGTTCGTCAACACCAAGGTGTTTGTCGAGCGGGTGGCGCGGGCGCTGGAAAAGGCCGGCTACCGTGTCGGTGTGCTCTCCGGTGACGTACCGCAGAAGAAGCGCGAGAGCCTGCTCAAGCGCTTCCAGGCCGGCCAGCTGGAAGTACTGGTGGCCACCGATGTCGCCGCCCGTGGCCTGCATATCGACGGCATCAAGTACGTCTACAACTACGACCTGCCGTTTGACGCGGAGGACTATGTCCACCGTATCGGCCGTACCGCACGCCTGGGCGAAGAGGGCGATGCGATCAGCTTTGCCTGCGAACGCTATGCGATGAGCCTGCCCGATATCGAGGCCTACATCGAACAGAAGATCCCGGTCGAGGCGGTGACGGCCGAATTGCTGACCCCGCTGCCGCGCAAGCCGCGTGAGCCGTTGGCCGAAGGCGAAGTCGACGATACCGAAAGCGTCGGCGCGATCTTCCGCGAAGCACGTGAAGCCAAGGCCGCCGAGGAAGAGCGCCGTGGCGGCGGTCGCCGCAGTGGTGGCCCTGGCGGGCGCCGGGACGGCGAGCGTGGTCCGCGTGGCCCGCGCGCCGAGGGTGAGCGTGGCCAGCGTCCGCGCCGCAAGCCGCGGGTCGAAGGCGAGGGCGAGGCCGTTGTCGCCGAGGCCGCGCTCAATCCGGTGGTGGCCGAAGCCGCTGCCGCCGCGCCGCAGGCTGGCGAGGGCGACAAGGCACCGCGCAAGCGTCGTCGCCGTCGTCGCGGCCGTCCGCTGGAAGGGGCAGAAGCAGGCGTCGATGCTGCCATCCAGGCTGCCGGTCCGGTGCAGGTGCCGGCAACCCCGGTGCGCAAGGCCGAGCCCAAGGCCGACCCATCCGAGTCGTTCCTGACCCGTATGGGGCGCAAGATCCGCCGCATGCTCGGCGGTAATTGATCCTGCGCCTGCCGGGGACGTGACGCGCGGCGGTGACATCCCGCCGCGCTCCGGCATAATCAACGCATGAGCGTTCTGCGTTTTGATGCGGTCACCAAAACTTACCCCGGTGGGCGAACCGCCTTGTCCGAACTCAGTTTTTCGCTGGGCGAAGGCGAGATGGCGTTTGCCACCGGGCACTCCGGTGCGGGCAAGAGCACCATCCTGAAGCTGGCCCACCTGGCCGAGCGGCCGACCCGTGGCGAAGTGATCTTTGCCGGGCGCAATCTGGGCAGGGTGCGTGCCGGCCAGGTTGCCCAGCATCGGCGCGAGGTCGGGGTGGTCTTCCAGGATCATCGCCTGCTGGCCGAATACAGCGTTGCCGACAACGTCGGCCTGCCGCTGCTGGTACGTGGACTGGCTGCCGCGCAGATCCGTCTGCGGGTGCGCGAGGTGCTTGCGCGGATGGGCCTGGCCGATCGCTTGAACGCCAGGCCGGCCGAGCTGTCGGCCGGGGAGCAGCAACGGGTGGGGATTGCGCGGGCCATCGTGGCCCGGCCGCGGCTGCTGCTGGCCGATGAGCCCACCGGCAACCTGGACCCGACCCTGGCCGCGGAAATCATGGCGCTGCTGGCCGAGCTGCCCGCCGCTGGCACCAGCGTGCTGGTGGTCAGCCATGACCTGGGATTGATCAAACAGATGCGCCAGCGCGTGCTGGTGCTGGACAAGGGGCAATTAGTGGACGACATCGGCCCGCAGGACCTGGCGCCATGAGTACGCGCACGCTGGCCACAGCGCCTGCTCCCTCCGCAACGCGTGCCTGGCTGGGGCATCACCGGCAGGCGGCCGTCAGCAGCCTGCTGCGCTGCCTGCGCCGGCCCTGGGCAACCCTGCTCACGGTCAGTGTGATGGCGTTGGCGCTGGCCCTGCCGATGGGCCTGTCCATCGCGCTGGACAACCTCAAGCATTTTGCCGGCAGCGTGCAGCAATCGCGCCAGATCAGCCTGTTCCTGCACCCGGATTTCAGCGTGGATCAGGCCAGGAAACTGGTCACCGAGCTGGAGCAGCGTGCCGATGTGCAGGGCATCGAGTTGCGCACCCCCGAGCAGGGGTTGCAGGAGTTGCGCAGCGTCGCCGGGATGGGCGAGGCCATTGACGTGCTGGATGAAAATCCGTTGCCCAGCGTGTTGCTGGTAACCCCGGCTGCCGGCAGCGATGAGCAGGCCCTGGGTGAGGCGCTGGCCGCACTGCCGCAGGCCGACCTGGTACAGCACGATGCCCTGTGGCGGCAGCGCCTGGATGGCTGGCTGGCGCTGGGGACGCGTCTGGTCAACCTGTTGTCCAGCGTGCTGGGCATCGGCGCGTTGCTGGTGGTGGGCAATACCGTGCGCCTGGATATTCTTGCCCGCCGCGAGGAGATCGATGTGCTGCAGCTGCTGGGCGCCGGCAACGGTTTCATCCGGCGCCCGTTCCTGTATCTGGGGGCGTGGTATGGCCTGGGGGCAGGCGTTGTCGCGCTGGGGCTGTGGGCCGCCTGCGTGGCCGCGATCCGGCCACCGTTGGCCGCGTTGACCCAGAGCTATGCCAGCCCGTTCGTGTTCAAGACGCTCGATGCGCTGCACTCGGGTTTTGTCCTGCTTGGAACCACTGTTATCGGTGTCACCGGCGCTTGGCTGGTGGCATCTCATGTGCTGCGCCAGAACCGTCTGGTCAAAGGTTGAACATGCAAGCCCAAATCCTCAAACACCTGATCAGTGAAACGCCGCGCGTACTCGTCGTGGACGGTTCGCGTCTGGTGCGTAAATTGATTGCCGACGTACTCAAGCGCCAGCTGCCGCAGGTGCAGGTGCTGTCCTGCGCCAGCATTGCCGAAGCGCAGGCGGTGCTGGAGCAGGGCGATGTCGATCTGGTGACCACCTCGCTGGCCCTGCCCGATGGCGATGGCCTGGCCCTGGCCAGGCTGGTGCGCCAGCAGGCCGGACGCCGCTATGTGCCGGTGATCGTGGTTTCCGGCGATGCCCAGGAGCACCTTGAGCAGCGTCGTTTCAGCGACGATGTCACCGACTATTTTGACAAGGCACTGGGCCACGAAGCCCTGGCCGCCTTCATTACCGGCTATGTCCAGCCGCAGACCATTGCCGGTGCCCGGGTGCTGTATATCGAAGACAGCCGGGTGGTGGCCGAGGCGACCAAGCGCATGCTCGAACGCCAGCAGCTCAAGGTGCTGCATGTGCTCACTGCCGAGGAAGCCTTTGCGCTGCTCACCGCCGACTCGCTGGGAACCAGTGCCGAGCGCATCGATCTGGTGCTGACCGATGTCACCCTGAAGGGTGAACTCAACGGCCGTGATGTGGTCGAGCGGGTGCGGGTGGACTTTGGCTACAGCAAGCGTGAGCTGCCGGTGCTGGTCATGACCGGCGATACCAATGCCTACAACCAGGCCACCTTGCTGCAGGCCGGCGCCAATGACCTGGTGATCAAGCCGATCGAGGAACGCCTGCTGATCACCAAGGTGCTGTTCCAGTTGCGCCTGTCACGGCTGGCGGTGCCGGCCGCGATATTGTGAGCGGGGCTTCGCTGGAGCAGGTGGCGCTGGAGCCGGCCTGGAAGCAGCGCATTGGCCCCTGGCTGCTGCGCCAGGACATGCAGGCGTTGGCGGCTTTCCTGCGCCAGCGCCGGGCTTCCGGGGCGACGGTGTTCCCGCCGCCGCGGCAGATGTTTGCCGCCTTTGATGCCACGCCGTTTGACCAGGTGCGGGTGGTCATCCTTGGCCAGGATCCGTATCACGGCCCCGGGCAGGCCCATGGCCTGAGCTTTTCGGTGCTGCCCGGTGTCCCGGTGCCTCCGTCGCTGCTGAATATCTACAAAGAGCTGGAGTCCGATCTGGGCCTGCCGCGGCCGGATCATGGCTGTCTGCTGCCGTGGGCACAGCGCGGGGTGCTGCTGCTCAATGCCGTGCTCAGCGTCGAGCAGGGCCAGCCGGGAAGTCATCAGGGGCGCGGCTGGGAAGGCTTTACCGACCATGTCGTGGATGTACTCAACCGCCAGCGCGAAGGCTTGGTATTCATGCTGTGGGGCAGCTACGCGCAGAAGAAGGGGGCAATGATCGATGCCTCCCGCCATCGCGTGCTGCGCGCCCCGCACCCCTCGCCGCTCTCGGCGCACCGGGGTTTTCTGGGCTGCCGGCATTTTTCCCAGGCCAATGACTACCTGTGCCGTGGTGGCGGCCGGCCGCTGGATTGGTCGCTGCCCGCAGCTGCCGCGTTGACGCGGGGTAGGGCATCGGCTGATGCGGGCTGAATGATCGATACGCGGTTGGATCCACGTCACGGCATCGCCATCCGGGCGTGCTAATGTGTCTGGCGCTGGGATGCGTTCCATTTCAGGCTCCCGTTAAGATTTGCCGTATTCATTGTTTCGCTGATGGAATTCTGAAACTATTTCTGTACCGGCAGGTCCAATAGCAAGACTGCTAAGATGAGGTCCCATGAACCAGACCGTTTCCAACGCCCTTGTGGCCAACAATCTTCCGATTCCCAGCGCCCTGGGTTCGCTGGATGCCTACATCGGTGCCGTGCACCAGATTCCGGTGCTGACGGTCGATGAGGAACAGGACCTGGCACGTCGCCTGCGTGATGACAATGACCTGGATGCCGCCCGCGAGCTGGTGCATTCGCATCTGCGCTTCGTGGTCCATGTGGCCCGTGGCTACAACGGCTATGGCCTGCCGCTGGGTGACCTGATCCAGGAAGGCAACATCGGCCTGATGAAGGCCGTCAAGCGCTTCGACCCGGATATGGGTGTGCGCCTGGTGTCCTTTGCCGTGCACTGGATCCGTGCCGAGATGCACGAGTTCATCCTGAAGAACTGGCGCATCGTCAAGGTCGCCACCACCAAGGCCCAGCGCAAGCTGTTCTTCAACCTGCGCCGGTCCAAGACCCGCCTGGGCTGGATGAACGCGGCCGAGGTCAGTGCGGTGGCCAAGGACCTGAACGTTTCCGAGCGCGAAGTGCTGGAAATGGAAGCCCGCCTGTCCGGCCGCGATGTCGGCTTTGACGCTTCTGCCGACGAGGACGACGAGCGGGCTCCGCCGGCGCCGGCCGCTTACCTGGTGGCACAGGACGAAGACCCGTCGCAGGCCTATGAGCGTGCCGACAGTGAAGACAACCAGCTGCAGCTGCTGCGCGAAGGCCTGGCGGGCCTGGACCAGCGCTCGCGTGACATCATCGCCCGCCGCTGGCTCGATGCCGACAGCAAGGTGACGCTGCAGGAGCTGGCCGACGAGTACGGTGTGTCGGCCGAGCGCATCCGCCAGATCGAGGCCAATGCGCTGAAGAAAATGAAGGCACTGTTCGCCGCCTGACCGGCTGGCTGACGGTATTGCCCCAGACAAGGCCCGGAAATGTTCCGGGCCTTGTCTTTTGTGCCCGCTGCCTGGGCCCGGGCCGGGCGCCGCACTGCAACGGCAACTGCTGTGTCGCCCGTTGCGCAGGCCGCCGCCAGCGTCAGGGATCGTCCAGTCAGCGCGGGGCGGGAAAAGCGTGCGGGTGGCAGCGATGGGCCATGGCGCCGTCGTGCCGGCCAGGCCATTGTGTGGTGCGAGCCGCCCAGGACGAGTACCCACGGTGTCAGCCGGATCCACCACACGTCCACGGTCGGCACGATGGTCTCGGGGTTGCGGCACGGGAAGGGCAGCGGATCTGCCGCGCTGCGCACGGATGCTTGCCGGGCGATCAGCGCCCGTGCCACCGTGATCGCCTGTCGGCAGCCGCGGGTGGCTGCCTGCCTTGTTGATGGAGGAACTGCCTGTGTCCGAACCGGAAAAGCGCATCGCGGTATTGATCGATGCCGACAATGCGCCTGCTGCCAAGATTGACGAGGTGCTGGCCGAGGTTGCCCGCCATGGGGTGGCCAACGTGCGGCGCGCGTATGGCAACTGGAAAAGCCCGAACCTGAAACAGTGGGAAGCGGTGCTGCACGAGTTTGCGATCCGGCCGATGCAGCAGTTCGCCTATTCCAAGGGCAAGAACGCCTCGGACATGGCGATGGTGGTCGATGCGATGGACCTGCTGTATGGCGGTCGCCTGGATGGCTTTGCGCTGGTTTCTTCCGATGCCGACTTCACCCCGTTGGTGATGCGCCTGCTCAATGACGGCGTCAAGGTCTATGGCTTTGGCGAGCGCAAGACACCGCTGCCCTTCGTCAATGCCTGCTCGCAGTTCACCTATGTCGAAGCACTGGGTGAGCAGGAAGCGGCCGAAAGCCCGCGCCCTGTGCCCACGCCGGGTGAAACGGCCAGTCCCGGTGGTGGGGCCGCTGGCGGGGCGATCAGCGGCGCGGCGCTGCGCGGCGATACCAAACTGGTCAACCTGCTGCGCAGCACGGTGGAGGCGGTGGCCGATGACCGCGGCTGGGCCTCGCTGGCGGCGGTGGGCAAACAGATCGCCAACCGTGCCTCGCTGGACCCACGCAACTATGGTTACCGCAAACTGGTCGACCTGGTCGGCGCGATCGACCTGTTCGAGATCCGGCGCCAGGAACTGGCGGTCTATGTGCGTGACCGCCGCCATCCCGACGCACGCGCCGCCGCTGCGGCCGGGCGCAGCGGTCAATAAAGGTCGATCGGGTCCACATCCAGCGACCAGCGCACCCGGCGTGCTTCGGGCAGCGCATGGATCGCCGGTACGATGCTGGCCAGCAGCCGCTGCAGCGGCGCGCGCTGGCTGCAGCTCAACAGCAGCTGGGTGCGCTGGTAGCCGGCGCGGCGCGGCATCGGTGCCGGCATCGGTCCGTAATGCTCTACCGCCTGCTGCGCCGGCAGCAGTGCCCGCACCGCTTCCAGGAACGCATTGGCCAGTGCTGCCTGTTGCGCCTCGGCGCGCAGCAGCGCCAGGTGGGCAAAAGGCGGAAAGCCGGCTGCCTGGCGTTGTTCGATCTCGCTGTGGGCAAAGGCGTGATAACCGCCGTTGACCAGGGTCTGCAGCAGCGGGTGCTGCGGATGATGGGTCTGCAGCCAGACCTCGCCGGGGCGCTGGGCGCGTCCGGCGCGTCCTGCCACCTGGATCAACTGCTGGGCGAGCTTTTCGCTGGCGCGGAAATCGGCCGAGAACAGCCCCTCGTCGATGCCGACCACGACCACCAGGCTCAGGTTGGGCAGGTCATGCCCCTTGGCCAGGATCTGGGTGCCGACCAGGATCCCGGGCTGTTGCCCCAGTTCGCCCAGTGCCTGCTCCAGCGCGTCGCGGCGGCTGGTGGTGCCGCGGTCGATGCGCACCACCGGCACGTCGGCGAAGTGGCTCTGCAGCCGCTCTTCCAGCCGTTCGGTACCCACGCCCTGCGGCTGCAGGGCCAGTCCGGCGCATTGCGGGCAGGCCAGCGGTGCCGCCTGACGGGCGCCGCAGTGGTGGCATTGCAGGCGCCGGCCGGCGCCATGCACGGTCAGTGGGGTATCGCAGCGCAGGCACGGGGCGGTCCAGCCGCAGTCGTGGCAGAGCAGGGCCGGGGCGTAACCGCGCCGGTTCTTGAACACCAGCACCTGGCCACCGGCGGCCAGGTGTTCAGCGATGCCGGCCAGCGCCTGGTCGGACAGGCCATCGTGCAGCCGGCGCTTGCGCATATCCATGATCCGCACCCGTGGCGGAGCGGCTGCCGCCGCGCGCTGGCTCAGCCGCAGGTGGGCATAGCGGCCTGCCAGGGCATTGTTGAGCGTCTCCAACGCCGGGGTGGCACTGCCCAGCACGATCGGCACGTCCAGGGCCTTGGCACGCACCAGGGCAAAGTCGCGGGCATGATAACGGAAGCCGTCCTGTTGCTTGTAGCTGGCGTCATGCTCCTCATCGATGATGATCAAACCGGCGTTGGGCAACGGAGTGAACACCGCCGAGCGGGTGCCGACAATGACCCGTGCCTGCCCGCGCAGCGCCGCCAGCCAGCTGCGCGCACGCGCACCATCGGCCATGCCCGAATGCAGGGCGTGCACCGGCACCCCAAGGCGTTGGCGAAAACGCCCCAGGGTCTGCGGGGTCAGGCCGATTTCCGGAACCAGGATCAAGGCCTGCCGGCCGCTGGCCAGACAGTGCTGGATGGCCTGCAGGTAGACCTCGGTCTTGCCACTGCCGGTAATGCCATCGAGCAGGAACGGGGAAAACCCCTGCGCTGCCTGGATGGCCTCAACGGCAACGCGCTGCTGCTCATTCAGCGCCGGCCCCGGGCCGCTGTCGAGCGGCAGCGCCGGCTCGGTCAATGGCAGCCGCTGGGCCAGCCCGCGCCGGGCCAGGTCGCGGACACTGGCACGCCACTCGGGCAGCCGGGCATCCAGCACGTCTTCGGCCAGCAGGCCGCCGGCCAGCAGCTCGGCCAGGCGGCGCGGACGCCCGCCGGCGCGCAGGTGCGACAGGCCGGCGTGGCCGCTGCCGGTCAGCTGCCAGCCCCACGCGGTGGTATCGGGCTGTGGCTGGTCCTGGCGCAGCAGGGCCGGCAGGGCGGTACTGAGCACCTCACCGACCGGTGCATGGGTGTAGCGGCTTAGCCAGTACAGGCTGTCAAGCAATTCGCCACCCAACACCGGGCTGCTGTCCAGCCATTGCAGGATGGGCTTGAGTGCGCCCTGGTTGTCGCCCGGTGCAGGGTCGACGGCCACCACGATACCGGTCAGCTGGCGGTGTCCGAAGGGCACCCGGACGCGGCAGCCCAACGCTTGGGCGGGCTGGTTTTCAGGCGTATTCAGGTAGTCGAACAGGCGGGGGAGCGGTACCGGAACCGCAACCCGCAGGCGAGTGATCGGCAGGGGCATGATGTGCCCAGTGTAGTGCCTGCGGCAGGGTCAGACATCGCGTCTTTTACATGAATGCTTTGTAAATACTGGCTGCAGTTGATATTTTTTGGTTATCCACATCCTCTGTGGATAAGTCTGTGGGTCAGTGCGAGGCTCCACGCCGGAAGAGCGATGGCTGGAGGCTTTGAGTTGGATTGGTCAAAAAATAGCCAACTTATAAATATGATTTAAATCAATAGGTTGTGCGTGGAACATTGCTGCCTGGTACGACGATCCAGCAGATTCAGCAAGATTGTGCCGAGGCGGGTCTGCTTGTGTACAACCTTGACGGGCACCCCGGCTTCGGGCTAGCCAGAGCCGGCCCATGGTCTGTGTACGGCATGTGTTGGGGCACCGCCGGTATGATGGTCGCCTGTCTGCAAGCAAGCCCTGCCGTGACTGCCTCAACTCCCCTGACATCTCCGGCGCTGGCCGCCTTCATCCGTGGCATCGAGCGCCGCGCCCTGGTGGTTGCTGAATACCAGACCGGCGAGGTGCTGGTCGCCGAACGTGCGGTCGCCGTGGCCATGCGTGCCTTCGTCCCGGCCGCCGTCGATCAACCGATGAGCGAGTGGCCGCTGCAGTTCTGGCGCCTGCTCAGCAGCACCCCGCAACTGCGCCAGCCGGCCGATGAAGGCCAGTGGCCGCAAGATCTGCTGCATCTGCCCGGCCTGACCGATGGCCAGCGGCTGGCGCTGCTGCTGCGTATCGGCGCCGGACTGGATGAAGCCCTGGCCGCGCAGGTGCTGGGCACCGAGGTTGAGGCCTATTGCCAGTGGTTGGCACAGGCCTGTCCGCGCGATCACCAGGGCCAGCCCGATGCCCAGGCCTGGCGTGGACTGGCCGAGGCTGTACAGGCGCGCGTACGGGAGCTGTCACCGGAGCGCCAGGCTCAGCTGGAGCGGCTGCGCGAGAGCCTGGTCAGCACCGGCCCGCAGGCACCGCAGCGTGAACCCGCGGTGCCGGTGATGCAGGCCGAGCGGCGCGAGCGCAAGCCGCCGGCGACCCGTTCCCCGCTTGGCCAGTGGCTGTGGCTGCTCACTGGCGCCGCGCTGCTGGCAGGGGTGGCATGGGCGTGGTTGTCCTCCTCCCGGGAGTCGACATCAGCCGCCGGCACGGAGCAGCCGGCGCCGGCCGGGCTGGAAGTGGAAAACCCGGTCCGCAGTGAAAACCTGCAGCAGCTGGAGCTGCCGCCACCGGCAGCGCCGGCCAGTGTCGAGCCGGTGGTGGATCCGGCCCAGGCGGCGTTGCTGGAGCAGGCCGATTTCCTGGCCTGGGTGGCTGCCGGTGGGCCGCTGCCGGTGGATGAGTCCAACGAGCAGCCGCGCAATCCTGCCCCCCAGGCGGTGGCGCTGGCGGCCGGGGTGGCACAGGCCAATTGACCGATGGTGCGATCCCTGCGCGCGCGCTGGACCGGGCTGATGGTGGCCATGCTGGCGCTGATCCCCGCCGTCGTGTCGGCCAGCACGGCCGCCAGCAAGCAGCAGCTGCAGGCCTGGCAGCAGCAGTACCAGCAGCTGCCCGCGGCCGAGCGGCAGCGTATCCAGGCGGCCTGGCGGCAATACCAGCAACTGCCGTTGCCGCAACAGCAGCAGCTGCAGCGCAGTTTCAGTGGCCTGGACCAGCTCCATCGCACGGGCTGGCGGCTGGGTCCGCGGCTGGGCCGGCACTGGCCCGGGCTGCAGCCGTTGTTTGCCTATGTCGACCCGGTCCAGCGCGAGGCGCTGCTGCAGCTGCTGCATGGGCTGGATGAGCCGTCACTGCAGCGGCTGATCCGCCTGGCCCAGCGCACCGCACCGGAGCAGCGCCAGGTCCTGCGCGATACGTTGCTGCAGCAACCGGCTGCACACCGGGCGGCCTGGCTGCGGCAACAGGCCGGCTCCTGACCGGGCAGGGAAGCGGCCCGGTCATCAACGCCCGGTTACCATAGGCACCTGCTGAGACCCGGAAGCTGCGCATTGTGGCGTGGCCCGTAGTCTGCTTCTGGCTTTACATGTCACACGCAAGTGCTGCACCGCGCTTTTCCTCGGAAGTGCGCGCCACCGGCCTGTTGGCCTTGCCGCTGGTCCTGGGGCATATCTCGACCGGCTTGATTTCCTTTCTCGACAACGTCATCGCTGGCCACCACAGCACCGCCACCCTGGGCGCAGTTACCGTGGGTACCGCGTTGTTGTGGCTGCCGATGCTGGTGCCGATCGGCACGCTGATTTCATTGACCGCCTCGGTCTCGCAGCTGCACGGGGCCGGCGCGACGGACCGGATCGCGCCGTTGTTCCGCCAGGCCCTGTGGTTGTCGCTGCTGCTGTCGGCACTGATGTTTGCCTTCCTCAGCCTGGCTCCGCCGCTGCTGCCGATGATGGGGATCGCCGCGGAGATCATCCCCGGCACGACCGGTTTCCTGCATGCCGTGCGCTGGGGGGTGCCGGCGCTGACCCTGTTCTTCTGCATGCGCTACCTCACCGAGGGCATGCACTGGACCTTGCCGACGATGGTGCTGGGTTTTGGCGGCCTGTTCGTGCTCGGGCCGCTGGGCTGGGCGCTGGCCAACGGACGTGGCGGCTTTCCCGAGCTGGGAGCCACCGGCCTGGGCATCGCCTCGGCGGTGACGATGTGGGTGCAGGCCTGCGGTTTTGCCCTGTACCTGTGGCGGACCCGCAGGTTTGCCCATCTGGGCCTGTTCCGCCGGTTCGAGTGGGCAGATCCGCGCGCCATCGGCGACCTGCTGCGCACCGGCCTGCCGATCGGGATCACCGTGCTGATGGAAGGTGGCCTGTTCATCGTCACCGCGCTGCTGATCGGCCGCATCGGTGCGGTGGAAGCCAGCGCGCACCAGATCGCCATCAATGTGGCCCAGCTGTGCTTCATGATCCCGATGGGGGTGGCCGAGGCCACCACCGTGCGCGTCGGCAGTGCGGTCGGGCGCGGCGACCCGCTGGGTGTGCGGCGCGCGGTCTGGGCCGGTATCGTCATCGTGATGGCCACCCAGACACTGTCGGCACTGGTGCTGTTGTTCGGTCATGATGCGGTGGTCGGGCTGTATACCGATGACCTGGCCGTGGCCGCACTGGCTTCGACCCTGCTGCTGTTTGCCGCCACCTTCCAGTTTCCCGATGGCCTGCAGGTGCTCAGTGCCGGCGCCCTGCGCGGCATGAAGGATACCCAGGTGCCGATGTTCATCGCGATGGCTGCCTACTGGGGTATCGGCATGCCACTGGGTGCCGGTCTGGGCCTGGGCCTGGGCTGGGGGCCGCAGGGCATGTGGATCGGCCTGATCGCCGGGTTGACCGCCGCGGCGGTCCTGATGGGCCTGCGCCTGCGCTGGCAGAACCGGCAGTTGACCGCGCAGGCACCTGTGCTGCCACCCGTACGCCAAGCAGCACCCTGACCTTCGGCGCTTGGACTGGTCAAACCAGCCGCCTACCCTGATCCTGTGCACCTACCGTTCTGGAGATGTTGATGAATCCTCCACCGCTGCGCTCACCGATTGCCAACTTCTTTGTCGGCCTGTGGGACCTGATGAATTTTACCCGCCGCCTGATTTTCAATCTGGTGTTCTTCGGCGGCCTGCTGCTGTTGGCGGTGTTGTTCCTGGCCGGTTCGCTGCTGGGCTCGCGCAATGGCCCCAAGCCACTGGGCGAGAACACCACCCTGGTGATCGCGCCGGAAGGCCGGTTGGTGGAGCAGTACGCCAGTGATCCGCTGACCCGCGCGCTGTCCAAGGCGATGGGTGACGGCGGCAACAGCGAAGTGCAGCTGCGCGACCTGATGAGCGTGATCCGTGCCGCCGGCAAGGATGACAAGATCAGCCGCGTGGTGCTGGAGCTGGACAAGTTCAGCCCGTCCGGGTTTGCCTCGCTGCGCGAGCTGGGCCGGGCGATCGACGAGCTGCGTGCGCAGGGCAAGCAGGTGGTGGCCTACAGCCAGTCGATGAGCCAGGGACAGTACCTGCTGGCCGCCCATGCCGACGAGATCTACCTGGATCCGATGGGCGGGCTGATGCTCGAGGGCCTGTCCGGCTACCGGCAGTACTACCGCACCCTGATCAGCGACAAGCTGGGCGTGGACGTGCAGCTGTTCAAGGTCGGCGAATACAAGTCGGCCGCCGAGCCGTATGTGCTGGATGCGGCCTCGGCCGAATCCAAGGAAGCGGACCTGTTCTGGATGGGCGACATCTGGCAGCGCTACATCGCCGATGTGGCCGCCGCACGCAAGCTGGACCCGGCCGCGCTGAACGCCGGCATCGACACCCTGCCGGAAGGCGTGATGGCCGCCGGTGGTGACCTGGCCCGGCATGCGCTGCAGCTGAAGCTGGTGGACGGGCTCAAGACCCGGGCCGAATTCGATGCGCTGATTGCCGAGCGCGGCCATGCCGACAAGGACGAAGAGCGTGGTTACCGCTGGGTCGGCATCGAAGGCTACCAGGCCCACCTGGCGCGCAGCCGCAACCCGCTGGACAACCGCCCGCAGGTGGCCATCGTGGTGGCCGAAGGGGCGATCAGCGGCGGCAAGCAGCCGGCCGGCAGTGTCGGCGGCGATTCGACCTCGGCCCTGCTGCGCGCGGCGCTGGACGATGACAAGGTCAAGGCGGTGGTGCTGCGGGTGGATTCGCCCGGCGGCGAGGTGTTCGCCTCCGAACAGATCCGCCGCGAAGTGGTCGCCCTGAAGGCCGCAGGCAAGCCGGTGGTGGCCTCGATGGGCGATGTCGCCGCTTCCGGTGGCTACTGGATCAGCATGGATACCGATGCGATCTGGGCCGATGAGTCGACCATCACCGGCTCGATCGGCATCTTCGGCATGATTCCCAACCTGACCCGTTCGCTGGACAAGATCGGCGTGCATACCGACGGCGTGGCAACCACCCGTTTTGCCGGTGCGTTCGACCCGACCCGGCCGATGGACCCGGGCGTGGCCCAGGTCATCCAGGCGGTGATCGAGAAGGGCTACAACGACTTCATCGGCGGTGTCGCCGCCGGTCGTGGCAAGGCGGTGGAAGAGGTTGACCAGGTGGCCCGTGGCCGGGTCTGGAGCGGTCTGCAGGCCAGGGAGCGCGGCCTGGTCGACGGCTTTGGCGGGCTGCGTGAAGCGGTGGCCGATGCCGCACAGCGGGCCGGCCTGGAGGGCGCTGACAGCTGGCGCATCCGTTACATCGAAAAGGAAGGCACGCCGTTGGAGCAGTTCCTGGCGCAGATGGGCAGCAGCCCGGTCGGCGCGATGGTGCTGGGCCGCACGGGCCTGGCCGAGCTGCTCTTGCTGGAGCAGGCACTGCCGCAAGCCGATGCCGACCTGCGCTTTGTCCAGCAGCAGCTGCAGCAGGCCCGTCCGGGCCAGCCGCCCAAGGCACTGGCGCACTGCTTCTGCGCGCTGTAAGCGCACAGGTCTTTCCCGCAGCATCGACAACGCCGGCCCCGTGCCGGCGTTGTCGTTCGTGCCCGCGCTATGCTGGGCACCGTTTTGGTTTGATGCCGCTGACGGCGGCCACAAGGAGCAGGCATGAGTGCCAGACGTTGGCGTCTTGATGGGCAAACGGCATTGATCACCGGTGCCAGTGCCGGGATCGGCCTGGCGATCAGTCGCGAGCTGCTCAGCCTCGGCGCGGACGTGCTGCTGGTCGCGCGCGATGCCGACCTGCTGGAAAGCGTGCGCGACGAGCTGGCCGAGCAGTACCCCGGGCAGTCGGTGCAGGCGATGGCTGCCGACGTCTCGCTGGATTCGGAGCGCCAGGAAATCATGGACTGGGTCGAGGACAGCAGCCAGGCGCTGCACCTGCTGGTCAACAACGCCGGCGGCAACATCAGCCTGCCGGCGCTGGAGTATGACGAGGCGCAGTGGCGGCAGATCTTCGAGACCAACCTGTTCTCGGCCTTCGAGTTGTGCCGCTACGCCCACCCGCTGCTGGCCCGGCATGGCGCTGCATCCATCGTCAATGTCGGCAGTGTGTCCGGGCTGACCCATGTGCGCAGCGGGGTGGTCTACGGCATGACCAAGGCCGGCATGCACCAGATGACCCGCAACCTGGCCTGCGAATGGGCCGGCGATGGCATCCGGGTCAATGCGGTGGCGCCGTGGTACATCCGCACCCGGCGCACCTCCGGTCCGTTGTCCGACCCGGATTACTACGACGAGGTCATCGCGCGCACCCCGATGGGCCGCATCGGTGAACCGGAGGAGGTGGCCGCCGCGGTGGCCTTCCTGTGCCTGCCGGCGTCCAGTTATGTCACTGGCGAATGCATCGCCGTGGACGGCGGCTTCCTGCGTTACGGCTTCTGATCCAGCGCCTGGCTGCAGTGGCTGCCAGCCAGCAGCGCGGCAATCTGCGCCGACTGGGTATCGGCCTGGCTGCTGGAGCGGCTGGGAGCGCTGGCAAAGCGTTGCTGGCTCTGTTTCAGGTATAGCCCCCACGCATGGCAGGCGTCGGCCTCTGGCACGCTCTGGCAGCGGTCGCGCTGCACTTCGCAGGCCTGGCCAGCAGCGGTGGCCGGGTTGCCGTCCAGCCCGGTGACCCGCATCGGTACGCAGCGGACGGTTTCCTCCAGCCGGTCGGTGTAATACGCGGTGCCGCTGCGCGGCTGGCAGTGGTGCAGGGCGGGCAGGGGCAGCGGTTTGGCGCGCCCGCTTGCGGTGCTGCTGGCTGCCGGGGTCTCCGGCGCCGAGGCTGTGGGGGGCGTGGTGGCAGGCTGGGTCGGGGCCGCAGGCGGCAAGGACAGGGCCGGTGGGGCGTAATCGGCACTGAGCCGGCGCACCTGGCTGTGGCTGCTGGCCGGGCAGGGCATGGACTGCAGCGCGATGGATCCATCGGCAGCGGTGCAGCGGTAGATCACCGTTTCGCCGGCACCTGCGCTGCCGGTCCACAGCAGGCCGGCCAGGGCAAGGCTCACGGCCCGCATGGTTGCCGTGCCATCCGTTCTTCGACCCGCCGCTGCTGGCGCACCAGTTGCTCGCGCTCGCTGCTCAGCGCGCTGTTGTAGCGGCCGATCAGTTCCCAGCGTTGTTCGCCCAGCGCCTGGCAGGCCTCCTGGCGGGTCAGCTGCTGGCAGCTGTCGCGCACCCATTGCCCGCCTGCGGCCAGCACCGCAGTTGCCACGCCGTGGCCGCCGGGATGGGCGTGTAGCGGCCGCTGTGGGGCGTCAGGTGCTGATGGTGGACGGTGCGGGCGCTGCGGCCGGCCATGGCCGCCGCCGGAGCCGATGAACACCGGTACCAGCGGGCCGGGAACCCAGCGTGGATTACCCTGGCCATCATCGGCGGTATAGCGCTCGCCTTCGGGGGTGATGCATTCAAACAGCGGCTGGCTGTTGACCACGATCACCCGGGTCGGTGCGGTTGGCGGTGGCGCTGCGGCTGCCGGTGCTGGCACCGCATCGGGCAGGCGGGGCGGACGGGTGGCTGGCGGTGGATCCTGCGGCCGTTGCCGCTCCAGTATCTGCTGCTGCCCCTGCCGGCACGGATGATCCTGCAGGGCGACCGCCCCCCGGCTGCTGACGCAGCGGTAGATGCGTACCTGGCCGGGGTTGGCGGCAGCAGCCGGGGGCGGCGCTGCCGCTGGCGGGCTGGCCAGGGCCAGCAGGCTGCTGAGGACGGTGACGGAAAGGATCGGCATGGCGGTGATCATGCCGCAGTTTGGCGCTGCGTGCGGTCAGTGGTTCAGGCGCGCAGGGTGGCGCCGGTCAAGCCGTCACGGATGGTCGTGGGCTGGGCCTGTTCGCCCACAGCGCCATCGATGATGCCATCGAGCCGGGCGAGCAGGCGTGGGTCCAGCTGCTGGCGGCTGCGCGCCGGTTCTTCCCCGGCCAGGTTGGCGCTGGTCGAAACCAGCGGCCCGCCCCAGGCCTGGCACAGTGCCTGCACCAGCGGGTGGGCCGACACGCGCACGGCCAGGCCGTCATGCTCGCCGGTCACCCAGCGCGCCGCCCTGGGCCCGGCCGGCAGGATCCAGGTATTGGGACCGGGCCAGCTGGCCAGAACGGCCGCCTGGCGCTCGACCGGCAGGGCGGCCAGGTCCACCCAGCCGTCCAGCTGGGCAGCACTGGCAGCGACCAGGATCATGCCCTTCTCGACCGGGCGCTGTTTCAGTGCCAGCACCTTGTGCACCGCCGATTCATTGGCCGGGTCGCAGCCCAGGCCCCAGACGGCCTCGGTCGGGTAGGTGATCACGCCACCGGCCTTGAGCAGGCCGGCCACGCTGTCCAGGGTCAGTTCGCGCATTGCAGAGGGGTCCAGGGGAGGTGGGGGAACGCAACAGGCCCCGCAAGCGGGGCCTGTGTTGCTGCGGCATTATCCGCCTGTCGGCAGGAACGGGACAGGTTCAGAACGGCGGCGCGTCATCGGCCGCCGCCTTGTTTGCCGTGGCCTTGGTGGCCGCCTTCTTCACTGCTTTTTTGGCGGCCTTCTTGGTGGCTTTTTTCGCCGCCTTCTTGGCCGCCTTTTTCACCACGGCCGTCTTCTCGGCCGGCTCCTTGGCAACCTTCCTGGCGGCGACCTTCTTGGTCGCCTTCTTGGCACCAAAGCCCTTGCGCACCGGCTTGCCGGTTTCCTGCAGCCACAGCACGGCCTCGGCCTCGGTCACCGAGGCCGGCTCGCGGTCCTTGGGGATCTTGCCGTTGAGCTTGCCATCACTCAGGTACGGACCAAAACGGCCGTTGAGCACCTGGATGCCGCTGTCGGCGAATTCCTTGATGATCCGGTTGCGCGCGATCTCTTCCTTTTCCTCGATCAGGAACAGGGCCCGGGCCAGGTCGATGGTGTAGGGGTCATCTTCTTTTTTCAGCGAGGCATAGGTGCTGCCGCGCTTGGCAAACGGGCCAAAGCGGCCGATGCCGACGCTGACCGGGGTGCCATCGGCATCCTCGCCCAGGGCACGCGGCATCAGGAACAGCTCCAGTGCCTGCTCCAGGGTGATGGTGTGCATCGACTGGCCGGGACGCAGCGAGGCGAACTTCGGCTTCTCCTCGGCATCCTCGGCGGTGGAACCAATGGCCGCATACGGCCCGAAGCGGCCCAGGCGCACGCTGACCGGTTTGCCGCTGGCCGGGTCGATACCCAGTTCACGCGCGCCGGTGGCTTCGGAGCGGTCCACCGACTCATTCTTCTGCTCGACCAGTTCCTTGAACGGGCCCCAGAACTTCTGCATCAGCGGGATCCATTCCTCCTCGCCACGGGAGACGGCATCGAGCTCGTCTTCCAGCTTGGCGGTGAAGTCATAGTCCACATAGCGGGTGAAGTGGCTGGACAAAAAGTGCGATACCGCCCGGCCGACGTCGGTCGGCTTGAAGCTGCGGCCTTCCATTTCCACATACTTGCGGAACAGCAGGGTCTGGATGATCGAGGCGTAGGTCGACGGGCGGCCGATGCCGAACTCTTCCAGCGCCTTGACCAGCGCCGCTTCGGTGAAGCGCGGCGGCGGCTGGGTGAAGTGCTGCTCGGCCAGGATGCCCTCCAGCGGCACGCGGTCGCCGGTCTGCATCGCCGGCAGCTTGCGGCCCTCGTCGTCATCGTCGGCGCCCTTGGTGTCCTTGCCTTCCTCATACACCGACAGGAAGCCCGGCACGACCACGGTGGTACCGCTGGCGCGGAACACATGCTCGCTGCCGGCGGCCAGGTCCACCGAGACGGTGTTCAGCGTGGCCGGGATCATCTGGCTGGCCACGGCGCGCTTCCAGATCAGTTCGTACAGCTTGCGCTCGTCTTCACTGAGGTACCTGGCGACCTGGGCCGGGGTGCGCAGGGCCGAGGTCGGACGCACCGCCTCGTGCGCCTCCTGGGCATTCTTGCTCTTGGTGTTGTAGACCACCGGCTTGTCCGGCACCGAAGCGGTGCCGTAATCGCGGGCAATCACATCGCGGATCTCGGCCAGCGCATCCACCGACAGGTGCACCGAGTCGGTACGCATGTAGGAGATCAGGCCGACGGTGCCTTCCTCGCCAATGGCCACACCCTCGTACAGCTTCTGCGCCACCTGCATGGTCTTGCGGGTGGTGAAGCCGAGCTTGCGCGAGGCTTCCTGCTGCAGGGTGGAGGTGGTGAACGGCGCCGAAGGGCGGCGCTTGCGCTCCTTGCTGACCACGTCGGTGACGTGCAGGGCGCCACCGGCGGCCTGCAGGATGCGCGCACGCGCGGCCTCTGCGGTGTCGCCATCGGTGATGGTGAACTGCTCGAACTTCTGTCCGTCCAGCTTGATCAGCTTGGCCGCGAACGGCTGCCGCGGGTGCGCGCACTCGGCGCCGATGGACCAGTATTCGCGCGAAATGAACGCTTCGATTTCTTCCTCGCGCTCGACGATCATGCGCAGCGCCGGGCTCTGCACACGGCCGGCCGAGAGCCCGCGCTGGACCTTGCGCCAGAGCACCGGCGACAGGTTGAAGCCAACCAGGTAGTCCAGTGCGCGGCGGGCCTGCTGGGCGTCGACCAGATCGGCGGCAATCGCGCGTGGCTGGGTCATGGCTTCAGTGATTGCGCGCGGGGTGATCTCGGTGAACACCACCCGCTCCATCGGCTTGTCATCGACCAGCTTGCGCTCGCGCAGGATCTCGGCGATGTGCCAGCTGATGGCCTCGCCCTCGCGGTCCGGGTCGGTGGCCAGATAGATATGGTCAGCGCTCCTGGCGGCCTTGGCGATGGCGTCGACGTGCTTTTCGTTCTTGTCGATCAGGTCATAGCGCATCGCAAACCCGTTGTCCGGGTCGACGGCGCCTTCCTTGGGGATCAGATCGCGGACATGACCGTAGGAGGCCAGGACGGTGAAGTCCTTGCCGAGGTATTTGTTGATCGTCTTGGCCTTGGCGGGCGATTCGACGATGAGCAGGTTTTTGGCCATGGTGGGTGTGTCTGCCTGCAGGGGCTCAAGCGCGTATCAGCGTCGCCAGCGTCCTGCGATAACGGGGTGAACAGCGGGAGGGAATCCGGATTTACAGATAGCGCGACGCCCGGGGGAGACCCGGGCGTCGGCTGTTGTTTGGCTGACAGTGAACCCACGCAGGGTGGGCGCTGTCAAGCGTTGGCTGAAAATCAGTTGGCCAGCGAGGCAATCGCCGCACCGGCGACGATGGCCAGCACGATACCGCCGATCAGCAACAGGCCGAACAGCGCCAGCACCACGATGGTGATGGTGTCCAGGCCTTCCTTCTGCAGTTCCGGCTGGTCGGTGAAGGCCCAGCGATCCACCACGATGGTGTCGCAGATCATGTCGTGCAGGGCCTGCTTGCGCTGGCTGAAGGCCACCATCAGGCCGGAGATCAGCACGCCCAGGCCGCAGGTGAACAGGGCAAACAGGGTATAGGCGAAGTAGCGGCCGATGGCGCGGGCGAAGCTCATGGCCTGGCCATCGGTACGGCAGACCTTGATGCCCACGGCCATCTTGCCCAGCGAGGCCATCGACGAGGAGGAGTGCATCCAGCCGAAATAGGCCGCCGGGATGCCGATGCCAAGCGCGTACTGGGCCAGCATGAAGACAATGCTGCCGGCCGAGCTTTCGCTGCCGAGGATTTCGCCCATGCCGATGCCCAGCACCAGGGCCAGCGGGATCAGCACGATGTAGCTGGCGATCGAGGTGACCAGGCTGTCGATGATCGAAGCGGCAAACCGGCGCCACAGGCCGGCATGGACGATCGGACCATCGCTGTTGACCGGGCCGTTGCCGCTGCCCATTGCCGTTTGCGATGCGGCATACGGGGAATGGGTGCCACCACCGGTGCCCGGCAGCGGCGCGGTGCCATTGGCGATTGCGGCCAGGTCGGCGCGCAGGTCGATGCCGCCGGTGGCCGCCGGCGCGATGGTATGCAGGGCCAGCTCTTCGCTCAGGCTTTCCAGTGATGCCCACTCGGACAGGCCTTCGCGCCACACCAGGGTCTGGGCATTGAGCTCGCCGCGCTGGTAGAGCGCGCGGATGTCGCGGTCTTCGACCGGCCCGTGACGCTGACGCTGTGCATCGGCGTAGTACCACTGAATCATCTGTATTTCCTTCACAAAAGGGGTGAATGGCGGCGCTGGCGCCGGCACGGAGCATCCATGCCCGGCAAACAATGCCATTGGTTCAGGTTTTGTCAATATTTGTTGAAGGGCTGGACCCTCACTGCTGGCAGCGCGCCGGCAACTGCTGGTTACGCAGGGTGCTGCGGCAGATCCAGTGGTCGGTGCTGCGCTCGTGTTCCAGCCAGAGCCAGGCCGGGCGTTTTTCGGCATCGCGGTGCAGGCCCTGCAGGCTGGCGGCCAGTCCGCAGTTGCCATTGACCGCCGTCACCACGGCCACTTGCGCAATATGGGCTGCGGCATCGGCATAGGCCGTAGCGGCGACAAACCCCGGGCTGTCGTTGCCGGGACAGTGACCATGGGCCTGCCGATAGGCGCTGACCTGCTGCTGCAGCGGAGCGAGCGCAGTGAGTACGGGCGTGGTCCTGGCGCGTTCGCTGTAGCTTTGATAAGCCGGTAGCGCGATGGCCGCCACAATGCCGATCATCGGCACCATCGCCACCAGCATGCCAAGCCCGACCAGCCCCAGGATCAAACCGGTCCGACGCGGTGCCGGTGCCGGCCTGGGGGATGCCACAGGGCTTGCTGGCGCCGTATGGGCGGCCAGGGATACCGGTACCGGTGGTGGCTCCAGGACTGCCGTTCCGGCCAGTTCTTCGCCCAGTTCCCCCGGGCTGTACCAGCGATCCAGGCCTTCCCGCCAGAGCAGGGCCTGTGGCGGCAGCTGGCCGCTGTTGATCAACCGCTGCAGCGTGGTGCTGTCGACCGGGCCGTTGGGCTGGCGACGGTCAGTGGAGTAATACCAGTCGGACATGCCTCCCCCTCAAGGCGTCGGAATGGGTTGGTTGCGGCTGCCTAGTGCAGCGACTCCGGTTCGTCGCTGAACATCTGGGTTTCCATCCAGGCGTAGGCCGCTTCGGCACCCGGGCGGTTGAACAGCACCATCAGGACCACCCACTTAAGGTCATCCAGATCCAGTTCTTCCTGGTCCAGCGCCATGGCCCGCTCAATCACCAGTTCGCGCTGGTCCGGGTCAAGCACGCCGTGTTGTTCCAGGAAAAGCAGGAAACCGCGGCAATCCACATCCAGCCGGTCCAGTTCCGGGCCATGAAACTGGCGCACCGGCAGGTTGAGCCGGGGCAGGTGAACGGACGGCCGCTCGGCTTCCAGCCCGTCAAGCCAGTCGAAGGCCTTGTTGATTTCGGTGGGGCTGAAGCCGGCCTGGATCAGGCCACTCTGCAAGGAGTCGCGGTCACGCGCCAGGCTGCCCTCTTCGCTGAAATAGTGTTCAAACAGATAAAGCAGGACGTCCAGAATGCTTTCTTTCATTACCCTCAGCCTGCGTCAAACGACGCGGTGGTGGAAGGCGGCTTTGGCGAGCGCTGCCACCGGCCATGCGTCTGCAGGGCCCAGCCGGCCAATTCCAAGTCCAGCAGGATGGCCGATAGCCGGGCTACCGTCAAACCGGTGCGATGCGCCAGTTCATCCAGATCAACGGCAATATCATCCAGCGCCTGCCAGAGGCGGCGTTGATCCTGCACTTGCGGCGCATGGCCGGCCAGGGGGAAAGGCGGTGGTTGTGCTGTTCCCGGCAATTGCCGCGGCCGGCTCTCTGCCAGCAGCCGGGCCAATGCCGGCAGCGCGGGGAGCAGGTCGTCGATGGATTCCAGCAGCCCGGCGCCATCACGCAGCAGGCGGTTGCAGCCACGGCTGAGCGGGTTCAACGGGCTGCCAGGAACGGCGAAGACCTCACGCCCGGCTTCGGCCCCCAGGCGCGCGGTAATCATCGCACCCGAGCGCAGGGCCGCCTCGACCACGACTACCGCCAGGCTCAGGCCCGCCAGGATCCGGTTGCGGGCCGGGAAATGTCCGGCCCGTGGTGGCGTGCCCGGCGGATACTCACTGACCACCGCGCCGGACTGCGCCAGTTCTGCCTGCAGGCCGACATGGCCGGCCGGGTAGCTTTGATCCGGCCCGGTGCCGATGACGGCCACGCCCGGACTGCCGGCCAGCAGGCTGGCACGGTGGGCGGCGGCATCGATGCCGGCGGCCAGGCCGCTGGCCACGCACAGCTGGCAGGCGGCCAGCTCGCCGGCCAGCCGCCCGGCCAGCGCCTGTCCGGACGGGCTGGCATTGCGGCTGCCAACCACCGCCACCATCGGTTGCCAGAGCAGCGCCGGGTCGCCATCGATGAACAGCGCCAGCGGTGGTTCGGGTGCATGCGCCAGCAAGGCGGGGTAGGCCGGATCGTCCAGGCCCAGCAGGTGGTGGTTGCCGCTGCCGGCCAGCCAGGACTGTGCCCTGGCCAGCGCGGCCGGGTCGGGGTTGAGCAGTTGCTGGCATTGCCTGCGGTCCAGGCCAGCCGCGCGCCACTGCGCAGGACCGGCAATGAGCGCTGCCTGGGCACTGCCGGACTGCAGCAGCAGCTGGCGGCGTGGCGCCAGGCGGCCGCCGGCCAGGACCAGGGTGAGCAGGGCGGTGGTCGGATCAGTGGCGTGGATGGGCAGGTTCATGCCCCGAGGGTGGCGCGCAAACAACGACGGCGCCCTAGGGCGCCGTCGTGCAAGCGGGTAGGGATGCGCTTACTGCGCGTCCGGATGCTTGAGGCTGTAGCCGACGCGGGTCGGCTTGCTGCCTTCCATCACCAGCGCGTAGCTGACCTTGTCATAGGTGCGGAACACCATCGCATGCGAGGCGTACTCATCGGGCAGGGTGACCCGGCCGGCACCGTTGCGCAGCGAGTCGTCCATCCGCGAAGAACCCGGGTGGTCGTGGCGGTTGCTGACATGCGAGCCGTCACGCCAGATCGAGAACACGGTGCCGTTGTCCACGCCGTCGCGGGCGCCGGCGGAAATGGCAATCACGTCGCGGCTGCCGCCGCTGGTGAACATGTCGGTCACGGCCAGTACCCGCAGGTCGGTGCCGAGCGTCTGCGCGGCCGGCGGATGCGGGATGAACTGCAGGTCATACGGCTGGGCCTGCACCGGGACCAGGCGATCGCCGGCGCGAACCTCGCGGCCACTGTCTTCCAGTGCCAGCGTGGCCACTTCGACCTGGCCGTCCGGCAGTGCGGTGATCGTGCCGACATTGACCTTGACCAGCTCAAAGCCCAGCGCCTCGTTGCGGCTGGAGGTGGGGACGTAATTGGCCCACAGGCTGCCGGCACCGGCAACATGCTTGCCACGTGCGTCCAGGTCCACCGTGGTTTCGGGCAGCGCATAACGAACGCTGGGGCGCACCACGGCATAGCGCTGGCCCACCTGGGCGCCGTCCAGGCCGAGCACATAGGCCTTCTGCCCGGCGCTGGCGCGCAGACGGTTGTCTTCCAGGCCCGCCACCCGCGGCAGGTGCTCGAAGCTGTCCACCACCTGCAGGTCCTTCAGGAACGGTTCTACCTGGGACAGCGGGATGGCATTGATCGGCGCTTCCTGGCGCGGGCCGGGCTGGGCCACCACGCGGTCCAGATAGGCCAGCGACAGGACGTCACCCGGATAGATCAGGTGTGGATTCTGGACCTGTGGATTGGCCTGCCAGATTTCCGGCCACAGCCACGGTTTTTTCAGAAAACGCGCGGAAATATCCCACAGCGTGTCGCCCTTCTGGACGACATACGTGGTGGGATGCCCCTCATTCACCTGTGCTGCGGCAGCATAGGCGGCAACGGTCAGCATCGCAGCTGCGGCGACCGTACGAAATTGACTCAGCATGTTTGCGCTCTGCCTGATTCCCCAACAGGTTGTCCCACTATAGTCCAGATATCGGGGCGCAACGCAAGCCGAGGCGTTAGAATTAGCCAATGCAGATCACAACTTACTGCCCGAATTATCAAGGTTGATGGCCATGGCCCTGTTGCCCATTCTCGAGTTCCCCGACCCGCGCCTGCGCACCAAAGGTGCGCTGGTCGATCCGGCCGAAGTCACCACTCCGGCGTTCCAGACGCTGCTTGATGACATGTTTGAAACCATGTACGCAGCCCCAGGGATTGGCCTGGCCGCGGCCCAGGTCGATGTCCACAAGCGCTTCATGGTCATTGATCTGACCGAGGATCACAGCGCGCCGATGGTGTTCATCAACCCGCAGATCGTCGACAAGCAGGGCGGGCAGGTGTACCAGGAAGGCTGCCTGTCGGTGCCGGGGATCTTTGCCGACGTCACCCGCGCCGACACCATCACCGTGCAGTACCTGGACCGCAGCGGGCAGGCGCAGGAGCTGACCACCGATGGCCTGCTGGCCGTATGCATCCAGCATGAGATCGACCACCTGGAAGGCAAGCTGTTCGTGGACTACCTCTCGCCGCTCAAGCGCGAGATGGTGCGCAAGAAGCTGGCCAAGGCGCGCAAGCACGTCGCCTGATGGATTCATCCGTGCGTCCATCGCGCTGCGATGGCGTTGTTTTGACTCCCGCGGCGCCTGTACTGGCGCCGCAGGTGTTTGGGGAGCTTGATCGATGAGAATCGTCTTTGCCGGCACGCCGGATTTCGCCGTGCCCTGTCTGCAGGCGGCAGCCCGCCACAATGAAGTGGTGGCGGTCTACACCCAGCCGGACCGGCCGGCCGGCCGCGGCCGCGGCCTGACGGCCTCGCCGGTCAAGCAGGCCGCACTGGAGCGCGGGTTGCCGGTCTACCAGCCACTGTCGCTGCGCGACCCGGCTGCCCAGGCTGAAGTGGCAGCCCTGCAGCCGGATCTGCTGGTCGTGGTCGCCTATGGCCTGATCCTGCCGCAGGCGGTGCTGGATATCCCGACCCATGGCTGCTGGAACGTGCATGCCTCGCTGTTGCCGCGTTGGCGCGGTGCTGCGCCGATCCAGCGCGCGATCCAGGCCGGCGACAGCCACAGTGGCGTGTGCCTGATGCAGATGGAGGCCGGGCTGGATACCGGTCCGGTGCTGCTGGAGCAGTCGCTGGAACTGGCCGCCGATGAAACCGGTGGCAGCCTGCATGACAAGCTCGCTGCGCTCGGTGCCCAGGTGCTGGCCGATGGGCTGGGCCTGCTGCGCGCTGGCCTGCGTCCGGTGGCACGGCCGCAGCCGGCCGAGGGCGTGGAATACGCGCACAAGCTGGACAAGGCCGAAGCGCGCCTGCAGTGGTCCGAGGATGCGCAGGTGCTCGAGCGTCAGGTCCGTGCCTTCAACCCGTGGCCGGTGGCCGAGGCCCAACTGCAGGGGGAGCGCGTGCGCATCCATGCCGCGCAGGCGATCCCGGGCGTGTCGGGGATGCCGGTCGGCAGCGTGCTGGCGGCTACCAAGGCCGGGATCGACATTGCCTGCGGCACGGGTGCGCTGCGCCTGCTGGTGGTGCAGCGCGAGGGTGGCAAGCCGGTTGCAGCGGCCGATTACCTCAATGCCCGCCGTGACCTGCAGGTGGGGGCATGAGCCTGTACAAAGGGCCCGGCAACGCCGGTGGCCGGGCGCCCGGCCAGGCGCCACACCGGGTTGGTCCGGGGCGGCCGGCACAGCCGCCGGTGCCGGGCGCCGAAGTGCGGGTCCTGGCAGCCGGCGTGCTGCAGGATGTCTGCGCCAATGGCCGCTCGCTGAAGGCAGTACTGGGCCCGGCCCAGCAGCAGCTCGACGACAGCCGTGACCGTGCCTTGCTGGAGGCGATCTGCCTGGCGGCGTTGCGCCAGCGTGGCCGCTACCGTCGGGCCCTGAACCAGTGGATGCCGCGGCCGCTGGGCGCGCGCGATGCTGACCTGGAAGCCCTGCTGCTTGCCGGGTTTGCGCAGCTCGACGCGCTGGGCCTGCCCGACCATGCCGCGGTTTCGGCCACGGTCCAGGCCGCCCATCAGATGGGCCGCTCCCACCAGGCTGGCATGGTCAATGCACTGCTGCGCCGGGTGCAGCGCGAAGGCGTGCCACCGGCCTCGCCGTTGAATGCCTTCCCACACTGGCTGGCCGATGCCATTGCCACCGACTGGCCGCGGCTGGCCGACTCGATCTTTGCCGCCAGTCTTGCCGAGCCACCGTTGTGGCTGCGCGTGCATGCGGGCAAAAGCACCCCGGAGGCTTATCTGCAGCAGCTGCAGCAGGCCGGGATTGTTGCCGAGCGGGTGGCCGAACTGCGCGATGCGATTTGCCTGCCGGCGGCAGTGCCGGTGACCCAGTTGCCTGGTTTTGCCGAGGGGGTGGTGTCGGTACAGGACGGCTCGGCCCAGCAGCTGGCCGACCTGCTTACCGACCTGCCCGCCGGTGCGCGCGTGCTCGATGCCTGTGCCGCGCCCGGTGGCAAGGCGGCGCACCTGCTCGAACGCCAGCCGCAGCTGGCGGTGCTGGCGCTGGATATCGACCAGCGGCGTGCCCGCCGGATGCAGGAGACCTTTGCCCGTACCGGAGTCCAAGCCACGGTGCTGGCCGCCGACGCCTGCCAGCCGCAGGCGTGGTGGGATGGGCAGTTGTTTGATGCGGTGGTGCTGGATGCGCCGTGCTCGGCGACCGGCATCATCCGCCGCCAGCCGGATGTGCTGCTGCATCGGCGCGAGCAGGACATGGCTGCGCTGATCGACCTGCAGGAGCGTCTGCTGGAGGCAACCTGGACCCTGCTGCGCCCGGGCGGGCGGCTGATCTACGCCACCTGCTCGATCCTGCGCAGTGAAAACACCGGGCAGGTCAGCGCGTTTCTTCAGCGCCATGCCGACGCGCGCTTTGTCGACCCGGGTGAAGCCTTCGGTCATGCCTGTCCGGCCGGGCGGCAGTGGTTGCCCGGTGAGGATGGGCGTGATGGTTTCTTCTACGCACAGATAAACAAAATCAACTCTTGACCCTACGGATGTCGTGCATGCGCGGACATGGCTCGCGGTTATGGTTGTTCTGGGTGATGGCACTGCTGATTCTCGGCGTCGGCCTGGGCCTGCGTGATCCCTGGCCGTCCGATGAGCCACGCTTTGCGCTGGTGGCCAAGCAGATGGTGGAAAGCGGCAACTGGTGGTTCCCGCACCGGGGCAGCGAGCTGTATTCGGACAAGCCACCGATGCTGATGTGGTGGCAGGCCACGCTGTACACCCTGCTGGGCAATTGGCGCCTGGCCTTCCTGCTGCCCTCGCTGCTTGCCGCGCTGGTGACCCTGGGCTGTGTGTATGACCTGGGGCGCCGGCTGTGGAACCGCCGCATCGGCCTGTATGCCGCCTGGGCCCTGCTGCTGGCGGTGCAGTTCGTGTTCCAGTCCAAGAAGGCGCAGATCGACCCACTGGTGATGATGTTCATCACCCTGGCCAATTACGGGCTGCTGCGCCACCTGCTGCTGGGGCCGGCCTGGCGCTGGTGGTGGCTGGGCTGGTTTGCCGCCGGGCTGGGGGTGATCACCAAGGGCGTGGGCGTGCTGGCGCTGCTGATGCTGGTGCCGGCGCTGATCGCCGCACGCGGGCGCTGGCGCGGCCTGCGCCTGCATGCGCGCGACGGGCGTTTCTGGCTGGGGCCTGTGTTCTTCCTGCTGGCCATTGCACTGTGGCTGGTGCCGGTGATGGTACAGGCGCTGGCCACCGGCCTGCCCGAATACCGGGCCTACCTGGATGACATCCTGCTGCGGCAGACCGCCAAGCGCTATTCGCAGTCCTGGGACCACCACCAGCCGTGGTGGTACTTCCTCGGCACGATGGCCACGATGTGGCTGCCGACCCTGCTGCTGCTGCCGTGGGCGCTGCCGGCCTGGCGCCGACGCCTGCGCCGGCGCGATCCGCGCTATCTGCTGCCGTTGCTGTGGTGGGTGCTGCTGCTGGTGTTTTTCTCCATTCCCAATGGCAAGCGCGATGTCTACATCCTGCCGGCCCTGCCGATGGTCTGCCTGGCGCTGGCACCGCTGATTCCGGGCCTGCTGCGCCGGCGCGACGTGCAGGCCCTGCTGGCGGCGGTATGCGCGCTGCTGTGTGTGGCGCTGGTGACTGCCGGGTTGTCGATCCTGCTCGGGGAGCCGCGCTTTGAGGCACGCCTGATGGCGCAGCGCGGCGTTGGCAGTGGCGAGGTGGAGGCCCTGGCCTGGAGCGTGCTGGCGATGGGCAGCAGCGGCCTGGTCGGGCTGCTGTGGCTGGGCTGGCGTGCCGCGCACAAGGCCTGGGTGCTGCTGCTGACGGTGATCTGGGTGCTGTATGGCCTGCTGGGCTACCCGCTGCTCAACGACTCCAGCTCCGCGCGCGGGGTGATGACCCGCGCCGGCCAGCTGGTCGGGCCCGACGCCGAGCTGGCGCTGGTGGGCTGGAAGGAGCAGAACATGCTGATGGCCGACCGGCCGGTACGTGATTTCGGTTTCAAGCGCGACTGGCTGCTGCAGCTGGACGATGCCCTGCAGTGGCAACAGCAAAAGCCCGGGCAACGCTGGTTGCTGGTCCAGCAGCCGCTGCTGCTGTCGTGCATCGACCGTGACCGGGCGGTGCCGGTGGGCACCGCCAACCGGCGCGGCTGGTGGCTGGTACCGGCCGCGGCGGTGCGGCAACAGCCCTGCCCGGTCACGGCCGCCGACCAGCAGCAGGTACGCCAGGCGCAGGGGCCGGCCGATGATGAATCTTGAAGTGCCGGGAAATAGCCGTGGGTAACGCAACAAGGATGGGCTTGGAGATGCGCGCAGCCAGGCAGGGCTGGGCAGCGGCATCGTTGGCGCAACGGCTGGCAATGCTGGCGTTGTTTGCATTGCCTGCGCTGGTGGTGACCACGCCGGTGAACCTGCTGCCGTTTGGCGTGCTGCTGCTGCTCTCCAGCGTGCTGGGAATCGGTGCGCTGAAGCAAAGGCGGCTGCCTGCGGCGGTTCTGGTAGCGCTGGTCGTGTTGGCCCTGCTGCCTATCGGGCTGGGCGCCCTGTCGCTGTGGCAGGCACAGCTGGGGTTGCGTGAGCTGGACAACCTGATCCGGTTGCTGGTGGTGCCATGGACTGCCTGCTGGGTCTATGCACTGGGCCTGCCGCAGCGGCTGCTGTGGTCCGGGGCGGTCGTCGGCCTGCTGGTGGCGTTGCTGTTGGCCGCTGTGCAGGTACTGGCCGGGGCCGAGCGTGCCGATGGCTGGACCAACGCCATCGTGCTGGCCGACGTGGCCGTGGTGCTGCTGGTGCTGGTGATCCATTGCCGGCCACCGCAGCGCCTGCCAACGGTGCTGCTGGCAACGCTGGCCACCTGCCTGCTGGTGGTGCTGACCGGCAGCCGCGGAGTCTGGCCGGCACTGGGCCTGGTACTGCTGTTTGCGGTGTTCAGTGGCGACCGCCAGGCGTGGTCCAGGCGCCTGCGCTGGCTGGCCGTGGCCGCCAGCCTGGCCGCGGCAGCGCTGGTGTTCAGCCCGACGCTGCGCGAGCAGGTGCGTTTGAATGAGCTCGGCCGCGATCTGGCCCGGCTGCAGCATGGCGATGTCGACAGTTCGGCCGGTGCGCGCTATGAGCGCCTTCAGGTGGCCTGGCAGGCGTTTGTCGACAGCCCGTGGCAGGGTGTGGGTATCGGTCAGTTTGACCGCGCGATGCACCGTTTGCCGGTGTGCCAGGCAGCGGCCTCCAGTCCGGAGCGCTGCCACCTCGGGCATGCACACAATGACCTTGCCGAATGGGCCGCCACCCGCGGGATCCCCGGCATCATCGCGCTGGTCGCCGCCTATGGCATTCCGCTATGGCTGTTCCTGCAGCTGTGGTGGCGTGCCGGCAGACAGCAATCGGGTCCGGCGGTGGCGGGGATGTCCGTGGTGCTGGTGTACCTGGTCTGTGGCCTGACCCAGTCGATGTTTGCCCATCAGATCACTGCCGGGCTGTATGCCTGCCTGGTCGGCATCCTGGCCGGGCTGAGCCTGCTGCAGCGCCGCCAGGATGACCGCGGCGCCGGGCCGGGGCTCAGCGCGGCGGCTTGACCGGGTCGCTGACCGCCGCACCGTTGTGCAGCATCCACAGCATGATGGTCTTCTGGCGCACGTAGTTGGCGCGCACATAGGCATACACCAGCCCATGCCAGCCATCACGCCAGCCGCCACGCAGCAGCAGCCCGCGCCAGAAGCGCCAGGCCGGGGCCAGCACCAGCTTGGCCAGGGTGGCGCGCTTGCCGCGGGCGTACTCATGCTCGGCCATCATCTGCGCATAGCGCTGGGTCTTGGCCAGCTGCTGCATCAGCGAGCGGTAGGGGTAGTGGATCAGGTCGCCATGCAGGGTGCCGACAGCACCATCGACGCTGGCCGCCTCGTGGATCTCGCGCGCGCCGCGCCAGCCGCCCCGGCGGCGGTCGAACAGGCGCATGACCCGGTCCGGGTAGGCGTTGCCGTGGCGCAGGAACTTGCCGAAATATTCCGATAGACGCGCAAAGCGGTAACCGGCATGCCCGGCAAAGCCGGCATCACGCGCGGCCAGGATCGCCTGGCACAGCGCCGGGCTGATGCGCTCGTCGGCATCCAGGCACAGCACCCAGTCATGCCGGGCCTGGCCCACGGCAAAGTCCTTCTGGTTGCGGAAGCCGGTGAAGGCGCGCTGCAGCACGCGGGCCCCGGCGGCCTGCGCGATGGCCACGGTGTCATCGCTGGAGAACGAATCGACCACGATCAATTCATCGCAGAAGTGCAGCGAGGCGAGGCAATCGGCAATGCGGTCGGCCTCGTTGAACGTGATAATGCAGGCCGAAATACGAGGCCGTTCGATGGGAGCGGTCGAGGAGGACATGGGATGGCCGATTACCTGTTGTTTGCCACGGAGCGTTATGCGCTGCCTATTCTCGCCCCGTTGGCCGCCGCGCTGCACGCGCAGGGTCATCGCGTTTTCAGCTGGTTCGAAGATGGCGCTGCCGGCGGTCAGCTCGACGGGGTGACCGGCATCGGGCTGCAGCAGGCCCTGGCGCTGCGTCCACGTGCGGTATTTTCCGCCGCCAACTGGGTGCCCCCGTTCATCGCCGGGGCCAAGGTCCAGGTCTTCCATGGCTTCAATGTGCGCAAGCGCGAGGACAACCGTGGCCATTTCCGCGTGCGCGGCCTGTTCGACCTGTACTGCACGCAAGGGCCGGCCACGACCGCGCCGTTTGCGGCGCTGGCGCGCGAGCAGGGCCACTTCAAGGTGGTGGAAACCGGCTGGCCCAAGCTGGACCCGCTGTTCCAGGACGACGGCGGCCAGGCCGCCGCCCTGCGCCTGCCGGCGGCCGGGCGGCCGGTGGTGCTGTTCGGCTCCACCTTTACCGAACGCCTGAGCGCGGCGCCGCACCTGTACCCGGCCATTGCTGCCGACATTGCGGCCGGCCAGCGCTACTGGCTGCTGACCCTGCATCCGAAGTGCAGCGAGGAGCTGTTCGCGCGTTACCGCGCGCTGGCCGGCGCCAACGCCTGCTTCATCGAGCCGGAGCAGGTGGTGGCCGCACAGCGCGCCGCCGATGTGCTGGTCTCCGATACGTCCTCGATCGTTTCCGAGTTCCTGGTCCAGCACAAACCGGTGGTGACCTTCCGCAACCGGGTGCCGGAGGACTACATGCTTGACTTCAACGACCCGGCGCAGTTGCCGCGGCTGCTCGGGCGCGCGCTGGCTCGCGAGCCGGAACACATGGCGCGCATCACTGCCTATGCCGACAGCATCCACCCCTGGCGCGATGGCCGCTCCTCGCAGCGGGTGATTGCCGCTGCCGACGCGCTGCTGGCCGGCGAGCTGGGCCCGCTGGCGCGCAAGCCGCTGTCGGCCTGCTTACGTCGACTGCAGATCCGCAAGGACCTGGGTTACTGGGGCCGCAGCATCGGCTGAGCTTGCCACCCTGGGGCGGCTGATCCGGGCCGACAGCTGCTCCAGCAGCTGTTGCGCCTGTGCCACAGGCAACAGCGCCAGTTGCAGACGGGGCCCGCCCATGCTGCTGCCGGCGGTATCCAGCAGCAGGCTGGCGGTGCCGCACAGGCGGTCCAGCGGTGAACGACGCAGGCGCAGCCCCTGTACCTTCGCCGTCTGCGCCATCCGCCACCAACGCTGCCACCAGCCGCCACGCACCATCACCGCATGGGCATCGACGTGATAGCCCATGAAGCCGACGCTGCGCCAGGCCCGCCACACCGTCACCGGCAGCAGGCACAGGCACAGCAGTGCCGAGCTGCCGGCCAGCTGCCACAGCGCAGTGATCAGCAGCGGTTGCCACAGCAGCAGCGCCGGCAGGCACAGCCGCCAGGCTTGCCGCGGCGCCACCGGCTGCCACTGCGACGGAGGCCAGGCCAGGTCCGGGGCCAGGGTCTGGATCAACTGCGTACATTGCTGCTGGCGGGCGATCGGGGCCAGCTCGCGCAGGCTGCGGTTGTTGTTGTCCTCGGCATTGCCGGCCGCGATGTCGATCTTGAGCTGCTGCACCCTGAGCCAGCGCTGCAGCAGGCCCTGGTGCAGGCTCCAGGCCTGGATCCGGCGCTGGCCCACGCTGGAGCGCGAGCGCGAGAACAGGCCGCGCTCGACGGTCAGGCGGCCATCGGCGCGGCTGAGCACGAAGCGGTGGTACTGCACAAAGGCCAGGGCGACGGACAGCAGCCGGGTCATCAGCAGCACCAGCACCAGCGACAGCACCGCCAGCAGGATCGCGCTGGTGGTCGACAGCGCCGCGCCGTTGGCCATCCCCATCGCCTGGCGGGCATGGGCCTTGATCAGATCGCCGACCACCTCACGCGGCACCAGCTGGAATACCGCGCCGATGGCCGCCGCCACCACCACCATGCCGCGGTTGGAGACCAGCCCCAGCCGGACCAGGTCCAGCGCACGCAGGGCCAGCAGCAGCTGGCTGCCCGCTGTAGCGCTGGCCGGGCCGTCGTTGCCGCCGCTGTCAGCCGGATCGGCCTGTGGCGGGCTCGGGCTGCGGCCGTGCTGACGCACCAGCTGTTCCAGCGCCAGCGCCTGGTCCAGCCGCAGCACCCGCATCTCGGCTTCCGGATGTTTGCTGCCGGCCGATTCCAGCCGGATCTCGGCCACCCCGAACAGGCGGTGCAGCAGGTTCTGCTGCACGGCCACGTTGTGGATGCGCGCGAAGGGAATTTCGCGCCGGTTACGTGCCAGCAGGCCCGAGCGCACACTGACCCGGTCTGCGCCGATGGCATAGCGGTAGGTGAAATAACGCAGCAGCGCCGAGGCCACCAGCACCGCGGCGACGATGACCATCGTCACCATCTGGTAGCTGTCCTCGCGGCCGGCGCTGCGCTGGCCAAAGATCACCAGGGCTACCAGCGGGAACAGGAACTGGCGCAGCTGGGCCAGCAGCACAAACAGCCAGGACCACGGATGCAGCAGTTGCTCTTTTTCTGCCAGCGGCGGCAGCGGCGGTGGCGTGTTCACAGGCCGTCGTGGTCGTCAGGGCGTGCGAGCAGCTCACGCAGGGCCTCGGCATCGGCCAGCTCGAGCCCGGACAGCGACACCGCATCCAGTCGGCTGCCGGCGGTGTGCACGACCAGGGTCGCCAGGCCAATGCTGCGCTGGAGCGGGCCACGGCGTACATCCAGGTGTTGCACGCGCGCGCGCGGCACGCGGGTGTCGTTGTACCAGAGGTATTGATGACGCACGGCCAGCGCATGTGCATCCAGGCGCCAGCTGGTGCGTCGATGGCGGCGCCAGGACAGCACGGCGCCGAGCACCGCCCCCAGGCCCAGGGCCAGCGGCAGTTTCCACAGCCAGCCCTGCCAGTGGTTCAGCAGCAGGCTCAGCGGCAGGCTGATCACGGCCAGGGTCACCGCCATGCCGATGGCTCCGGCCACTGCGGCGATGCGTGCGCCGCGGACCGGCAGCTGCTGCCATTGCGAAGTATCCGGGGTGTCGGCAAGCACCGGTGCAGGCGTTGCCGATGAGGCCGGCAACGGGGCTGCAGGGGCGATGACGGCTTCGGGCAAAGGCGGGATATGGCTCACGTGAAGGCTCCAACAGTGCGCGGCGAGCCTAGCAGAGGGCCAGCGCCTGCGTCAGCGTTGGGCCGCGGCGATCAGTGAGTCCACATCCAGGTGATGGCCGGCACGCGCCGCCTTGGTGCGCAGGTAGTGCTCGTTTTCGCAGGTGACCTGGCCGGTGACTGCCGTGCACTGGACCACTTCAATCCCGGCGGCGGACAGGCGCGCGGCCTTGCTTGGGTTGTTGCTGAGCAGCTCGATGCGTTCGATGCCCAGGCCCTTGAGCATGGCCACGGCGGCGTCATAGCGGCGGCCATCGGCACCAAAACCGAGCTGTGCATCGGCATCGATGGTGTCCAGGCCTTCGTGCTGGTAGCCATAGGCGCGCATCTTGGCGGCAATCCCGGTGCCGCGGCCTTCCTGGTCCAGGTACAGCAGCACGCCGCCGCCCTTGGCCTTTATCGCGGCCAGGCCCTGGCGCAGCTGGTCGCCGCAATCGCATTTGAGCGAACCGAACAGATCGCCGGTCAGGCAGGACGAGTGCACGCGCACCGGAACCACGTCGGCCATATCCGGGTTGCCCACCACGATGGCCACCTGGTCACGTTGGGCGATGCCGCCGCGGAAGACCACGAATTCGCTCCAGCCGATCTCGCGCAACGGCACCGGGGTGCGTGCGACCAGTTCGTAGTGGTCGCCGGCCGGGGCCTGCAGCAACCGTTCGATTGGCAGCAGGTAGGCATCGCGCCAGCCGGGCAGGTCCTGCTCCAGCGGCAGGACCACCAGCGCCGGCAACAACAGCGCCAGCCAGGCCAGTTCAACGGCGGCCTCGTCCAGGTCCGGTTGGCCGGCCTGGGCCTGTGCCAGCAGCGCGTCCGGGGCCGTGCCCGGGCGCAACCAGGCCAGGGCCGGCAGCGCGTCATGCGCAATCCCGGCCAGCGGCAGGCGCAGGCTGTGGCCACGTCGATCGCCCAGGACGGCGGCACGCTCGGCGGTGATCAGCAGCTGATGCTGCTGCCCGGCGCTGGCAGCAAAGGCGGCATAGCTGGCCGGGGTGGCGCAGTCCAGGGCAAGCACCACCAGCTGGCGGCCATCGCTGGCGCCCAGCCGTACCGGCCGCCCGGCGCGTAATTCGGCCACTGCGCGCTCGCAGGCCACGGCCGCAGGGTTGCCAAAGAGGGGGGAGGTCAGGGCGCTGGAGGTGGGAGAGGTCATGGCAGCTTTATCGGGGTGTGCGGACGCGGCAACAAGCCGGCAGGGGTGTGACACAGTGTTGCGCCGTGGCCCTCAGCGGCGGCGCAGGTCGGCATAGGGGTTGGCCTGGCCGCTACCGGCCGGGCGCAGGGTGTAGCGCTTGTAGGTCCATTGGTACTGCGTCGGGTTGCGACGCACGATCGCCTCGATATCGGCATTCAGGCGCGCGGTGGCCGCCAGGGTGTCGGCGCTGGCCAGTTCCGCCGGGGCCGGTTCCACATGCAGGCTGAACTGCAATCCATCACCCTGGCGCTCGCACCAGGCATACAGCAGGTCGGCGCCGGTGCGTGCGGCCAGCCGGTTGACCAGGGTCATGGTCAGTGCATCGATGCCAAAGAACGGTACGAACACGCCATCGCCCTGCTTGGGCTGCTGGTCGGGCAGGATGCCGACGGTGCCGCCGGCCTTCAGTGTCTTGAGCATCTGGCGCACGGCCGGGCCTTCGGCCGGGATCTGGGTGATGTTCTCGCCACCGCGTGCGCGTTGCAGGAAGGCATCGCCGACTGCTGAATCCGGTGGTGCATACACGATCGAGACCGGCCCGCGCGAGGCCAGCCATTGGTTGAGCATTTCCCAGTTGCCGTGGTGCGGGGCGATCACGATCAGGCCGCGGCCGCTGGCGTGGGCCGCGTCATACAGCGCCTGGCCGTGGCGCTGGCGCAGGCAGCGGTGCAGGTTGTCGGCCGGACGGTGGGTCCACAGGTACAGGGTTTCCAGTGTTTGGCGGGCGGTGGCGCGCATGGTCTGGCGCAGCATCTGCTCGCGTGCAGCGGCATCCAGCTCCGGGAACACCAGTTCCAGGTTGCGCCGGGCCACCCGGCTTTCGCGGGCATTCAAGCGTTGCCACAGGCCCGCCAGGCCGTCGGCCAGCAGACGCAGGACCGGCCAGGGCAGGCGGGTGAAAACGCTGGTGAGCCGGAAGATCAGTCCGGCCTTGGTAGAAGCATCCATCGCACAAGTTTAGCCGCTGCAGCCACGTGATATCGTCGCCGCCCCTGTTGCGTGGAGTTGTCATGCTCGCTTTGATCCAGCGCGTAAGCCAGGCGCAAGTGACGGTGGATGATCAGGTCGTCGGCGCCATCGGCCCGGGTCTGCTGGCCCTGGTGGCCGTGGAGCCGGGCGATGACAGTGGCCAGATCCGCCGTCTGGCACAGCGCCTGCTGGGCTATCGGGTGTTCTCCGATGCGGCCGGAAGGATGAACCGTTCCCTTGCCGATACCGGCGGTGGCTTGCTGCTGGTCAGCCAGTTCACGCTTGCCGCGGACACCCGCTCCGGCACCCGTCCGGGGTTTTCCACCGCCGCACCACCGGAGGAGGCTGAACGTGCTTTCAACGAACTGGTGGCGATCTGCCGTGAAAACCACCCGCCAGGGGTGGAAACCGGGCGTTTTGGCGCCCATATGGTAGTGAGCCTGGTCAATGATGGCCCGGTCACCTTCCTGCTTCGTCCCTGACTGCCCGAACCACCGCCGGGCAGGCGCGGCGCATGCTGGTATAATGCTAGGTCCTTTTTACCCACAGCCGGTGGCGCGAGCATTACATGGCCAACGAACGTCCTGCCCAGCATTCCGACATCAAGAAACTGATCAGCAAGGGCCTGGAACAGGGCTACCTGACCTATGCCGAAGTCAACGATCACCTGCCCGACGACATGGTCGATCCGGAGCAGATCGAGGACATCATTGGTCTGATCACCGGCATGGGCATCGATGTCCATGAAGTCGCCCCCGACGCCGATACCCTGCTGCTCAACGACGGCAGCACCGGCAACCGCGAAGTCGACGATACCGCCGCCGAAGAAGCGGCTGCCGCGCTGACCGCGCTGGATACCGAAGGTGGCCGTACCACCGACCCGGTGCGCATGTACATGCGCGAGATGGGTACGGTGGAACTGCTGACCCGCGAGGGCGAAATCGCCATCGCCAAGCGCATCGAGGAAGGCCTGGGCCAGGTGCAGGCGGCACTGGGCACCTTCCCGATCACCGTCGAGGCGCTGCTGGCCGATTACGAAGCGCACAAGGAAGGCAACAAGCGCCTGGCCGAGGTCATCGTTGGTTTCAATGACCTCAGTGCCGACGAGCCGGCACCGCCGGCCGCGGTGGTCAGCGATGACAGCAGTGACGCCGATGCCGACGCCGAGGACGAGGCTGACGACGATGTCGCCGATGCCGAGGAAGAAGCCGGTCCGACCGGTCCGGATCCGGCCGAAGTGGCTGCGCGCATGGAAGAACTGGCCGCGGCCCATGGCCGCTTCCTGAAGGCACAGGCCAAGGGTGAGACGCCGGCCGTACTGGCCAAACTGCGCGAGGAAACCTCGGCGATTTTCGTCACCCTGAAGTTGCCGCTGCCGCTGACCGACGTGCTGGTCGGCATGCTGCGCAACACGATGACCGCAGTGAAGACCCAGGAGCGCCGTGTGCTGCACCTGGCCACGGTCACTGCACGCATGCCGCGCAAGGACTTCATCCGCTCCTGGGAAGGCAACCAGACCAACCTGGAGTGGGTCGAGGATGCACTCAAGCGCAAGCAGAAGTGGTCTTCGGCACTGCGTGAGGTCAAGGACCAGATCATTGCCGAGCAGCTGGCTACCCAGCAGGTGGAAAAAGACACCCGCCTGACCCTGGACGAGCTGAAGGAAATCTCCAAGGTGATGGCCTATGGCGAAGCCAAGGCGCGCAAGGCCAAGAAGGAAATGGTCGAGGCCAACCTGCGCCTGGTGATCTCCATCGCCAAGAAGTACACCAACCGCGGCCTGCAGTTCCTGGACCTGATCCAGGAAGGCAACATCGGCCTGATGAAGGCGGTGGACAAGTTCGAATACCGCCGCGGCTACAAGTTCTCGACCTATGCCACCTGGTGGATCCGCCAGGCGATCACCCGCTCGATCGCCGACCAGGCGCGCACCATCCGCATCCCGGTGCACATGATCGAGACGATCAACAAGCTCAACCGCATTTCCCGCCAGATGCTCCAGCAGTACGGCCGCGAGGCCACCCCGGAGGAGCTGGCCAAGGAAATGGACATGCCCGAGGACAAGATCCGCAAGGTGATGAAGATCGCCAAGGAGCCGATCTCGATGGAAACCCCGATCGGCGACGACGAGGATTCGCATCTGGGCGACTTCATCGAGGACACCAACGTGATGTCCCCGGTCGATGCCACCACCGACATCAACCTGCAGGAAACCGTGCGCGACGTGCTCGCCGGGCTGACCCCGAGGGAGGCCAAGGTGCTGCGCATGCGCTTCGGCATCGACATGAACACCGACCACACCCTCGAGGAAGTGGGCAAGCAGTTCGATGTCACCCGCGAGCGCATCCGCCAGATCGAAGCCAAGGCCCTGCGCAAGCTGCGCCACCCGACCCGTTCGGAGCAGCTGCGTTCGTTCCTGGATATCGACTGAGTACCCGCAGCGGTATGAGTGAAACAAAAGCCCCGCGATGCGGGGCTTTTGTCTGTTGTCGCGATGAACCGGCTTGCCGCCGCTGTGTGGGTGGTTCACCAAAAGCTGCCCGGGCACTACACTGTGCAGCTGGCCGGGCCTATAGCTCAACGGTTAGAGCAGAGGACTCATAATCCTTTGGTTGCAGGTTCGAATCCTGCTGGGCCCACCAATCAGTTCAAAGACTTAGGCTGCCTTCGGGCGTCCTTCGTTCGTTCTGGCCTCTCCAGGGTTCTACCCCGAAATCACGGACTGTTTGGAAAGGGCTGAAAACTTTTGGTCCTGCTTGACCCGGCGCCGTCGCATCCTGGGGTTGTGGCGGCGCTCGATGTATTCGAACACATCGGACCTGGCGGCATCGAGTGTTGGATACGTTGTGCGATAGATCCGTTCGCGTTTGAGCAGACCAAAGAACCCCTCGCAGGCGGCATTGTCGCCACAATGCCCCACCGCACTCATCGAGCAGAGCAGGCCGTTGGCGGCCAGGTAGTCCTGGTAATCACCGCTACGAAATTGGCTGCCTCGATCGGAATGCAGGATCAGCGGATGCTGCTCCTGACGCTGCCAAACCGCCATCTGCACGGCCCTGATCACCATCTGCCGGTCCTGGCGGTCATGCATGGACCAACCCAAAATGCGCTGGTCAAACAGGTCCAGCACGACGCACAGATACAGCTTGGCCTGCTGGGTCTTGATCTCGGTGATGTCGGTCACCCACTTGGTTTCCGGCTCCAGGGCGCTGAAATCACGCGCCAACAGGTTGCGCACGCCCGGCGGCGTCAGGGCCGGTTGGGCGCGCTGGCCACGCCGTTTCGGGCGCGGCCAGCCTTGCAGGCCGGCTGCCGCCATCAATCGGGCAACCCGGTTCCGACTGGCCGTCAACCCTTCCTCGACCAGATCTTCCTGCATGCGGCCGGCCCCCAATGTGCCCCGACTGTCCTGGTGCAGCGCATGGATACGGCCCAGCAGGCGCTCGTTGTCGCGCTGGCGGGCACTGGGCAGGCGCTTGCTCCAGTCGTAGTAGCCACTGGTCGAAACCCGCAGGCAGCGGCACATCAGGCGAATCGGAAACTCATCGCGGCAACGCTCGATCACCTGATACCTCAGGATGATCCCTTGGCAAAGAACGTCGCCGCTTCGCGCAAAAAATCCCGTTCCTTGGTGATCCGGGCCAACTCGCGCTTGAGCCGGGCAACTTCCTCGTCACGCGGGCTCCCGGTGCCAACAAAGGCGGCTTTCCCCGCCGTTTGTGCCTCCCGCTTCCAGCGGGTCAGCAGGCTGTCACGAATGCCCAGCTCACGGGCTACCTGGGCGCAGCTGACACCTGGCCGACTTGCTTGTTCCACTGCACCACGCTTGAACTCGGCACTGAACTTGCGACGCTTTGACATGAACACTCCTCATGGCCTGTATCGGCCTTCTTGTAAGTGTCCGTGAAATCGGGGGTGAACCCCCATTTCAAGAACAGCCAGCGCCGCGCATGTTTTTATCCCTGTCTGACTCGACCGGCGGGCGTACAAGCGTGCCCTGATGGGGCGGGCCCACGTGCCTGGACGGGCCCAGAAAGCAGCCAGTCGTTGATCCCGGGTTTCACTCCAGCCTGCTGCGCACCATTGCCTTGCTCCGGCTGGATCAGGACAAGGTGCCATTGACGGGGTTGCTGGCAGCCTGTCCCCGCCTGTAGTCAGGTATCGTTGCAGAACAACGACCCGAACCTCCGCTCACAGCCCAGGCAGAACCGGTGGCCAGCCATTCCAAGGTAGATCCCGTTGCGTTGATCGCGATGCCGTGGCTGATCGCGCTGCTGTGTGCCGGCGGGGTGGTGCTGGTGTTTTTTCTGGCCATCGAGCGCCAGGCCATCGAGGCCCGGGAGCGGCAACATCTGCAGCAGCAGGTGCGGGTCATCAACGACAATCTCAGCCAGCAGCTTGAGGCGATGAATCGCGCGCTGGAAGCGGTGATCGATGACGCCGGGCCATTGCCTGTATCGGCGGAGCATGTGCAGCGCACCCAGCGCCGACTGAAGGCCTTTTCCCGCGCAATGATCGGTGTGCGGACGATGGCCATGGTGGATGCCCGCGGTAACGTCATCGCCGCCAGCCGTGACGGGCTGCTGGGGCGCAATTTTTCCGAGCGCGACTATTTCCGCGCGGCACGCAGCGCCACTTCGCCCAATACGCTGATCATCAGCCCGCCCTACACCACTGCGTTGAATGTCTGGGCCATCACCCTGGCCCGCGTGATGGTGGATGCCCAGGGCAATTTCGCTGGCATTGTCACCGCCACCCTGGATCCTGAGGCATTCACCACGCTGCTGGAGTCGGTTCGCTACACATCCGATGTTTCGGTGACACTGGCACACGGCGACGGTCTGCGCTTTTTGATGGTCGGGCAGGCCGCTGGCCTGGCCGATCCGGACATGGCCCGGCCCGGTTCGCCGCTCAGCAGCCGCCTGCAAAGCGGTGAGGCGGCCACTGTGTTCAGTGGTGCGCTGGTCGAAGGGGGGCCGGTGCAGTTGATGACCATCCACACCGTGCAGCCGGCTGCGCTGCAGATGGACAAGCCATTGCTGGTGGCCGTGGCGCGCAGCCGCGCTGCGGTTTTTGCCGACTGGCAATACAAAGCCGTGGCGCTGGCGGTGGCTTATCTGGTGTTGGCTCTGCTCGCGGCCGGCTGGCTGCGTTCGCGCCATCAGCGTCGCCTGCAGCGGTTGCAGCAGGAGCGGGCACTGGCGGCGATGAACGCCGGCTTTGAAGCGCGCTGGCGTGCGGTGCTGGAAGCCACCAATCAAGGGGTATGGGACTGGGATACGGTGACCGACAAGGTGTTCTTCTCCCCGGTGTGGAAGGCGATGCTGGGCTGTGCCGAGGATGAGGTCGGTGACAGCCTTGAGGAATGGCGCTCGCGTGTCCATCCCGATGATCTGGTAGCGGCCCAGCAGGTGCTGCAGACCCATCTGAAGGGGGAGACCGGGGTGTATGAGCATCTCTACCGGATGCGGCACAAGAACGGCAATTACTTGTGGATCCATGATCGCGGCGGCATCGTCGAGCGGGATGCGCAGGCCCGGCCGTTGCGTGTCATCGGCAGTTGTACCGATGTCAGCCAACAGCGCCAACAGCAGCAAACCCTGGACCGCTTGACCGCCAACGTTCCCGGGGCGCTCTACCAGTACCAGCTGGAGGCCGACGGGCATGGTTTTTTCCCGTATGTCAGTGCGGCCATCCAGGACATCTACGCCTGTCGGCCCGAAGACCTGCAGCAGGATGGCAGCCAGGTGTTTTCGCGGATCCATCCAGACGATCTGCAGGCGGTCAGGGATGGCATCGAACAGTCGGCACGTACGCTGGAGCTTTGGCTCAGCGAATACCGGGTCTTCCTGCCCGGGCGGGGGGAGCGTTGGATCAGTGGGCGTGCCAAGCCGGAATTGCTGGCCTCAGGCGCGGTGCTGTGGCACGGCTACCTCCAGGATGTCACCGAGGCCAAGCAACAGGCCATGCAGCTGCAGGAAACCGAGCGTCTGCTGCGGCACCTGATGCAGGAAATGCCGATCGGCCTGCTGATGGTGGATGGGCAGGGCCAGGCCTATTACGTCAACCGGCGTTTCCAGCAGCTGTGTGGTTATTCGCTGGATGAGCTGTCGGCACCGGAGCAGTGGTGGCTGCTGGCCTACCCCGATGCTGACCAACGCGCCCGGGCAAGGCATATCTGGGAACAGGCGGTGGCGCAGGCAGACAACAACGGGGGTTACATTCCCGACCAGAGCTATACGATCACCACCCTGGAGGGCCTGCAGCGCACGCTTCGCATCGGGGGTATTACCTTCGGCAATCATTTCCTTGCCACCCTGGTCGATGACACGGAACAGCAGGCGGAAAATGCCTTCTTCCGCGGGCTTGCCTACAACGATGGCCTTACCGGGCTGGCCAACCGGCGTCGCTTCGATGAGTTGTTCGAAGCCGAATGGCAGCGTTGTCGTCGCAGCCAGAGGCCGCTGGCGGTGCTGATGATCGATATCGATCAGTTCAAGCGTTACAACGATACCTATGGTCACCCGCAAGGGGACATCTGCCTGCAGCAGGTTGCCGATGTGCTGCGCCAGGGATGCCGGCGTTCGCATGACCTGGTCGCGCGCTATGGTGGCGAGGAGTTTGTCTGCCTGCTGCCGGAGTGTGACCTCGATGCAGCGCGTGCCCAGGCCCAGGCGCTGCGCCTGGCGTTATTCGAGCGGAGCATCGAGCACAGTAGCGCCGATGTAGCGCCGGTGGTCACGATCAGCATTGGCGTGGCCTGCCTGATTCCGGATGCCCAGTCCACGCCACAACAGCTGCTGGCAATGGCCGATGCCAACCTGTATCGGGCCAAAGCCAATGGTCGCAATCGCGTGGACGACGGCGGGCAGTGATTGCACGGCGCCTTGCTGATGACCGTTGCGGTCGCAGCGGCTGGTCACCAGATGGCCACTGCTGGCCCTGCAGATACTGGCTATGCGCCAGGTCAGGCCCGCAGGCCGGCGCCACGGCAGGGCGGGCAGCAACGGCGGGAGCGGCTCTCCCGCCGTTGGCCAGGGCTCAGAAGTCCCAGCGTGCGCTGATGCTCACCGGCACCGACAGGCGCTTGGCGTCATCGTTGATGCTGCTCAGGCCCAGGCCGCCGATATCGCGGTCATCACCGTCGAGCTTGGCGATGTAGCGCAGGCCGGCCTGTGCGGTGATGCTGAAGTTGTCGCTGACCGGGAACAGCACACCGACATCCACACCGGCCGAGGCCGACCAGCTCTGCTCGGTGAAGCGGGCGTTGGGGATGGAGATGGCAGCAGCGGGGATGTCAAAGCTGGCCTTGATCGCGTCGGTACGGGTGGCGCCCAGACGGCCGGCGACGAACGGGCGGATGCTGCCCGGCTGCAGGAAGTAATGGCGGTAACCCAGCTCGGCGCTGTAGCTCTTGTAGGTGCTGAAGTTGCCGTAGACCGGCAGCTCGGTATCCAGCGCCGGTACGAAGGCGCCGCCAACCTGCACGTTGCCCTGCGAGGCACGGGTGTGACGGATCTGACCGAACACTTCGGAACGGTCGCTCAGGCCATAGCCCAGTTCCAGGCCGTAGCTGTCGGCGCGGTCGTAGATGCGGTCATGCGAGCGCGGCTGGATGCGCAGCTCGGCCGAGACCCCGGCCAGGTCCGGGTTGAGCGGGCCCAGGTCCGGCACCGGGGCGGTCGCACCGCCGTGCACGTCACCGCTGGTGGGAATGTCGGTGCCACCAAAGACCGAGAAACTCAGCTTGCCGGCTTCAGGACCGGAGGCGTGTGCACTGGTGGCAGCGGTCAGGCCGGCCAGGACGAGAGCAAAAGCAGTACCTTTCATGCGGATTCTCCCAGGGGAATGAAATTTGCGGCGCTATGCCACTGACCAGATACGGGCGCTGATGGGTTTTGGATGCGCCGCGGGAGCCGGGTTGGCTGGCTGGTGTGGTCCGGCCAGACCCTGACCCGGGGGCGGTGACAGATGGCCGGGCGGTCACCCCCTGTGCGTGGCAGCGGGTGCGCCGGCATCAGGCATGGCACGCCCGCTGCCGGGCTGTACGCCAGCAGGGGTGGGCGGCGCGGGCTGGCCGCTGCACCGTCCCGATCAGCGGCTATGCTGTGTGCTTTGTGCGCGGAGGTCCCATGTTGCTTGAAACCATTGAACGCCAGACCGGCGACAACCCGCAGTGGAGCGTGATCTGGCTGCATGGCCTTGGCGCGGACGGCAATGATTTCGTGCCGATCGTGCCGGAGCTGGTGCGTCGGCACTGGCCGGCGATGCGCTTTGTGTTCCCGCATGCGCCGGTACGTGCGGTGACCATCAATGGCGGCGCGCGCATGCGCGCCTGGTACGACATCGTCGGCATGGACCTGGCCTCGCGCGCGGACACTGCCGGTGTGGCCGAGTCGATCGCACAGGTCGATGCCCTGATCCAGCGTGAGGTGCAACGCGGGATCGCGCCGGCGCGGATCCTGCTGGCAGGTTTCTCCCAGGGCGGTGCCATCACCCTGTCCTACGGGCTGCAGGCCACCACCCCGCTGGCGGGCCTGGTGGCCATGTCCACCTATCTGCCGGATCCGGCCAGTGCCGCCTCGCGGCTGGTGGCCGGTGCCACCGCCCAGCCGGTGTTCTTCGCCCATGGCAGCGCGGATCCGGTGGTGCCGTTGGCGCTGGGCGAGTTGAGCATGCAGACCCTGCGTGGGCTGGGCTTTACGGTGCAGGGTCATCGTTATCCAATGGCCCACCAGGTCTGTGGCGAGGAAATCAAGGACCTGGCCGACTGGATCGAACAGCGTCTGCAGCTGCCGGCCTGATGCCGCGGCGGTGACGCCTGTCAGGACACTGGTTACCATGCAGTGGAGCGGAGCAAGGGAGCTGGCAACGGCATGAAGGTGGTTATCGTCGACGACGAGAGTCTGGCGCGCGAGCGTCTGCGCCGGTTGTTGGCCGAGCATGCCGATGTCCAGCTGGTCGCCGAGGTCGACAGCGGCGCCGCGGCGATTGCCGCCTGCCAGGCACATGCACCGGATGTGGTGCTGCTGGATATCGCGATGCCGGGCATGGACGGGCTGCAGGCGGCCCGGCAACTGGCCCAGCTGCAGCCACCGCCGGCGGTGGTGTTCTGCACCGCCTATGACGCCCACGCCCTGTCGGCCTTCGAAGCGGCGGCGCTGGATTACCTGATGAAGCCGATCCGCCCCGAGCGCCTGGCCAGCGCGCTGGCTCGCGTACGTACCTTCATGGCCGGGCAGGGGCGTGAAGGTACCCGGCAGGCCGGGCCGCGGCAGCATCTGTGCGCGCGCCTGCGCGGCAGCCTGCGGCTGATCCCGGTCGCCGATATCCGCTACCTGCAGGCCGAAGAAAAATACGTGGTGGTCCACCATGCGCGCGGCCAGGATCTGGTCGAGGATTCGCTCAAGACGCTGGAAGATGAGTTCGGCACCCGCTTTGTGCGTATCCACCGCAACTGCCTGGTCGCACGCGACCAACTGCTGGAGCTGCGCCGGCATCAGGGAGGGCTGCAGGCGGTATTGCGTGATGAGCCGCAGTTGCTGGAGGTCAGCCGGCGCTGCGCCCCGCAGCTGCGCCAGCTGCTCGATGGCGGCTGAGCAGCAGCCTGCACACCCGGGCGGCAGCCATCGGCGATAATGGTCAGCATGAAAACGCTACGTATCGCCACCCGTAAAAGCCCGCTTGCCCTGTGGCAGAGCGAACATGTTGCCGATCTGCTGCGTCAGGCCCACCCGGGTCTGGAGGTGGTGCTGGTGCCGATGAGCACCCGCGGGGACGAGGTGCTGGACCGCTCGCTGGCGGCCATCGGTGGCAAGGGCCTGTTCCTGAAGGAGCTGGAACTGGCCATGCTGCGGGGTGAAGCCGACTGTGCGGTGCATTCGCTCAAGGATGTGCCGATGGAGCTGGATGGCCCGTTCGTGCTGCCGGCCATCCTGCAGCGCGCCGATCCGGCCGATGCCTTTGTCAGCAACCGCTATGCCCGGCTGGAGGATCTGCCGGCCGGTGCGGTTGTCGGTACGTCCTCGTTGCGCCGGCAGGCGCAACTGCGTGCCTTGCGCCCGGATCTGCTCTGCCGTGACCTGCGCGGCAACGTCAATACCCGTCTGGCCAAGCTCGATGCCGGTGAGTACGACGCGATCCTGCTGGCCTGTGCCGGGCTGCAGCGGCTGGGCCTGGAGGCGCGCATCGCTTCGCGGCTGACCGCGCCGGCCTGGCTGCCGGCACCGGCGCAGGCGGCGGTGGCGGTGGAGTGCCTGGCTACCGATGCCGCGGCCATCGCGCTGTTTGCGGTGCTGGACCATGCCCCGACGCGGACCTGTGTCGAGGCAGAGCGGGCGATGAACCTGGCCCTGCATGGCAGCTGCCATGTGCCGGTGGCCGGGCTGGCCCAGTTCGAAGGCGACAACGGCCTGTGGCTGCAGGGCCTGGTCGGTGATGTGGCCCATGGCCGTGGCATCCGCGCCCAGGCCCATGGCCTGGCCGACCAGCCGCAGGCGCTGGGCGAGCAGGTGGCCCAGCTGCTGCTCGGTGCCGGCGCTGGCGCGCTGCTGGGCCGCCCGGAATAACCGGCCGCCACAGCGGTTGCGATACAACAACGGGACCGCAGGGTCCCGTTGTTGTTTTTCGATGCAATGCCGGGTGTGGGTAGCGGCAGGGGCTTATTTGTAGGTGTAGACCAGGTTGACCGTGGTCAGGGTATCGGTCTTGCGCTTGCCGTCGGCCACATCACTGTTGTGGCGGGCCTGCCAGCCGGCCTTCAGCGCCAGCCGGTCGTTCATGCTCACCGACAGGCCCAGGTCATTCTGCGCAAAGGTGTTGTAGGAGCCCGCTTCCACCAGCAGGTTGTTGCTCAGCGCGGTGTTGTCGGTGATCCGGTAGCGCAGGTCCAGCTGGCTGCGGCCGATCAGGCCGGTACGGGTCTGGTCGGTTTCTGCCTCGTGGGTACGCCGTACACCGGGGCCGAGCTGGGCATCGAGCAGCAGCTTGTCCGCATCGATCAGCCGGGTACCGTAGCCCAGCGAGAAGCTGCCCTGGCGGTCATAGGTGGCAAAGTCGTCGCGCTCGTAACGGGCGTTGGCGGTGAGCTGGCGGTGTTCGCCCAGCTGCAGGCCACTGGCGGCGGCCGCGCTGTAGCGGTAAGCGGTGGTCTGGCGGAAACGCTGGCTGCTGCCGTCATCCAGGGTGCGGGTGTACTCGGCGCTGCTGCGCAGGCCGAACAGGTCCATCGAATGGATCCAGTCGCCCTCGTTGTAGCGCAGGCGCAGCTTGCCGTTGAAGGTTTCAGAGGTGCTGTTGCCATTGGCCGAGGCAAAGCCCAGTTCACCGCCGCTACCGGACCAGGGCGAGGCAATGGCGGCAAGCTGGCTGGCATCCTGGGCAATGGCCAACGGACACACGGACAGGCCGAGCAGACAAATCACAAGCCGGTGTTTCACTAAACGTCTCCGGATATCGCACAGGGGGAAATGCCTTGGCATGATATCCGAGCCTCCATGGCTGACCGCTAACCTGCGCACCGCTGTGTGCACTGGCGTTTGGCCCATGGCCACCGTGTTCCGGAGACCGTTGTCGTCATGGATCGTTACGAGCGTATCAATGCGTTGCACCGCCTGCTCAAGGCTTCGCGTTACCCGGTGACGGTGGCGCGCCTGCAGGATGAACTGGGCTGTTCACGGGCCACGGTCTACCGTGACCTGGCGTTTCTGCGCGATGCGCTGATGGCTCCGGTGGAGGGTGATGGCGAGGCCGGTTTCTGCTATCGCAAGGACGAAAGCGAGCGTTTCGAGCTGCCCGGGATGTGGCTGAGCTCGGAGGAACTGCTGGCCTTGCTGGCTTCCCAGCATCTGCTGCAGCGCACCGGCGGCGGGGTGTTGTCGCAGATGCTGGCGCCACTGCAGCAGCGCATCGAAGGCCTGCTGGCCGCCCAGGCCGGGGTCACCCGCTGGCCGGTGGAGCGGGTGCGGGTGGTACCGCACCGTGGACGCAAGCTGGACCAGGCCAGTTTCCGCGCGGTGGCCTCGGCGGTGCTGGAGCGGCGCCAGTTGTCATTTGAATACCGTGCCCGTTCCACCGACCAGGCAACCAAGCGGCTGGTCTCGCCACAGCGCATCACCCACTACCGTGACAACTGGTACCTGGATGCCTGGGACCATGAGCGCCAGGCCCTGCGCAGTTTCGCGGTCGACCGCATCGGCCAGGCCCGGATCGGCAGCGAGCCGGCGCGGGATCTGAGCGAGCAGGAGCTGGACGGCCAGCTGGCGGCCAGTTACGGCATTTTTTCCGGGGAACCCAAGGGCTGGGCGACGATCCGTTTCAGTGCCAAGGCCGCGCGCTGGGTTGCCGACGAGCACTGGCATTCGCGCCAGCAGGGGCGGTTTCTGGACGATGGCCGCTATGAGCTCAAGCTGCCCTACAGCGTCTCGCGCGAGCTGTTGATGGACGTGCTGCATTACGGCGCTGACGCTGAAATCGTCGAGCCACCGATGCTGCGCGAGCAGGCCAAGGCGCTGTTGGCCCTGACCCTGAGCAATTACGAGGCCTGAGCCCTCAGCGCCTGCCTGGGGTTTCAAACCCCAGCCGGCCCTGCTGCTCCGGTGCCTGCAGCACCCGGCGCATGCGGTCGGTATTGACCCCGTGCTCGGCCAGCCGCTGCGTCAGTTCGAAATAACGGGTCTGGCTCATGTCCGGTTCGCGCGACAGGATCCAGGCCATGTCGCGGCCGGGGTAGCCCACCAGGGCCCAGCTGTAATCAGCGGCCACTTCCAGCACCTCGGTGCGGGTGGGGATGATCCGGTAGAACCAGGTCCGCCAGCGCCGGTTGCCGCTGTCCTGGTCCACCCGTGCGCGCAGGTTCAATACCTGTACCGGGGAGTCGAAGTTTTCCCGGTAGTAATAGTTGATCTGGACCTTGCCATTGGCCGGGTCCTCCAGGCGGTAGTCGTGATGGCTGGCGACATGGCCGCGTTCCACCGGGTTGGCGACCCGGCCGATCACATACCAGCGGCCCATGTAGTGCTGCAGCGACAAGGGCTGGCTGCTGCTGGGCTGCAGCGTGCTTTCGCTCGCGGCCGGTTCGGCGTCCTGCGCGGCGCAGAAAAACGGTGTCGACAGCAGCAGGGCGAGGGCAAGCGGGTAGGCGGCTGAACTTGGCTGGCGCATGAGACGTTTCTAACCCGGCAACAGTGGAAGTTGGGTCGCAGCGGGTGAGATCGGCGCCGGCCATGCTGGCGCCAACGACATCCCGCTGGAGGGTTGATGATGCCAAGGTTGAGGTTGCAATGGGGCTACCGTTCAGAATTATTTCCGGTTGCCGCGTATTGGCGGACCGGCCTGCGTGAGGCCTGCGTCCTCGGCGCCGTGGTGGTGGCGCTGGTGCCGGCGGCGCGCGGCCATCACGACTGGTTCGGCTGGCTGCCGCTGTGGTTGCTGGCAATGCCGGCACTGGCCTGCTGGCTGGTCCACGGCGCGCCCTGGCCGCGACTGACGCGTGCGGCTGCCGTTCCCCGCAGTAGCCGGCCGCGGCGTGCTGGCGTTGGCCAGGCCCGGCGCCTGCCCCGCCGGTTCGGCGGCGTAGTGACTACCGGCCGGGGCCAGCCGACGCTTGCCTGTGGTAGCGTTCGCGGCCAGTAAACCGGTGGAGTACCCATGTCCAAGATCGTTTCGGCCTGCCTGGCGGCAGGCATGTTTGCCAGTGGTGCGGCGATGGCCGCTGACAATGCCGACCCGTACCAGTGGCTGGAGGAGGTCAGCGGCGAGCAGGCGCTGGATTGGGTCAAGGCGCGCAATGCCCAGGCCGAAGCCCGGCTGGCCACCACCCCGGCCTTTGCGCAGACCGAAACGGCGATCCGGGAAGTGCTCGATTCCGATGCGCGCATCCCCGGCGTCTACAAGATGGGCGGCTACTACTACAACTTCTGGAAAGACAAGAACAACGCCCGTGGCATCTGGCGGCGCACCACCCTGGCCGAATACCGCAAGGCCGAGCCGGCCTGGGAAACCCTGCTGGACCTGGATGCACTGAACAAGGCCGAGGGCGAGAACTGGGTCTGGCACGGTGCCAACTGCCTGCGTCCGGCCTATGAGCGTTGCCTGATCGCACTGTCGCGTGGCGGTGCCGACGCCGATGTCACCCGCGAGTTCAACCTGGCCACCAAGTCCTGGGTGGAGGACGGTTTCTACCGCGCCGAGGCCAAGGGCGGGCTGGCCTGGATCGACCAGGACAACGTGTTTGTCTACACCGATTTTGGCGATGGCTCGATGACCACCTCCGGTTACCCGCGGGTGGTCAAGCAGTGGACCCGCGGCACGCCGATGGCCAGCGCCCGGGTGGTCTACGAAGGCCAGGCCGATGACATGTACATCGCCGCTATGCACGACGACACCCCGGGCTTTGCGCGCAGCTTCGTCTCGCGCACGCTGGCCTTCTACAACAACGAGCTGTACCTGATCGCTGACGGCGGCCAGCTGCAGAAGATCGACGCGCCCAATTCGGCCGAGAAGTCGGTCTTCCGCAACTGGCTGACCTTCGAGCTGCGCGAGCCGTGGACCATTGCCGGTACGCAGTACCCGGCCGGTTCGTTGCTGGTCACCGATTTCAATGCCTGGATGGCTGGCCAACGCCAGGTGCAGGTGCTGTTCACCCCGACCGACACCACCTCGCTGGCCGGCTTCACGTGGACCAACAGCCACCTGGTACTGAACGTGCTGGACGACGTGAAGAACCGGCTGGAAGTGTTGACCCCGGGGCAGGGCAGCTGGAGCCGTGCGCCGTTCGTTGGCGCGCCGTCCTTTGGCACGATCAGCGTCGGCGCGGTGGACCGCGATGAATCCGATGCACTGTGGATGACCGCGGCCGACTACCTGACCCCGAGCACGCTGTCGCTGGTGCAGATCGGCCAGCCGCCGGAAGTGCTCAAGTCGATGCCGGCCTTCTTCGATGCCGAGGGCAAGGTGATCAACCAGCACTTTGCCACCAGTGCCGATGGCACCCGGGTGCCGTACTTCATCGTCCACGACAAGGACATCACCCTGGATGGCAGCAACCCGACCCTGCTGTACGGCTATGGTGGTTTTGAAATCTCGCTGACCCCGGGCTACTCGGCCAGCATGGGTCGCGCCTGGCTGGCCCAGGGCGGTGTGTATGTGGTGGCCAACATCCGTGGTGGTGGCGAGTACGGCCCGCGCTGGCACCAGGCCGCACTGAAGGCCAACCGACACAAGGCCTACGAGGACTTTGCCGCGGTGGCGCGTGACCTGATCGCGCGCAAGGTCACCTCGCCGCAGCACCTGGGCGTGCAGGGTGGCAGCAATGGCGGCCTGCTCACCGGCAACATGCTCACCCAGTACCCGGAGCTGTTCGGTGCGGTGGTGGTGCAGGTGCCGCTGCTGGACATGCAGCGCTACCACAAGCTGCTGGCCGGGGCATCGTGGATGGCCGAATACGGCAACCCGGATACCAGCGATTGGGAATTCATCCGGACCTTCTCGCCGTACCACCTGTTCGATGCGGCCAAGGACTACCCGCCGGTGCTGTTCACCACCTCCACCCGCGATGACCGCGTGCATCCGGGCCACGCACGCAAGATGGCCGCGAAGATGATCGAAGCCGGCAAGGACGTGACCTACTACGAGAACATCGAAGGCGGTCACGGCGGGGCGGCCAACAATGCCCAGGCCGCGCACATGCAGGCGCTGGCCTACCGCTTCCTGTGGGAGCGTCTGGGCGGCAGCCAGGCTGAGTAAACCCCTGCCTTCGCTTGTGATCGACAACGCCACCGCAAGGTGGCGTTGTTGTCTGCGCCGCCTGCCGTGTCGCGGTCTTCAGCGTTGTTGCTGCCAGCGCTGCAGGCCGCGTTCGATCCGGCCAACCGCCTGCAGCAGGCGCTCCACCGGCTGGGTGTAGGCGATGCGCAGGTGGGTACTGGCGCCGTGCTGGCCAAAATCCACCCCTGGCGTCAGCGCCACGTGTTCGGTTTCCAGCAGGAAGTGGCACAGCACCTGGGCATCGTCGGTGAACGCGCCGACATCGCAATACAGGTAGAACGCGCCGTCGGGCACGCGCTCGATGCCCAGGCCGATGGCGCGCAGGGCCGGCAGCAGGGCATCGCGGCGGCGGCCGAATTCGGCCCGGCGTTGCTCCAGCAGCGCGATCGAATCGGGCTGGAAACAGGCCAGCGCGGCATGCTGAGCCATGCTCGGCGCACTGATGTACAGGTTCTGCGCCAGTTTCTCCAGCGCGGGGAGGGCCGCAGGCGGGGCCACCAGCCAGCCCAGGCGCCAGCCGGTCATGCCGAAATACTTGGAAAAGCTGTTCAGCACCCAGGCGTTGTCATCGACTTCGAGCACACTGGGCGCGTCCATGCCGTAAGTCAGGCCGTGGTAGATCTCATCGACCACCAGGTGGCCGTCGTGTGCGCGCACCGCGGCGGCAAGGTCTGCCAGTGCCTCGCGCCCGAGCACGCTGCCGGTCGGGTTGGCCGGCGAGGCGACCAGGGCGCCGACGCTGTCTTGGTTCCAGCAACGCTGGACATGCGCCGGGGTCAGCTGCCAGTTGTCGGCCGCGCTGACCGGCACCAGTTGCGCGCTGGCTTCGACCAGGCGCAGGAAGTGGCGGTTGCACGGGTAGCCCGGATCGGCCAGCAGCCAGTGCCGGCCCGGATCGACCAGGGCGCTGGCCGCCAGCAGCAGTGCGCCCGAGCCGCCCGGGGTGACCACCACCCGGGCCGGATCCACATCAACGTCGTAGCGCTGCTGGTAGAAACCAGCGATCGCCTGGCGCAGGGCAGGCAGGCCGAGGGCGGCGGTGTAGCGGGTGTGGCCGGCAGCCAGGGCGGCCTGGCCGGCACGGACCACCGGTTCGATCGTGGTGAAATCCGGCTCGCCGATTTCCAGGTGGATCACATCGTGGCCGGCTGCTTCCAGGGCCTGGGCCCGCGCCAGCAGGGCCATCACGTGGAAGGGGGCGATGTCGCGGCTGCGCGCGCTGAAGCGGGTCGGATCGGTCATCGGCTGATCCTAACCCAGCAACCACGCATGACTGGTGGCAAACTGCCTGCCTTGCAACGCATGGACCGCACCCAAACTTATGAAATCCCTTGTTCCCCTGTTGATGGCCAGCCTGATGACCCTGCCTGCCGCCGCCGCCGCCGCCGCCCTGCCGGCTGCCCCGGATGTTGAGAAGCGTCCGCACACCGTGACCGCCCCGCACGGCGCCAGCCGCAGCGATGAGTATTACTGGCTGCGCGATGACAGCCGCAGCGACAAGGACATGCTGGCCTACCTGAATGCCGAAAATGCCTACGCCGATGCGGTGCTGGCACCGCTGAAGCCGCTGCAGGAGGCGCTGTATGCCGAGATCGTCGGCCGCATCAAGCAGGACGATGCTTCGGTGCCGTACCGCGACCGCGGCTTCTGGTATTACACCCGCTTTGAAACCGGCAAGGACTACCCGATCCATGCCCGCCGCGAAGGCTCGATGGACGCGCCCGAGCAGGTCCTGCTCGACCTGAACCCGATGGCCGAGGGCAAGGGCTATTTCGCCGTTGGCGACATGCAGGTCAGCCAGGACAACCGCCTGCTGGCCTGGGCCGAGGACGATGTCGGCCGCCGCCAGTACACCATCCGCTTCAAGGACCTGAGCACCGGGCAGATCCTGCCTGACGTGATCCAGGGTGTCTCGCCCAATGTGGTCTGGGCCGATGACAACCAGACCCTGTTCTATGTCGAGAACGATCCGGAAACACTGCTCACCGTCCGGGTGAAGAAGCATGTGCTCGGCACCCCGGTCAGCAGCGATGCGCTGGTTTATGAAGAACACGATGACAGCTTCTACATGGGCATCGGCCGCACCACCGATGACCGCTTCATCACCATCGGGGTCGAATCCACGGTGTCTTCGGAACTGCGCTACGCGCCGGCCGCCAACCCGGAAACCTTCACCGTGCTGGCCCCGCGCGCGCGCGATGTCGAGTACGACGCCGACCACCATGAAGGCCGCTGGGTGATCCGCACCAACAGCAACGGCGCCAGCAACTTCAAGCTGGTCACCGCGCCGTCCGATGCCACCGCCAGCACCCAGTGGAGCGACCTGGTCGCGCATGACCAGGCGGTGCTGGTGGAAGGCTTTGACCTGTTCGACGGCTACATGGTCGTGGCCGAACGCGCCGAGGCGCTGGAGCGGCTGCGCGTGCGCTTTGCCGATGGCCGCGATCAGCTGATTGCCGCCGATGAGCCGGTGTATTCGATGGGCCTGTCGGTCAACGCCGAGCCCAATACCGACTGGGTACGTTACAGCTACACCTCGATGACCACCCCGGCCACCACCTTCGAGGTCAACGTGCGCACCGGCGAGCGCCGCCAGCTCAAGCAGCAGCCGGTGATTGGCTATGACGCCAGCAAGTACCAGACCGAGCGGGTCTGGGTGACCGCGCGTGACGGTGCCCGCATCCCGGTCTCGCTGGTCTACCGCAAGGGCTTCGTCAGGGACGGCACCGCCGCGCTGTACCAGTACGCCTACGGCAGCTACGGCATGTCGATGGACCCGGGCTTCAACCTGCCGGCGGTCAGCCTGCTCGATCGCGGCGTGGTGTATGCCATTGCGCATATCCGTGGGGGCGAGGAGATGGGTCGCAGCTGGTATGACAACGGCAAGCTGCTCAACAAGCAGAACACCTTCAACGACTTCATCGATGTCACCCGCGCGCTGGTGGCCCAGGGCTATGCCGCTGCCGACCGCGTCGGTGGTGCCGGCGGCAGCGCCGGTGGCCTGCTGATGGGTGCGGTGGCCAACCAGGCACCGGGCGACTACCGCGCGCTGATGGCCCAGGTGCCGTTCGTCGATGTGGTCACCACCATGCTCGATGCCTCGATCCCGCTGACCACCAACGAGTACGACGAGTGGGGCAACCCCGAGGACAAGGTCTACTACGACTACATCCTCCAGTACTCCCCGTATGACAACGTCAGCGCCCAGGCCTATCCGGCACTGTTTGTCGGTACCGGCCTGTGGGACTCGCAGGTGCAGTACTGGGAGCCGGCCAAGTGGGTGGCGCGCCTGCGTGATGTGAACACCGGCAAGTACCCGATCGTGTTCCGCACCAACATGGAAGCCGGCCACGGCGGCAAGTCCGGCCGCTTCCAGCGTTACCGCGAGATGGCCGAGTACTACGCCTTCATGCTCGACCAGCTCGGCGTGCCGGCACAGCCACTGGCCGACTGAGCCAGCGGCGGCGGTCCTCGAGCCGCCATCGACCACAACGGCCCGGGTGATCGGGCCGTTGTCCTGTCTGCCCGCGGCTTGCCACTGGGCACCTGCTCAGGCAACGTGCACGCCTATGTCTGCCCCGCAACCGCCCCGCCGTCCCCTTTCCCGTCCGCTGCGCTGGGCATGGTGTGCGCTGGCCTATGCCAGCCTGGCGCTGGGCATCATCGGCATCTTCGTGCCGGGCCTGCCGACCACGGTGTTCGTGTTGATCGCCGCCTGGGCGGCCACCCACGGCTCGCAGCGGCTGCACGACTGGCTGCTGGGTCACCCACGCTTCGGGCCTTCGATCCGCAACTGGCGCGAGCATGGTGCGGTCAGCCGGCGTGGCAAGAAAATGGCCACCGCCACGATGGCGGTGTGCGCGGCAATCACCCTGTGGTGCGTGCCGCTGCTCTGGGTCAAGGTGCTGTCGATCAGCTGCATGGCCGTGGTCTGCGGGTGGCTGTGGCGGCGGCCACTGCCACCTGAAGAACGCGCCGGCTGAGCGCGGCCAGCCCGCCGGGCAGTGGCTATACTGCGGCCATGAACATTTTCAAGCGTCCGATTTTCCGGGTGATGTGGGGCGGCCTGCTGGCCCTTGGCATCGTTGGCTGTGGCAACAAGGGCCCGCTGGTGCTGCCGGCCAGGCCGCCGGCGCTGGAACAACCGGCGCCGATGCCGGCCGAGCCAGTGGAACCGGCAGCCGCCGACACCGATGCGGTCGATTCCGGTGCTGCCGCTGACGGCCTCACCGAGCCGGGGCGCTGACGGTGGCCGTGGCCAGCCAGGCGTTGCGCTTCAGCAAGATGCACGGTGCCGGCAATGACTTTGTCGTCATTGACCTGCGCCATGGCCAACCGGCTCCCGATGCCGCCCTGGTGGCGCGGATGGCACATCGACATACCGGCATTGGCTGCGACCAGCTGTTGACCATCGAGCCGGCGCTGTCCCCTGCGGCGGTGGCGTCCTACCGGATCTGGAACAACGATGGCAGCCTGGCCGGGCAGTGCGGCAATGGCGCGCGCTGTGTGGCGGCCTGGCTGGTGCGCGAGGGTTCGGCGCCACGTGCCGATTTCATCATCGACAGCCCGGCCGGCGAGCATGCGGTGCGCTGGATCGATGATGGTCACTTTGAAGTCGACATGGGCGCGCCGCGCTTTGCCCCTGGCCGGGTACCGCTGCTGGGATTTCCGCATGAGCGCGATGAATACCTGGTGTCGGTGGCCGGTGAGAGCCTGCGCCTGGGTGCGGTATCGATGGGCAACCCGCACGCGGTGCTGGAGGTCGGCCTGCTCGACACCGCGCCGCTGGAGCGGATCGGCCCGCTGCTGCAGCAGCACCCGAGTTTTCCAGAGTCGGTCAACGTCGGCTTCGTGCAGGTGCTGGCGCCGGATCATGCGCGCCTGCGGGTGTATGAACGTGGCGTGGGCGAAACCCTGGCCTGTGGCAGTGGTGCCTGTGCCGCCGCGGTGGTGCTGATGCGGCGCGGGCGGCTGGCGCGCCGGGCACGGATCGAATTGCCGGGCGGAAGCCTGCAGATCAGCTGGGAAGATGACGCCGCGCCAGTAAAGATGGCCGGTCCGGCAGCATTTGTCTTTGACGGGGAGTGGATCGGATGAGCGAAACCCAACCGGCGCTGGCCGGGCATGAAGTGGCGGCGTGGTTGCGCCGTCACCCGCAGTTCCTGCAGCAGTATCCGGACCTGGCGATGAGCCTGGTGGTGCCGCGCCAGGATGGCCAGGCCGCCTCCCTGGTTGGGTATCAGCTGGAAATCCTGCGCGAGAAGAACCGCGATCTGTCCCGCCGCCTGCATGAGCTGGCCAGCAATGCGCAGGTCAACGAGCAGCTGGCCATGCGCACCCACCAGCTCACGCTGGTCTTGATGCGCCAGCGCACGGCCGCCGACACCCTGAAGGCGATGGCGGCCAGCCTGGCCGAGGATTTTGCCGGTGACCAGGTGTCCATCGTGCTGCTGCAGGCGGTGGAGGACCTGCCGCAGGTACCGTGGCTGCAGGTGATTGCCGCCGACGATCCGCGTCTGGAGGTATTTGCCGATGCGCTGGCCAGCGGCGAGCCGCTCTGTGGCCGCCTGTTGCCGGCACGCAATGCGCTGCTGTACCGCGAGCAGGCCGGCCAGGTGCAGTCCAGTGCGTTGCTGCCACTGCCGGGGCTGGGGTTGCTGGCCATCGGCAGTACCGACCCCAATCGCTTCTACCCGGGCATGGGCACCGTGTTCCTGCACATGATGGCGCAGTCACTGCTCACCGCGCTGGCACGTTTTCGCTGATGCACCAGGCCGTGTCGGCCACCGTGGCCCCGGTGGCAGCCTTCCTGGCCCACCTGCAGCTGGAGCGTAATGCCTCCCCGCATACCCTGGCCGCCTACCAGCGTGACCTGCAGGCCCTGCAGCAGTGGGCCGGGCAGCAGGACATCACTGATGTGCTGCAGCTGCAGGCCGAGGACCTGCGGGCGTTTGTTGCCGCCGGCCACCGTGCTGGCCTGTCGGCCAGGAGCCTGCAGCGCCGGCTGTCGGCCTGTCGCAGTTTCTATGCCTGGCACCTGCGTCACGGACGGATTGCGGCCAGCCCGGTAGCCGGCATCCGCGCGCCCAAGGCCCAGCGCAAACTGCCCCAGGTACTCGATGCCGACGAAGCGGTGCAGCTGGTTGAACTGCCCACCAATGCCCCGTTGGGTCTGCGTGACCGTGCCTTGCTGGAGCTGTTCTATTCCTCCGGCCTGCGCCTGAGCGAAGTCTGCGCGCTGCGCTGGCGTGACCTGGATACCGCCACGGCCCTGGTCCAGGTGCAGGGCAAGGGCCGGCGTGAGCGCCTGGTGCCGGTGGGCTCGCATGCACTCAACGCGCTGGCCCAGTGGCGCGCCGACAGTGGTGGTGCCGATGAGGCGCCGATCTTTCCCGGCCGCAACGGCGGGCCGATCAGCCAGCGCGCCATCCAGCTGCGGATCAAGCAGCTGGCCCAGCGCCAGGGCCTGTTCAAGCACGTCCACCCGCACATGCTGCGGCACAGCTTCGCCAGCCACATCCTGGAATCCTCCGGTGACCTGCGCGGGGTGCAGGAACTGCTCGGCCATGCCGACATCGCCACCACCCAGATCTACACCCACCTGGATTTCCAGCACCTGGCCAAGGTCTACGACGCCGCGCATCCGCGTGCGCAACGAGTGACAGAGCGCGACATCGAGTAGCTGTCAATGCACTGGGAGCAGCGGTGCACTGAACGGATTCTGTACCCTGCGGTGCTGGGTGGGGGAGTGGCTTGAATCATCGCCGGCGTGCCCCATCTTTGGAATTCACCACGGAGTACCGCGATGGATCCCAGCCAGAACCCTTCTGTTTTTCATGCCACCACGATCTGCTGCGTGCGTCGCGGCGACAAGGTGGCCATTGCCGGTGACGGCCAGGTCACCTTGGGCCACACGGTGATGAAGGGCAATGCCCGCAAGGTCCGTCGTCTGGGCCGTGAGGGCCAAGTGCTGGCCGGTTTTGCCGGTGCCGCGGCCGATGCGTTCACCCTGTTCGAGCTGTTCGAGGCCAAGCTGGAAAAGCACGGCCAGCTGCAGCGTGCCGCCGTGGAACTGGCCAAGGACTGGCGTACCGAACGCCGTCTGGGCAAGCTTGAAGCCCTGCTCGCGGTGGCCGACCGCGAGACCTCGCTGATCATCAGCGGCACCGGCGATGTGATCGAGCCGGAAGACGGCATCATCGCCATCGGTTCGGGCGGCTCCTACGCCCTGAGTGCGGCGCGCGCGCTGCTGGCGCACACCGAACTGGATGCCCGCAGCGTGGCCAGCGAGGCGATCAACATCGCTGGCGGCATCTGCATCTACACCAACAAGAACGTGGTGGTCGAGGAGCTGTAAGCCGTACGGCTTGCTGCTGCCTACAACCCCACGTTGCTGTTAGCCAGGAATTGCCCATGAGCACCAAGATTGAAATTTCCTCCGCCTCGATGACCCCGCGCGAGATCGTGCAGGAACTGGACCGTCATATCGTCGGCCAGCAGGAGGCCAAGCGTGCGGTCGCCATTGCCCTGCGCAACCGCTGGCGGCGGATGCAGCTGCCGGCCGAACTGCGCAACGAGGTGATGCCCAAGAACATCCTGATGATCGGCCCCACCGGCGTGGGCAAGACCGAAATCGCCCGCCGCCTGGCCACCCTGGCCAATGCGCCGTTCGTCAAGGTCGAAGCCACCCGTTTCACCGAGGTCGGCTATGTCGGCAAGGATGTCGAGCAGATCATCCGTGACTTGGCCGACACCGCGGTCAAGCTGTACCGCGAGCAGGCCAAGGTGCGCGTGCGCACCCAGGCCGAGGAAAAGGCCGAGGACCGTATCCTCGATGCACTGCTGCCCCGGCGCAGCGTCGGCCTGGGTTTCGATGCCGAGGCGGCGCGCAACGAGCCGTCAGCCGCCGACAGCGAGACCCGGATCAAGTTCCGGCGCATGCTGCGCAATGGCGATCTGGACGAGCGCGAGATCGAACTGGACCTCAGCGCCAATGTCTCGATGGACATCATGACCCCGCCGGGCATGGAGGAAATGGGCCAGCAGCTGAAGTCGATGTTCGCCAACCTGGGCGGCGGCAAGAGCCACAAGCGCACGCTGACGATCAAGGCCGCGCGCCCGCTGTTGATCGAGGAAGAGGCTGGTCGCCTGGTCAACGAGGAGGATATCCGCGCCGCCGCGATCGAGGCCTGCGAACAGCACGGCATCGTGTTCATCGATGAAATCGACAAGGTGGCCAAGCGCGGTGACAACGTCGGTGGTGGCGATGTCAGCCGCGAAGGCGTGCAGCGCGACCTGCTGCCGTTGGTGGAAGGCTCCAATGTTTCCACCAAGTACGGCACGGTCAAGACCGACCACATCCTGTTCATCGCTTCCGGCGCGTTCCACCTGGCCAAGCCTTCGGACCTGATCCCCGAGCTGCAGGGCCGTTTCCCGATCCGGGTCGAGCTGGGGGCGTTGAGCAAGGACGACTTCGTGCGCATCCTGACCGAACCGAAGGCGGCGCTGACCCGGCAGTATGTCGCGCTGATGGGCACCGAAGGGGTGCAGATGTCCTTCACCCCGGAGGCGGTCGAGCGTCTGGCCGAAATCGCCGCCCAGGTCAACGAGCGGCAGGAAAACATCGGCGCCCGTCGCCTGCACACGGTGCTGGAACGGCTGCTGGACAGGCTCAGTTTCGAGGCGCCGGACCGCGATGGCCAGCAGGTCACCGTGGACCGCGATTACGTCGACAGCCACCTCGGTGAGCTGGTCAAGGATCCGGACCTGAGCCGTTACATCCTGTAACCGGCGTCAGCGCCAGACACCACAACGGGGCGGCCGCACAGGTCGCCCCGTTGCTGTGGGGGATGGGGCTGCTCAGGCCGGAGGTGTCGGCGGTTGTCCGGGGACAAAGCTGTCGGCGGTGACCAGGGCGCCGAGCAGGGCATCCAGTGCGGCCATGCCGTCACGGTGCATGTCGATCGAGCCGGGCTGGAAGATGCTGTTGTAGAGCACCCCGGTCAGGGTGATGTGGAGCAGACGTGCGGCATGCTCGGCGCTGACCCCGGGGCGCAGCTGGCCCAGAGCGTGGGCCCGGTTGAAAGCGCTGATGATGCGCGCGTTGCAGTCGCGAAAACCCTCGGCATGGGTCTGGCGCAGGATCTGGCTGTCGCTGGACAGGTCATTGCGCAGCATGATCTCCAGCAGGCCGCGCAGGCGCGGGCTGGCTTCCAGTTCCATCCACGAGTTGAGGAAGACCGCACGCAGATCCTGCACCGGGGTGTTGCGGCTGCCGGAGGAGGCGCGTTCGAGTTTCTGCAGGAACGGCACCCGGCAGCGGGTGATTACCGCGGCGAGGATTTCGCCCTTGTTCTTGAAGTGCCAATACACCGCGCCACGCGTAAACCCCGCGCGTGCGGCGATTTTCTCCAGCGAGGTATTGGCGATCCCGCTTTCTTGGAAGCAGGCTTCGGCGGCATCGAGGATGCCGTCGCGGGTGGCCAGCGTTTCCTCTTTGGTCTTGCGTGCCATCGGAAAGTGTGTGCAGTTTCAAGAATGAACAGATGCAGAGTCTACTCTGTAACAAACAGTCATGCATGTATGTATACTGACGCACTTGTCCCAGCAGGGGTGGGGGGAGGTTTTCCCCAGACCCCGGAACCACTTGGTTTCACTGGGCACATGGTCATTTTTTGGCATTGTGCCCGCGACATGCCCAATTTCCCCTTGCGAGCATTTTTCTCATGTTGCCTCCACGTTTTCGCACCGTTGTCCTGTCCCTGGCACTTGCCGCGGCGCTTGCCGCCTGTGGTGGAGCCGAGCAGGGCGGTCCGCAGCAGGGCCCCGGCCAGGTCACGGTAGTGACCCTCAAGCCCGAGACCGTCAATCTGAGCCGCGAGCTTCCCGGGCGCACCTCCGCCTACCTGGTGGCTGAAGTCCGTCCGCAGGTCAGCGGCATCATTGCCCGCCGGTTGTTCACCGAAGGAACCGAGGTCAAGGCCGGGCAGGTGCTGTACCAGATCGAGGACGCCAGCTACCGGGCGATGGCTGCCAGTGCCCAGGCCCAGGTGCAGCGCGCCACGGCCAATGCCGAGCAGGCACGGCTGGCGGCACGCCGCATCAGCGAGCTGGCGCAGGTCAATGCGGTCAGCGCCCAGGAGAATGAAAACGCGCAGGCCGCGTTGAAGACGGCCGAGGCAGATCTGGCCAGCGCGCGCGCAGCGTTGCAGCAGGCCAATGTGACCCTGGGCTACGCACGGATCACCGCGCCGATCAGTGGCCGGATCGGCAAGTCCTCGGTGACCCAGGGTGCGCTGGTGACCGCCAACCAGGCCGATGCGCTGGCCACGGTGAACCAGCTTGATCCGATCTATGTTGACCTGACCCAGTCGGCCGCCGAGCTGATGCAGCTGCGCCGTGAACTGGCGGCGGGCAAACTGCAGGCCAACAACCAGATGCCGGTCAAGATCCTGCTCGAGGATGGCAGCACGTTCAACCATGATGGCGTGCTGGAGTTTTCCGAAGTCAGTGTCGACCCGGCGACCGGCAGCTTTGGCCTGCGGATCAAGGTGGACAACCCCGAGGGCGTGCTGATGCCGGGGATGTATGTGCGCGCCGTGGTGGGCACGGCGACCCGCGAGCAGGCGTTGCTGGTGCCGATGCAGGGCGTGCAGCGTGATCCCAAGGGCGCTACCAGTGCGATGGTGGTGGATGCCGAAGGCAAGGTCGCAGTGCGGCCGATCCAGGTCAGCCAGACGGTTGGCGACAAGTGGCTGGTCGAGGGCGGCCTGGCTGCCGGCGACAAGGTCATTGTCGAAGGCCTGCAGAAGATCGGCCCGGGGATGCCGGTCAACGCCACCGAAAAGGGTGCCCAGCCGGCCGCTGCAGCTGCCGCGCCGACCGCCGCCCCGGCCGACGCGAAGTAAGCGGAGAATCCCATGGCACGTTTCTTTATTGATCGCCCCATCTTTGCGTGGGTGATCGCGATCATCATCATGCTTGCCGGCCTGCTCTCGCTGCTGCGCCTGCCGATCTCGATGTACCCGGAAGTGGCTCCGCCAGCTGTTGAAATCCGCGCCACCTACCCGGGTGCGTCGGCCAAGGTGGTGGAAGACTCGGTGACCCAGATCATCGAGCAGAACATGAAAGGCCTGGATGGCCTGCTGTATTTCTCCTCCAACAGCGCGGCCAACGGCATGGCCACCATTACCCTGACCTTTGCCAGCGGCACCGACCCGGACATTGCCCAGGTGCAGGTGCAGAACAAGCTGCAGCTGGCGATGCCGCTGCTGCCGCAGGCGGTGCAGCAGCAGGGTGTCAACGTGGCCAAGTCCTCCAGCAGCTTCCTGCAGGTGGTGGGCTTTGTCTCCGAAGACGGTTCGATGAACGCCAATGACATTGCCGACTATGTCGGCTCGACGATTGTCGACCCGATGAGCCGGGTGCCGGGCGTGGGCAACATCCAGGTGTTCGGTGGCAAGTACGCCATGCGCATCTGGCTGGACCCGGGCAAGCTGCACACCTACCGGTTGTCGGTGGATGAAGTGGTCGCTGCGGTGCGGGCACAGAATGCCCAGGTGGCCATTGGCCAGCTCGGCGGCGCGCCGTCGGTCGAGGGCCAGCAGCTCAACGCGACCATCAACGCCCAGGAGCGGCTGCAGACCCCCGAGCAGTTCCGTGACATCGTGGTGCGCAGCACCGCCGATGGTGGCCAGCTGCGCCTGGGCGATGTGGCCCGGGTGGAGCTGGGTGCGGAAACCTACGATTTCGTCACCCGTTACAACGGCAAGCCGTCCACCGGTATTGCCATCACCCTGGCCACCGGTGCCAACGCACTGGATACCGCCGAGGGCGTCAAGGCCACCCTGGCCGAGCTGGAAAAAGACTTTCCGGCCGGCTTGAAGGCGGTGGTGCCGTATGACACCACCCCGTTCGTGAAGGTGTCGATCAAGGGCGTGGTCAAGACCCTGATCGAGGCGATCGTGCTGGTGTTCCTGGTGATGTACCTGTTCCTGCAGAACTTCCGCGCGACCCTGATCCCGACCATCGCGGTACCGGTGGTGCTGCTGGGTACCTTCGGTGTGCTGGCTGCGCTGGGCTTCTCGATCAACATGCTGACCATGTTCGCGATGGTGCTGGCGATCGGCCTGCTGGTGGACGATGCGATCGTGGTGGTGGAAAACGTCGAGCGCATCATGGCCGAGGAAGGCCTGTCGCCGCTGGAGGCCACACGCAAGTCGATGGAGCAGATCACCGGCGCGCTGGTCGGTATCGGCCTGGTGCTGTCGGCGGTGTTCGTGCCGATGGCCTTCATGGACGGCTCCACCGGTGTGATCTATCGCCAGTTCTCGGCCACCATCGTCTCGGCGATGCTGCTCTCGGTACTGGTGGCCATCGTGCTGACCCCGGCGCTGTGCGCAACCATGCTCAAGCCGTTGCCCAAGGGCGAGCATCATGTGAAACACACGGGTCTGGCCGGCCGTTTCTTTGGCTGGTTCAACCGCAGCTTTGACAACACTTCGGGCAAGTACCAGCGCGGTGTGCGCGGGATCCTGGCACGCCCGGGCCGCTTCATGGCGGTGTTCGCTGCGCTGGCGGTGGTGATGGGCGTGCTGTTCGTGCGCCTGCCCAGCTCGTTCCTGCCCAATGAGGACCAGGGCATCCTGATGGCGCTGGTCTCCACCCCGGTGGGCGCCACCCAGGAGCGCACGCTGGAATCGATCGCCAAGCTGGAAAACCATTTCCTGGAGAACGAAGCGGAGCTGGTGGAGTCGGTGTTCTCGGTGCAGGGCTTCAGCTTCTCCGGCATGGGCCAGAACGCCGGTATGGCCTTCATCAAGCTCAAGGACTGGGAACAGCGCCCGGATGCCGACCAGCAGGTCGGCGCGGTAGCCGGCCGCGCGATGGGCGCGCTGATGCAGATCAAGGACGCCTTCATCTTTGCCTTCCCGCCGCCGGCGATGCCGGAGCTGGGTATCGGCAGTGGTTACAGTTTCTTCCTGAAGGACATGACCGGCCAGGGCCACGAGGCGCTGCTCAATGCCCGCAACCAGCTGCTGGGAATGGCCGGACAGAGCCCGCTGCTGGCCAATGTGCGTCCCAATGGCCAGGAAGATACCCCGCAGCTGCGTCTGGATATCGATCCGGCCAAGGCTGGCGCGCATGGCCTGAGCATGGCGGCGATCAACAGCACGCTGTCGGCGGCCTGGGGTTCGAGCTACATCGATGACTTCATCGACCGTGGCCGGGTCAAGCGGGTGTTCGTGCAGGCGGACAAGGATTTCCGCATGACCCCGGAAGACTTCCAGCTGTGGTCGGTGAAGAACAATGCCGGGCAGATGGTGCCGTTCAGCTCCTTTGCCACCTACCACTGGGACTACGGTTCACCGCGTCTGGAGCGCTACAACGGCGTCAGTGCGGTGGAGATCCAGGGTGAACCGGCGCCCGGCGTGGCCTCGGGCGATGCCATGGACGAGATCGAGAAGCTGGCCAGCCAGTTGCCGCCGGGCTTTGCGATCGAATGGACCGCACTGTCCTACCAGGAGCGTGCGGCCGGCAACCAGACCCCGCTGCTGTACGCGCTGTCGCTGCTGATCGTGTTCCTGTGTCTGGCCGCGCTGTATGAAAGCTGGACGGTGCCCACCGCGGTGCTGCTGGTGGCGCCGTTGGGCATCCTTGGCGCGGTGCTGGCCAATACCCTGCGTGGCATGGAGCGCGACATCTACTTCCAGGTGGCGATGCTGACCACCGTTGGCCTGACCTCCAAGAACGCGATCCTGATCGTGGAGTTCGCCAAGGAAAACCTGGAGAAGGGAGCGGGCGTGATCGAGGCGACGATGCATGCGGTACGTGACCGTCTGCGTCCGATCATCATGACCTCGCTGGCTTTCGGCCTGGGTGTGCTGCCGCTGGCGATTGCTTCCGGTGCCGGTTCCGGTGCCCAGCGCGCCATCGGTACCGGCGTGCTGGGTGGCATGATCCTGGGCACCGCGCTGGGCGTGTTCTTCATCCCGCTGTTCTTTGTCGTGATCAACCGCATGTTCAACCGCAAGCAGAAGGACGCCAGCCATGACTAAGTTCAAGATCACCGCACTGGCGGCGGCCCTGGCCTTGGCCGGCAGCGGCTGCGCGATGCTCGAGCCGCGGCTGCCGGCGGCCCAGGCCGATATTCCGGTCAGCTGGCCGATGCCCGAGCAGGGCAAGGTGCCGGTGGCCGATGCAGTGGCAGTGGCCGATGTCGGCTGGCGCGACTTCTTTGCCGATGAGCGCCTTGAGCAGGTGGTAGCCCAGGCGCTGGAAAACAACCGTGACCTGCGGGTGGCCGTGCTCAACGTCGAGCGCGCCCAGGCCCAGTACCGCATCGTGCGCGCCGACCGCCTGCCGGCGCTGGGCGTGACCGGGCAGATGGAACGCATCGGCGGCGATGTGCCGGTCAGCGAGCAGTACAGCGTCAACCTGGGCGTGGCCGCGTTCGAGCTGGACCTGTTCGGCCGCGTGCGCAACCTCAGCCAGGCGGCGCTGCAGGGGTACCTGGCCACCGAACAGAACCAGCGCGCGGCACAGCTGGCGCTGATTGCCCAGGTAGCCGGCAGCTGGCTGGCCCTGGGCGCTGACGAGCAGGCGCTGGCCATTGCCCGCGACACCCTGGCCAGCTACGAGGAATCGTTGGCGCTGAGCCAGAAGATGTTCGATCTGGGTGCGACCTCGGCCCTGCAGCTCAACCAGACCCGCACCCTGGTCGAATCGGCACGCGCCGATGTGGCCCGCTACAGCGGCCAGGTGGCCCAGGGACGCAATGCGCTGGCGTTGCTGGTGGGCCAGCCGGTGGACAGCTCGCTGCTGCCGACCCGGCTGGACATCGGCAGCAGTGGCGTGGCCGCACTGCCGGCGGGCCTGCCTTCGGAAGTGCTGCTGCGGCGTCCGGACGTGATGGCCGCCGAGCACAGCCTGCGCGGTGCCAACGCCAATATCGGTGCGGCGCGGGCGGCGTTCTTCCCGTCGATCCGGCTGACCGGCGCCATCGGTAGTGCCAGTGGCGAGCTGTCGGGCCTGTTCGAGTCCGGCACCCGGGTGTGGAGCTTCATGCCGCAGGTCAGCCTGCCGATCTTCCAGGGCGGCAGGCTGCGCGCCAACCTGGGCATGGCCACGGCCGAGCGCGACATTGCCCTGGCCAACTATGAGAAGGCGATCCAGGCCGGATTCCGCGAGGTGGCCGACGCGCTGGCCCTGAGCCAGACGCTGGCCGAACAGCGCACGGCGCTGGAAGCGCTGGTGGCTGCCGCGCAGCAGGCCCACGACCTGTCCCAGGCGCGTTATGACGCCGGCATGGACAGCTTCCTGGTCCTGCTCGATGCGCGTCGCAGCCTGTATTCGGCCCGCCAGGGGCTGGTGGCGGTGCAGCTGGCCGAACAGGCCAACCGGATCAGCCTGTACAAGGCGCTGGGTGGGGGCTGGGTGGAAACGGCCGGCACCACGCCGTAACCACGCCGGGTTCATGCAAGGAAAAAGGCCGCCTGCAAGGGCGGCCTTTTGTGTTGCAGGGCGCCGGCCGTGGTCAGTCCTCGCCGATGTCCTCGTTCCACAGCGCCGGGTGGGCGGTGGTGAAGCGCTCCATCATCTCGATGCAGCGCTCATCGGCCAGGTCGATGACCTTGACCCCGGCCTCGCGCAGCCAGTCGATGCCGCCGGCAAAGGTGACCGACTCGCCCACCACCACGGTGCCGATGTTGAACTGGCGCACCAACCCGGAGCAGTACCAGCACGGGGCCAGGGTGGTGACCATGATGGTGTCGCGGTAGGAGCGCTGGCGGCCGGCCTTGCGGAAGGCATCGGTCTCGCCGTGGATGGACGGGTCGCCTTCCTGCACACGACGGTTGTGGCCGCAGCCCAGCAGCCGGCCATCGTTGTGATACAGCGCCGCGCCAATCGGAATCCCGCCCTCGGCCAGACCGATGCGGGCCTGGTCGATCGCCGTTTCCAGCAGGGCGCGGTAGTCGGGGGTGGTGATCATGTGCCAATCCTTCAGAGGTCTGGCGGCAAGTGTGCCCGATTGCGCCGCCGCTGTTGCAGCACGGTTTGCCTGCGCTGTGCTATCACTGCCATCTCGCGGCCCACGGGCCGGCCTGCAGTGCGATAATCCCCCCATGAGCCAATCCCCCTACGAAAGCGGTACCACCCACTTCGGTTTCCGTGATGTTGCGGCCAAGGACAAGCAGAAGCTGGTCGCAGAAGTGTTCACCTCGGTCGCCGGCAAGTACGACCTGATGAACGACCTGATGAGCCTGGGCATCCACCGTGCGTGGAAGCGCTATTTTGTCGCTACCGCACAGGTCAAGCCCGGTGATCGCGTGCTCGACCTGGCCGGCGGCACCGGCGACATTGCCGCGCTGCTCAAGGACCGGGTCGGCAAGGACGGCTACATCGTGCTGGGCGATATCAACGCCGGCATGCTCACCGTCGGCCGCGACCGCCTGCTCAACCGCGGGCTGGTGTTCGGCCTGGATTACGTCCAGCTCAATGCCGAGGCCTTGCCGTTCCCGGATGCCAGCTTTGACCTGGTGACCATTGCCTTCGGCCTGCGCAATGTCACCGACAAGGACAAGGCGCTGGCGGAGATGTACCGCGTGCTCAAGCCCGGCGGACAGGCGCGGGTGCTGGAGTTTTCCGAAGTCACCGCCGAGTGGTTCAAGCCGATCTACGACTTCCATTCGTTCAAGGTACTGCCCAGGCTGGGCAAGCTGTTTGCCCATGGTGACGGCGACAGCTACCAGTACCTGGCCGAAAGCATCCGCAAGCATCCGCCGCAGGAAGAGCTCAAGGCGATGATGGCCGGCGCCGGTTTCGAGCGCTGCCACTACAAGAACCTGTCGGCCGGCATCTGCGCCATCCATTCCGGCTACAAGCTGTAAGGCGCTGTAGCGGCGCCGGGTTGTCAGCAGCGGGCCTGCGGATCGGGCCCGTTGTTATTTGGCCCGGCACGGGACGCTACACTTGGGGTTTTCCACAAGTTGGGTTGACCCATGCGTTCTACGTCCCTGATCCTGCCGCTGGCCATTGCCCTGGTGCTGGGCACTGCCGGCTGCAGTGAATCGACCAGCGCACCGGCCGCGCCGGCCGCCGCCAGCAGCCAGGCAGCCATGAGTACGGCACGCAGCCACGACGAAAGCTCCTATGCGCAGCCGGAAAAGGTGGTGATCACCGATCTGGCGCTGGACCTGAAGCTGGATTTTGATGCCCGGCAGATCAGCGGTACCGCCACCTATACCCTGGACTGGAAGCAGCCCGATGCCGATGCGCTGGTGCTGGATACGCGCGAGCTGAACATCAGCAAGGTCGAGGCGATTGCCGCAGACGGCAGTGCCAGCGAGCTGGCGTTTGCGCTGGCGCCTGCCGACAAGGTGTTCGGCAGCAAGCTGACCATCACCGCGATCAGCCAGCCGCAGACCGTACGCATTACCTATGCCACCGCACCGACCGCTTCGGGCCTGCAGTGGCTGGAGCCATCGATGACCGAAGGCGGGAAGCTGCCTTTCATGTTCAGCCAGTCGCAGGCGATCCATGGTCGCTCCTGGGTGCCACTGCAGGACACCCCGGGCGTGCGTTTCACCTACAGCGCCAAGGTGGCCTCGCGCCCGGACGTGATGGTGCTGATGAGCGCGGACAACGACCCGGCAGCGGTGCGTGACGGTGTGTACGAGTTCACCATGCCGCAGCCGATCCCGTCCTACCTGCTGGCCATCGCCGCCGGTGACCTGGTGTTCAAGCCGGTGTCGGCGCGTTCGGGCATCTGGGCCGAGCCGACCATGGTCGACAAGGCGGCGGCCGAGTTCGAGGACACCGAGAAGATGATCGTGGCCAGTGAAAAGCTTTACGGCGAGTACCGCTGGGGCCGCTACGACATGCTGGTGCTGCCGCCGTCCTTCCCGTTTGGCGGGATGGAAAATCCGCGGCTGACCTTTGCCACGCCCACCGTGATCACCGGCGACAAGTCGCTGGTCTCGCTGATTGCCCATGAGCTGGCGCACAGCTGGTCGGGCAACCTGGTGACCAACTCCAGCTGGAAGGACATCTGGCTCAACGAGGGTTTCACCAGCTATGTGCAGAGCCGCATCATCGAGGAGGTCTACGGCAAGGAAATGGCCGAGATGGAGCGGATGATCGACCAGGCCGGCCTGCGCGAGGAAATGCAGACCACGCCGAGCGCACAGCAGCGGCTGGCGCTGGCCCCGCTCGGTGAGCTGGACCCCGACGAAGCGCTGTCCAGCGTGGCCTATGACAAGGGCGCCTGGTTCCTGCAGTTCCTGGAGCAGCGCGTCGGTCGCGCGGCGTTCGATACCTTCCTGCGCGGCTGGTTTGACAGCCATGCCTTTGGCAGCACCGATACCGACACCTTCCTGGCCTACCTCAACAGCGAGCTGCTGGCCAAATACCCGCATGCGGTCACCGCGCAGGAGCTGGATGAGTGGATCAACCAGCCCGGCATTCCGGCCAGCGCACCGAAGGCGGTGTCGCGCAACTTTGCCATCGTCGACAGTGCACGGATCGCGCTGCAGGGCAGTGGCCAGCTGCCGAGCAAGGAAATCACCGCCAACTGGGTCACCCAGGAGTGGGTGCATTTCATTACCGGCCTGGGCCAGACCCAGGACGTGGCGCTGCTGGCGCAGCTGGACCAGGCGTACCAGTTCTCCGGTACCAGCAACGGTGAAATCGCCATGCGCTGGTACCCGCTGGCCATCCGCAGTGGTTACAGCCAGGCGCTGCCGCAGGCGCAGGCCTTCATCGAGAAGGTCGGCCGGCGCAAGCTGATCATGCCGATCTACGCCGAGCTGGTAAAAACCTCGGCCGGTCTGGAAGCGGCCACGGCCAGTTTCGAGCGGGCGCGTGCCGGTTACCACCCGATCACCACCAGCTCGGTGGCGGCGTTGCTGGCGCAGGCCCGGCCGGCCGACTGAGGCGCTTGCCAGCACTGCGGCTGGTTGCAACGGCGGGCCGCACGGCCCGCCGTTGTTGTTTCCAGGACAATACGTGTGTTGGTGGACGCTGCAACGGATGGTCTTTTGTGTGAAACTCGGGTGAATAACGTCATCTATTAATGACAAGCTTTGCTGCAGCCATCGGGGGCGGTTGGGCGGCAGATGGGCAAAGAGAGGATTCTTGTCTGGGGTGGTTGTGATGAGGGCTGAGGCTGCGCCAACCGGCGCGTATGGGCAGATCAGGCCGGGGGCCTGGCAGTTGTGTGGGCCCGAGCATGGCTTGCCCGGGGGGCTGGTGGCGCCAGCGGGCACCGATGAGGCCGGCCAGTGGTCGCTGTTGCGGCCACAGCTGCTCTACCTGATCCGCTGGCCCGACCCGGCCGGGGTGCCGGAAACACTGGGCTGGGGCAATACCGCACGGGTCTGCGCGTTGCTGAGCCGGCGCCAGAGTGCGGGCTTTCTGGTCGGTCAGTTGCTCGGGATGGAACCGGCGCTGTGCCAGCAGATACTGCTGCTGCTGTGGCGGCAGGGCTGCCTGCAGGCGATTGCGCCGGGGGTGCTGGGCGAGGCGGCCGCGGTGGCGCCAGCTGCCAGCGATCCGACGCCGACCACGCCGGCCGGGTCGTTCATTGTGCGGCTGTGGCGGCGGCTGGCCGGGCTGGGGCAGCACTAGGTCAGGAGGCGGATCGATGGAATGGAATATTGCCTTCATGGGCGCGGTGGGTTCGGGCAAGACCACGGCCATTGCTGCGGTCAGTGATATCGACTGCCTGGATACGGAAGTTGCCTATTACGAGGGTGGGCCGCAGAGCAAGCCGACCACCACCGTTGCCTTGGACATGGGCGTGCTCGAGCTGGGCCAGGGCGACCGCCTGCGCCTGCAGGGCGCGCCCGGCCAGCAGCGTTTTGATTACATGTGGGAAATCCTGCTGCTGCAGGCGCAGGCCGTGGTGGTGCTGGTGCATGCCGGGCCACAGGCGCAGGCGGAGCTGGATTTCTACCTGGGCCAGGTACACCAGCTGATGGCCGCGCAGGGGCGTTCGGTGCCGATCGTGGTCGGCGTGACCCATGTGCAGAACCGGGCAGTGGACCTGCATCTGGATTCGGCGGCAGCCTGTCCCTGCCATCAGTGCCGGCCGCCGATCCTGCCGGTGGATGCGCGCCAGCGCGCCAGTGTGGTGCAGCTGCTGCAGGTGGTGACCGCGCTGCTGGAAGTCAGCGTTCGCCAGCCCGAGCCGGCCCTGCATCGCTGGCTGGGGCAGGCCGGCGCAGGCGTGGTCATGCAGTAACGGCGGCAATGCCAAGGAGAGGGGAGATGTTGAATCCGGCAATGGAAAAATCCGCGCGGGCCATCCTGCGCCAGTTGCAGGGCAGTGAGCCCAACATCCAGGCGCTGGCCTGGGTGGATCGTGCAGGCCAGGTGGTCACCGCCCTGTTTGACAACGGCAACCAGGACCGGGTCGGGGCGATGAGTGCCTCGCTGCTGGCGCTGTCGGCGGCCGCCAGTCGCGAGGTGGCGCTGGGAGCGTTGAACCAGGTGATTCTCAACGGCGCCAACGGCACGATGCTGCTCACCGGGGCCGGCAAGGACCATGTGCTGCTGATTGCCGCCGGTACCCGGGTCAACCTGGGCCGGCTGTTGCTGCATGCGCAGTCCATGAGCAGCCGCCTGGCCGAGCTGGAGCAGCAGTCGGCGACGCTGGCATGAACGCCTGCGCTGGCTACACTGCAGCAACCTTTGTCCGTGAGTGCGCTGTGCGATGAAAACGATGACCCTGTCGGCCCTGTTGTGTACTTCCGTTCTGCTGGGGTGCTCGGACCCCGAGGCCGAGCGTGCCCGGCAGCAGGCGGCAGCGGCGGCAGAAAACGCGCGCAAGGAGCAGGAGGCGGCGGTGATTGCCGGCCATTTCGAACAGGCGGTCAGTGCCGGGGATTGGGACCGGGCGCGTCTGCAGGGGGTCTCGCTGGCTGACCAGTACCCCGATACTGCCGCCGCCGCCGCGGTGGCCCCGCGCATGGACGAGGTGCGGCTCAAGGCCGAGGCCGCGCGCGAGCTGCGCCGCCTGCGCGCGCTGTGGCATTACAACCAGGTGGCTGCAGGCAGTGGCCTGCAGAAGTCAGCCGCCATCTACGCCATGCAGCCGGTGGATGTGGATGGCAGCGGCGCCAAGCCGGTGCAGCTGGTGTTCCGCGACCATCCGCAATGGAAGCAGCATGCCTACCTGGTGCTGCAGGCTGGTGATTTCCGCTGCCCCGGTGGCTGCCAGGTCAAGGTCCAGGTCGACGATGGCCCGGTGCGTTCGATGGCTGCCTGGCGCCCGGACACCGACGAGGCGATTGCGATGTTCATCACCGACCACCGGCAGCTGTGGAAAAGCGCAGCCGGAGCGGGGCGCCTGAGCATCGAATTCCCGGTCAAGGCCGGCGGCACCCGCACTGCGGTGTTCGAGACCAAGGGGCTGGATACCACCACCCTGCCGGCACGCTGGAACTGACCCCGGCCGCTCAGGGCGCCACCACCACCCGGTTGCGTCCGCTGTTCTTGGCGCGCTGCAGCGCCTGGTCGGCGGGGTGCAGCGCGGTATCGACATGGCGCTCGTCATCCTCGCCCAGTGCGGCCACGCCGATGGACACGCTGACGGCCAGCGGCGGCAGGCCGGGCAGCAGCACGAAGGGTTCTTCATCGATGCGCTGGCGCAGCTGCTCGGCCACCTGCCGGCTGCTGGCCAGATCCGCCGCCGGCAACACCACCGCAAACTCCTCGCCGCCGAGGCGGCCCAGCAGGGCGCCATCGGGCAGGCTGGTGCGCAGCCGTTGCGCTACTTCGCGCAGCACCAGGTCACCGGCGGCATGGCCGTGGTGGTCATTGATCTGCTTGAACAGGTCGATGTCCAGCATCAAGGTGCCGATGCTGTGGCCGGTGTCCTGCAGCAGCGTGGGCAGCTGGCTGAAAAAGCCGGCACGGCTCAGCAGCCCGGTCAGGCCGTCATGTGCGGCCGCATGGTGCAGTGCCTTGAGCATGCGTTCGCGCGAGGCATTCATTGCCGAGACCAGAAGCACGGGCACGGCCAGCAGGGCCACGCCGGTGCGCAGGGAAACGATGTCGCCCAGCTCCGGATCCACGGATCCCAGCTCCAGCAGGCCGATGGCCACGGCGTACAGCGTGCCGATGCTGGTGATCAGCAGGCACAGGGCTGCCAGGCCTTGCCGATAGCGCAGCGCGCACCACAGCAGCGCCGGCAGGGTAAATGCCAGTGCGCCGGCACCGTCTGCCCACATTGCCAGCAGCGCACTGGCTGCCAGGGCAAGCAGCGGTGCCCAGCGCCAGAAGCGCGGAGCGGCTGGTGGCAGCAGGCTCTGCCTTGAACTGGTCAGCAGGATCGCTGGCAGCAGTGCCATGTACCAGACCAGTTCGGCGGAAAACCAATACAGCAGCGCCTGGCCATGGCTGGCATCGAGCAGGAACGTGGTGGCAGGCATGGCCACCAGCGCAGAGGTCCATGCCGCGCTCAGGCTGGCCAGCAGCAGCATCAATACCGAAGCCGGGCCCAGCAGCAGGCGGTTGAAATGCGGGCTGTGGCGCAGCAGGGTGTAGCCAACGGCGACCCCGGCCAGGTTGGCCGCCGCCATGTGCACGGTGAGTTCCACGCTGCTGCCGGTGACCAGGTCGGCGGCGAGGTACGCCAGTGCGGCGCAGCTCCAGCCGAGTACGCCAGCCAGCCGGCGTTGCCGCAACAGCCAGCCCAGCAGCAGGGCATTGGCCGGCCAGATCACTGCCAGCAGGTTGTCCGGACGGCTGAAGATGCCCAGCAGGCAGGCGCCGAAGAGGCTGGCACTGAACAGCAGCAGCGTGCCGGTGCCAGGCTGACGGCTGCGGGAAAACAACTGCATGCGGCCCCTTTGAGGTCAGTCAATGGCCGCAGTATGCGGCCACGGCACGCCCGGGTCGAAATTCCAGCGGGTTTTCCGGGTGCAGGCATGCTGTGCAGTCATGCCGCGCCGGCGCAAGCGGCGCCAGTTGCCCGCGATGGTGCTCACGAAAGGAATCGAACCTTCGACCTCCTCCTTACCAAGGAGGTGCTCTACCGACTGAGCTACGTGAGCATGAGTGCCCGGGTGTGCATGGTGCTCACGAAAGGAATCGAACCTTCGACCTCCTCCTTACCAAGGAGGTGCTCTACCGACTGAGCTACGTGAGCATGGAGTGCCCGGGTGCGCATGGTGCTCACGAAAGGAATCGAACCTTCGACCTCCTCCTTACCAAGGAGGTGCTCTACCGACTGAGCTACGTGAGCGCTGCGCGCTCCTGCCTGCGCGCAAAGCGCCAAACAAGGAGCGGGATTCTAGCAGGAAATTACAGCGAATAGCCGAATTGCTGCTTGAATTCCTCATTGAACTGGGCGAAATCAAAGCACTGGTTCTGGGTGCCCGGATGCTCGACCTTCAGCGCACCCATCAGGTTGCCCATGCGGCCGATGGTCAGCCAGTCGTAGCCGTTTTCGATGCCGAACAGCAGGCCGGCGCGGAAAGCATCGCCGCAGCCGGTCGGGTCGGTGACACGGCGTTCGTGCGCCGGCGGGATGTCGTAGCTCTTTTCCGGGGTGTGGATGACCGCACCCTTCGGGCCCTTGGTGGTGATGTAGGCCTTGACCCGCGAGACGATCTGCTTTTCGTCCCAGCCGGTGCGCTGCTGCAGCAGGTTCGACTCGTAGTCGTTGACCACGACAAAGTCGGCCTGCTCGATGAAATCACGCAGCTCCGGGCCGTTGAACAGCGGCATCGCCTGGCCGGGGTCGAAGATGAAGGGGATGCCGCATTCGCGGAATTCGGCCGCGTTCTGGATCATGCCCTCGCGGCCGTCCGGCGAGACGATGCCGATGGTCACGCCGGGCACGTCACGCACGTGGTTCTCGTACGACCTGGCCATCGCGCCCGGGTGGAAGGCGGTGATCTGGTTGTTGTCGTGGTCGGTGGTGATGAAGGCCTGCGGGGTGAACATGTCATCGATCACCTTCAGCTGCGACATGTCGATGCCGCATTGCGCGAAGTGCTCACGGTAGGGGCCGAAATCCTGGCCGACGGTGGCCATTGGCACCGGGTTGCCACCCAGCAGCTTCAGGTTGTAGGCAATGTTGCCGGCGCAGCCGCCGAATTCGCGACGCATGGCCGGCACCAGGAACGACACATTCAGGATGTGCACCTTGTCCGGCAGGATGTGGTTCTTGAACTGGTCCGGGAACACCATGATGGTGTCAAAGGCGAGGGAACCACAGATCAGAGCGGACATCGGATAAAGCCTTTCGGGTGTATGGGGATGGGGCCTGTCGCACAGGCGCACGCAGACGGGCGCCCAATGGCGCCGTGGGGGGCATAGATTAGCGCGTGCGGCGGCATAGAACCAGAAGCGGGGTCTGAACCGGCGATGTCGGCGGTTTGTCTGAATGGGCGCAGCCCCGGGCTTGTGCAGCGATCCGCCTTGCTCGCCCAGAGGTGGGTTGTTAGGCTTGTCGGCCTTAGATTTCCGCCCGTTTTCTACGCCCGCTCCGGGCGCGGGCGCGATGCCCTCCAGGACCATCTCCCCGAATGTTCAAGAAACTGCGCGGCATGTTTTCCAATGACCTGTCCATCGACCTGGGCACGGCCAACACCCTCATCTACGTGCGTGGCCAGGGGATCGTGCTCAATGAGCCGTCCGTGGTGGCCGTACGCCAGGATCGTGCCATCGGTGGCACCCGCTCGGTGGCCGCCGTCGGTGCCGAAGCCAAGCAGATGCTCGGCCGTACCCCGGGCAACATCACCACGATCCGGCCGATGAAGGATGGCGTCATTGCCGACTTCACCTATACCGAGGCGATGCTCAAGCACTTCATAAAGAAGGTGCACAAGTCGCGTGTGCTGCGTCCGAGCCCGCGCGTGCTGGTCTGCGTGCCGGCCGGCTCGACCCAGGTCGAGCGTCGCGCGATCAAGGAATCGGCCGAAGAAGCCGGTGCGCGTGATGTCTACCTGATCGAGGAGCCGATGGCCGCCGCGATCGGTGCCGGCCTGCCGGTGTCCGAGGCACGTGGCTCGATGGTCATCGATATCGGCGGCGGCACCACCGAGGTGGCGGTGATCTCGCTCAACGGCATCGTCTACTCGGCCTCGGTGCGCATTGGTGGTGACCGTTTCGATGAGTCGATCACCAACTACGTGCGCCGCAACCACGGCATGCTGATCGGCGAGGCCACCGCCGAGCGGATCAAGGTCGAGCTGGGCTGTGCCTACCCGCAGGCCGAGGTCAAGGAGCTGGAGATCTCCGGCCGCAACCTCGCCGAGGGCGTGCCGAAGATGATCAAGATCAACTCCAACGAGGTGCTCGAGGCCCTGCACGAGCCGCTGTCGGGGATCGTCTCGGCGGTCAAGCTGGCACTGGAGCAGACCCCGCCGGAGCTGTGCGCCGACGTCGCCGAGCGCGGCATCGTGCTCACCGGTGGTGGCGCGCTGCTGCGCGACCTGGACCGCCTGATCAGCGAGGAAACCGGCCTGCATGTGCAGGTGGCCGATGATCCGTTGACCTGCGTGGCCCGCGGTGGCGGGCGTGCGCTGGAGCTGGTGGATATCGACGGCAACGAATTCTTTGCGCCTGAATAAGCGGCGGTTGTCCGCTGATGCTCCACACGCCCCTGTATTCCGTGTCATTGCCGGCCCTGCGCCGCCTGGATGATGCGGGTGCGGGGGCGTCTGGCCTGGTTACCCCGTTACTTCAATCCTGCTGATCACTGTGCCGACTTACGCCGGACCCAATGTCGCTTCCCGCCCGGCCGATATCGGTGCGATCGTGCGCCTGCTGGTGCTGGTTGGCCTGGCACTGGTGCTGGTGGTGCTGGACAGCCGCGGCGGCTGGCTCAGCCAGTGGCGCACCCAGGCCAATGCCGTGGTGCAACCGGTGTGGGCCCTGCTCGGCCTGCCGACGCATGTCGCCGGCGCGGTGGGCGAGCGCCTGAACAGCCACGCCAGTGTGCTGGAGGAAAACCGGCGCCTGCGCGATGAACTGCTGGTGGCCAACGCCCGGCTGGCCCGGCTGCACGCCGCGGCAATGGAAAACGCGCGCCTGCGCGAACGCCTCGGGGTAGCCGAGCGCAATGGCCTGGATGTGCAGCTGGTGCCGATCCTGGATGTGGACCTGGATCCGGTGCGTCAGCGCCTGGTGCTGGCTGCCGGCAGCCGCCAGGGGGTGTATGTCGGCCAGGCGGTGATCGATGCCGGTGGCCTGGTCGGCCAGGTGATCGAAGTACAGCCGTTCCAGTCGGTGGTGCTGCTGTTGACCGATCCGGATCATGCCATTCCGGTCACCGTCGCGCGCAATGGCGTGCGTCTGATTGCCTATGGCCGCGGTGCGCGGCTGGAACTGCGTGACATCCCGCTCAGTGCCGAGGTCGAAGTTGGTGATGAAATCGTCACCTCCGGCCTGGGCGGGCGCTTTCCGCCCGGTTTCCCGGTCGGCAAGGTGACCACGCTGCGCCCGGATGACAGCCATGCCTTCCTGATCGGCGAGCTGACCCCGGCGGCCAAGCTCGATCGCGGCCAGGACGTGCTGCTGCTGCGCCTGCTGCCCGAGTTGCCGGCCGACAGCCCCGCACCTGCCGTCGCGCTCGATGCCCCGGCGCCGGCAATGCGCGCGGCCGCCGGGCCGGCAGTGGCACCCCGCCAGGCCGGTTCCGCCTTGCCGGTGCCGCGTGCTGCAGCGCCAACGCCCGTCGATTCCGCACCGCCGCAGCCAGCGCCGGAAACGCCACCGGCGACAATGCCGGCCGCTGCCGAGGGGCTGCGATGAGCCGCTGGCGTGGGCGTGGTTGGGTGGTACCGCTGTGCGTGCTGGTGGCCACCGTGCTCGGGGTAGTGCCATTGCCGGAGGCGGTGCAGCCGTTGCGCCCGTTCTGGCTGGCGCTGATCGTGGCCTGGATGGTCATCGAGCTGCCCGAGCGTTTCGGCATCGGCCGCGCCTTTCTGCTCGGCCTGCTGGCCGACATGGTCTACGGTTCGCTGTTGGGCGAGCATGCGCTGCGGCTGGTGCTGCTGACCTTCGTGCTGCAGCACTTCCGCGCGCGGATGCGGTTTTTCCCGCTGCTGCAGCAGGCGATGGTGATCGGCGTGCTGCTGTTTGCCGACCGCGGCCTGACCGCGCTGCTGCACCTGGTGCTGGGCCAGGCGGCGCAGCCCTGGCTGTGGTGGGGCGCACCGTTGGTCGGGATGCTGCTGTGGCCACCGCTGTTCGTTCTGCTTGACCGGCTGGGCCACGGGCGGCGCGGGCGATGAGTCTGGCGCGGCGGCGGCAAACCAAGAACCCGCATGCGGAGGCCGAGCAGTTCCGGCGCCGGGCTGCGATCGGTTTTGCCGGCGTGCTGCTGGCCCTGGGCGGACTGGGCGGCTGGTATTTCAAGCTGCAGGTGGTCGACCACGCCACCTATGCCACCCGTTCCGAATCCAACCGGATCAAGCCGCGGCCGGTCGTACCCGGGCGCGGCATGGTGTATGACCGCGCCGGGCGCCTGCTGGCCGAGAACGTGCCGGCTTTCCGGGTCGACATCACCCCGGACAAGGTCCAGGACATGGACGCCACCCTGGCCGGCCTGCGCACGATCTTCGCGCTCAGCGACGAGGACATCGAACGTTTCGAGCAGTCGCGCAAGGCGCGTCGGCGGTTTTTGCCGGTGACCCTGAAGCTGCGCGTGAGCGAGGAGGAGATGGCGCGCTTTGCGGTGGACCGCTGGAAGTATCCGGGGGTCGAGCTGGAGCCCTATCTGACCCGGCGCTACCCCTATGGCGAGCTGTTTGCGCATGTGATCGGCTATGTCGGCCGGGTTGATGACCGTGACCTGGAAGTGCTGGGCGAGGGCAATGCCGCGCTGACCCATATCGGCAAGTCCGGGCTGGAGCGTTATTACGAGGACCAGCTGCGTGGCCGCATCGGCTACGAGCAGGTGGAAACCAATGTGCAGGGGCGCGCGATCCGCACCGTGGGCCGGGTGCCGGCGCGTTCGGGCAGCGACCTGCGGCTTTCCATCGATGCCCAGCTGCAGCAGGCGATGGTCGCCGCGTTTGGTGAATTCGAAGGCGCGGCGGTGGCGATGGATCCGCGTACCGGCGAGATCCTGGCCATGGTCAGCCTGCCGGCGTATGACCCGAACCTGTTCGTCAACGGCATCTCGCATGCCGACTTCCGTGCGCTCAATGACAACCCCTCGCGGCCGCAGTTCAACCGGCTGGTGCTCGGCGGCGTCGCGCCGGGTTCGACCCTGAAGCCGTTGATCGCGCTGGCCGGGCTGGATGCCGGCGTGCGCCGGCCCGAAGACCGGGTGCTGTCCACCGGTATGTTCCACCTGCCCGGGGTCAGCCGTGGCTGGGGCGATGCCAGTCGTGGCGGCCATGGCTGGACCGACCTGCGCAAGTCGATCGCGCAGTCGGTGAACACCTATTACTACCGGCTGGCGCTGGATCTGGGGATCGAGCGTTTCGTGCAGTACATGCACCACTACGGCTTCGGCCAGCCGACCGGGATCGACCTGACCGGCGAGATCGGTGGCATCCTGCCCTCGCCGGCGACCAAGGCGGCCACGCGCAAGGAGCGCTGGTACCCGGGCGATACGGTCAATGCCTCCATCGGCCAGGGCGACTGGAAGGTCACCCCGCTGCAGCTGGTGCATGCCGTCGCTGGCCTGGCTGATGGCCAGTTGCGCCGGCCGCACCTGGCGGTGGCCAGCCGCGAGGGCTTCGATGCGCCCTGGCTGCCGCTGCCACAGCCGGCGCCGACCCCGATCAGTCCCAACCCTGACAACGTCCAGGTGGTACGCGAAGCGATGATGGCCACGATGCAGCCTGGTGGCAGCGGCGCGCGTACCGCCGCCGGCGCGCCGTACACGATGGCCGGCAAGACCGGCACCGCGCAGGTGGTCAGCCGCCGCGGCAGTGCCGCGGTGGATCCGCGCAGCCTGCCGATGCATCTGCGCCACCGCGCGCTGTTTGTCGGTTTTGCGCCGGCCGAAAACCCGCAGATCGCGGTGGCCGTCGCGGTGGAGGGCGGTGGTTACGGCGGTACTTCGGCCGGGCCGATCGCGCGCAAGGTGTTCGATGCCTGGTTGCTGGGCAAGCTGCCGGAGGGCATGCAGCCGCTGGACAGCGAGCGCGGCCTGACCGCACTGGCCGAGCGCACCCTGGAGGCCAGCAAGGACGGCTTGCCGCTGGCCCAGGTGCAGGCCGCCCGGCTGGCGGCACTGGCGGCAGAGACCGCGCCGGTGCAGATCGGTGCGCCGGCGCCTGCACCCTCAGCCACCGACAGCGGGCCGCCACGATGAGGGCGGTGCTGCGCTGGCTCGGTGACCTGGCCCATCGTTTTGGCCGCACCCTGGACCTGCCCCTGCTCGGCGCCCTGCTGGCGCTGATGGTGATCGGCCTGCTGGTGCTGCACAGTGCCGGCGGCATGGGCCTGGTCAAGGCGCAGGGTGCACGCTGTGTGGTCGGCCTGGCGGCGTTGTGGGCGATTTCGCGCATCCCTATCCTGCGCATCCGCGAACTGACCCCGCTGATCTACGCGCTGTCGATGCTGCCACTGCTGGCGGTGTTCGTGATCGGCACCGGCAAGTACGGGCGGCAGTGGATCAACCTGGGCCTGTTCTACCTGCAGCCGGCCGAACTGCTCAAGGTCTGCCTGCCGATGATGGTGGCCTGGTACCTGAACCGGATGCCGCTGCCGCCGCGGGTGCCGGTGGTGCTGGTGGCCGCGGCGATCATCGGCCTGCCCACCGGGCTGGTGATGCTGCAGCCGGATTTCGGCACCGCGGTGCTGATCGCCGCCTCCGGGGTGTTCGTGCTGTTGCTGGCCGGCCTGCCGTGGTGGTGGGTCGGGGTCGGTATCGGCGGCGTCGCCGCGGCCGCGCCGGTGGCCTGGTTCTGGTTCCTGCGTCCCTACCAGAAGGACCGCATCCTGATGTTCCTGGACCCGGAAAGTGATGCGCTCGGCGCCGGCTGGAACATCATCCAGTCCAAGATCGCAATCGGCTCCGGCGGCTGGAGCGGGCAGGGCTGGGGCCAGGGCAGCCAGGCGCATTTGAACTTCATTCCCGAGCAGACCACCGACTTTGCGTTTTCCGTGCTCAGCGAGGAGTTCGGCTGGCTGGGCGTGGCCACCGTGCTGGCCCTGTATGTATTCGTGGTCGGTCGCTGCCTGTGGATCGCGCTGGAATGCAAGGACGGCTATTCGCGGCTGTTGTGCGGGGCCACCGGGCTGGCCCTGTTTGTCTATGTGCTGGTCAATGGCGGGATGATTTCCGGACTGCTGCCGGTGGTCGGGGTGCCGATGCCGCTGATCAGTTATGGCGGCACTTCGGCGGTATCGCTGCTGGTCAGTTTTGGCCTGGTCATGGCCGCGCAGGCCCATCGGCCGGTCAATTACTCCTGATCCGTGACGTCAAGCGGGTTTTTTGATCAGGATCAAACCCATTACGGTGGTGCGCGTGCACAATGGCGCCCCCGCCGCAGCTAAGTGAATGCGCAGTTGAGGTACGGGTCGGATGCCGCGCCTGGCGCGCGTTCGATGGTCGAAGCAGGCGGCGTGGGGAGACGCTGGCCTGCGCTTGAATCGACCGTGAGTTGCCGGTTGCGTCCGCTGGGGATGGGGGACGCAACCGGTAATTCATTATTTTCCGGCGGTACCGGCCGGCGGGTTTGAGGTGTGCGATTTGCCCCGGCTGCTGCTAACCTCGACGACATGAAATTTCGTGCCCTGGCCTGTCTGGCGTCGCTGTCCCTGGTTGCCTGCGCAACCGGCGACCAGCACGCTCCCGCACCGGTAACCCGCGCTGTGGCGCCGGTACCGGCGACCTCCACCACGCCGGCAGAAGCCGCTCCCGAGTCCGCCCAGGCATTGCCCCCGGTCGAGGACTGGGCGCACCTGAGCCTGGAGCAGCAGCGCGAGCGCTTCATCGCCGAGGCCGCTGCCGCGCACCGGCTGGACCCGGCGGTACTGCATGCGGGCCTGGCCCAGGCGCAGATCAAGCCGGCCATCATCAGTGCGATGTCACGCCCGGCCGAGCGGGTCAAGCCGTGGCATGAGTACCGGCCGATGTTCATCAGCCAGGCGCGGATCGACGGCGGCCGCCAGTTCCTGGCCGAGCACCGCCAGGAGCTGGCCCGGGTCGAGCAACAGACCGGGGTGCCGGCACAGGTCATCGTGGCCATCATCGGGGTGGAAACCAGTTATGGCCGCAACACCGGCAGCCATCGCGTGCTCGATGCGCTGTACACGCTGGCGTTCAACTACCCGCGCAGTGGCGACCCGGCCAAGCTGGATCGTGAAATCCGCCGCGCGGCCTTTTTCCGTGATGAGCTGGCCAGGCTGTTCGTGCTGGCCCGCGATGAGCAGCTGGACCTGCTCGCCCTGCAGGGCAGTTATGCCGGGGCGATGGGCATGGGCCAGTTCATGCCGTCCAGCTATCTGGATTTTGCCGTGGATGGCGATGGCGACGGCCGTCGTGACCTGTTCACCAGCCGCGCCGATGTGTTTGCCTCCATCGCCAATTACTTTGTCCGCAAGGGCGGCTGGCAGCGTGGTGGCCTGATCGCGGTGCCGGCGACCCTGGCCGAGGGCCATGAGGAGTTCAATCCCGAAGACTGGACCCCGCGCTGGAGCCAGGCAGACCTGGCCCAGCGGGGTTACCGCGCCCGGGTGCCGGTACCGGCGGCGGCCACCGCCACCCCGATCAGCCTGGAGGGCGCGGCCGGCAAGCAGTACTGGCTGGGCTACCAGAACTACTATGCGATCACCCGTTACAACATCTCCAAGATGTATGCGATGGCGGTGTTCCAGCTGTCTGAAGCCATTGCCGGACAGGAGCTGCCGTCGGCATGAACCATTACCGCTGGGGATTGGGACTGATCGTACTGGCCTTGGCGGCCTGCAGCAGCGCACCACAGCGCGGCGTCGGCAGCGCCGACGGAGCCGGGGCGGGCACCGTGGTCAGCGGCAAGGCCGAGTGTCCGCCGGGCTCACCGTATGCACCGGCCAGCGAAGATCCTTCCACCCGCGGCCATTACACCGCCGGCGGCCTGTACCGCCCCGGGGTGAGTGACTCCACGCCGGCCTACATTCCCAATGTGGCCTGTATCCCCGAGCCGGTGGTGACCGACGAGCCGCGCTCGCCGGTCGGCAATCGCTCCCCGTATACGGTGCTGGGCAAGCAGTACCACGTGCTGCAAGATCCACGCGGCTACCAGGAAACCGGTATCGCCTCGTATTACGGCGCCAAGTTCCATGGCCGGTTGACCTCCAACCGCGAGGTGTATGACATGTACACCTTCAGTGCCGCGCACAAGTCCTTGCCGCTGCCCAGTTTTGCCGAGGTGACCAACCTGGAGAACGGGCAGAGCGTGATCGTCCGGGTCAATGACCGTGGTCCTTTCCATGACGGCCGGGTCATCGATCTGAGCTATGCCGCGGCAGTCAAGCTGGGCATTACCCAGCGCGGCACCGGCCAGGTCAGCGTGCGTGCGCTGACCCCGGGCCAGGAGCGTGGCCGGCGCGCGCGCCGCGATGCGGCCGCAGCCACCCCCACGTCCACTGCCATGCCCGCCACCGCGGCCACGACCGCGGCACTGGCCGAACCCGCCGCTGCCGTGGTCAGCACGCCGTTGCCGCAGGCGGTGACGGCTGCCGGCAGGGTCGCTGACAGCCCGCAGGCGGCCTTGCTGCAGGTGGCCAGTTTTGCCAGCCGTGACAATGCCGAACGTGCGCTGCAGCAACTGCTGCTGGCCGGGATTGCCGGTGGCCGGTTGCAGGATGTGGTCGCCGATGGACGCACCCTGTGGCGTCTGCGGGTGGCCGCCGATGACCACAGCACTGTGCCGCAACTGGTGCAGCGTATTGCCGCATTGGGTCTTGGCCAGCCGCGTGTGGTCAACGACTGAATCCAGGCCGGGTATTGTCGTGTGAGCGTGTGCACATCCGGCTCACCCGCCTACAATGGCCCATCCCCTCCCTGCTCCCGCAAGGTTGCGCTCTGATGAAATTCCGCTTTGCTGTTGCCGCCGCCGCCGCGCTGACCACCGGTCTGGTGCTGGCTCAGACCCCGCTGCCGACGCCGCGCGCAGCAACCCCCGCTGCGCCGGCGGCGGTGCAGATTCCCGCCGCTCCGGCGCCGAGCACCGCAACGGCCTGGTTGGTGATGGATCACGCCACCGGGCAGGTGCTGGCCGGTGAGAACATCCACACCCCGCTGCCGCCGGCCTCGATCACCAAGGTCATGACCTCCTACGTGATCGCCGCCGAAGTGGCTGCCGGCAAGATCAACCTGGATGACCAGGTGATGATGAGCGAGCGCGCCTGGCGTGAGGGTGGGGCCGGTACCGATGGCAGCTACTCCGGTTTCCCGGTCAACCAGACCGCGCGCCTGGAAGAGATGGAAAAGGGCATGGCGATCCAGTCCGGCAACGATGCGGCCATTGCGCTGGCCGAGCACGTGGCCGGCAGCCAGGAAGCGTTTGCCGAACTGATGAACAGCTATGCCGCCAAGATCGGCATGAAGGACAGCCACTTCGTCAACGCCCACGGCCTGACCGCCGAGGGCCACCAGGCCAGTGCCTATGACCTGGCCCTGCTGGGCCGCGCGCTGGTGCGTGATTACCCGGAAACCTATGCCTACAACAAGGTCAAGGAATTCACCGTCGGCAGCATCCGCCAGCACAACCGCAACCTGCTGCTGTGGCGTGATCCGAGCGTGGACGGGATCAAGACCGGTCACACTGCCGCGGCCGGCTACTGCCTGCTGTCCTCGGCCCAGCGCGGCGACCAGCGCCTGATCGTGGTGCTGCTCGGTGGCGCCTCGGAAAAGCAGCGCGCCGATGATTCGCTGGCACTGCTCAACTGGGGCTTCCGTTTCCACGAGACCCACCGCCTGTATGAGCCGGCCACGGCCATCACCACCCAGAAGGTGTGGAAGGGCCAGGCCGCCGAGCTGCAGCTCGGGGTGGCCCAGCCGTTGCTGGTCACCGTGCCGCGCGGCCGTTACGACGAGCTGAAGGCGGTGATGGATGTGCCGCGCGAGCTGGTGGCCCCGTTTGCCGCCGGCCAGCAGGTCGGCACCGTCAAGGTCAGCCTGGATGACAAGGTCATCGCCCAGGCACCGTTGGTGGCGGTTGCCGCCGTCGAGGAGGCCGGCTTCTTCAAGCGCCTGTGGCATTCGCTGCTGATGTGGTGGAACAGCTGAGCGCAGGCGTCTGGTCGTCACTGGACGACCGGCATGAAAAATCGGCATGACCTGCTGAACTTTGGCACGGGCGCCCAGGCGCCCGTTGCTGTTAGGCTGCACGCCCCACGTTTGTGATGCCCCACGCTTGCCGTGATTGAATTCCGTCAGATCCACAAGTCCTACCCGGTTGCCGGGCGCTCGCTCCAGGCCCTGGCGCCACTGGACCTTTCTGTGCGTGCCGGCGAGGTGTTCGGCATCATCGGCCATTCCGGTGCCGGCAAGTCGACCCTGATCCGCCTGATCAATGGCCTGGAACTGCCCAGCGGCGGCGAGTTGATCGTCGATGGCCAGTCCATCACCGCGCTGGACGCGGACGGCCTGCGCACCTTGCGCCGCCGGATCGGGATGATCTTCCAGCACTTCAACCTGCTTTCCAGCCGTACCGTGGCTGCCAATGTGGCCTTTCCACTGGAGCTGGCCGGTGAATCCAGGCCTGCCATTGCCGCGCGGGTGGCGGAATTGCTGGCCACCGTCGGCCTGACCGAGCACGCCGACAAGTACCCGGCGCAGCTGTCCGGCGGGCAGAAGCAGCGCGTGGGCATTGCGCGCGCGCTGGCGACCCGGCCGTCGATCCTGCTCTGCGATGAGGCCACCAGCGCGCTGGACCCGCAGACCACCGCCCAGGTGCTGGAGCTGCTGGCGCGGATCAACCGCGAACTGGGCCTGACCATCGTGCTGATCACCCACGAGATGGACGTGATCCGCCGGGTCTGCGACCGGGTGGCGGTGCTCGATGCCGGCGTGGTGGTGGAGAGTGGCGCGGTGGCCGATGTGTTCCTGCATCCGCAGCACCCCACCACGCGCCGCTTTGTCAGCGAATACGAGCACAGCGACGAGGAGGCGATGCTGGCCGACCTGGCTGCCGCCGGTGGCCGGGTGGTGCGCCTGACCTTTGTCGGCAGTGATACCTACCAGCCGTTGCTGGGCCGGATCGCGCGCGAGACCGGGGTCGATTACAGCATCCTTTCCGGGCGTATCGACCGTATCCGCGACACCCCGTACGGCCAGTTGATGCTGGCCCTGACCGGTGGTGATACCGCCGCGGCGCTGGCCGCGTTTGCTGCTGCCGGTGTCCATGTGCAGGAGGTGCAGGCATGAATCCGATGATCGCCGCCGCGGACGGTTTCTTCCGCCATCTGGATGCCGGCAAGTGGGCCGATATCGGCCAGGCCAGCATCGATACCCTGCTGATGCTCGCCGGCTCGCTGCCGCTGACCATCGCCATCGGCCTGCCGCTGGGCGTGGCGCTGTTTTTGACCGGCAGCCCGCAGCTGGGGCGCAGGCCGTGGCTGTATGGCGGGCTGGCGCTGGTGGTCAACCTGCTGCGCTCGGTGCCCTTCATCATCCTGATGATCGTGCTGATCCCGGTCACGCTGGCCTTGATGGGCACCTCGCTGGGTGTGCGCGGGGCGATCCTGCCGCTGGTGATTGGCGCGGCGCCGTTCTATGCCCGGCTGGTGGAGACTGCCCTGCGCGAGGTCGACCGCGGCGTGGTCGAGGCCTCGCTGGCGATGGGCGCCACCACCTGGCAGCTGGTGACCCGGGTGCTGCTGCCCGAGGCGCGCCCGGGCCTGATCGCCGGGGCCACGGTCACCGTGGTCGCGCTGGTCGGGTTCACCGCGATGGGCGGTGCGATCGGCTCCGGTGGCCTGGGCGATCTGGCCTTCCGTGATGGTTACCAGCGTTCGCATACCGATGTGGCCCTGGTCACCGTGGTCGCGCTGCTGGTGCTGGTCCAGCTGCTGCAGATGGCCGGCGACTGGCTGGTCACGCGCTACACCCGTCGCTGAGCGGTCTACACTTGCCGGCCACTCCCCCCGATTTTCACAGGACGTTTCGATGATCAAGTTGTTGGCTCTTCCCGTGCTGGCGGTGACGCTGGCCCTGACTGCCTGCGGCAAGCCGGCCGCGCAGGACGACAAGCTGGTGGTTGCCGCGACCGCGGTGCCGCATGCGGAGATCCTGGAGGTGGTCAAGCCGCTGCTGGCCGAACAGGGCCTGAGCCTGGAGGTGCGCGTGTTCAATGACTACGTGCAGCCCAACGACCAGCTGGTGCAGGGTCAGGTCGATGTCAATTACTTCCAGACCGAACCCTACCTGGATGCCTACAACGCCGACCGCGGTACCGCGCTGGTGACCGTCACCGGGGTGCATATCGAGCCGTTCGGTGCCTATTCGCGTCGCTACACCGCGCTGGACCAGCTGCCGGTCGGGGCCGATGTGGTGATCCCGAATGACCCGTCCAACAACAGCCGTGCGCTGATCCTGCTGCATACCGCCGGGGTGATCACCCTGGCCGACCCGTCCAATGCGCTGTCCACCCAGCGCGACATCACTGCCAACCCGAAGCAGCTGAAGTTCCGCGAGCTGGATTCGGCGATGCTGCCGCGGGTGCTCGACCAGGTCGACCTGGCGCTGATCAACACCAACTACGCGCTGGATGCCGGGCTGAAGCCGACCGAGGATGCGCTGGCGATCGAATCGGCGGAATCGCCGTATGTGAACTTCCTGGTCTCGCGCGTGGACAACAATGACGATGCGCGCGTGCAGCAGCTGGCGACGGCACTGACCAGCCCGCAGGTCAAGGCCTTCATCGAGCAGAAATACGCCGGCGCGGTGCTGCCGGCGTTCTGAGCCGGGCGCATGCCACTGCTGCTGGCCCTGCCGCTGTCCATCGCGCTGCTGCTGGTGCTGCTGCTGGCGTTGTGGCCGCTGGCTTTCTACCTGCGTCTGCGTCGCGGCACCTCGCCCCGCCAGCTGCAGCGCTGGCCGCTGCGGTTGCAGCTGGCCGGCTGTCTGCTTTCGGCCTCAACCCTGTTGCTGATCGCCCTGGTGGCCGGTTACTGGTGGCCCGGAGCCTTGTTGCATGCCGCTGGTGGGATGGCCTGCGGCATCGTGCTGGGCCTTCTGGCACGGTTGCCGGCACGCGTGTTGTCCGGGCCGGGCGGGGTGTTCGTCACCCCCAGCCGCGGGTTCGTCTGGGGCCTGCTGGCGGTGGTGGTGCTGCGCCTGGGCGCGGGCCTGTGGCTGAGCCTGCAGGTGATGCTGGCTGGCGCCAGCTGGCCGGTGAGCGGTTGGATGAGCCACGCCGGCCTGCTCGGGCTGGCGGCGCTGCTGGTGGGCAGTGCGCTGGGCAATGTGTGCTGGATGAGCCATGAGCTGAGCCGGCAGCAGCGGCTTTATCGACGCCGCTGAAGCCCTGGTGATGGTCGGTTCAGCGGGTCATGCCAGGATTCGGCGCGGCTGGATGGCACGAGCATCCGTTTTCGAGGACGACCTCGCCCGTGGTGGGAACTGTTTGCCGGGACGACCCGGGTCTATCGAAAGGAGGGCCCGTGATGGCCTGGATCTACCTGTTGTTGGCTGGCCTGCTGGAAGTGGTGTGGGCCTGTTCGATGAAGCTGTCGGACGGTTTCAGCAAACCGGTGCCGGCCACCATCACCATCGTCACCATGATTGGCAGCTTTGCCTTGCTGTCCCTGGCGATGCGCTCACTGCCGCTGGGCACGGCCTATACGATCTGGACCGGTATTGGTGCCGTGGGTGCCTTCGTGCTGGGTATCGTTGCACTGGGCGAGCCGGTCACCCCGCTGCGGATCACGGCGGCGGTCCTGATTGTCAGCGGGCTGGTGCTGATGAAACTGTCCGCGACCTGATGCAGACAAAAGGCCGGCCCCGCAGGGCCGGCCTTTTGCCTGTCCATCAGGCGGGCTCAGAAACGGGCGCCGATGCCCAGGCCCACCACCCACGGGTCCAGCTTCAGATCGCTGCCGCTGCCCTGGCCACCCACGGTCAGCTCCGGTCGGGCATGCAGGTAACGCGCATCGGCGCGTACAAACCAGGTCGGGTTGATGTTCATGTCCACACCGACGGTGCCGATGGCGCCCTTGGCGGTTTCCACCCCGACATGCAGCCCGTCCAGTGCCGGGATGTCCTCGTTGCTGAAGTTGGATTCGTAGTAACCCACACCGACAAACGGGCGGAAGGTGGTGTCGGCCTGGCCGAAGTGGTACTGCGCGCTCAGGGCCAGCGGCTGCTGCTCCACGGTGCCCAGCTTGGCGCCGGTATCGCTGTTGACCCGGTGATTGAATTTATCGGCCGCGCCCCACAGCTCGACGGCGAAATTGTCATTGAGGTACCAGCTGGCGCTCAGGGTCGGTGCCGGGTCGCCATCGATATCGCCGATGCCTGCACCTGCATCGCCCTTGGGCTGCAGATGGGCGATCCCGCCGACCACGGCAAAACGCTTGCCCGAAGCTGTATCGGTGTTGTCCTGGGCGAAGGCGGGGGCGGCAATCACGGTGGCAGTGGCCAACGCCAGAGCGGTGATGATGCGCATGGGGAGTCTCCTTTTCTAACCTGTTGCTGGGGTCGTGATCATTGCGATGGTTCGCGCTGCAGGGCGTTGGCCGTCGCAAGACCGGGCCATGCTGGCGCGGATTGAATGAATGTTTGCCGACAATCGACGTTCAACCAGGGCTCATTCAGGCGCGGCGGCGAGCAGCGGCGACGCTGCGGCAGTGATGGCTGCCAAGGTGTTCATTGGTGTCACGGGAGTGTGATGAAATGCAGGTGTTACAAGGCTTTTCTGCGCAGGTTGCCAGCAACACGCGGGTATTGATCCTGGGGTCCATGCCCGGCACGGCTTCGTTGACGGCAGGGCAGTACTACGCCCACCCGCGCAACCGTTTCTGGCCGGTGATGCAGGCGGTGTGCGGGGTGGATGCCCAGCTGGCCTACCCGCAACGGCTGCAGGCCCTGCAGGGCCGGGGGGTGGGGCTGTGGGACGTGCTGGCGCGCTGCCAGCGCCAGGGCAGTCTGGATTCAGCCATCCGCCGGCAAAGCGAAGTTGCGGTGGATCTGCCCGGTTTATTGCCGCATTGCCCGCAATTGGCGTTGATCGTCTGCAATGGCACCGCCGCCGCGCGGCTGTATTCCCGGCATCTGCAGGCGGCGGTCCTGGCCCTGCGTCCCGGGCTGGAAATGCTGGCACTGCCATCCACCAGCCCGGCCAATGCCTCCTGTTCATTGGCTGCGTTGGCCGTGCACTGGCAGCCGCTGCGCAGCTGGCTGCTGCCGATGGGGCCGGTACAGCAGGGGCAATGAATGCTGCAACCGCACATGGATTGTGTGACGGCCAGAGTGTTTGACCGGTTGGCACCGCTGCGTGGGCGGACCACAATACGGCGTTAATTAATACATATGTACTCGGAGTAGCCCATGGCGCAAATCAAAGAAGCACGTGTCCCGGACATCGGTGACTACAGTGATGTCCCGGTGATTGAAGTGCTGGTGGCTGTGGGCGACACCGTTGCCAAGGACCAGGGGTTGGTAACCCTCGAGTCGGACAAGGCGACGCTGGAAGTGCCTTCGGCCTTTGCCGGTGTGGTGCGCGAGATCAAGGTCAAGCTCGGTGACAGCCTGTCCGAAGGCGCGCTGGTGGCGATGATCGAAGTGGCCGAAGACGCGGCCGACACCGCCCCGGCACCGGTAGCCGCCGCACCTGCACCGGCACCTGCACCTGCACCTGCACCTGTACCTGTACCTGTACCGGCACCGGCACCGACGCCCGCACCCGCACCCGCCGCTGTGACCGCCCCGGCACCGGCAGCCAGCGAACCCAGCAGCCCGCCGGTGGCGTTCACTGCCGATGCGGTGCTGCCGGCCAAGGTTCCTTACGCCAGCCCGGCAGTGCGCGTGTTTGCGCGCGAGCTGGGGGTGGATCTGCTGCAGGTCACCGGCAGTGAGCAGGGCGGTCGTATTACCCGGGCTGATGTGCAGAAGTTCGTCAAGGCCGCACTGACCGCTGGCGCTGCAACGGCTGGCAGCAACGTCGGGGCCGGCAATGGGCTGAACCTGCTGCCGTGGCCGAAGGTGGACTTCGCCAAGTTCGGTGAGATCGACACCCAGCCGCTGAGCCGCATCCAGAAGATTTCCGGTGCCAACCTGGCGCGCAACTGGGCCATGATTCCGCACGTCACCCAGTTCGACCAGGCCGACATCACCGGGCTGGAAGCCCTGCGCGTGCAGCTGAACAAGGAAAACGAAAAGTCCGGCATCAAGCTGACGATGCTGGCGTTTTTGATCAAGGCCAGTGCCGCGGCGCTGAAGCAGTTCCCGCAGTTCAACGCCTCGCTCGACGCCTCGGGCGAGAACCTGGTGCTGAAGAAGTACTTCCATATCGGTTTTGCCGCCGACACCCCGAACGGGCTGGTGGTGCCGGTGATCCGTGATGTCGACCGCAAGGGCGTGCTGCAGATTGCCCAGGAAACCGCCGAACTGGCCAGGAAGGCGCGCGACGGCAAGCTCGGCCCGGCCGACATGCAGGGCGGCTGTTTCTCGATCTCCTCGCTTGGTGGCATCGGCGGTACCGCCTTCACTCCGATCATCAATGCACCGGAAGTGGCCATCCTCGGCGTGTCCAAGTCGAGCATGCAGCCGGTCTGGAATGGCAGCGCGTTCGAGCCGCGGCTGACCCTGCCGTTGTCGCTGAGCTATGACCATCGCGTCATCGACGGCGCTGCCGCCGCCCGCTTCACCAGCTACCTGGGCAACGTGCTGGCCGACATGCGCCGGGTGCTGCTGTGAGTGCAGGGCTGCGTGGTATCTGCCTGGCCCTGCTGGCGGCCGCGCCGCTGGCCCAGGCCCAGGTCTGCACGCTGGACATGGGCCCCGGCTGGCCGGCGGCCACCGGCAATTACGGCCAGGCCGCGGTGAGCCTGCTTGGTGGCGAGCATGCCGATGGTATTGCCTGGTTGTCGTTGCCCAAGCGTGGCAGCGAAAGCCAGCTGCAGCTGGCGCCCGATGAGCAGGGCCAGTGGTGGGTAGTCCGGGCCCGAGCCGAGGAGCGCATTCACCACATCAGCAACGACCGCAACAGTTTTGGTGTCCAGCTGCGGCTGGAGCAGCAGCCGGAGATCGAGCGCGCCCCGATTCCCGCCGAACTGGCGCAGCGCATCCTGGCGCACTGGCAGCGGGTACTGGCCCAGGTCCAGATGGCCGAGCGGGCCCCGGTGATGGGCGAGGAGGATATCTTCTCGCTGCAGCTCAATGGCCAGCGCTACAGCGGCCGTGAACCCGGCTGCAGTGCCCTGGTGCGACTGCTGGACCAGCGCGCCCTGCTCGAGGAGCTGGCCGGCAGCAAGGAAAAGAAACACGAAAAGCGCTACGAGGCGATCGGCCGCGCGCTGGACAAATACGACGAACGGGTTGCCGAAGGCAAGGCCTGAGGCGCGGAGACACACATGGCAACGATTGAAATCAAGGTCCCGGATATCGGTGACTACAACGACGTCCCGGTGATCGAGATCCTGGTGGCCGTCGGCGACACCGTGGCCAAGGACCAGGGTCTGGTGACCCTGGAATCAGACAAGGCCACGCTGGAAGTGCCGTCCTCGGCCGCGGGTGTGGTCAAGGCCGTCAAGGTCAAGCTCGGCGATACCCTCAGCCAGGGCGATGTGGTGGTGCTGTTGGAGGAGGCCACGGCTCAAGCGTCGGCGCCCCCGCCCGCACCGGCCCCGGCCCCGGCCAGCAAGCCGCCGGTGACCCCGTCGCACCGTGCACCGAACCCGGCGGTGGCCGCCAAGGCGCTGCCGGCCTCCGGCCGCCAGGCCGACATCAGCTGCCGCTTGGTGGTGCTGGGCGCCGGCCCCGGTGGCTACACCGCGGCCTTCCGTGCGGCTGATCTGGGCATGGATACCGTACTGGTCGAGCGCTATGCCAGCCTGGGCGGTGTCTGCCTCAACGTCGGCTGCATCCCGTCCAAGGCGCTGCTGCATGCGGCCGAAATCATTGACCATGCCGCCCATGCCAGCGAACTGGGCATCGACTTTGGCGCCCCGTCGATCAACCTGGACACCCTGCGTGGTTACAAGGAAAAGGTCGTCGGTCAGTTGACCAAGGGGCTGGCCGGCATGGCCAGGCAGCGCAAGGTGCGCACCGTGCAGGGCACGGCGGTGTTTGTCTCGGCCAACGAGCTGGAAATCACCGGCGACGACGGCAAGACCCAGCTGCTGCGCTTCGAGCAGTGCATCATCGCCGCCGGTTCGCAGGCGGTGAAGCTGCCGAACTTCCCGTGGGACGATGCGCGCGTGATGGACTCCACCGATGCACTGGAGCTGGCCGAGGTGCCCGGTTCCTTGCTGGTCGTCGGCGGCGGCATCATTGGCCTGGAAATGGCCACCGTATACAGCGCACTGGGCGCCAGGGTCACCGTGGTCGAGTTCATGGACCAGCTGATGCCCGGCGCCGACAAGGACCTGGTCAAGCCGCTGGCCGACCGGCTCAAGAAGCAGGGCATCGAGGTCCACCTCAAGACCAAGGCCGCTGGCGTCACTGCTGGTGGCGATGGCATCACCGTCACCTTCGAGGCCGCCGATGGTGGCACCCCGGCGCTGGCGCAAGGTACCTTCGACCGCGTGCTGGTCGCGGTGGGCCGCGCACCGAACGGCAACAAGATCGCGGCCGACAAGGCCGGTGTGGCTGTGACCGACCGCGGCTTCATCCCGGTCGATCGCCAGATGCGCACCAATGTGTCGCACATCTTTGCCATCGGTGACATCGTCGGCAACCCGATGCTGGCCCACAAGGCCACCCACGAAGGCAAGCTGGCCGCCGAAGTGGCCTTTGGCGAGAAGCGCGAATGGGTGGCCCGCGTCATCCCGTCGGTGGCCTATACCAACCCGGAAATCGCCTGGGTCGGTGTCACCGAAAACGAAGCCAAGGCGCAGGGCCTGAAGGTCGGTGTGGCCAAGTTCCCGTGGGCGGCCAGTGGCCGCGCGATTGGCAGCGGCCGTACCGAAGGTTTCACCAAACTGCTGTTTGACGAGCAGACCCAGCGGGTGATCGGCGGGGCGATCGTCGGCCCGCATGCCGGCGAGCTGCTGGCCGAGATCTGCCTGGCCATCGAGATGGGCGCCGAGGCCGGCGACATCGGCCATACCATCCACGCCCATCCCACACTGAGCGAATCGGTGGCAATGGCCGCGGAGATCTTCGAAGGCACGATCACCGACCTGTACCTGCCAAAGAAGAAGTAAACGAAAAAGCCCGGCATTGCCGGGCTTTTTTCATCCTGGTGGTGTGCTCAGGTATGGCAGTGATGGCGGGCAAGTACGGCGTCACCGGCATCGGCTGCGCGCGGTGTTTGCCGGCGCTGCCAGAGTTTTTCGTGGAAATGAAAGGCCACGGTATTGCACAGCGGCTCGACCAGTGCCAATGCACCGCCCACACGCCAGTCGCCACTGATCGCCCAGCCGACCACGAAGGCCACGCTGAAGTGCAGGCAGGCAAAGCTCAGGGTCTTGCGCATATCGGTCAGACACGGGGAAGGGCAGATCACTGTGCGCCGCCGTCGCTGTTGGCGTCCAATTGAATGCACACCGGTTGGCCATAGCTGCCGGCTATGGATTTTCTGCCAATGTCCAACGCTGGTACGAAAGGTAGCGGCAACCTCGGCGGATAGCCGTATCGGCCGCGGCTGCTGCGTGCTGGAAGGGGTGCGCCGCCGATGGCCGTTGCCGTGGTCTGCCTGTAGTGGTGCAACGGCGTTGTGCGGGGGTACCTGCCCGTGCAGGGCCCCCAGCTGCCGCTGATGGCCCTACTGCGGCGGCGGTTACGCGCTGCCGGGCGTGGCTTGCCGCTCTGTCCGGGGGAGGGGGTGGCACAAGGCACCGGTGCGCATGCTGCAGCCGGGAGCAGCCAACAACGTGAAACCTGTTTGTGCGGTTTTGCCCATTTTTGTCTAGTTCTATTAATGGAAACCTATGAAAATCAGCAGCTTGTCCTGATCGGGTGGTATCGGTAAGGCGGTTGTCTAGCAAAATGCCTCCTTGCTATACTCTCGCAGCTCGACGGGTAGCTGCATGACTGCATACCCGGTCCCTTCCTCGATACTTGGCTGGATGTTGATGCTGAACTCCGTAGATGCGGGTCGGCGGCTGATGTTGCGTGCGGCGGTATATCCGTTCCTCGCAGTAGTGGCTCTGGCCCTGGTATTCCTGCTGATCAGCACCACCCACGCCATCGCGGCGTTGGCCTCTGGTCTGGCAGTCGTGGCTGGGGGTTGGCTTGCTGCGCGCATCGCTTTGAACGGCGGCGCGCAGGCTGCGACGGCTGCCGTTGGTCGGCTGGTTGCGGCAATGGTGTTGAAATGGGTTCTGGTGATCGGCGTTCTGGCCATTGGCATCATCCAGTTCCGTTTTCCGCCGATGGCACTGCTTGCAGGCATTGCCGTCGGAATGATGTTCCAGGTGCTGGCTCTGGCCAGACGTTGATCGCATTCAAATAAGGTTCCGGACACATGGCGGGCGAGGCTCTAACTCCAACCACGTACATCCAGCATCACTTGCAGAATCTGACCGCTCCGGTCGGTGAGGGCGGTGGTTTCTGGACGCTGCACGTAGATACCTTCCTGACCGCTGTGCTGATGGGTCTGGTGATGGTGGTCGCTTTCTGGCTGGCAACGCGCAAGGCCACCGCCGGTGTGCCGGGCAAGTGGCAGGCCTTCGTCGAGATCTGCCTGGAGTTTGTCGACAAGCAGGCCAAGGACACCTATCACGGCAAGAGCAAGCTGGTGACGCCGATCGCGATCACCATCTTCTTCTGGATCCTGCTGATGAACCTGCTGAAGATGATTCCGGCAGACTTCTTCGCCATCCCGCTGGGCTGGATCGGGGTCAACTACTGGAAGCCGGTACCGACCGCCGACGTCAATGCCACCCTGGGCATGTCGATCAGCGTGTTCTTCCTGATGATTTTCTTTGCGCTGAAGTCCAAGGGCATCGGCGGTTTCGTGAAGGAATTCCTCACTGCGCCGTTCGGCAAGTGGATGATGCCCTTCAACCTGATCCTCAACATCGTCGAGTGGGCATCCAAGCCGATCTCGCTGGCGATGCGACTGTTCGGCAACATGTTCGGCGGCGAAATCGTCTTCCTGCTGATCTGGGTGCTGGGCGGTGCTGGTCTGTTCGGCGCTATCGCCGGCGGCGTATTCGGCCTCGGCTGGATGCTGTTCCACCTGCTGGTGATCCCGTTGCAGGCTTTCATTTTCATGATGTTGACCATCGTGTATCTGAGCCTGTCCGAAGACAGCCACTAAGCTTCACCGCTGCAATCAGTTTCACCCCTTCATCCGTTTCATCATCCTTAGTTACTTAAGTTCCTGGAGAAAACCATGTACTTCGCCGTCCTGACCAATCTCGCCCAGATTCAGAGCTCCACCGCCCTTGCCGTTGGCATCATGATCGGCCTGGCCGCGCTGGGCGCTGGCCTGGGTCTGGCCATCATGGCTGGTAAGTTCCTGGAGTCGGCCGCTCGCCAGCCGGAACTGATCCCGGTGCTGCAGGTGCGCATGTTCATCACCGCCGGCCTGATCGACGCCGCGTTCATCATCTCGGTCGCTGTCGGCCTGCTGCTGGCCTTCGCCAACCCGCTGTCGGCTGCCCTGCTGGCCGAAGCCGCCAAGCTGGCTGGCTGATAGCCGGTTGAAGTGAGACGACCAGACGCTTTCACCGGCGTCTGGTCGCGGATGAAGGCTCGGACGCGCCGCATTGCGCGGCGCGGCCACCCTGCACCAGCGATTGAGCGAACCCATGAATATCAATTTCACCCTTATTGCGCAGGCTCTGGCCTTCGCTGCTCTGATCTGGATCATCGCGACCCTGATCTGGCCGCCGCTGTTGAATGCGATCGAAGAGCGTCAGCAGAAGATTGCCGAGGGTCTGGCTGCCGCTGACAACAGCCGCAAGGCGTTGGCTGATGCCGAAGACAAGGTCAACGAAGCCCTCAAGGAAGCACGCGTCAAGGCCAACGAGATCATCGACCAGGCCAACGCGCGCGCCAACCAGATTGTGGAGTCGGCCAAGAACGAAGCCATCAGCGAAGCGACCCGTCAGAAGGAGCTTGCCCTGGCCGAGATTGATGCCGCTGCCAACCGTGCCCGCGAACAGCTGCGTACCCAGGTGTCGGCCCTGGCCGTTGCCGGTGCTGAAAAGCTGCTGCGCAAGGAAATCGATGCCAACGCCCACAAGGCGCTGCTCGACGAACTGGCTTCGGAGATTTAAACGATGAGCCAGGCCCTCACGCTTGCCCGTCCGTACGCCCGCGCCGCGTTTGCGATCGCCCGTGAGGCAGGCTCCTTCGCGTCGTGGTCCGACGCGCTGGCCTTCTCTGCCCGGGTAGCTACCGACCCGGGCGTGGCCGCCCTGCTGGGCAACCCCAACCTCGGGCGTGCCGAAGCGGTTTCCCTGTTGATGCCCGATTCGGCCGATGCCGCTTTCGGTCGTTTTCTGGAGCTGCTGGCCGACGCCCGTCGCCTGTCGACCCTGCCGGAAATCTCCGGTCTGTTCGAAGCGCTGCGCGCTGAAGAAGAGAAGGTGGTCAAGGCGCATGTGACCTCGGCTGCCGAACTGTCGGCTGACGAGATCGAAAAGCTTGCCGTGTCACTGCGCAAGCGCTTCGGCCGCGAGGTCGAGATCACCACGGCTGTTGATGCCTCGCTGATCGGCGGTGCCGTCATCGATGCTGGCGATGTGGTGATTGATGGCTCCCTGAAGGGCAAGCTGTCGCGCCTGCAGACTGCGCTCGCCCACTGAATTCATTTGAACGTCCGGCCTGATCGCCGGCACTAGGACTTGACGATGGCTACCACGCTCAACCCCTCCGAAATCAGCGAACTGATCAAGCACCGCATCGAGAAGGTCGCGCTGTCCGCAGAATCGCGCAACGAAGGCACCGTCACCTCGGTGTCCGACGGCATCGTGCGCATCTACGGCCTGGCCGACGTGATGCAGGGCGAAATGATCGAACTGCCGAACAACACCTTTGCGCTGGCGCTGAACCTGGAGCGCGACTCGGTCGGCGCCGTGGTCCTGGGTGACTACGAGCACCTGCGCGAAGGCGACGTGGCCAAGACCACCGGCCGCATCCTGGAAGTTCCGGTCGGTCCGGAAATGCTGGGTCGCGTCGTCAACGCCCTGGGCGAGCCGATCGACGGCAAGGGCCCGCTGGGCACCTCGCTGACCGCTCCGGTGGAGCGCGTTGCTCCGGGCGTGATCTGGCGCAAGTCGGTCGACCAGCCGGTGCAGACCGGTTACAAGTCGGTCGACGCGATGATCCCGATCGGCCGTGGCCAGCGTGAGCTGATCATCGGTGACCGCCAGACCGGCAAGACCGCGATGGCCATCGATGCGGTGATCAACCAGAAGAACACCGGCATCAAGTGCGTGTACGTGGCGATCGGCCAGAAGGCTTCGACCGTTGCCAACATCGTGCGCAAGCTGGAAGAGAATGGCGCCCTGGCCCACACCGTGGTGGTGGCGGCTACCGCCTCTGAATCGGCTGCGATGCAGTACATCAGCGCCTACTCCGGTTGCACCATGGGCGAGTACTTCATGGACCGTGGCCAGGACGCGCTGATCGTGTACGACGACCTGTCCAAGCAGGCCGTTGCCTACCGCCAGATCTCGCTGCTGCTCAAGCGCCCGCCGGGCCGCGAAGCCTACCCGGGTGACGTGTTCTACCTGCACTCCCGCCTGCTGGAACGTGCTGCCCGCGTCTCGGAAGAGTACGTGGAGCAGTTCACCAAGGGTGAAGTGAAGGGCAAGACCGGTTCGCTGACCGCACTGCCGATCATCGAAACCCAGGCCGGCGACGTGTCCGCCTTCGTGCCGACCAACGTGATCTCGATCACCGACGGCCAGATCTTCCTGGAAACCGACCTGTTCAACGCCGGCATCCGCCCGGCCGTGAACGCCGGTATCTCGGTGTCGCGCGTCGGTGGTGCGGCCCAGACCAAGATCATCAAGAAGCTGTCCGGCGGCATCCGTATCTCGCTGGCGCAGTACCGTGAGCTGGCTGCCTTCGCGCAGTTCGCCTCGGACCTGGACGAAGCCACCCGCAAGCAGCTGGAGCGCGGTCAGCGCGTGACCGAGCTGATGAAGCAGAAGCAGTACGCTCCGATGTCCATCGCCGACCAGGCGCTGTCCATCTACGCTGTCAACGAAGGCTTCCTGGACGACGTCCCGGTCAACAAGCTGCTGGCCTTCGAAGCCGGTCTGCATGCCCACTTTGCCAATACCCAGGGCGAGCTGGTCAGCAAGATCAACGCCACCGGTGGCTGGAACGACGAGATCGAGGCTGCCTTCAAGAAGGGCATTGCCGAGTTCAAGACCACCGGCAGCTGGTAACCGCACCAGCACTTCCGGAAGGGCTGGCCTGACCGGGCCAGCCCACAACCCAGTTAGCAAAGCGAGCGACAAATGGCAGGCGGACGCGAAATCAAAACCAAGATCAAGAGCGTGCAGAACACCCGCAAGGTGACGCGCGCGCTCGAAATGGTCTCGGCCTCCAAGATCCGCAAGGCGCAGGATCGGATGAAGACCTCGCGTCCGTACGCGCAGGCGATGAAGCAGGTGGTCGGTCACCTGGCCCAGGCCAGCACCGATTACCAGCATCCGTTCCTGGTGCAGCGCGAGCAGGTCAAGCGCGTCGGCTACATCGTGATCTCTTCCGATCGCGGTCTGGCTGGCGGCCTGAACAACAACCTGTTCCGCAAGACCGTTGCGGACATGAAGGAATGGCAGGACAAGGGTGCCGAGATTGACGTGGTGACCATCGGTTCGAAGGCAAGCGTCTTCTTCCGCCGGGTCAACGTCAACATGGCAGCCAGTGTGGCCAACCTCGGCGATACGCCGAAGCTGGAAACGCTGATCGGCGTGATCAAGGTCATGCTCGACGCCTTCACCGAAGGCAAGGTCGACCGCGTGTACCTGGTCTACAACAACTTCGTCAACACGATGGTCCAGAAGGCCACCTTCGATCAGCTGCTGCCGTTGGCTGCTGCCGATACCAAGGTTGCCGAGCACGACTGGGACTACCTGTACGAACCCGATGCTGCGACCGTGCTGGAGCACGTGATCACGCGTTACATCGAGTCGTTGGTCTACCAGGCAGTGCTGGAAAACGTGGCCTCCGAGCATGCCGCACGCATGGTGGCGATGAAGGCAGCGAGCGACAACGCCAACAAGCTGATCGGAACCCTGCAGCTGGTCTACAACAAGGCCCGCCAGGCAGCGATCACCCAGGAAATTTCCGAAATCGTCGGCGGCGCGGCTGCGGTTTGAGCCGCCGCGCGCAGTCACACGCACACATTTAGAGGATGCAGCAATGAGTCAGGGCAAGATCGTTCAGATCATCGGCGCCGTCGTCGACGTCGAATTCCCGCGCAGCGACGTACCGAAGGTGTACGACGCGTTGAAGGTGGAAAACACCGAAATCACGCTGGAAGTCCAGCAGCAGCTGGGTGACGGCATCGTCCGTACCATCGCGCTGGGCTCCACCGATGGCCTGAAGCGCAACCTGGTTGCCGTGAATACCGGTCGCGCCATTTCGGTGCCGGTTGGTCCGGGCACCCTGGGCCGCATCATGGACGTTCTGGGTCGTCCGATCGACGAAGCCGGTCCGGTCGAAGCTGCCGGCACCTGGGAAATCCACCGCGCTGCCCCGTCGTACGAAGACCAGTCCTCGGCCAACGAGCTGCTGGAAACCGGCATCAAGGTCATCGACCTGATGTGCCCGTTCGCCAAGGGCGGCAAGGTCGGCCTGTTCGGCGGCGCCGGCGTCGGCAAGACCGTCAACATGATGGAGCTGATCAACAACATCGCCAAGGCACACTCGGGTCTGTCCGTGTTCGCCGGCGTGGGTGAGCGTACCCGTGAGGGCAACGACTTCTACCACGAAATGAAGGACTCCAACGTCCTGGACAAGGTGGCGATGGTCTACGGCCAGATGAACGAGCCGCCGGGCAACCGTCTGCGCGTGGCCCTGACCGGCCTGACCATGGCCGAGTACTTCCGCGACGAGAAGGACGCCAACGGCAAGGGCAAGGACGTTCTGCTGTTCGTGGACAACATCTACCGCTACACCCTGGCCGGTACCGAAGTGTCCGCGCTGCTGGGTCGTATGCCGTCGGCAGTGGGTTACCAGCCGACCCTGGCCGAGGAAATGGGCGTCCTGCAGGAACGCATCACCTCGACCAAGACCGGTTCGATCACCTCGATCCAGGCCGTGTACGTGCCCGCGGACGACCTGACCGACCCGTCGCCGGCCACCACCTTCGCCCACCTCGACGCCACCGTCGTGCTGAGCCGTAACATCGCCTCGCTGGGTATCTACCCGGCCGTCGATCCGCTGGACTCGACCTCGCGTCAGCTGGATCCGCTGGTGATCGGTACCGAGCACTACGAGACCGCCCGCGGCGTGCAGGCCACCCTGCAGAAGTACAAGGAACTGAAGGACATCATCGCCATCTTGGGTATGGACGAGCTGTCGGAAGAAGACAAGCAGGCCGTGTCGCGCGCCCGCAAGATCGAGCGCTTCTTCTCCCAGCCGTTCCACGTGGCCGAAGTGTTCACCGGTTCGCCGGGCAAGTACGTGGCGCTGAAGGACACCATCCGTGGCTTCAAGGGCATCCTGGCCGGTGAATACGATCACCTGCCGGAACAGGCCTTCTACATGGTCGGCGGCATCGAAGAAGCCGTGGAAAAGGCCAAGAAGATGGCTGAAAAGGCCTAAGAGCACCTCCGGGACGGACCCCAGGTCCGTCCCGTCGGACAAGACCCTGTGGTGGGCGCTGCGCCCACCCAACCAGGCGAAGAGAGTTTCATGAGCACGATCCGTTGCGACATCGTCAGTGCCGAACAGGAAATCTACAGCGGTCAGGCGACCCTGGTCGTTGCCACCGGTGAGCTGGGCGAACTGGGTATTGCCCCCAAGCATGCCCCGCTGATCACCCGTCTGAAGCCGGGCAAGGTGGTGGTCACCACCGAATCGGGCCAGCAGCTGGATTTCGCCATCTCCGGTGGCATCCTGGAAGTGCAGCCGCAGGTCGTGACCGTGCTGGCTGACACCGCCATCCGCGCTGACGACATCGATGAAGCTGCCGTGCGCAAGGCCAAGGAAGAAGCCGAGCGCGTGCTGGCCGGCCGTGGCGAAGCCATGGAGCTGGCCGAGGCGCAGCAGAAGCTGGCTGAAATCACTGCCCAGCTGCAGGCACTTGAGCGTCTGCGGCGTAACCTCAAGCACTGATCCTGCTGGTTGTTGCGCGCTTCAAAACGCCGGCATTGCCGGCGTTTTTTTTTCCCTCAGCCAGGCCTGCCCGGCGCAAGCGGGCGCTCACGGCGCGGTAACCGCTGGCGTGTCGGCGGCCGCGGCCACATCGCCCGGGTGCCATGGCCCGGGCCGACCCAATGCAAAGGATAGGCATGACTGTTAGCAATGCCCGCGCCAGCAAGGCGTACTGGTGGATGGCCGCGGCCATCGTGGTGATGGCCCTGAACCTGCGCCCGATCCTGGCGGCCACCGGCCCGCTGCTGGACATCATCCAGCAGGCCACCGGCCTGACCGATGCCCAGGCCGGGCTGATGACCACCCTGCCGATCTTCGTGATGGGCCTGTGCGCACTGGCCGCCGGGCCGTTGCAACGCTGGCCCGGCACCCGTCGGGGCATTGCCGCCGGTGGCCTGGTGATTGCCCTGGCCTGCGCGCTGCGGATGGTCTGGCCCAGCGCCGGTACCCTGCTGCTCACTGCGGTGGCCAGTGGTGTCGGCATTGCCCTGGTCCAGGCGCTGATGCCGGCCTTCATCAAGGCCCGCGCCGGGGCACGCGCCGGCAGTCTGATGGGGCTGTATTCGACCGGGATCATGGGCGGCGCGGCGTTTGCCGCGGCGCTGAGTCCCGCTGTGGCCGAGCACTGGGGCTGGGCGCCGGCCCAGGCGCTGTGGGCGCTGCCGGCGCTGCTGGCGGTGGCGCTGTGGCTGGCCTGCTGTGGCCCCGGGCCTGCGGCGGCGACGCAGCCGGCGCCCGGCAGCGGTGATGCGGCCATGGCGGTATGGCGCAGCCGGCGTGCCTGGCTGCTGATGCTGTTCTTCGGCATCGGCACCGGTGCCTACACCCTGGTGCTGGCCTGGCTGGCGCCGTACTACCTGCAGCTGGGCTGGAGTGCCCGGGCCAGTGGCGGGCTGCTGGCGGCGATCAGTGTCGGCGAGGTCATCGCCGGCCTGCTGGTATCGCTGCTGGTACACCGTTTCCCCGACCGCCGGGTGCTGCTGCTGGTGGTGCTGGGCCTGGTCGCGCTGGCCCTGGCCGGGTTGCTGCTGGCCCCGCAGGCGCTGGTGCTGCCGATCACCGTGTGCCTGTCGCTGGGGATCGGCGCTCTGTTTCCGCTGACCCTGATCGTGACCCTGGACCATGCCCGCAGCGCCACCCATGCCGGGGCCCTGCTCGGCTTCGTGCAGGGCGGTGGCTACATGCTCTCCAGCCTGATGCCGCTGGTCGCTGGCGCACTGCGCAGCCAGGGCCACAGCCTGGCGCTGGCCTGGGCGATCATGCTGGCCTGCTGCGTCGTGCTGGCAGCAATGGCCTGGCGGTTTGCGCCGCTGCCGGCTACCCACCAGGCCTGAACCGGGCAGGGCGGCTCAGGGGCGGTAGATCCAGTGGCGGGCGGCCAGGAAACCGGCCGCGGCCATGCCGGCATCCACGGCTGGCTTGAACAGCCAGCTGGCCTGCAGCCCGAAGCGATGGTCGATGGCGGCCAGCAGCAGGGCACTGCACCCGGTGGCCAGCAGCCAGAAGCCGATGAAGCGGGCCAGGCTGGCCCCATGCAGCACCGGCTGCACCCCGCTGGCGAAGGTATAACGGCCATTGAGCCAGTAACCGAGCATCGCGCCGCTGATCCGTCCGCAGACCGTGGCCAGTGCCACCGCCAGCCCGAGCGAGCTCAGGCCGATCATCACTGCGCTGTCGATCAACCACTGCAGGGCGCCGATGCCGGCATAGGCGAGCAGTTGACGTGACAGGGTCACCGTGGACTCCGTACGTGCCCGCATGCGCTGCCGGGCTGCGGGTAGAATGGCGGCCTGTCCACTGGTTCGTAACGTCTCATGAGCGCATCGCTGCACATCATCATTCTCGCTGCCGGCGAGGGCAAGCGCATGAAGTCCTCCCTGCCCAAGGTGCTGCAGCCGGTTGCCGGTGTGCCGATGCTGGGCCATGTCATCGCGGCCGCCCGGGCGCTGGCGCCGGCGGCGATCCATGTGGTCTACGGCCATGGTGGCGAGCAGGTACGCCGTGCCTTTGCCGACCAGGCGGACCTGCACTGGAGCGAGCAGCGCGAACGCCTGGGCACCGGCCACGCGGTGGCCCAGGCCATGCCGCAGGTACCCGATGATGCGCGCGTGCTGGTGCTCTACGGCGATGTGCCGCTGATCCGCAGCCAGACCCTGGGTCAGCTGCTGGCGGCCAGGGACAAGCTGGCGGTGCTGGCCGCCGAACTGGCCGACCCCACTGGCTATGGCCGGATCGTGCGCGATACCCAGGGCAAGGTCGCCATGATCGTCGAGCAGAAGGATGCCACCGATGAACAGCGCCAGCTGGGCACGGTCAATACCGGCATCATCGCTGCCGATGCGGCCGATCTGCGCCGCTGGTTGTCCGGGCTGTCCAACACCAATGCCCAGGGCGAGTATTACCTGACCGATGTGTTTGCCGCTGCTGCTGCCGAATATGCACCGGCCGAACTGGTGGTGGTTGCTGATGCCCAGGAAACCGAAGGCGCCAATGACCCGTGGCAGCTGAGCCAGCTCGAGCGTGCGTACCAGCTGCGCGCGGTGCAGCAGCTGTGTGTGGACGGGGCGCGGGTACTGGATCCGGCCCGGGTGGATATCCGTGGCACGGTGCGGGTGGGACGCGACGTCCAGGTCGATGTCAACGTGGTGTTTGAAGGTGAGGTCGAGCTTGGCGACGGGGTGCAGGTCGGCCCGTTCTGCCGGCTCAAGGACGTGCGCCTGGCTGCGGGCACGATCGTGCGTGCGCACTGCGACCTGGAAGGGGCGGTGACCGAAGGAGCGGTGCAGATCGGCCCGTTCGCCCGCCTGCGTCAGGGTACGGTGCTGGCCGATGGCGTGCACATCGGCAACTTCGTCGAAACCAAGAACACGGTGATGGGGCAGGGCAGCAAGGCCAACCATCTGACCTACCTGGGCGATGCCCGGATCGGCAGCCGCAGCAACATCGGTGCCGGCACCATCACCTGCAACTACGACGGGGTCAACAAGTCGATCACCCAGATCGGCGACAACGCCTTCATCGGCTCCAATTCCTCGCTGGTGGCACCGTTGACCATTGGCAGTGGTGCCACCATCGGCGCCGGCTCGGTCATCACCAAACCGGCTGCTGCCGACAAGCTGACCGTTGCACGCGCCAGCCAGGCCACCATTGACGGCTGGCAACGGCCGCAGAAACGCGGCAGCTGAGCGGCGCGCTGCCGGCCACTCAGGCCGGCAGCAGCACGCTGACGCACAGGCCACCTTCGGCGCGGTTGTTCAGTGCGATACGTCCGCCGTGGGCCTCGATGATCTCGCGCACCAGTGCCAGCCCCAGGCCGGTGCCGTTGCGCTTGGTCGAATAGAACGGCAGCAATGCGTTGTGCAGCACGGCCTCGTTCATGCCGCTGCCGTTGTCCAGCACCTCCAGCCGGATCCAGCCCGCCTGCGCGCCGATCCGCAGCTCGACCTGCGCGTGGCCATCGGCGACGGCTTCGTGGGCATTCTTGAGCAGGTTCAACAGCGCCTGTGACAGCTGCCCCGGATCGGCGCGGCTGGTCAGGCTGCGCGCCGGCAGCTGGCAGGCAAAGCCGATCTGCTGCTGCAGGCCGGTCAGGTAATCGGCCCAGTGGATGGTCTGCAGCTGCGGCGCGGGCAGTTTGGCAAAGCGCGCATAGCCGCGGATGAAACCTTCCAGGTGGCGGGCCCGCTCCTCGATGATGGCCAGCACTTCGGGCAGGCGTTCGGCCTTGCCGCGGCGGACCAGTTCGGCACCGGAATGGGCCAGCGAGGCAATCGGTGCCAGCGCATTGTTGAGCTCGTGGCTGATCACGCGGATGACCTTTTTCCAGGTCAGCACTTCCTGGCGGCGCAGTTCATGGGTCAGCAGGCGCAGCAGGATCAACTGGTGCGGGCGGCCATTGAGCTGGAAGCTGCGCCGCGACAGGTGGTACAGCTCTTCCTCGTCGCTGTCGGCATCGGGCACGGCAAACACGCTGTCGCCATCGTTGTCCAATGCCACCTGCAGCGGGTCGGGCAGGCTGGCGATAAGCGTGGCAAGCCGCTGTCCTTCCAGTTTCCAGCCACCGTGCAGCAGTTTGCGTGCCGCCAGGTTGGAAAACACCACCCGCTGCTCGCCGTCGCCACCGCCGGCAATCAGCAGCATCGCCACCGGCGTGTTCTGCAGCATGGTGTCCAGCAGCAGCTCGCGCTGTACCAGGTCCTGCCGTTGTTGCCGCAGCACCTGGCCCAGTTGCTGATGGGCATCGACCAGCTCACCGACTTCGCCCTGGCCTTGCCAATGCACGCCGACATTGAATTCGCCATCGCGGTAGCTGGCGGTGAGCCCGGCCAGTGCCCGCAACAGCGAGCGCAACGGGGCGGTGGCGTGATGCACCGCCAGCCAGAGCACGAGCAGCAGCAACAGCCCGCCGAGGATGGCCGGGACCGGTTGATGCAGGCGTGGGCCCAGCCACCAGCAGATCAGGGCGGCAAACAGCAGGGCGGGCAACAGGCGCAGGAACAGGCGGTTGGTCAGCGACAACCGGCTCATGGGCGGGCGATACCGTGGCGCTCCATGCGCCGGTACAGTGCCTGCCGGCTCAGGCCCAGTTCGGCAGCGGCCTGGCTGATGTTGCCGTCGGCATGGGTGAGCGCGGCGCTGATGCGCTCCCGGTCCGGCTCGGCCTGGCTGCTGGCAGGCAGATGGCTGCGGCCTGGCGCCGGCAGGGCCAGGTCGGCCGGCTCGATCCGCGCCTGACTGGCGAGCAGGCAGGCGCGGGCGATGACGTTGCGCAGCTCGCGTACGTTGCCCGGCCACGGGTAATGCCGCAGCGCACGGCTGGCGCCATCGCTGAGCTGGTGGGCGTCATCGAGGAAATGCCGGGCCAGCGGCAGGATGTCGTTGGGACGTTCGGCCAGTGCGGGCAGGTGCAGCTCGATGGTGTTGAGCCGGTAATACAGGTCTTCGCGAAAAGTTCCCTCGCGGATCATGCCGGGCAGATCGGCATTGGTGGCACTGATCACGCGCACCGTGACCTGGCGCTCGCGGTTGCTGCCCAGGCGCGAGAAACGGCCGGTCTCCAGCACCCGCAGCAGCTTCATCTGCCCGGCCAGCGGCAGGTTGCCGATCTCGTCCAGGAACAGGGTGCCGCCATCGGCGGCTTCAAACTTGCCTTCGCGTGCCTTGTTGGCACCGGTATAGGCCCCGGCCTCGGCGCCGAACAGTTCGGCTTCGATCAACTCGGCCGGCAACGCGCCGCAGTTGACCGTGACCAGGGCCTGGCGGCGCTGCGGGCCATTGGCATGCAGGATCTGGGCGATGCGTTCCTTGCCACTGCCATTGGGGCCGGTGATCAATACCGGCAGCTCCGAGCGTGCCACCTGGCAGGCCATCTGCACCACGCGCACGCTGGCTGGATCGTGGAAGATCGCACCACACAGGTCAAAGCGCTGGGCCAGCGCTTCGCGTTCGCGCTGCTCGCGACGTTGCCGGCGGGCGAGCTCCTGGCGCGTCTCGGCCAGCTCCAGCAGGTTGTTGACCGTGGTCAGCAGCCGGCTGTCATCCCAGGGCTTGGCCAGGTAATCCGCTGCTCCGGCCTTGGCCAGGGCGACGGCTGCATCCAGGTGGGTCCAGGCGGTGAGCAGGATCACCGGCAGGTCCGGCCAGCCGCTGCGGATCTGGGCAAACAGGGCTTCGCCCTCCTGGCCGGAGGTGGTATCAGCGCTGAAGTTCATGTCCTGGATGACCAGGTCCACTGACTGCGTGTTCAGTGCGGCAAGCCCTGCCTGCGGGCTGTCGGCATGCAGGCAGTCGATGTCATGCAGGGAAAACAGCACATCCAACGCGGCAGCCACGCTGGCGTTGTCATCGATGATCAGGATCTGGGGCATGGCGGCGGTGCTTGCAGTAAGGATGTGCTTGGATGTTCAGATTACCCCGCCATGGCCACGGCAGTGTGCCACGCCAGGACGTAGGGCCAGGTGTAGGCCGATCCGTGCCCGGGGCCATGGCGACAGGCGTACGGCGGACACGTTGGATGCAGCGATGGGCCGTTGCGCTGTGCGCGGACGTATTCATCAGCAATGGCCTGCAATCGGCCTGCATTGCCACGGCAAGTGCACGCGGTCCACCGCGTGCAACGCCGGGTGGCCGCTGCAGGCTGGCGCAGGAACACGCCAGCGCGCAGCAGCGGCCCATCAGAGGCTGCGGGTGGCCACCGCCGGTGGCACGCTGGCGGCGCGCCGGGCCGGGCCATACACCGACAGCAGCCCCAGTGCCCACAGCACCACCGCGCCGATGGGCAGGTAGTACAGCGGCAGGCGCGGCAGGCTGTATTGGCCCATCAGCCACTGGTTCAGGCCATAGCTGAGCAGCATGCCGGCCACGATACCGGCGCTGACCAGCAGCACGTTCTCGGTCAGGAAGTACTGCAGGATCTGCCCGCGGGTGGCGCCCAGCGCGCGCCGGATACCGATCTGCCGGGTGCGCTGGCCAACCCAGAAACTGGCCAGGCCGACGATGCCCAGTGCGGTGACCAGCAGCAACAGGATCGAGACCACCAGCAGCAGCCCCACCATGTCGCGGTCGGCACTGAAGAACTTGGCACGCACCGAGTCGTAGGTACGCGGCTCGCGGATCAGACGGTTTGGGTCGTTCTTCTCCAGCACCTTGACCGCCGCAGCCATCACTTCCTCGCGCATCGCAGGATCGGCCACGTTCAGCAGGTAGAAGCCGCCATCGTTGTAGTTCATCACCATCGGCATGATCAGCGACATTTCCAGGTCGCCCTGCATGGCACTGGCGCGCTTGAGGGTCTCCACCACGCCGATCACCCGGACCAGTACCGGCCCCATGTACACGGCCTTGCCGACGGCCTGCTCGCCGGGGAACAGGCGCTCGGCCATGGCCTGGCTGATGATCAGCGAGATCCGCGCTTGGTTGGGGTCGGCCATCGCACGCAGGTCGTCGGTGGAGATGTACTCATCCGGGTGGAAGTCGCGCCCGGCAATCAGGTTCACACCCAGGGTCTTCAGGCCATCGGAGGAAACGCCGTACTGCGCAGCGTTGACCACGGTGCCCTTGAAGTCCGGCTCGGTGGAGATGGAGGTATTCCACGAGCCGCTCTGGAAGGGCACCTGGTTGATGACGGTGGCCGAGGCCACGCCGGGAATCCGGCGCAGGGCCTCCAGGTCCTCGCGGGTGCGCGCGCCGGCCTGGTCGACATTACCGATGCCGGCCACGCGGATGTCGACCAGGTGCGCCTCGGCCACGCCACTGGGCAGGGAGATGCGTGCGATCCGCTCGCTGACAATGAACAGGGCGTTGCACAGGATGGCGCAGCTGATGGCCACCTCGAGCACGATCAGGGCAGCGGCGGTCTTGTGCCGGGCCAGGGTGGAGAGGATGGGACGGATGTGCATGTCAGGGTCTCCGAAGGCGCGGCGTCAGGACTTGAGCTGGATGGCCGGGGTGATGCGCATGGCGCGCCAGGCCGGCAGGACACCGGCCAGCAGGCTGGCGCCGATGGCCAGCACGAAGGTCAGCAGCAACATGCCAAGGTCCAGCTGGGCCAGGGCGGCATAGTCGGTGGGGCGCTGGCGCACGGCCCACAGGCCGAGCAGGGCCAGCCCCAGGCCGACCACGCCACCGGCCAGGCCAACGGTGCCGGCTTCCACCAGGCACTGCTTGAAGATCTCCGCACGGCTGGCCCCGAGGGCGCGGCGCACGCCGATCTCGCCGCTGCGGCGCAGGAACTTGGCCAGCAACAGGCCCACGGTGTTGACCAGGCACACCAGCAGGAAGCCGAAGGCCAGCCACAGCTGCAGGCGCACGTCGCCGGGCACCACGTCGTGGTGCTGCAGATGCTCCAGCACGTTGCGCAGGCGGGTATTGGCCGGCCGTTCAAAGCGGCCGGCCGCGCGCTGCTGCCCGGAGTAATTGTTCAGGTAGGACTTGAATTCCGGTGCATCAGCCGGGGAGTCCAGCTCGACCCAGTACTGGATCCAGGTGCACGGCGCGTTCTCGGCCTCCGGCACGGTCACCGCCTGGCGGCCGAAGCAGTTCATGGTGCCGGCCCGGCCCAGCGTGAGCTCGAAGGCGGTGGTGATCGGCAGCCAGATTTCTTCTTCCTGGCCATAGATGCCGGACATGATGTCGAAAAAGCGCGGCTGTGGCGCCCAGTCATCGGCCACGCCGACCACACGCAGGCTGTGGCCGGAGACACGGATGTCGCGGCCCACGCTGTCGATGGTGCCGAACAGCTTCTGGCTCAGCGCACGGCTGATCACCGCCACGCGGGCGCGGCCATCGTCCTCGGCCTTGGTCCAGGGCTGGCCGGCCAGCAGCGGCACCTGGAACATCGGGAAGAAATCGGCCGAGGTGTAGCGCAGGCGGGTCAGGAACGGACTCAGGGAGCTGGCATCGGCACTGACCACGTCACCACCACCGGTCATCATGGTCTGGCGCGGGGCCTTGGCCTGGGCGAGCAGGGCCGCTGCGTCGAAACGGGTCAGCTGGGCTTCCGGCTCCTCGCCGGCGACGTAGTCATCCATGCCGGCCGGATCGAGCTGGACGTGGAACAGACGATCGCTCTTGGACGGGATCGGGTCACCGGCGAGCACCTTGAACACGGTCAGGGTGGTCATCGCCGCGCCGATCCCCAGGCCGATGGCCAGCACCATCAGCGCGGTGAGGATCTTGTTGCGGCCGAAGCTGCGCAGGGCCAGGCGGAAATAGTAGGCAAGCATGGGCCTCTCCTCAGGCGGTGGCCAGCGGCGCGCTGGGGCGGGCCAGTACCGGCTCGCGGATCAGGTCGGTGGCCTGGCCATCGACGATGTGCACGTTGCGCTGGGCGCGGGCAGCCAGTTCCGGGTCATGGGTGACCATCACGATGGTGGTGCCGGCGGCATTGATCTGTTCCAGCAGCTCCATCACCCCGCGTGCCATCTGGGTGTCCAGGTTGCCGGTCGGTTCGTCGGCCAGCAGCAGGCGCGGCTGGCCGGCCAGCGCCCGGGCGATGGCCACGCGCTGTTGCTGGCCACCGGACAGTTCGGCCGGGAAATGCTTCATCCGCGAGGCCAGGCCGACATCGCCCAGCGCCTTCTCGATGCGCGCGCGGCGCTCGGCGGCCGGCAGGCCGCGGTAGCGCAGCGGCACATCGACGTTGTCAAACAGGTTCAGGTCCGGGATCAGGTTGAAGCCCTGGAAGATGAAACCGATCTTCTGGTTGCGCAGGCGCGAACGGGCGTCGTCACCGAGGTGGCTGACGTCCTGGCCATCGAGCAGGTACTGGCCGGAGGTGGAGGTTTCCAGCAGCCCGGCGATGTTGAGGAAGGTGGTCTTGCCCGAGCCGGACGGGCCGGTCACGGCGACGAACTCGCCTTCGCGCACCTGCAGGTCCAGCGAGCGCAGGGCGTGGGTCTGCACCTGCTCGGTGCGGAAGATCTTGGAGACGGCAGTCATCTGCAGCATGGAAGGTTCCAGTGCCCGGTGGGCGGTTCAGTTGAGGGTGACCTGTTCGGCCTTGCCGAACAGTTCGGTTCCGGCGATCACGATGGTCTGGCCTGCGCTCAGACCATCGAGTACTTCCACTTCGCCCAGGCTCTGCACGCCCAGGCGGACGGGGATGCGGCGGGCGGTACGGCCGTCCACCACCCAGGCGTGACGGCCGCCATCGGCCTCCACGAACGGGCCACGGCTGAGCTTGAGCACGTCCTTGCGGGTATCAAGCAGGATGCGCGCGCTCAGGCGCTGGCTCTGGCGCAGGCCCGGCGGCTGCTGCCCGGCAAAGCGCAGGCGGGCGGTAACCTCGCCGCCGACCACCTCCGGCGAGACCGCCGCGACCTCGGCCGCGACCGGGGTGCCGTTGCCGCTGGTCAGCTGGGCCGGCATGCCGATGGCCAGGTCACGGGCGAAGGATTCGGGCACGCGGATCTCGACCTCGAAGCGGGTCAGGTCGACCACGCCCAGCACCGGCGCGTTGGCGGCGACCTGGGTGCGCTGGGTGGCATGCACCTGGCCGACCTGGCCATCGAAGGGCGCGCGCAGGGTGAGTGCATCGACCTGGCGGGCCACCTCGGCCACCACCTCGCGCTGGCGCTGGGCCATCTGGCGTGCGTTGCTGGCATCCAGGCTGGCGCCCTGGCCCTGCAGGTCGGCATCGGCGCTGGCGTGCTGCAGGGTGATCTCGGCCTTGCGCATATCGTCCTCGGCCTTGGACAGGTAGACCTGGGCCACCGCGCCGCCAGCAAACCCGCGCTGGTTGCGCTCCAGCTCACGGGCAGCGGCCTGGCGTTCGATCCGCGCCTGGTCAGTCAGCCGTGCGGCATTGGCGCGGGCCAGCCGGGCATCGAGCTCGGCGCGCCGCGCCTGGGCTTCCAGCCCGGCCAGGGTGGCCTGTTCCTGGGCCAGCCGGCTGCGCAGCTCCGGACTGTCGATCACCGCCAGCTCCTGGCCCTGCTTGACCACGTCGCCGGCCACCACCTTCAGCTCGACGGTACCGGCGGAGATGGCGTACAGCACCGGGTTGTTGGCCGCGATCACCCGGCCATCGGCGGCGATGTCGCGGACCAGATCCCCCCGGGTCACCTGCGCGGTGCGCAGCCGGGTGCTGTCCACCGAGTGGCTGCCGCCCAGCCAGCCGCGTGCCACCCACACGATGGCCAGCAGCAGCACTGCCAGGGCCAGGATCAGCAGCACACCACGCTTGAAAGGACGCGATGTCGACGGGGGCAGGACCTGGTCCTGTGCAGCAGTGTCTCGGATCATCGGGACAGGGTGGTTGGTGGAGATGGTGTTGCCTGAGCAGGAATCGTGCCAAATCCCATGTATTTGATTTTGTTTTGTTTGTTTCCGGAAGCCGGCATGGCCTGAGTGTCCGCGGACACACCGTGGACAGTGCCGCGGACCAGCGGCGGACGCGATGCGGACAGTGGCCGGCGCGATACCGCTGTTGCCGCTACCGGGGCTGAGCAGAACCGGCGCGGCAGTGTCCGCGGTGTGGCTGCAATGGCTAGAATGCGGGTCTTGTAATCATCTGGATGTCTCCCATGTGTGGAATTGTCGGCGCGATCGCAGGACGTGATGTGGTGCCGGTTCTGGTGGAAGGGTTGAAGCGGCTGGAATACCGTGGCTATGACTCCTCCGGAATCGCGGTGCTGGAACCAGGGACGGTACGTCGTGTGCGTCGCACCGGCCGTGTGGTGGAAATGGAAGCCGTCGCCGCGCAGAAGGGCGTCCATGGCCAGCTCGGCATCGGCCACACCCGCTGGGCCACCCATGGCGGGGTCACCGAGGCCAATGCCCATCCGCACATCAGTGCCGGGGTCGCGCTGGTGCACAACGGCATCATCGAAAACCACGAGCAGCAGCGCGAGCGCCTGCTGGGCCTGGGCTACACGTTTGAATCGCAGACCGATACCGAGGTCATTGCCCACCTGATCCATCATCACCTGCGCCACGGCAGTGCCGATCTGCTGGCCGCGCTGCAGGCGGCGGTGAAGGAGCTGACCGGCGCCTATGCGCTGGCGGTGATGAGCGCCGACGAACCGGAACGGCTGGTGGTCGCGCGCATGGGCTGCCCGCTGCTGGTCGGCCTGGGCGAAGGCGAGAACTTCGTCGCCTCCGACGTGTCGGCGATCCTGCAGGCCACGCGCCGGGTGATCTTCCTGGAAGAAGGCGACACCGCCGAGCTGACCCGCAATGGCGTGCGCGTCTTTGGTCCGGACAATGCTCCGGTACAGCGTGCCCAGCACCTGTCCGATGTGTCGCTGGCTTCGCTGGAACTGGGGCCGTACCGCCACTTCATGCAGAAGGAAATCCATGAACAGCCGCGCGCGCTGGCCGACACCATCGATGCGGTGATCAATGCCGGCAGTTTCGATCCCAGCCTGTTCGGGGCCGATGCCGAAGCGATCCTGGCCGGTATCGAGGGGGTCAAGATCCTGGCCTGCGGCACCAGCTTCTATGCCGGTTCCACTGCCAAATACTGGATCGAGTCGATCGCCGGGCTGCCCTGCGATGTCGAGATCGCCAGCGAGTACCGCTACCGCGAGGCCTTTGCCAACCCGAAGCACCTGGTGGTGACCATTTCCCAGTCCGGCGAGACGCTGGACACGATGGAGGCGCTCAAGTACGCCAAGTCGCTGGGCCACAGGCACACCCTGTCGATCTGCAATGTGCAGGAAAGCGCGATCCCGCGTGCCAGCGAACTGGTCTGCTACACACGCGCCGGTGCCGAGATCGGCGTGGCCTCGACCAAGGCCTTCACCACGCAGCTGGCCGCACTGTTCCAGCTCACCGTGGTGCTGGGCAAGCTGCATGGCAAGGTCAATGCCGAGCAGGAGGCTGATTACCTGGAGCAGCTGCGCCAGCTGCCCGGCAGCGTGCAGCATGCGCTGAACCTGGAGCCGCAGATCGTGGCCTGGGCCGAGCGTTTTGCCGGCAAGGCCAATGCGCTGTTCCTGGGCCGTGGCCTGCATTACCCGATCGCGCTGGAAGGTGCACTCAAGCTCAAGGAAATCACCTACATCCATGCCGAGGCCTATCCGGCCGGCGAGCTCAAGCATGGCCCGCTGGCGCTGGTGGATGAAGCCATGCCGGTGGTGGTGATCGCGCCCAATGACAGCCTGCTGGAGAAGGTCAAGTCCAACATGCAGGAAGTGCGCGCGCGTGGCGGCGAGCTGTTCGTGTTCGCCGACCAGGACAGCAACTTTGCCGCCTCCGAAGGCGTGCACGTGATCCGCACCCCGCGCCATGCCGGCGTGCTCAGCCCGATCGTGCACACCATCCCGGTGCAGCTGCTGGCCTACCACGCCGCGCTGGCCCGTGGCACCGATGTCGACAAGCCGCGCAACCTGGCCAAGAGCGTGACGGTGGAATAAGCCGCCGCGCCTGCAGGCAAACGAAAACGCCGGCCCTGCCGGCGTTTTTTCTGTCCCGCGCCGGACCCGGACTGCCGGTGGTGGCTGAAAGGGTGTGTTGCCGATCCCGTACCAACCTGCCTGCCGGCGCAGCGGCGTGGCCTTTGGCTGCGGCCGCCTGCCTGCGCAGGAGTATCATTGGCGCTCCTGCCGTGTCCCCCACCTGGCCCGTCGTTGATGACTACCGTCCTGTTGAGCCTGGGCAGCAATGTCCAGCCCGAGCATTATCTGGCCGCGGCGGTTGCCGCCCTGCGCGAACGCTTCGGCACGATCCGCGTCTCGCCGGCCTACCGCACCCCCGCAGTGGGATTTGACGGGCCGGCGTTTCTCAACAATGCCGTCGTGATCCAGACCGATTGGCCGCTGGCGCAGATCGAGCAGTGGCTGCATGCGCTGGAGGATGCCCACGGGCGCGATCGCAGCGGGCCCAGGTTCTCGGACCGCACCCTGGATGTGGACGTGGTGTTCTACGGCGACACGGTGCTCATCGAGCAGGGTTGCCAGCGCATCCCGCGCCCGGAGCTCAAGCATGCCTTTGTGCTGCAGCCGCTGGCCGATGTCGCGCCGGATTTTGTCGACCCGGTCAGCGGCCAGACCCTGGCCGCGCTGTGGCAGGCCCACCGTCAGCATGGCCAGCCGGTGGACGTGGTGGCGCTGGCCGGGGTCTAGGCTGGCTCAGGTCAGCGGCCGGCCGCCATCCAGGCCCAGGGTCTGTCCGGTCAGGTAGCTGGCATCCTCGATCAGCCAGCGCACGGCTTCGGCCACTTCCTCCACCGTGCCCAGCCGCGCCAGCGGGGTGCGCTGCATCAAGGCCAGCCGCGCTGCTTCGGGCTTGCCTTCCTCGGGCCACAGGATCGCCCCCGGTGCCACTGCATTGACCCGCACCTGCGGCGCCAGTTCCAGCGCCAGTGCCTGGGTGATCATCGCCAGTGCCGCCTTGGCGGCGCAGTAGGCGGCATGTTCGCGCTTGGGGGTGGTGGCATGCAGGTCGGTCAGGTTGACGATCGCCCCGTGCTGGCGCTGCAGTGCCGGTGCGGCGGCCTGGGACAGCAGCAGCGGCGCGCGTGCGTTGACCGCCATCAGGCTGTCGAAAGCGGCCGCGCTGATCTGCCCCAGCGGGGTGGGGAAGAAATTGGAGGCATTGTTGACCAGCGCATCCAGGCGGCCGAAATGGGCCAGCGTGTCGTGCACCAGTTCTTCGGCACTGGCCGGATCGGACAGGTCGGCCTGCAGCGCCAGGATGCTGCCCGGGCGGGCCTGCTCCAGGGCAAAGCCGAGGGTGTTCAAGGCATCGCTGGAGTGGTGGGCATGCAGCGCCAGTGACCAGCCGGCTGCATGCAGGGTACGTGCAATCTGTGCGCCGATGCGGCGGGCCGCGCCGGTGATCAGCACTACGCGGGCAGGGGCGGTCATCGGTGGCTACTCCAGGCTCGGCTATTCTTGGCGCCATTGTCCCCGTAATTGCCTTCCTTATGCATGCCAGCCTGCCAATCCCTTCTGATGATGCCCTGCGCCACAGCCAACAACTGAGCCAGCTGCTGGCCCGGGAAATCACTGCCCAGGGGGGAGCCATCGCGTTTTCGCGCTTCATGGAGCTGGTGCTGTATGCCCCGGGCTGGGGTTACTACAGTGCCGGTGCCAGCAAGATCGGTGCGGCCGGTGATTTCACCACGGCGCCGGAAATGGGCGGGCTGTTTGCCGCCACCATCGCCCGCGCGATCGCGCCGGTGCTGGCGCAGATCGGCGCCCGGGCACAGGTCATGGAGCTGGGCGGTGGCACCGGTGCATTTGCCGTGGAGGTGATGCGCGCGCTGCAGGCGCTGGATGCGCTGCCGGCGCGCTATGCCATCCTGGAACCGAGCGCGGACCTGCGCCAGCGCCAGGCCGAACGGGTGGCCGCGCAGTTGCCGGCCGAGCTGGCCGCGCGCGTGGTCTGGATCGATGGCCCGATCGAGGAAGACTGGGACGGCATCGTGTTCGCCAACGAGGTGATCGATGCGCTGCCGACCCCACGCTTTGTCATCGTCGATGGCCAGGTGCACGAGGAAACCGTACGCCTGGGGCCCGATGGCCGCTTCGTTGCTTCCAGCGCCCCGGCCGATGTCATGCTCGAGCGCGCGGTGCGGCATATCGAAAAGGACCTTGGCCAGCGTTTTGCCGATGGTTTCCGCTCCGAAGCGCTGATGCAGCTGCCGTACTGGGTGCAGGCGGTGGCTGGTGGCCTGAAGCGTGGCGCGATGTTGTTTGTCGATTACGGTTATGTCCGTCGCGAGTACTACCTGGCCGATCGCGACCAGGGCACGATCCGCGCCTTCTACCGCCACCAGGTGCACAACGATGTGTTCGCCTGGCCGGGCCTGCAGGACATCACCGCCTCGGTGGATTTCACCGCGATGGCCGAGGCCGGTACCGGCGCCGGCTTCGAGCTGGCCGGCTACACCAACCAGGCCAGCTTCCTGCTCGGCAATGGCATCGACCAGGCCCTGCTCCAGGCCGAGGAGCTCACCGATGAAGTGGGTCGGGTGGCCCTGCGCGAACAGCTCAAGCGGCTGACCCTGCCCAGCGAAATGGGCGAGCGCTTCGGCGTGATCGGCTTCCAGCGCGATGTCGATTTCGAGCCGGCCTTTGCCCTGGGTGACCTGACGTGGCGGCTGTAACCGCGCTCAAACCGATTGCCAACGCACGCTGGTGGATGGGGCTGTGGGGGCTGGCGGTGCTGGTGGTCTGGGGAGGCTGCCTGATGCCGCTGCCCGAATTGCCATCGGTACCGGCCAATGACAAATGGCAGCACTTTGCGGCCTATTTCCTGCTGGCCGCCAGCGGTGTGCAGCTGTGGCGCGGCCGTCCGGCACTGATCCGGCTGGCCCTGGGCTTGCTGCTGATGGGTGCGGCCATCGAGGTGGCGCAGGGCAGCTTCACTGCCGCACGTCAGGCTGATCCGGGTGACCTGCTGGCCAATGCGCTGGGGGTGGCCGTCGGCATTGCCCTGTCGGCCACGCCGCTGGGCAATGTGCTGCTGCGGCTTCAACCGGCGCGGGACTGATCCCTCAGCGCGCGCGCGGCGCCCAGCAGGCCCAGCGCACCGTGTTCGATGCTGCGCACCGGGCGCTGCGCCAGCCACGGGCTGTGCACGCCACGCTGCTGCAGGGTGCTGGCAAAGCCCCAGTGGTTGAGGCGGGCACCCAGGGCCGGGACGATGCCGCCGGCCAGCCAGATCCGCGCCGCGCCGGTGATCATGGCCAGATCGGCACAGAAACCGCCCAGCAGGCGCACGAACAGGCCGAAGGCCTCCACCGCACGCGCATCGTTGCCGGCCAGCGCCGCCGCGCTGACCTGTTCGGGTGCGCTATGCACCGGCGGCAGGTCGTACAGCGCACACAGGGCGCGGTAGGCGGCCAGCAGGCCGGGCCCGGAGACAATGGCCTCCACACTGACATGGCCATCGCCGCGCTGGCTGCGCAGCTGTTCGATCACCGCAGCCTGGCGCGCATCGTTGGCGGCCAGGGCCATCTGACCGGCCTCGCTGGGCAGTACACGTACCGGCGTGCCCGCCAGCACGATGGCCGCGCCCAACCCGGTACCCGGGCCGATCACCAGTAGCGGGCCGGATTCGCAGTTGTCCTCCGGGCCGCAGACGGCCACCCCGTCCGCGGCGGACAGGCCGGCGCAGCCCAGGGCCAGGGCATGGAAGTCGTTGAGTACGGTCACTGGCCGACCGGTGTGGTCAGTCAATTCGGCGGCACCGATGCGCCAGGGCAGGTTGGCGCTGCGTGCATTGCCGTGGGCATCCACCTGGCCGGCCACGGCCAGGCACAGGGCACGGCCATGGTGGCCATCGGGCACGACGCTGGCCAGGGCGGAATGGAGCGTCGGGTGTGCGGCCACCGGCAGCGACGCCTGCGCCAGCAGCTGGCCCTGGGCATTGGCCCAGGCAAAACGGGCATGGGTACCACCGATGTCGGCCACCAGGCAGTGGGAAGGATCGGCAAGCGCAGGCAGGACGGTGGACACGGGCACAACCGCAAAGGCAGGAAAACCGCCGGCCACCTTAGCAAAGCCGCACCGGCTTGCGGCGGCTGCAGGCCCACGGCGTTCCGGCGCACAATGGGCCACTGTCCTGCTGTGCGGAATGCGCTTGTGAGCACCACTGTCCTGCGTCGTGGCCGGGTCCTGGCCGCAGACACCTTTCGCGATGATCTGGCCGTTGTGATCGAGGACGGGCGCATCGTTGCACTGGAACGCGATCCCGATCCGGAGGCGCCACTGCGTGCGGGCCAGGTGGACCTGGAGGGGGGCTGGCTGCTGCCGGGGTTCATCGATGCCCAGGTCAATGGCGGTGGCGGCGTGCTGTTCAACAATGATCCCAGCGTGGAGGGCATCGCCGCCATTGCTGCTGCCCACCGCCGCTTTGGCACCACCGGCCTGCTGCCGACCCTGATCAGTGACCACCCGCCGGTGATGGCGCGCGCCATCGATGCGGTGCACCGTGCCATCGACCAGGGCGTGCCCGGTGTGCTCGGCATCCACCTGGAAGGCCCGTATATCGCGCCGGCGCGCAAGGGCACCCATGATGCGTCTACCTTCCGTGTCCCTGGGGCGGACGAGCTGGCGCTGGCCGCCTCGCTGGACAACGGCGTGACCCTGCTCACCCTGGCCCCGGAACGGGTACCGCTGGAGGCCATCCGCGCGCTGGTCGAGCGCGGAGTGGTGGTGGCGGCCGGCCACACCGCGGCCAGCTACGAGCAGATCGCTGCCGGGCTGGAGGCAGGCGTGCGCGCCTTCACCCATCTGTACAACGCGATGTCACCGTTGACCGGACGCGAGCCGGGCACGGTCGGCGCGGCACTGGACGATGCCCACAGCTGGGTCGGCATCATTGCCGATGGCGTGCATGTGCATCCGGCCAGCCTGCGGGTGGCCTTGAAGGCCAAGCCGCGCGGCAAGGTGTTCCTGGTCACCGATGCGATGCCGCCGGTGGGCGCCGATGACCCGCGCTATGTGTTGTACGGGGAAACCATCAGTGCGGTGGACGGGGTGGTGCGCAATGCTGCCGGCGCGCTGGCCGGCTCGGCGCTGGACATGGCCACGGCGGTGCGCAATGCGGTGGCCTGGCTGGGCGTGGACCTGGCCGAGGCCGCGCGCATGGCCTCGCTGTATCCGGCGCAGCTGCTCAACCTGGATGATGCGCGCGGTCATATCGCCGAAGGCTTTGTTGCCGATCTGGTGTTGCTGGATGACCAGCTGAAAGTACGCCGTACCTGGATTGCCGGGCGCGAGTGAGGCGGCTGGCGAGCGGGGAGCTGGGAGCTGGGAGCGAGGAAAGAGGAAAGAGGAAAGAGGAAAGAGAAGCGGGGAACGCGGCCGGCGTGTCCAGGCGCGGCCGCTGGTTCTGGGTCCGTGGCTGGCTGCTCAGGCCATGGGGCGTGCCAAGGTGCGCGCAGCGGCAATGGCGGCGATGCGCGCCGCTTCCAGCGCCTGGCCGATCGCCGGGCCCTTGAGGCCTTCGGTGGTGAGGTCGCGGGCGTTGATGGCCAGGGCTGCGGCGTGCAGGCGCATCAGCTCGGGTCCCTGTGGGTAGGGGCACTCGGCCTGGCCGCCGCGGCCACGGGCATCGGCTTCGCAGGCGATGGCGACCTGGGCGATGCGTTCGGGTCGGCGGAAGCCATCGCAGCGCTGCAGCAGGGCCAGTACGGTGGCATCGCGCAGCTCGGCCAGGCGGTGCACGTTGAGGTGCTCGCGGCAGACCGCTTCGGCCAGCTGGCGGTAGTCGGCCGGCACTTTCAGCCGCTCGCACAGCGCTGCCAGCGGCTTCAGGCCGCGCTGTTCGTGCTGGAGGTGACGTGGCAGCGCATCGGCCGGGGTCAGCGCCTTGCCGAGGTCGTGGGTAAGGGCGGCAAAGCCGATCCGGCTGTCCCCCGGCGCCAGCCGGGCGGCCATGTCGCTGACCAGTTCCTGATGCAGGCCGGTATCGATTTCCGGGTGGTACTCGGCGCGCTGGGGCACGCCGTACAGCGCATCGACCTCGGGCAGGATCGCGCGCAACGCACCGGCATCGCGCAGGGTGCGCAGGAAGGCCGACGGCTGGCGGCTTGCCAGTACCTTGCGCAGCTCCTGCCAGACCCGTTCGGGAACCAGCGCGTCCAGCTCGCCGGAATCGGCGATCTGCCGCATCAGGGCCAGCGTTTCCGGTGCGACGCCAAAGCCCAGCGGGGCGAAGCGGGCCATGAAGCGCGCCGCGCGCAGCACCCGCAGCGGGTCCTCGACAAAGGCCGGGCCGACATGCCGCAGTACCCGCGCCTGGAGGTCGGCCACCCCGCCGTAGGGGTCGACGAGTTCACCGCTGTCCGGGTCCCGGGCAATGGCGTTGATGGTGAAATCGCGCCGGGCCAGGTCCTGCTCCAGGGTCACCGACGGGTCGGCATCGACGACAAAGCCGCGGTAACCACGGCCGCTCTTGCGTTCGGTCCGTGCCAGCGCATGTTCCTCGCCGGTGGCCGGGTGCAGGAACACCGGGAAATCCTTGCCCACCGCACGGAAGCCCTGGGCTTCCATCTGTGCCTGGGTGGCCCCGACCACCACCCAATCGTTATCGCCGGGGGACAGCCCGAGCAGGGCATCGCGGACGGCGCCGCCAACCAGATAGATCTTCATGCCGGCCATGATGCCAGAGCCTGCGCCGCAGGCCCTGGCAACTGCATGGTGGAGGTGGGTTTACAGGTCGATACCGAAACCGGCACCGACATTCTTCTCGCCGCCACCGAAGGCGCCACCGAGGGAGAAGGTCGCCCGGCCGATCCGCTTGCCATAACCAATGGACATCGCCTGTTCGCCATCCTGGCTGCCGACACCGACGGCCAGGCGGCCGCGCCCGGGCTGGGTCGGCAGGCTGTGCACGCTCATCTGGCTCATCGCCGTGGCCAGCGCACCGATCTGGCTGATGCGGCGGTCGGTGCTGCGCTGACGCTGGTCCATCTGCTGCCTGAACTGATGGAAGTCGTCGTTCAGGGCCTGGACCTGCTGGTCGGTATAGCCGTTGGCCTGCTGCAGGGTCTGGGCGGCCAGTGTGCTGCCTTGCCGGGTCAGGTCCTGCTGTACCTGGTCGATCTGCTGACGTGTGGCCTGGTCACCGGCATCGGCGTGGGTGATGGCCTGCTGCAGGTCCACACCGGAGATGCCGGCATTGCCATCGGGGCCCTGGTCGCCGATCGGTCCCTTGTCGCCGATGGGGCCTTGATCGCCAGTCGCTCCCTTGTCGCCATCGGGGCCTTGATCGCCGATCGGTCCCTTGTCGCCGATCGGTCCCTTGTCGCCGATGGGGCCTTGATCACCGATCGCTCCCTTGTCGCCCGTGGGTCCCTTGTCGCCGATCGCTCCCTTGTCGCCCGTGGGTCCCTTGTCGCCGGTCGGGCCTTTGTCGCCATCCGGGCCCTTGGCCCCTGCCAGCGGCGCACTGGCGCAGCCGAACACGCCGTTGGCATCGGTGATCAGCCCGTTGCTGCAGCTGGCCAGGTTGCTGACCTGGACATTGCCGATCACATGCAGCGCCGAGGCGGGATTCCAGGTGCCGATGCCGACCGAATTGTTCTTCAGGGTCAGGGTATTGGTGGCATTGCCCCGCGCGATGCGGAATGGCAGCTGATCACTGCCAGTCTGGTCACGGATGAAGAAGTTGGTTTCATTGGCCCCCATGTCCCAGGTGTAGGGGATGAAAGCGCCGGCGACCTGCTCGAAGCGGATGGTCGGGGTGTTGTTGTTGACCAGGTGCAGGGTCTTTTGCGGTGCGTCGGTGCCGATGCCGACATCGCCCGAGGCCGGAAAGGTATTGACCCCCAGCGCCAGCGGCTGCACGCCGGTCATCAACGCGGCCAGCGGGGCGACCACGGTCGTGCTGCCGACCTGCTCGCTGCAGGCCACCGGCTGGCGGTCTTCGTCGGTGGCGGCAGCTTGCTGGCAGGTGCCGGTGCTGGCCGGGTCGGTGGCCGTGCCCGGTTCGGTGGCGGCCTGGCTGTGGCCGGCCAGTGCCAGCAACAGGGCCAGGGTGAGACGGGTGTGCAATGGCTGCATGGGGATGACCCTTCATCAGATGCCGCTGCCCGACGCAACGGCCAATGCCGGGATCCTATACAGCCAACGTAAGAGCCTCAGCCGGCTGCAGGGCAGGCAAACCGGCGGCTGGGCTGGCCCAGCCGGCCTTGCATGCGGTCAGCCAGCGGGACGGCCTTGCCGTTCAAACGCCAGTCGTAGATCACGCTGAAGGCCAGCACGCGGGCGACGTAATCGCGGGTTTCCTTGTAGCTGATGGTCTCGATCCAGATATCCGGGTCAAAATCGCCGCGCTGGGCCAGCCAGCGCGCGGTGGGGGTCGGGCCGGCGTTGTAGGCAGCCAGCACCACATACGGCTTGTTGTCGTACTTCTGTTTCAGTTCGCGCAGGTAGGCGGTGCCGATGGTGATGTTGGTCTCCGGGTCATACAGGCTCTCGGCGCCACGGTAACCGTCCAGCCCCAGCCGGTTGGCCACCGCCTGCCCGGTGCTCGGAATCACCTGCATCAGGCCCAGGGCATTGGCTGGCGAGCGCGCCTTGGGGTTGAAGGTGCTTTCGGCACGGATTTCTGCTGCGACCCAGGCCGGATCCAGCTCGTTGGCGGCCGCATGGCGACGGATGTCGGCATCGTGATGCAAGGGAAAGCGCAGGCTGTACAGGCGCATTTCCTGCTCGCCCTTCAGCGCGAACACGGCACGGTCGTACCAGCCCACGCCACTGGCCAGGGCAACGGCATGCTGGCGCTGGGTATCGTTGAACCCGGCCAGGGCATGGGCCCATTCGCGTGCAGCCCAGCCCGGACGGTCGAGTTGATGCAGCATCAACGCACGCTGCAGGGCCAGGTTGCCGGCCACTTCGGTGCGTACGGCGCTGTCGGCATCCAGCTCCAGCGGACACAGGGCATAGGGCCGGTTCAAGCGGTCAGCGGCCAGATAGCCGTGGAAGCTGGGCGAACGTGCCGCGCGCTGCAGCCATACCTGGGCGGCGCTCTGCCTGCCGGTTTTTTCCAGCATGCGCGCGGTAAACCATTGCCAGCGGGCATCCTCGCGCTGTGTTGCCGGCATTGCCTGCAGCGCCGCCAGCGCGCCGGGCCAGTCGCTGCGGGCCATCGCCTCGCGCACCTGCCACTCATGCAGGCGCTCATCCCAGGCCGCTGCGGGCACCGCGGCCAGGCGCTGGGCACTGTCGGGCAGGTAGGAGGCCACGGTCCACAGCGCGATCTGGTACTTCACCTGGCCCTGCTGGTGCGCATCCAGCTGCAGGGCCGTGGTCAGGGCCGGCAGCAGCGCCTGCGCCGCATCCGGGTTGCTGCGTGCCAGCGCGCTCAAACCGGCAGTGGCCACGGCACGGCTGCGTGGGGTTTTGGGCCATTGGCTGGCACTGGCATCGGCGGCCTGGACATAGCTGGCATAGCGGTTGGCCAGGGCCAGCTGCTCGGCCGGCAGGCCACGCACGGCGCGGCGCATGACCGCCGGCTGGCCGGCGGCCAGTGCCGCATCAAAGCGCGCCCAGCGCAGTTCATCGCTGATGCCGCCGGTTTTGTCGAGTTGTTCGAATACCGGGTCGCATTGAGCCGGCAACGAGGTGCCGCTGTGGCGCCACAGCTGCAGGGCCTGCTGTTGCCACGGCTCGGCCTGCTGGCCGGTAGCGGCCAGGGCCTGCCAATACGCGCAGCGCAGCGCATTGTCCTGGCGCGGCTGCCAGGCCTGCAGAAAACCGTTCCAGTCGCCACGCTTGGCCAGCTGTGCCAGCCAGGCATCGCGGAATGTCTCGCCGGCAGGGCTGCCGGCATTGCGGCGCAGGAACGACTGCACGCTGGCCGGGGTCAGGCTGTCGATGCGCTGGCGCAGCGCGGCCATTTCCATCCACGCAAACAGCGGGTGGCTGGCCGGCAGGGCCGGGGTCACCTGGCCGCGTTCGGCCGCCTGCAGGGCGTCACGTGTGGCCTGGTCAACGCTGAGGGTGGATTGTGCGCTGGCCAGCATGGGCAGCGCGCCGAGCAACAACAGGACAAGGGCATTCTTCATGCCTGCCAGAATAACCATCGCTGGTGAACGTGGCGCCCACTGCGCGGATCAGCGCCGCTGCGCGCCCATGCTCCGGACTGGCTGGATCGCTGTCGATACGCCGGGTTGGACGCCGGGTTCAACCCGGCATTCAACCCAGCATGGTGCGTGGCACATCCAGTTCCATCGCCACCGCAAGGTGGTCCGAATAGGCGGCCTGCACCGATTGGGTCTGCACGATTTTCAGGCTGTCGCTGACCAGGATATGGTCGATCTGCCGGGTCGGCCCCCAGCTCGGAAAGCTGGGAACCAGGCAGCCCGGCGGCTGCAGCCGGGTCCTGCGGTACAGGCTCTGCATTTCCGGACGGTCAGCGTCGCAGTTGAAATCGCCCATCAGTACCGAGTTGGGGTGGTCGGAGAGCACCTCGGCGATGAAATCCAGCTGGGCAAGGCGTGAGCCGGCGCCCAGCGACAGATGCGCCACGGCCACGGTCAGGCCCTGCTCACCGTCGCCAAAGCGTGCCAGCAGCAGGCCCCGTCCGCCCAGCCGGCCAGGCAATACGTGGTCCTGCACTTCCACCGGCTGCAGCCGACTGAGCAGGCCATTGGCACTGGAGGCCACCCCGGCGACCTTGCGGTTGGGCTGGTGGCTCCAGTAATTGAAGCCGGCGCGCTGGGCCAGGTAATGGGTCTGGTTGGTGAAGCCCGAACGCAATGAGCCGGGATCGGCCTCGTTGAGGCCGACGATGTCATGCCCGGCAACCATCCTGGCGATCGCGTCCAGACTTTCCCGTTTGCCCCCCACCGGCAGCGCGTGGGACCAGCTGCGGGTCACGTAATCACTGTAGCTGCGCGTGCTCGAGCCGGCCTGGATATTGGCGGTGAGCACGCGCAGGCGACGCGTATCGGTGGTGCGGGACGACGTCATTGCCGGCTTTGCTCAGCCGCCCAGTGCAGCGCGTTCGCGTGCGATCAGGTGGTCGGTGATGCGCAGCATGTCCTCAAAGCTCTTGCCCTTGACCAGGTACTTGCCGTGCACCACCAGCGACGGGGTGCCGGTGATCTGGCTGCGCTGGGCGAACTGGCGGGCGCGGGCGACCTGGGCGTTGACACCGAAGCTGGCCATCGCGTTCTTCATCTGGGTCGCATCCACGCCAAAGCCGGCGTAGACCGCGGCGATGTCATCGGCGCTCTGGCCGCGCAGCTTGCGCTCGACATGCACGGCGGCATACATCGGCTCGTGCACCTTGTCGAACACGCCCAGGGTCTGCGAGGCGTAGAAGCCGCGGGCAAATTCATCACCCGGGCCACCGAAGGCACCCGGCATGTAGATGAAATTGACATCGGCCGGCAGGCGGGCCTTCCACGGGGCCAGGATTGCCTGGAAGCGGAAGCAGGCCGGGCAGGTGTAGCCGAAGATCTCGACCACTTCCACCTTGCCGGCGACCGGCGAGAACGGCACGCCACCGGTGATGGTCAGGTAGTCCTCACCTTCGACCGGGGCCGGGCCCTGCGGGGCGCGCGGCGCGGCCGCTGCCGGGGTCGCTTCCGGGCTGGTTGCCGCGTCGCTGCCGGCGGCTTGTCCGGCCTCGGCCGGGGTGGCCGCCTGCGGTTCGGTGGTCGTAGCCGGCGCCTGGGTGGCGGTTGCCGGTTCGGTGGCCGGGGCCACATCGGCCGAGCCGTCCTGGGCCTTGCAGGCCACCATCAACGGCAACAGGGCGGTCAGCATCAGGGCAAAGCGCATCTTCATCGAACAACTCTCCAGCGTGCGTATCGAAATGGGGGGCAAAGCCAACAGAGCTGCATTATGCGTCGGCTGGCGTCGGTGTGGCAGTCAGTGGCTGCTGCGGCGCTCACGGGCGATCAGGGCATCGGCATTGCGCAGCATCTGCTCGAAGCTGTCACCCAGCACCCGGTACTTGCCATTGACGATCAGTGTCGGCGTACCGGTGACCTGTGCATTGATGGCGTACTGGCGTGCACGCTGCAGTTCCTGCTCGGTCTTTTCACTGCGCAACGCGGCCTCGAACACCGTCGGCTTGACCCCGTAGGCCTGGTAGAAACCGGCCAATGCCGATGGTGTGATGCCCGAAGCCGGCAGGCTGCGGCTGACATGGATCGCATTGAACACCGCCTGGTGGCTGGCCTTGTCCACGCCCAGCTGCCTGGCGGCCAGATAGGCACGGGCCCAGGGATCCCAGTAACCACCGAAGGCGGCCGGTACCGGGGTGAAGGTCACGTCCGCCGGCAGGCGCTGCACCCAGGGGTGCAGCACGTTTTCAAAACGTGCGCAGTGGCCGCAGGTGTAGCCGAATACTTCCACCACTTCGACCTTGCCCGCCTGCGGGGCATACGGCCCCACTGCCGTGCGCTCGTAGTGCACGCCTTCCTGCAGGGCGGGGGATGGGCTCGGGGCAGCAAATACTGTGGCGCTGACCAGGGCGGCACAGGCCAACAACAGACGGGCAACGGCTTTCATTGTTTCTCCAGGGGATAAAGAGCGACGCCGGCCCCGGGCCGGCGTCGCTGGGCAACGCAAACGCTAAACCGATCAGGGCGCCGACGCCACCGCGATGTCATTGCGCGCCGGGTGCAGGCCCTGCAGGTAGCTGGCCAGCGACTGGATCTCGCTGTCGGTCAGCTGCTGGCTGACCTGCTGCATGATCTGGAAGTTGGCCGCCTGCTGCAGGGTGTGCTCGCCACTGCGGTACTGCTGCAGGCGCTGGCTGATGTAGCTGGCGTGCTGGCCGGCAATGTGGGGCCAGCCGGGGCCGGGGTTGCCGGCGCCGGTGGGGCCGTGGCAGGCAATGCAGGCCGGGATGCCGCGCTGGGCATCGCCACCGCGGTACAGCTGCTGGCCGATCGCATAGAACGGCTGCCCGGCCAGTGGGCCTTCGCTGATCGGGGTGTCATCGGCGAGCCCGGCACTGGCTTTCTGGCTGGCATACCAGGCGCCGATATCACGCATGTCCTGCGCGCTCAGGTCGGTGACAAAGGGCTGCATCGACAACGCCTGTCCCG
>NZ_LDJH01000050.1 GCF_001431525.1 Stenotrophomonas koreensis
GCGCTTCGGCCATCTACGGTGCCGATGCGGTCACCGGTGCAGTGAACGTGGTGATGAAAAAGCGCATGGACGGCAGCAGTGCGTCCATCACCACCGGCATGGCCGAGGAGGGCGACGCCCGCCAGACCCAGGCCTCGTTCGCCACGGGGTTTGATTTCCTGGATGACCGCGCCCACCTGGTGTTCGGTGCCAACTACGTGTTCACCGACGACATCCCGTTGCTGGACCGCTACAACAAGCGCTACGTCTACCAGGTCAACCCGGCCAACACCGGTCCGGAGGATGGCATCCCGGACAACATCATCATCGACTTCCACCAGTTCTACCGCTCCCCGTACCCGACCTGGTGCATGTTCGAGGGCAAGGCCCCGTGCGGAACCAATGCGATCAACGGTGACTGGTACCAGCTGGTGGATGGCCAGGTGCGCCACATCCCGCGCGACAGCTACACCACCATTTCCAACAACGACACCGGCACCCAGGATGGCGGCCCGGACACGGCCTTCGGCATCTACGACTACATGCTGTTGCGCGACAAGTCGGAGAAGGCCTCGGCCTACAGCAACCTGGAAGTGCAGCTGAGCCCGGAGCTGGTGTGGAACACCAGCGTGGGCTTTGCCAGCAGCTATGTGCTGTACCTTATACACATCT
>NZ_LDJH01000051.1 GCF_001431525.1 Stenotrophomonas koreensis
ATCTTGCCAACCGCCGATTCGTCGGCAGCGTCAGATTGGGATAAGGGCCAGCACCGCGCGCGTGCACGCGTAAAACATCGTGCGCCGGGCCGAGCCGGCGATCATCGATGACTGCCTGCGCCAGCTGATCGAGGTCAAGCGCGAGCGCGATTTTCCGTGGTTCCCGGCGCGGGTGGTCTGCCATGACATCCTCGGCCAGACCGCGCTGGTGGACCTGGCCGGCCTGCGTGATGCCATTGCCGAAGCCGGCGGCGACCCGGCCAAGGTCAACCCGGTGATGCCGGTGCAGCTGATCGTGGACCACTCGCTGGCGGTGGAATGCGGCGGCTATGACCCGCAGGCGTTTGCCAAGAACCGGGCGATCGAGGACCGGCGCAATGCCGACCGCTTCCACTTCATCGACTGGACCAAGCTGGCCTTCGAGAACGTCGATGTGATCCCGCCGGGCAACGGGATCATGCACCAGATCAACCTGGAGAAGATGAGCCCGGTGATCGGCGTTACCGACGGCGTGGCCTACCCGGATACCTGCGTCGGCACCGACTCGCATACCCCGCACGTGGACGCGCTGGGCG
>NZ_LDJH01000052.1 GCF_001431525.1 Stenotrophomonas koreensis
TCCAGCACGATGGCACGGGTGTGCTGTCGGTAACGCGCGGCATACTGCTGCGCCACCCGGGTGCCGTAGGAGGCACCGATCAGGTTGACCTGCTCCACACCAAGGGCCTGGCGCACCGCGTCCAGGTCATCGATGGCCTCGCTGGTGGTGTAGAAACGCGGGTCGGCACGCTGCTCCAGCCCCTGCAGGCAGGCACGCGCATAGTCGCGCACCGCCGCCACATCGACCGTGGCATCACTGGCCGGCGCCAGCGGCTGGCCCTGGGCATCGACGCAGGTCAACGGGTTGGAGCGGCCGGTACCGCGCTGGTCGATGAAGATCACATCGCGGGTCTTGAGCACTTCGGCCAGCGCGCCCTTGACCACGCTGGCCACTTCGGTGGCGGCCTGGCCGGGACCACCGGCAAGGAAGAACACCGGGTCCGGACGGCCCACCTGGTTGTCCTTGGGTGGCAGCCAGGCGATATGCAGATCGAGCTGCCGCCCCTGCGGCTGGCTGCGGTCCTCCGGCACCGTCCAGCGGCCACACAGCTGTCTCCACATTGGCGGCTTCCTGCGCCGCGGTCAGCGTGCAGGGGCTGAAGGCGATCTGGCCATACAGACGCTGGCTGGCAGCCGCGGCCTTGCCGGCATCCGGCTCCGGGGTGCAGCCCAGCAGTCCGAATAGCGGCAGCAGCGGCAGGACACGCGTGAACTTGCGCATTCCATTTCTCCTGTCAGT
>NZ_LDJH01000053.1 GCF_001431525.1 Stenotrophomonas koreensis
AGCATTGCGGCCCCGCCGGCCTTCCCGATGCCTCCATCCTGCCCAAGGACTCATTGATGAAAGCGGCTTCTGTTCTGCTCGTCCCGCTGTTGCTGCTCAGCGCCTGTGGCCGCGACCCAGCGCCGACCCCGGCAAGCGGGCAACCCGCACCGGCAGGCACCCCGGCCGCCGAGGCCGTCCCGGCCGACAGCAACGCTGCTGCCCCGGCTGCCGGGAAGCAGGGTTTCGACCTCCAGACCCTAGCGGTCAGCGACGTGCCGCTGGGCAGCTGCAGGTAGGGGAAGGCGCCCAGCGGCACGTCGCTGACCGCTAGGGTCTGGAGGTCGAAACCCTGCTTCCCGGCAGCCGGGGCAGCAGCGTTGCTGTCGGCCGGGACGGCCTCGGCGGCCGGGGTGCCTGCCGGTGCGGGTTGCCCGCTTGCCGGGGTCGGCGCTGGGTCGCGGCCACAGGCGCTGAGCAGCAACAGCGGGACGAGCAGAACAGAAGCAGCTTTCATCAATGAGTCCTTGAGCAGGATGGAGGCATCGGGAAGCCCGGCGCGGCCGCAATG
>NZ_LDJH01000054.1 GCF_001431525.1 Stenotrophomonas koreensis
GTCCTCACCGGCGCCACCCAGGCTGATGGTGCCTTCGTCGGCCATGCGCTTGACGATGGCCAGGATCTCGCGATGGGCGGTTTCCACATCCGACAGGCGCACCGGGCCACGCGCTTCCATGTCCTCGAGCAGGATTTCGGCCGCACGCGAGGACATGTTGCGGGTGATCTTTTCCTTGACCTTGTTGTCGGCCCCGCGCAGGGCCAGGCCCAGACGCTCGCCGGAGACCTCGCGCAACACCAGCTGCATCTCGCGGTCGTCCAGGTCCACCAGGTCGTCGAACACGAACATCAGGTCCTGGATACGGATACCCAGCGGATTAGCGATGTCGCCGATACTGCTTGAGGATCACCTGGTCCTGGCCGCCATCCATGTAGTTGAGGATGTTGGCCGCGCTCTGCACGCCGCCGACATTGAAGGACTTCAGGTTCTGGTTGCCGGCGAACTGGCGCTCCATGATCTCGTTGAGCTCGTTGAGCGCATTGGGCGGAATGCCGTCCAGGGTGGCGATGCGCAGGACCACGTCCACGCGGGTGCGCTCGGGCAGCAGCTTCAGGGCCTGGGCGGCCTGGTCCGGCTCCAGGTGCCTCATCACGATGGCGATGATCTGCGGATGCTCGTTGCGCACCAGATCGGCCACCGCACGCGGGTCCATCCACTTCAGCGCGTCCAGGCCGGTGGTGTTGCGGCCCAGCAGGATGCGGTCGACCAGGTTGCCGGCCT
>NZ_LDJH01000055.1 GCF_001431525.1 Stenotrophomonas koreensis
GGCGATTTCGTGCGTGCTCAGGCCGCACAGCAGGCGCAGGGTCAATGCGACCCCCGCATCGGCGGCCAACGCCGGGTGGCAGGCGACGAATACCAGCCGCAGCAGGTCATCGCCGATGTCATCCAGATGCTCGGACTGGTCCGCACCCATGGCGTAGTCCTGTTGTTCGTCGATGACCTGTGCCTGCCGCTGTGCATGCAGGTGCCGTTGCCGCAGGCGATCAATGGCACGCCGTTGCGCGGTGGCCATCAGCCAGGCGGCAGGGTTGTCGGGGATGCCTTGCTCCGGCCAATGCTCCAACGCCGCTACCAATGCGTCCTGAGCCAACTCCTCGGCACTGTCGAGGTCACCCAGCATGCGCGCAAGGCGCGCGACCAGGCGTGGCGATTCCATGCGCCATAAGGTGTCGAGCAACCGCTGCAGTTGTGGATCGGTCATAGGCAGCGATCAGAGCATCGTGCTGCGACCGCTGCAAGTGCGAAAAGCATTTTTGTAGGAGCGGCGTCAGCCGCGAAGCAGGTGAT
>NZ_LDJH01000056.1 GCF_001431525.1 Stenotrophomonas koreensis
GTGGAACGGCGTGCGCAACTACCAGGCGCGCAATTTCATGCGCGACGGCATGAAGGTCGGCGACGGCATCCTGTTCTACCACTCCAACACCAAGGTGCCGGGCATCGTCGGCACCGCCACCGTGGCCAGCGAAGCCTATCCGGACGACACCCAGTTCGACCCGAAGACGCCCTACTTCGACCCCAAGGCCACCCGCGAGCAGCCGCGCTGGTATCTGGTGGACGTGGCGTTCGAGCGCAAGCTGGCGCAGGTGATCCCGCTGGAGGAGATCAAGCAGCACACCGACAAGCTGGGCGAAGGCTTCGCGCTGACCGCGCGCGGCAGCCGGCTGTCGGTGTTCCCGGTGACCGCCGCGCAGTGGAAGCTGCTGCTGTCGCTGGAAAAGCAGCCGGCCTGATACCCCGTAGGAGCGCACCTTGGTGCGCGATGGGGCCTTCCCGGTAAAAGCCCCATCGTGCACCAAGGTGCGCATCTACCCCATCCTCCCAACCA
>NZ_LDJH01000057.1 GCF_001431525.1 Stenotrophomonas koreensis
ATGCCGGACGGCGTGTTGAACGCCGCCGCGCCACCGAGGCCATCGGCGAAGCCTTCGCGGCCGCCGGCCAGCAGGCGGAAATCACCATCCAGCCAGCGCCGCAGGATGCGGTTGTTGTCGCCGGCATCGGCGACGTAGAGCGTGCCGCCGGCATCCAGCGCCACGCCCCAGGGATCGCTGAAGCGGCTGCGCGGGCCGGGGCCGACGGCATCGCCGGCGACGCCATCGCCGCCCAGCAGTTCGACCTGCGCGCGCCAGCCCAGCGGCGTCGCCGCCGGCTCCGGCCGCCGCGGCGGCTTCGGTTGCCACAGGAAGCTGGCCGCCAACGCGGCGGCGGTCAGCCCTGCCGCCGCCATCACCCAATGTCTGCGCGCCATCCAACGTCCATCCTATCCGGGGCCGAGCATGATGGCCGCTGGCCGGCACGGGCGGAACCCTCGCGCTCAGCGCGCCGCGCGCAGGTGTTCGCCCACCGGGGCGGAGAAGGCGCGGCCGTCGGCGACGTCGCTGTTGATCGACCAGGTCATCACCCCGCGGAAATCCGGGTACGGCCGGGCCGGCTTCACCTCGTCGCAACCGACCGCCCTGGTCAGGCAGTCGAAGGCGCGGTTGATGTCGGCCGGCGCGGCATGGCCGCTGCCGGCCGCGCGCAGGCCCGATGGCAACGCCAACGCCACCTGCTCCGGGCGCAGGCCTTGGAAACGGCCGTTGCCGCCGGCCAGCTCGAAGCCCTCGATCAGCATCGTCGCCGAGCCCACGAGAC
>NZ_LDJH01000058.1 GCF_001431525.1 Stenotrophomonas koreensis
GGCCGGGCTGGACTACCGCATCAAGCCGGTCAACATCGGCAGCGGTGACCAGTTCCAGCCCGAGTTCCTGGCCATCGCGCCCAACAACAAGATCCCGGCCATCGTCGACCATGCCCCGGCCGATGGCGGGGCGCCGCTGAGCGTGTTCGAATCCGGCGCGATCCTGCAGTACCTGGCCGGCAAGACCGGACGCTTCCTGCCGACCGACCTGCGCGGCCGCGCCACCGCGCTGGAATGGTTGTTCTGGCAGATGGGTGGGCTCGGGCCGATGAGCGGGCAGATGGGCCACTTCAACGTCTATGCGCCCGAGCGCATCGCCTACGCCATCGAACGCTACGACAGCGAGGTGCGGCGCCTGCACCGGGTGATGGACAAGCGCCTGTCCGGATCGGCGTACCTGGGCGGCGACGAGTATGGCATCGCCGACATGGCCAGCTACCCGTGGATCGGCGCCTACAGCAAGCTCCCGGCCGACTTCGACGCCTTCCCGCACCTGCACCGCTGGCACCAGGCCATCGCCATGCGCCCGGCCACGCAGCGCGCCTACGCGCTCGGCCCGACGGTCAACCCGGACGCCGGCAAGCCGCTGAGCGAGGAGGAGCGCAGGCAGCTGTTCGGCCAGAGGTGAATGGCCCTGGGTTGAAC
>NZ_LDJH01000006.1 GCF_001431525.1 Stenotrophomonas koreensis
TTGTTACGGCCAACACCGAGACTTACAACCTGCCGATCGTCGGCAGCGTCAGATGGGTCTAAGAGGCAGCGCCCAGCCCGCCCATCACTTCCGGACGGAAGCTGCGCTTGACCAGCGGTTTGATGCGCTCCACCAGTTGATTGCCGGCGTCGATGTCGACACCAGCATCACGGTAGGTGAGGGGAGAGTTGCTTGGAGTCGGACTGGTCACGGCGGCCACACGGTGAGGAACAATGGGCCAATTTTAGCAGGCCGCATTGGCGAGCTGGCCGCCTTCGGCCACAATTGTCCGTTATCGGCCCAAGAATGAAGCGGAATTGATGATGCGACCTATCCTGGCGTTCGTGTTGACAGCAGTGTTGAGCATCGGCAGCACGCAGGCCATGGCTCAGTCGGGCATGCGTACCGAGGGCGATGTGGCCACGGCGCAGGGCGTCTACGAGGCCGAAGTGCCGGTCAACAGCCAGGCCGACAGTGACCGCAGCGGGGCGTTGGCCCGTGCCCTGGCCCAGGTGCTGGCCAAGATGTCCGGTGATCGTCAGGTCACCTCGCGCCCGGGGGTGGCGCAGATGCTGCGCGACGCCGGCAGCTATGTCCGTTCCTACGATTACCGCCAGGACCGTGGCACCTCGGCCAGCGGTGCGCCGAGCTACCGGATGATGCTGGTCGCCCGTTTCGATGCCGAACAGGTCGAAGGCCTGGCCTCGGCGCTGGGGCTGCCGGTATGGGCGCAGCCACGGCCCAAGCCGGTGCTGTGGCTGGCCATCGATGATGGCAGCGGCCCGCGCCTGGTCAGCGTGCAGCAGTCCAATGCCGCCCGTCCGCTGCTGGACAAGGCCATCGAACGCGGCTATCGCCTCGGCCTGCCCGCCGGCGGTGCCGCCGAACAGGCCCTGGTCGGTGCGATCTGGCGTCAGGATACGGCGGCCATCGCCCGCGCTTCGGCGCGCTATGCACCGCCGATGCAGCTCGTCGGCAAGCTGTACCGCGGCAACGGTGGTGGCTGGGTCGCCGATTGGGTGTTTGTCGATAACGGCCGGGTTCTGGACCGCTGGAGTGCCCGGGAGACCGATGCCCGCCGTGCCATGGCCAATGGTGCCGACGGTGCCGCCGATGCGCTGGTGCGGCGCTATGCCAAGGCGCTGCCCAGCGGTTCGCCGGGGGTACACCGGATCATCGTCCACGGTTTGAACAGTGCCGATGACTGGCTGCGGGTATCGGCCAGCCTGCAGGCCCACCCGATGCTCAAGTCGATCCGTCCGCTGCGTGCCACGGGGGACCGCCTGGAGCTGGATCTGGAGCTGATGACCGGCCTGGCCGGTTTCAACCGCCTGCTCGGAGCCGATGCGGCACTGGTACCGGTATCGGCCACCCCCATGGTCGGACAGACTGCTGATGGAGTGCCTGCGACCGTGGCCAGCGGCGCGGCGGAGTACCGGGTCAAATGAACCAGGTTGCCCCGCTGGAGGAAATTGCCCGTTTCCTGCGCCATATCAAGCGCGGTGCCCTGTCGTTGGCGCTGGTCTGGGTGATCTGGTTGCTGGCGCCGATCCTGACCCCGTTTGTCGCCTCGCTGATGCTGGCCTGGCTGGGCGATCCACTGGTGGACCGGCTGGAAGCGGCCGGACGTTCGCGCAACACCGCCGTGCTGCTGGTGTTTGCGCTGATGATCGTACTGATCACCCTGGCGTTGCTGATCCTGGTGCCGATGCTGCAGAGCCAGGTCACGACCCTGGTCGGTGCGCTGCCGGCGATGCAGCAGTGGCTGCTGGAAGGGGCAATTCCGGCGCTGGAGAAGCGTCTGGGCTTCACCGCAGCCGAATGGATGGACCCGCAGCGGATCATTGACTGGGTGCGCAGCCACTGGCAGGCGGCCGGTGGTGCGGCAGCCACCGTGTTTGGCTACCTCGGCCGTTCCAGCTTTGCGGTGGTCACCTTTGTAGTCAACCTGCTGCTGACGCCGATCGTGACCTATTACTTCCTGCGTGACTGGGACCGGATGGTCGAGCGCGTGGCGGCCTTGATCCCGCGTGACCATATCGGCACGGTGAGCAAGCTGGCCAGCGAGTCCAACGAGGTGCTCGGTGCGTTCATGCGTGGCCAGTTCGTGGTGATGCTGGCACTGGGCGCGATTTATGCCAGCGGCATGGCCCTGATCGGTCTGAACCTGGGGCTGCTGATCGGCATGGTGGCCGGATTGATCAGCTTCATCCCGTATCTGGGCGCCACCACCGGGGTGATCCTGGCCGTACTGGCGGCGCTGGTGCAGGCCCAGGGGGTGGACATCAAGCTGCTGGCCGGGGTGGCGGTGGTATTCACCGTCGGGCAGTTGCTGGAAAGCTATGTGCTGACCCCGCGCATCGTCGGCGACAAGATCGGCCTGCATCCGGTGGCGGTGATCTTTGCGGTGATGGCCGGCGGCCAGCTGTTCGGTTTTCTGGGCATGCTGCTGGCACTGCCGGTGGCGGCGGTGGCCAATGTACTGCTGCGCTATGCGCAGGAGCGTTACCGCAGCAGTGAGCTGTATGCCGGGCACAGCGCAATCATCGTGCCGGCAGGCGTGGGCGATCCTCCGGACCCGCTCACGCCAGTGGTGACCGAGGAACCGAAGAAGTCGTGAATACCCCGCAATTGCCGCTGAGTCTGCGTTATCCGCCGGACCAGCGTCTGCAGACCTACCTTGGCGCGCCACCGGCGGCGCTGGCCCAGTTGCGTGCCCTGGCGGTAGGGGCGGTGGAGGATTGGCTGTACATCAGCGGCACTGCCGGCACCGGGAAAACCCATCTGGCGCTGGCAGTGTGTGCGGCCGCCGAACAGGCCGGACGACGGGCGATCTATCTGCCGCTGGGCGCTGCGCGTGGCCGCGTTGGCGAAGCACTGGAAGGGCTGGAGCAGCACGATCTGATCGCCCTAGATGGCCTGGACCTGGTCGCCGGCAACCGTGACGATGAGATCGCCCTGTTTGACTTCCACAACCGCGTACGGGCCGCCGGACATGCCCTGCTGTATACCGGCCGGATGCTGCCCGAAGGCCTGGGTCTGGTGTTGCCGGACCTGCGCTCGCGGCTGGGCCAATGCGGCCGGATCAGCCTGCAGCCGCTCACCGAAGCCGGACGTGCCGAGGTGCTCAAGGCGCGTGCGCAGCGCCGTGGCCTGGCCCTGGATGGTCCCGCGCTGGAATGGCTGTTGACCCGTACCGGGCGCGATCTGGGCTCGCTGGTCAGTGTGCTGGACCGGCTGGACCGCGAATCGCTGGCGGCCAAACGGCGGTTGACCGTGCCGTTCCTGCGCAATGTGCTCGGCGAGGCCGAAGGCAACGGCTAGCCCTGCCTGCCACCGGTTCTAGCCGGCCTGTGCCTCGCGTAACTGCTGGTCCAGCTCGGCCAGGCGTTGTGGCGTGCCGACGTCGGTCCAGCGGCCGTGATGGTGGATGCCACTGATCCGGCGCTGATGCATGGCCGCGCGCAACAGCGGGGCAAGCTTGAAACGGGGCGGCGTCAATTCGCTGCCCGGTGCCGCTCCGATCACCTGCTGCCAGCCGTGCAGGAACTCGGGGCGATACACGCCGATTCCGGAGAAGGTCAGCGCCGGCTCATCGTGCACCAGACCCTCGCTGTCCAGGCGGAAATCGCCGGCCGGGTGATGGGTGGGGTTGTCCACCAGCACCAGATGCGCCAGGCCGTGGGGCTGGCGCGGCAACCGGGCCAGGTCAAAATCGCACCAGATATCGCCATTGAGGGCGATGAAGGGCGCCTCGCCGAGCAGGGGCAGGGCATTGTGCATGCCGCCACCGGTTTCCAGCGGGGTGTTGCCTTCGTAGCGGTAATGCAGGCGCAGGCCCCAGTGACTTCCATCGCCCAGGGCCGGCTCGAAACACCCGGCCAGCCAGGAGGTGTTGATCACCACCTCATCCACGCCCAGCGCGGCCAGCCTTTCCAGATGCCAGGCGATCAGCGGCTTGCCGGCCACCGCGAGCAGCGGTTTCGGGGTGTGGTTGGTCAGCGGCCGCATCCGCTCGCCCAGGCCGGCGGCAAAGATCAGTGCCTTCATGGCACCGCACCGCGTGCAGCCAGCGCCGGTTTGAGAGTGTCGGCAAACAGCTGTGCCAAGGGCACCAATGTCGGGTGCCGCGGCAGCACCGCATCCAGGTAGCCGATGAACCGTGGCAGGTCGGCGATATAGCGTGATTTGCCATCGCGGTAATGCAGCCGGCAGAAAATGCCCAGGATCTTCAGGTGGCGCTGCACGCCGATGAAATCCACGTCACGGGCGAAGGTGGCCAGCGATTGTGGCACCGCGATGCCGGCCTGCAAGGCACGCTGGTGGTAGTGGGCGACCCACTGCGCCACCCGTTCCTCGGGCCAGCTCAGGAAGGCATCGCGCAGCAGGCTGGCCACGTCGTAGGCCACCGGGCCGATCACCAGGTCCTGGAAATCCAGCACGGCCGGGCCATCGGCGACCGGCATCAGGTTGCGTGGCATGAAATCACGGTGTACCGGCAGCTGGGTTTGACCCAGGGCATTGTCCATCAGCCGGCGTTGCACCAGCTCCAGCTGCTCGGCCTGGCCGCAGTCCAGCTGCAGTCCCAGGTGCCTGCCGATGAACCATTCTTCGAACAGGCCGGCGTCACGCTGCAGCAGGGCCTGGCCAAAATGCCCCAGCGCATCGGTCGGGGCCAGCTGCTGCAGCCGCAACAGCTGGGTGATGGCCGCATCGAAGCAGGCATCGGCATTGTCGGCGTTGATCACCTGGGCCAGGGTCGGACCACCAAGGTCCTCCAGCAACAGGAAACCGGCCTCCAGGTTGCGCGCCAGCACCTGCGGCACGCGTACGCCATTGGCCTGCAGCAGGTCACGTACCTGCAGCCAGCGCTGCACATCCTCCAGCCCCGGCGGCGCGTCCATCACGATGCGTGAGGGCAGCAGGCCGGTGGTACGCCAGTAGCTGCGGAAACCGGCATCGGTGGAGGCGCGAACCAGCCCGGTCTGCGGCTGGCCGGTAACCGCGTGCAGCCAGTACAGGCGTTCAGTGGCGCGGGGGTCATCAAGACGATTCATGCAGTACCTGGGCAGCAACCGGCTGCCGATGCAACAGGGTAAGCGGCAAGGGTGGGCGAAGGCGAGAGGCGAGGGCATGCAACAAGGGCGGCCTGCCGGCCGCCCTTGTCGTGTGCGCTCAGGCGTGGATCAGCAGCAGCCGTGGCCACCGTGACGGGTGCCCGAGTCGGCATGTACCGGCGAACCGCTGGTTTCCCCGCGCAGGCTGGCGGCATGGTGCTGCAGCAGCACGTGCGAGACGCAGGCGGTGACCCGCTTGCCCATCGGGATGTGCAGGAACTCGTTGGGGCCATGCGCGTTGGAGTGCGGGCCGAGCACGCCGGTGATCATGAACTGTGCACCGGGGAACTTCTCGCCGAGCATGCCCATGAACGGGATCGAGCCGCCTTCGCCCATGTACATCGCCGGCTTGTTGAAGAAGGTCTGCGAGGCCTGGTCGATGGCCGCTTCCAGCCACGGCGCCATCGCCGGTGCATTCCAGCCGGTGGAGGCCTTTTCCAGCTCCAGCGAGACCTGGGCGCCATTGGGCGGGTCACGCAGCAGGGCTTCCTTCAGCAGTTCACCGCAGGCCTTGCCGTCAGCGGTCGGCGGCAGGCGCAGCGACAGCTTGACCGAGGTCTCCGGGCGCAGCACGTTGCCGGCCGATTCCAGCGGCGGCATGCCACCGATGCCGGTGATCGACAGCGCCGGGCGCCAGGTACGGTTGAGTACCAGCTCGGCGAGCTCATCGCTCATCGGGCGCAGGCCGTCGACCATCGGGAATTTCTCGAAGATCGCGGTATCGACCACCTCGGCCGCGCGCTGTGCCTGGGCAATGCGCTCGGCCGGGATCTCGGTGTGCAGGCCCTCCAGCAGGATGCGGCCGGTGTTCTCGTCCTCGATGCGCGAGAGCAGCTGGCGCAGCAGGCGGAAGGAGGAGGGGATCACCCCGGAGGCATCGCCCGAATGCACGCCTTCCTCCAGCACCTTCACGGTGAAGTTGCCGCCGGTCAGGCCGCGCAGCGAGGTGGTGCACCACAGCTGTTCGTAGTTGGCACAGCCCGAGTCCAGGCAGACCACCAGCGACGGCTGGCCGATGCGTTCGGCCAGGTGGTCGACATAGGCCGGCAGGTCATAGGAGCCCGATTCCTCGCAGGCTTCGATCAGGATCACGCAGCGCGCATGCGGCAGGCCCTGTTCGTGCAGGGCCAGGATCGCCGCCAGCGAGCCGTACATCGCGTAGCCGTCATCGGCGCCACCGCGGCCATACAGCTTGTCGCCGCGCAGCACCGGCTTCCACGGGCCGAGATCGGCATCCCAACCGGTCATTTCCGGCTGCTTGTCCAGGTGGCCGTACAGCAACACGGTGTCATCGCCGGTTTCCGGCCCGGAGGCCGGGATTTCCAGCAGCAGCAGCGGGGTACGCCCTTCCAGCTGCACCACTTCCACCTGCAGGCCGGGAATCTTCTGCGCGCGTGCCCAGGTTTCCATCAGGGTCACGGCCTGGGCCATGTAACCGTTTTCGACCCAGTTGGCATCGAACATCGGCGACTTGTTGGGAATGGCGATGTATTCAATCAGCTGCGGGACGATCTCGTTGTCCCACTTGTCATTGATGAACTGGCCGAGCTTGGCGCTATCCATGGATGCTGCTCCGGATGATTGTTTGGCAATGCGCCATTGTACGCCCGTGCCCTGTAGGAAATTTCCTACCCTGTGTCGGGCAGTCGGCTGGCTTCCTGAACGCGCTACTGACGATAGGATGGCCACCGGTGTCGAGGGAAGGTATAGCTGCCGGCAAGGAGCCGGTCTACCAACTCATAGACACAAGGAGTGCAACCATGAAATGGATCGCCGTGACCTGGAAGTCGCTGGTGTTGAGCATGGTTCTGGCAGGTTGGGCGTCGGCCACGGAAAAGGTCGACATCAACAGTGCCGACGCCGCCACGCTGGATCGCGTGTTGGTCAATGTCGGTGCCGCCAAGGCGCAGGCTATCGTGGACTATCGGCAAGCCAATGGTCCGTTCCGCAGCCCAGAGGAACTGGCGCAGGTACGGGGAATTGGTTTGCGGACTGTAGAGATCAACCGGGATTCGATCACGGTTGGTGCTGCAGACCAGCCGCCAGCAAGGACTGCTGGGCAGGTGCCGCGGCGCTGATCAAAAGGTTTGGCAGGCACGCTTCACTGCCGGATGCGGTGGAAAATGCCGGTTGGGGAGGGATTCCAAAAGGACTGGGCAGGACGCCAACAAGGATGTGTTATCGCCCGGTGGCGCACAGTGACGTGCGGCCGGGCGATTTGTTTCATTGCTCACGCCGTCAAGGGGGGCTGTGGCTGTGCGACATGGGGGTGGCGCGCACCACGGTACAGACGGTAATGACGGACGTATCAGCGAAGGTGGGGCCTGGCTGATACGTCCGTTATTTTTTTGCCCGTCCGGCGGCCGGACAAGCGCCGGCATGGCGGTGACGCAAAGTGGCAGGGCCGTTGCTGGTCCGCGTGCGGTGCGAAGGGCCACCGTTTGCCTGGAATTGTTGCCGGGCCATCCGTCCGGATGGATGACTCCGTGCCGGGAATTGCCCATCCGCTTCCCTGCCAGGCCATTGCTGCGCCGCCACAGCTCATCTGGCTGGCAGGGCGTCTTGTCCGATCCGGGTCGCGATCCCTTGCAATCAGTCCAACCAGACGGTCGGCCATCGCTGTTGCGCAACCCCGGGCAGGTACCGGCGGCGCAGCTGGGCACACTGGGATCCAGATGATGATTCACGCTGTCGGCTGTCGGCTGTCGGCTGTCGGCTGTCGGGCACCGGTGGCGATTTTTGCCGAGGCACGGCTGCTGTCGATGCCCGGTTGGACCATACTTGCGCGGCAGCAGCAGGGCGCGTTTTTGATTATCGTCATCTGCCGTCACGGTGCCGGTCCTGGCCCGTCGTCATCGCTCGTATTGCTACAAGGCAGGCGTCATGCACACCGCACCATCGGTCTCATTCCGGCGCATCGCCCTGCTGGTGGCTGGTCTGTCGATGTTTGGCCCATTCGCCATTGATGCGGTGTTTCCGGCGTTCCCGCGGATTGCCCAGCAGTTCGCGGTCGACAAGCTGGCCCTGCAGCAAGTCATCAGCGTTTATCTGTTGGCCTATGCGGTAATGAGCCTGGTCCATGGGGCCTTGTCTGACGCACTGGGGCGCAAGCGGGTCATCATTGGTGGCCTGGTGGTGTTCATCGGCGCCTCGATTGGCTGTGCGCTGGCCACCGACATGACCACCTTGCTGGTGTTCCGGGCCCTGCAGGGCATGTCAGCCGGTGTGGGCTACATCATCGGCCGGGCGGTGATCCGTGATCTGTATGCCGGCGACGAAGCGCAGCGCTTGATGAGCCAGGTCTCGATGATTTTCTCGATTGCTCCGGCAATAGCGCCCATCATCGGCGGCTGGTTGCTGGGTTGGGGCAACTGGCCGCTGATCTTCTGGTTCCTGGTGGCCTTTTCCACGGTGTTGCTGGTGGTGACCATGCTGTGGTTGCCGGAAACCCATCCGCCGCAGGCACGGCTGGAGCTCAGGCCAGTGGCACTGGCCCGGGATTACTGGCAGATCGCCCGCAACCCCAGGTTCCTGCGTCTGGCCGGGGCTGGTGCGTTGAGCTTTGGCGGTCTGTTTTTGTATATCGCCTCGGCGCCGGCAGTGATCATTGACCTGCTGGGCATGGGCGAGCGCGACTTTGCCTGGCTGTTCGTGCCGACCATTGCCGGCATGAGCCTGGGGGCCTGGGTGTCGGGGCGCAGCGCCGGGCGCATCAGCGGCGAGCGTGCCATCGCCATCGGCTTTGCCCTGCTGGCGTTGTCGGTGCTGTGGAATGTTGCCTACAACCTGCTGGTCACTGTGCCGCAGGTACCGTGGGCGGTGCTTGGGTTGACCCTGCATGCCTTCGGCACGGCCTTGATCTTCCCGGTGCTGACCTTGCGGATCCTGGACATGTACCCGCGTCAGCGGGGCTCGGCCTCGTCGATGCAGGCTTTCAGCGTGCTGGTCACCAATACCGTGGTCGCCGGCGTGCTGTCGCCGGTTCTCAGCCAGCACGGACTGTATCTTGCCCTGGGGGCGGCGGGCTTCATTGCGGCCGGTGGCTGCCTGTGGCAGCTGGAATTGCGGGCCATCGCCCGCTCAGACAAGCCGGTGGTGGATCAGGGACAATAGGCCGCGTTGCCCACCGTCGAGGTGGGAAGCCCTGACTGCGGAAACAAGCGATGTCCACTGATTCGAAAAACCGCCGCGAGGCGAAAAAAAAGCAGGCTGAGCGGGCCGCCAACCAGGCCGCCGACCGTCGTGCCCAGGCCTTGCGCAAGACCGAGCCGCATGCCGAACTGCGTGACCAGCAGCGCAACCTGCTGGCCGGTATCGTCCGTCGCGACGGCCAGTGGGTGCTGGGGATGGATGGCAAGATTGCCGGTGAGAGCGACAGTGCCGCCCACGTGCTGGCGATGGTGATGGCCGCTGGCGAGCTGCACGAGCGCCAGGGGACGCCGGTGCGGCTGGTGTACTCCGACGCCCTGCGTGATGCCGCACGCGCCGAAGCGCAGGCGATGGGGCAGACCTTCGAGCAGTTCAAGGACGACCTGATCGCGCGGCTGGGCCGCAAGCTGCACTGAGCAGGCCTTGACCGGTTGCAGCGATTGTCCACCGGTGGAAAACCAGCAAGGGCGCCTGCAGGGCGCCCTTGCTGGTTGTGCAGGCCATCACCGGCTGGTGATGGCCGGTAGCGCTGTCGTGGTTTACGGCTGTGCCGGTGCGGCCGCCGCAGTGCTGCTGCCCGGGGCCTGCCAGCCGCAGGTCTGGCCGGCATTCTGCTCGGCAAGCCACTGCTGCAACGGGGCAAAGTAGGCCAGCATCGGCGCGGCATCGAGCTGTTCGCTGCCGGTGACTTCCTTCAGTGTAGCCTGCCACGGCTGGCTGGCGCCCTTGGTCAGCATGGCCCAGAACTTCTGCCCGGCTTCGGCGTTGCCGTAGAAGCTGCACTCGTGCAGCGGCCCGGTATGGCCGGCGGTATCGCACAGTCCCTTGTAGAACTGGTACTGGTAGATGCGGGCCAGGAAGTAGCGCAGGTACGGGGTGTTGCCCGGCACGTGGTACTTGGCACCGGCGTCGAAATACTCCTCGCCACGCGGGGTGGCCGGGGCCACGCCCTGGTAGCGTGCCTTCAGGTCCCACCAGGCCTTGTTGTAGTTGTCCGGGGTGATCGAACCGTCGAACACGCCCCAGCGCCAACGGTCGATCAGCAGGCCAAACGGCAGGAAGGACACCCCGCTCAGGGCCATGCGCATCTGGGCGTTGATGGTGGCATCGTGGCTTTCGGCCTGGGCATCGACCAGGCCGATCGAGTTCAGGTACCTGGGCGTCATCGCCAGCACGATGGTGTCGCCGATGGCCTCATGGAAGCCATCGTTGGCGCCGCCCTGGAACAGCGGCGGTTGCGGGTTGTAGGCCAGGTCGTAATAGATGTGGCCCAGTTCGTGATAGATCGTGGTGAAGTTTTCTTCGGTCGGGGTGATGCACATCTTGGTGCGTACATCCGGGTTGGTGCCGTTCTCCCCGCCCATGTTCATGTCCCACGCACTGGCGTGGCAGACCACGTTGCGATCCAGCGGTTTGATGAACTGGGTGTTGTTCCAATAGCTTTCCGGCAAGGCCGGCATGCCCAGGCCGGTATAGAACTGCTCGGCCTGGCGGGTCATGTCCTGGGCGGTCTTGAGCTCGGCGGCGCGGATGGCTTCGGCCCGCTGCTCGACACTGGCATTGCCGGTGAGCTTGCCCAGGCTGCTGCGCAGGTTCTGCTGGTGCTGCTTTTCCAGCGCCGCGGTGATGTCCAGCGAGCCTGCGCCGGCGTAGGGCTGCAGGATATCCCACAGGTTGGACCAGTCCTGCTGCCACATGTTGCCGGTCAGGTGGGCCGGAATCAGGCCGCCTTCCAGCTGGCCCTTGTCGGCCCCGTATTCGGCGACCAGCTTGTTGCGGGTGTAGCAGTGCAGCTGCTCATACAGTGGCTTGACCTGTTCCCACAGCCGGTCGGTTTCGCTGACCACCTGCTCGGCGGGCATGTCATAGCCACTGCGCCACATTGCGCCGGCATCGTTGTAGCCCATCTGCCGGGCACCTTCGTTGACCAGCTCGACAAAGCGCTGGTAGCGGCCGCGCGAGGCGATGGCAGTGGAGTGCCAGCCGCTCCAGGCATCGAGCTGGGCGTTGTAGTCGCGTGAACGGGCCAGGACGTTTTCCAGGGCGCCGAGCTGGCGGCAGTCCTGCTTGTCACCCTCGCCGGTGCAGTAGGTGCCGGCGCCGTAGTCGCCCTCCAGCTTGGCGGCGATGCCGGCCAGTTCGGCCACCTTGGCCGGGTCGCGCGGGGCGGGCATGGCCGTCATCAGCTTGAGCAGGGCAATGGCACGGGCGGTATCGGCACTCATCGGCTGGCCGTCATACTGGCCGGCCTGCTCGATCCAGCCATTGAGCACGGTCATCCAGCGCTCGTTGCTCTTGGCGGCAATGCGTTCGGAATCGGCATTGATGTAGGTGGAGGCCAGCCACTGCGCCGACGTCATCTCCGGATACATGGCCTTGTATTCGGCGTTGACCCGGGCGATGAAGTCATCGGCGCTTTCGGCCGGAGCCTGGCTGGCGGTGGCCGGTGCGGTGGGCGCGTCCTTCTGGCTGCAGCCGGACAGGACAAGCAGGCTGGCGCTGATGGCTGCAGCCAGCAGCAGGTGGCGGTTGTTCACTACGGCGTCCCCAATGGATGGATAACGCCGAAGGCTAGGCCGCTGTGCGGCCGGCCGCAAGGGGCGCCGCTCAGCCGGCTACCGGCAGGCCGTGTTCGAGCAGCCAGGCGCGCGCATCTTCGGCGTCTTGTTCAAACCAGGCTCGGGTCGAACCCAGCCGGTAGGTATAGCCCCAGGCGTCCATGTCGGCCATCAGCCGTGCGCTGCCAACGCCGGCCAGGCGCTCTGCCAGCACAATCTGCAGGTAGCAGGTGGCATCCTCCTCGGCGACCGAGTCGGTGGCATCGGTATCGACCAGGGCGCGTTTTTCCTCGGGCAGCACGATCAGGTGGCAGGCTTCGTGCAGCATCGAGTGCACCGGGGTGTCATCGCGCACGTAGACGTTGCCGGCGATGATGCCCGCCTCCGGTTCGCCCCAGAAACTGCCCGGGATTTTTTCTCCGGCAGCTACCCGGTGCAGGCGCAGGCCGAAGCCGGCGAGCAGGGTAGCGGCATCGTCAAAGCCAATCTGGCCAACGGTCAGCACGCTGGCGGCCGGATCGCCGGCGGTGGTGTCATTCATGGCATTTCTCCCCGGCGGCAGGTCGCCGCCGGGATCCAGGCTTACTTTTCGTCGGGCAGGGCGACAGAGATGTCGAGCACGTCATTGGCGCCATCGCGGACCAGGTCGACCTTGACCGCGTCGGCATCGATATTGACGTACTTCTTGATCACCTCCAGCAGTTCGCGCTGCATCAGCGGCAGGTAATCCGGGCCGCCGCGGCTGCTGCGCTCCTGGGCGATGATGATCTGCAGACGGTTTTTCGCCGTCTCGGCGGTGTTCTTCTTCTTGTGCAGGAAGTCCAGCAATCCCATGCCCTTAGCCTCCGAAAAGCTTGCTGAAGAAACCCTTCTTCTCCACGGTGGTGAAGCGCATCGGGCGGTCCTCGCCGAGAATGCGCGCTACGGCATCGTCGTAGGCCTGGCCAGCCACGGACTCGGTATCCAGGATCACCGGCTCGCCCTTGTTGGAGGCATTGAGCACATCCGGCGATTCGGGAACCACGCCGATGCATTTCAGGCCCAGCACTTCCTCCACGTCGTTGATGGAGAGCATCTCGCCGGTTTCCACCCGCGCCGGGTTGTAGCGGGTCAGCAGCAGGCGTGCTTCCAGCTCCTTGCCGCTTTCGGCGCGCAGGGTCTTGGAATCGAGCAGGCCGATGATGCGGTCCGAATCGCGTACCGAGGAAACTTCCGGGTTGACCACGACAATCGCGCGGTCAGCGAAGTACATCGCCAGGAATGCGCCTTTTTCGATGCCTGCCGGAGAGTCGCACAGGATGTAGTCAAAACCGTCGTCAGCCATTTGCTTGAGGACCTTGCCGACACCTTCCTGGTGCAGTGCATCCTTGTCGCGGGTCTGCGAGGCGGCCAGTACGTACAGGTTGTCAAAACGCTTGTCCTTGATCAGGGCCTGCTTGAGGCTGGCTTCGCCATTGACCACGTTGACAAAGTCATACACCACGCGGCGCTCGCAGCCCATGATCAGGTCAAGGTTGCGCAGGCCGACGTCGAAGTCGATGACGGCGACTTTCTTGCCTTTCCGGGCCAGGCCGCAGGCGAGGCTGGCACTGGTGGTGGTCTTGCCGACGCCACCCTTGCCCGAGGTGACTACGATGATTTCAGCCAAAGGACTTCTCCTGGTGTGTTGGGTGGATGCCAGCTCAATCCAGAGCGGCAATCATGATCTGGTCCTGCTCCAGCCAGACTTGCACGGCTTTGCCGCGCAGCTGGCTGGGTACGTCATCCAGCACCTTGTAGCGGCCGGCAATGGCTACCAGTTCGGCGTGGAACTCACGACAGAAAATACGCGCATTTTCATTGCCTTGCGCACCAGCAAGGGCACGCCCGCGCAGCGTGCCGTAGATGTGGATGCTGCCATCGGAGATGACTTCGGCCCCGGCGCCGACCGCGGACAGCACGGTCAGGTCGCCGTTGTGTGCATACAGCTGCTGGCCCGAGCGCACCGTGGTGTGGTGCATCTTGCCCAGCTCGCCGCTGCCGGCGGCGGGTGCGGCCGGTGCCGGTGCGGGTGCCGGGGCAGGTGGTGCGGCACTTCGCCGGGCGGGCGCCGGCGGTGTTGCAGTGTCCTGGTCACGTTCGTACTGGGCACGGAACTTGGCCAGCAACGGCAGCCCGAGCTGCTCGGCCAACTGCTCGGTCTGGCTGGTGCCATAGGCCAGCGCCACCGGCAGCACACCGGCCTGGCGCAGGCCATTGATCAGCGCCTGGGCAGTGGGCAGGTCCGGCAGCTGGGCCAGACCACCAAAATCCAGCACCACCGCCGCGCGCGCAAACAGTTTCGGGGCGCGGGTAACGCGTTCGTGCATTTCCTGCACCAGACGCGGGACATCCAGGCTGCGTACGCGCAGGTTGGCAATCCCTACCTGGCCGATTTTCAGTTCACCAGCCTGTTCGTAATCGTTCATCTGCATCACATCAATTCCCGGCCTTGGCCGGGGCAATGGGGGTGCGCGGCTTGATGATCCAGGCCGCATCGGGCAAGTGATCACCGTAGGTATCGCGCACCCAGGGATAGCTGCACAAGTCCTTGAGCATCATGCTGGCGCGGACATCGACATTGCGCATGGTGTTCTGGCCGACCTCGCGAAAACCGAAGCTGCCATGGAACAGCAGCGCCGCATCGGCGCCGTGGTCGAGAAAGACCTCGCAGGCGATATGCGGGTAGCGCAGTTCGGCATAGCTCTGCATGTCCGCATACAGCGCACGGCCGACACCGCCACCACGGCGGCGGCTGGCCACCACGATGCGGTCGATATAACAAAAGCGCCGATAGCGCTCGGCAAACCAGGCAAAGTTGCTGGAGTCATGCGCGCTGGCACTGCCGAAGCCGATCAGGAAGCCGGCCAGGGCGCCGTCACGCTCGGCGACGCGGAAATATTCGGCGTGGTCGTAGAAATAGCGCAGCCGACCGGCATCCATGGGCAGGATGGCCGAGCCGGCATTGTTGTTCAAGGCCAAGATGGCATCGAGTTCATGCTCGCGGACATCGCGGATGACAATGGACATGCACACTCCGGTGGGGCGAACGAATGGCGTGAAAGCGCGCTGGATTATCGCACGCCCGGACCGGTGGGCGAACCCTGCCGGCATGACCATCGGTACGGTGCCGCAAACCGCCCGGGCACTTTAAGATGAGCCATGTTTGGACAATTGAGCCATACCCGCGTCCTGCGCTATGCCGGCCTGTTTACCTGGGCGCTGGTCGCCTTGCCGCTGGCATACAGTCATTTCTACCCTTCCTGGGAAGACCTGGGCGGGCAGGGTGGGCAATTGCTGGCGGCCTATATCGGCTTTGGTGCCGGCTACTGGTGGCTGACCCGTGGCCTGGAAACCGGCGGCCATTCGGGCTGGTACGACCGCCTGCTGCTGGTGGCGTTGACCTGTTTTGCGCTGATGGTCAGCTATGCCAGCTGGTCTGGCCTGGGTTCGATCCTGATGATGGTCGCTGCCGGGGTGATCCCCTGGCTGCTGCCGGTGCGTGCCGGGGTGGTGTGGCTGCTGGTCAGCCAACTGGCGGTTCTTCCGGTGTACTGGCTGAGCCTGCGCATGTCGCTGTTCGAAGCCTTGATGCAGACCCTGCTGTACGCCGGGTTTTCGATGTTCGTGTTTGTCACCTCGCTGGTGGCCCGGCAGCAGGCGCATGCGCGCGAGTGGCAGCGCCGACTCAATGCCGAGCTGCGCGCCACCCGGGTACTGCTGGCCGAAAGTGCGCGGGTCAACGAGCGCACCCGGATCTCGCGTGAGCTGCATGACCTGCTCGGCCACCACCTCACCGCGCTGAGCCTGAACCTGGAAGTGGCCGGACACATCACCGAAGGGCAGGCCAAGGAGCATGTGCGTCAGGCGCATGTGCTGGCCAAGCTGTTGTTGACCGATGTGCGCGAAGCGGTCAGCAGCATGCGCGAAAGCGGGGCGATCGATCTGGCCGCGACCCTGCGCCCGCTGGCCGAAGGGGTGCCGTCGCTGGCGGTGGAGCTGGACATCCCGGAATCGCTGGAAATTGAAGATCCCGAGCGTGCGCATGTGCTGCTGCGCTGTGCCCAGGAGATCATCACCAATACCGTACGCCACGCCCGCGGCGCGCGCTCGTTGTATCTGCAGGTGGCGCGGCGTGACGGGCAGCTGCTGCTGAGCTCGCGCGATGACGGCCAGGGCCTGGACCCGGCCCGGTTCGTGCCCGGCAATGGCCTGCGTGGCATGCGCGAACGTCTGGCACTGCATGGTGGCAGCGTGGAAGTGCAGACCGCACCGGGCAAAGGCTTTGCGATCACGGTGATACTGCCGGAAAATCCGCAGGGCGTTACGCTGACGGCCACCGTTGAGGAGAAGTTTGATGATTCGCGTCTGCCTGGTTGATGACCAGACCTTGGTACGCCAAGGCATTCGATCGCTGCTGGCGCTGGATGGCGGCATCGAGGTGGTGGCCGAGGCTGCTGATGGGCGTCAGGCGGTGGAGATGATCCCCGTCCAGCGTCCGGATGTGGTGCTGATGGACATGCGCATGCCGGTGATGAGTGGCCTGGAGGCCCTGCAGATGCTGGCTGCCAACGGTGCCCTGCCGCCGACCATCATCCTCACCACCTTTGACGATGACCAGCTGGTGCTGGCCGGGCTCAAGGCCGGGGCCAAGGGGTATCTGCTCAAGGATGTCTCGCTGGAGCAGCTGGTCGGCGCGATCCGCACCGTGGCTGCGGGTGGTTCGCTGGTGCAGCCGGCAGTGACCCAGCGGCTGCTGTCCGGCCTGGAACACATGCGCAACGAGTTCGTCAGCCTGGACCGTCCCGATCCGCTGACCGAGCGGGAGACGGAGATCCTGCGGCTGATGGCCAGTGGCTTTTCCAACAAGGAAATCGCCAACTCGCTGGGTGTGGCCGAAGGCACGATCAAGAACCACGTCTCCAACATCCTGTCCAAGCTCGGTGTACGGGACCGTACGCGTGCGGTATTGAAGGCATTCGAGCTGCAGCTGGTGTGAGCGGCCGGGTGTGGTGGCGGCCGTGGGTGGGGGTAGCAGCCCCCGGGTGATCGGCGCTGTTTTGCTTTTGTTCAGGACGGTGGAGAATTTCACCTTGCTGCCGGCAAGCTTGCTTGGGAAAGCCTCGATGGAACCGGGGTCACAATGTAATAAACAAGCGGCGCGAAGCCTGTTAGGATGCGAGCTTCGCTTCAATTAACCCGGCCGTGGCATCGGCCTCGGAGACTCTTGCATGACCCGTATTATCGAGTTCCTGATCGCCTTGGGGATCGTGGCAATCCTGTTCGTCATCATCGGCGTCTGCCTGCCGGGTGAGCGTCATATCAGCGAAAGCATCGAAACCAATCGCAAGATGACCATCGTCAATGACACGGTCAACAGCCTGCGTCGTTTCAAGGACTGGAACCCGCTGGTGCTGCGTGATCCGGCCATGAAGCTGTCCTACAGCGGCCCGGCTTCCGGCGTGGGTGCACGCATGGAATATGACTCGGCACAGGTTGGCCAGGGCAGCTGGGAAATTACCCAGAGCGAGGAAAACCAGCGCGTGGTCTACGCCCTGGACAACAGCCAGCGTGGTTCGGACAAGACCATGACCTTCCTGCTGGAGCCGACCGGCAAGGACAACCGCAACGTCAAGATCACCCAGGAATACTCGGTGAAGTACGGCTTTGACCTGTTCGGTCGTTACGCCGGCCTGTATGTCAGCCGCCACGTTGGCGATGACATCAAGTTGGGTCTGGGCCGCCTGCAGACGATGCTGGCCGGTGTGCCGAACATCGACTACCGCGACCCGTCCACCACCCTGGCAGACCTCGGCATTGTTGACCTTGGCGTTGAAGACCTGCTGGTGGTCAATGCCGGCAACATCGAGCGCGGCAACGAAACCATCCGCCAGTCGATCAAGGACAACCAGGAGTGGATCAAGCGCGTGATGGACAACAACGGCCTGGAAGCTGCCGGTCCGGTGCGCATCATCACCACCGATTTCGGCGCCGAGAAGTACGCCTTCGACGTGGCCCAGCCGGTCCGCAAGAAGGGGGCCACCGAAGTGGCTGCCGACGAGCTGAGCATCAAGGTTGATGGCACCCCGGTCACCTACAGCCGTCTGCCGGCCCGCAAGGCCGCCCATGCAACCTATGTCGGCCACATGGCTGGCCTGGATGTGGCACGCAGCGCCCTGCGTTCGTGGGCTACCACCAACGGCCACGAGCTGATCGAGCGTCCGTACGAATCGTGGAATGGCGGCCTGGACAAGTCCTTTACCCAGGAAGGCGACTACGACATCTACTGGGCAATCAAGTAAGCAGCTCACGCAGCTTGCCTGCCTGGAACGACGCGCCGCTTTTGCGGCGCGTTTTTTTTGACTCAAGCCCGGACTGTCCTGTCCGGCTTCAGTGAAGGAGGAAGCGATGGATACGATGACATACCGGGTACAGGCCACCGCCGGTGCGCTGCTGGCCGCTTTGGCCGTTGCGCTGTCGGCCTGGGCCGCACATGGCCTGCCGGCCGGGAGGGAGCAGCACAATGTGTTGATGGCCTGCCTGTATGCCTTTGGCCATGGTGCGTTGCTGCGGGTATTGGCCGCACGCGCCGGCAGCCGGGTCGAGCAGGCCGGACGCTGGCTGCTGTTGCTCGGGGTAGTGCTGTTTTCCGGCAGCCTGGTCGGCAATGTGCTGTGGGCATGGCCCACGGCCGCGGCGCCGGCCGGTGGCGTGGCGCTGATTGTTGGCTGGCTGCTGCTGGGCATTGCCCCCTGGCTGGCAGCCGGGCGCAGCGGCGATCCGGCCGGCCGCTGAGCGGTGGTGGACGGCGGTCGGCGAGGATCAGCCTCCCGCCGGGTGGTAGCACCAGTGCCATGGCTCGTAGACGATGCCATGCGGGTTGTCGCGCGGGTAGCTCAGGGCAAAGCCAAACCGGTGCGCGTGCTGGCTGAGCCAGGCAAACGCCGGAGTGGCCTCAAAGCTTTCCTCGGCCGCCTGCTCGCCGGGGGTGCCGATGTCCAGTGCCCGGCCACTGTGGTGTTCGGAAAAGCCGGGGGCCGTATTGACGCGGAGAATATCTGCCACGCCCAGGCCGCGGGCTTGTTTGCGCGCGAAGATGCCGGCCTGGTAGGCATGCGAGCGGTACCCCGAGATGGCTTCCAGGACGATCCGGTCAGCGGCAGCGGCGCTGCGCATCCGCTGCCAGCTGCGGCCAGCGGCCGGCGTCAGCCAGAGCGGGCGCCGCCAGCGGTCAAACCCGGCATGCGCCAGCCAGGCCGGCTCGGCGTGCAGTGCCAGTCCGCTGTGCTGGGCGTAGTGATCGCCCTGAAGTCCCAGCTGTGCCAGTTGCTCGTGCACGCTGTCCAGCGGCAGCACGCTGGCTGGCGCTGGCAGCGCGCCGCGCTGGCCAATCTGCTCCAGCAGGTCCAGGGCGGCCATCAGGCCGGGTTCGTCGGGCAGGCGGGTGACCAGTGGCATCAACCCGCTGGGCAGGCGGGCAGCCAGGTACTGGCCGTCGGCCTTGCGGCGCAGGACATGGTCGGCCAACGCCAGGCTGCGGGCATCGCGGTTGCTGCGCGCCCGCAGCAGGCAGGCGGGCCAGATTTCAATCAGCGGGCTGTTGAACAGCCGTAACGGGGCAGTGCGCATGGCCACAGCTTAGGCTGGCCTGGTCGACAGGGCCAGCTGGCGCAGATGGTCGAGCAGGGCCTGGGGATCATGCGGTTGCAGCAGCAGATCAAAGCCCTGTCGGGTCGGCAGCCACAGCACCTTGCCCTTGCCGTACAGGGCCACCAGGGCCTTGTTGCCGTTGCGCAGGCGGAACCAACCCGATTTCAGCCCGGGCAGGGAGGTGCCATTGGTCTTCCAGCGCGGGCTGTAATCGATCTGCTCCTGCAGATCGATGACCCGGGCCTTGTCCAGCTCCAGGTCAGCCAGCGGCAGGCTGCGACGATAAAAGCTGCTGGTGACCTGCAGCATCTGCTGGTTCCAGCGCAACTGCTGGCGGCGCAGCAGCCAGTCCACACCGAACCAGAGCGGAACCAGCAGCAGCGCGATCGCGGCGATGCTGGCTGCGGCGCCGCCAAAACGGGCGTGCTTGCCCAGCTCCGGGTCCAGGGTGCTCAGGCCCAGTGGCAGTACCACCACCACGATGAAGGCAAGCAGGCGGGTGGCTTTTCCCGGGCGCTGGAGCTGGGCAGCGTCGGGCAGGCCGGTAAGCGGGTTCATCGGGCGTGGATCCACTGGGCAATGTCATTGATCAGCCCGGCCGCGACCTTGCCCGGCTGCTGGTATTCGGCCAGGGTGCCGGCCCCTTCGCCGGCCATCCCCAGGTGGTTCAGGGCCGGGTAGTGGCGGAAGGTGTAGCGCTGGCCGGTCAGTCCGGTCTTGAGTCGCCGCCAGTCGGCATCGACGACCTGGAAGTCGCGGCCACCCTGCAGCAGCAGGGTGGGCAGGCCGGCATCGCGGGTCTCGCCGACAACGTCCACTGCTTCCACTTCCTGCCACCAGGCACCGGTCAGGCCGGGCAGGGCCGGCAGGGTAGCAGCCGGGTCGCGGCGCAGCGCGGCAATGGCGGTATCGAGCTGGTCCATGTGCGCCCTGGCCGCCTCGGCGGGAATCTGCGGCGATTGCGCCAGCAGGTAGGCATTCTGCTCGCGCAGCAGGTCCAGGATCGGTCGCGCCGGTGCCGCGAACAGGATCGCGCCGGCAGCTTGACTGGCCGTGGCGATGCGGGCGGCGAGCATGCCGCCCTGGCTGTGGCCGAGGACGAACACACGGGCCGGGTCGATGCCGGGCTGCTGCTTGAGCAGGGCAACCGCGGCGACGGCATCGTCGGTGGTTTCCGTGGCCAGGCTGACGCCATCGCTGAAGTCCTGCGGCCGGGCCTGGGTGCGCTTGTCATAGCGCAGTACCGCAATGCCCTGTGCGGCCAGGCCGTGGGCGATATCGGCAAACGGCTTGTTCGGGCCGATCGTTTCATCGCGGTCCTGCGGGCCGGAGCCGTGGACCAGCACGACGGCCGGGAAGGGGCCATCGCCCTTGGGCAGGCTCAGGGTGGCACCCAGTGGGCCGGGGCCGTGGATGATCTGCAGGGGCAGCTCGCTGAAGGGCGCATCGGCGGCCACGGCAGGGGCCGGATCGGTGACCGGCGCCAGGTGGAAACCGGCGATGCGGCCCTGCGGGTCGATGACCGTGGTCGCCAGCAGGGCGCCTTTGTCGAATTGCAGCCGGCTGACCACGCGCTGATGGCCGTCGACCTGGCTCAGCTCACCTTCCGGATTGCTGGTCAGCGTCCCCAGCTGCTGGTTCAGTGCCTGCCAGAGCTGGGCCAGTCTGGCTGCCGGCACGGCCTGGGCCATCTGTGGGCTGAAGCGTGCTTCGGCGGCGCTGAACTGCCCGGCCTGCAGCTGCTCGATCAGCTGCTGCGCACTTTGCTGCGGGCTGGTGGCCAGGGCGAACTGGCCCAGGCCCAGAAGGCAGGCGGCCAGCATCAGGCGGGAGCGGATTTTCATGCTCAGGCTTCCTTTTTGAAGATCAGCAAGGTGGGATGCATGTAGCCACTGTTGATGGCCTGTACCAGTTCCCAGCCCAGGGCGCCCTGGCGGCTGAGGTGCTCCTGTACCTGCTTGGGGTCAAAGCCGCCCCAGGTCTTGGGTTTGACTTCCACGGTGAGGTATTGCCAACGTTTGCTCATCGTCTGTCCTTACTTGTCTGGGTCCGGTTCGGGCCGGGCGGTGGGCAGCCGCCCGGCCTTGCGCAGGGCATCACGCAGCACGTACTCGATCTGGGCATTGAGGCTGCGCAGCTCGTCATCGGCCCAGCGTTGCGCCGCCGCCAGGACATCGGCGTTGATACGCAGCGGATAGGCCTTTTTTTCGCTCACTTGCGCATCCTGTGCGCGCGGTGCAGGCGCACGAGCATGGAAATGGCCAGCGCATTGACGGAGACAAACACCACGCCGGCAACGGCATAGGTGCGGTTGCTGTTGCCACCGGCCCAGTACAGGCCGGCGGCACCGCAGAACAGGCTCAGCGCGATCAATGCCCAGTGCAGGGCCTGGTTGCGCGAAAGCGGTGAGCCCTCGCGGCCGACCCAGAAGGCGATGCCCAGCGCCGGAAAGGCAGTCAGTGCGAGTACGAAAGGGGCAAGCAGCTCATTCATCACAGCAGTCATCAGTACAGGGAGCCGGCATTGACCACCGGCTGGGCGCCGCGGTCCGAACACAGCACGGTGAGCAGGTTGGAGACCATCTGCGCCTTGCGCTCCTCGTCCAGGTTGACCACCCCGCTGCGCTGCAGATCAGCCAGTGCCATTTCGACCATGCCCACCGCGCCGGCAACAATGCGCTGGCGCGCGGCGATCACCGCATTGGCCTGCTGGCGCTGGAGCATGGCCTGGGCGATTTCCGGCGCATAGGCCAGGTGGCTGATGCGCGCATCGATCACCTGTACCCCGGCATCGGCCAGCCGCTCGGCCAGCTCGTCCTTCAGGTGTTGGGAGATCTCGGCGGCATGGCTGCGCAGGGCCAGCTGGCCTTCTTCGTGCTGGTCATACGGGTAGCTGGTGGCCATCGCGCGCAGCGCCGATTCGCTCTGGATGTGCACGAAGGACTCGTAGTCATCGACGTTGTAGACCGCCTCGGAAGCATCGTTGACCTGCCAGACGATGACTGCGGCAATTTCGATCGGGCTGCCGTCCAGTTCGTTGACCTTGAGCTTGCCGCTTTCAAAGTTGCGTACCCGCAGGCTGACCTTGCGCTTGCTGAAGAACGGGTTGTTCCAGCGCAGGCCGTTGTCCTTGACCGTACCCACATACTTGCCGAACAGCTCCAGCACCGCGGCCTGGTTGGGCTGGACCATGTAGAAACCGCAGCAGACAAAGATGCTGGCCGCAATGATGAGGATGGCCACAACCAGCCACTGGCCACCGCCCTGTTCGGCGGCGAGCCCGGCCATGCCGACGGCGCAGGCCAGCACGATGGCCGCGATCGTGGCCAGGATCATTGGAATGCCGGGAAGCGAACGCTGCGTGATCTCTTTCATCTTCATCCCATTTGTTGATATCAATTTGATATCAGTATTGATTGGGCTTCAGCAAAATGCAAGCTGAACGCGTAAAATGTGTTTCTTTGCAACTATCGGATTCCTACATGAACGCGCTAGGCACTCCACTGACCTCCTCGGCAACCCGCGTACTGCTGCTGGGCGCGGGTGAGTTGGGCAAGGAAGTGGCGATCGAGCTGCAGCGGCTTGGGGTTGAAGTCATCGCTGCCGATCGTTATGCCAACGCTCCGGCGATGCAGGTCGCCCACCGCAGCCACGTGCTGGACATGCTGGACGGTGAAGCGTTGGCCGCCTTGATTGCCACTGAAAAGCCGCACCTGGTGGTGCCGGAGATCGAAGCCATTGCCACCGCCACGCTGGTCGAGCTGGAAGCGGCAGGGCAGCGCGTGGTGCCGACCGCGCGGGCGGCACAACTGACCATGGACCGCGAGGGGATCCGCCGCCTGGCGGCCGAAACCCTCGGCCTGCCGACTTCGCCGTACCGGTTTGTCGATGACCAGGCGCAGTACGAACAGGCAGTGGCGCAGATTGGCCTGCCGTGCGTGGTCAAGCCGGTGATGTCCTCCTCGGGCAAGGGCCAGAGCACCCTGCGGCTGGCAGCCGACATCGCTCCGGCATGGACCTATGCCCAGACCGGCGGACGTGCCGGGGCAGGGCGCTGCATCGTCGAAGGCTTCATCGACTTTGAGTATGAAATCACCCTGTTGACCGTGCGCCATGCCGGTGGCACCACCTTCTGCGCGCCGATCGGGCACTGGCAGAAGGATGGCGATTACCGCGAGAGCTGGCAGCCGCAGCCGATGTCCGCGCTTGCGCTGGAGCGCGCCCAGGCGGTGGCCAGGGCGATCACCGACGAGCTCGGCGGTTGGGGTGTGTTCGGGGTGGAGCTGTTTGTGAAGGGCGACGAGGTCTGGTTCAGCGAGGTCAGTCCGCGCCCGCACGATACCGGTCTGGTGACCCTGGCCTCGCAGGACCTGAGCCAGTTCGCGCTGCATGCGCGGGCCATTCTTGGCCTGCCGGTGCCGGTGATCCGCCAGTTCGGGCCGTCGGCTTCCTGCGCGATGCTGGCCACCGGTTTCGGTGTGCCGCGGTTCTCCAATCTGGACATTGCCCTGACCCTGGCCGATACCCAGCTGCGCCTGTTCGGCAAGCCGCGGGTGGAAGGCTCGCGGCGGGTCGGGGTGGTGGTGGCACGCGGGGAGGACATCGAGGACGCCCGTGGCCGGGCGCGCGCTGCCGCCGAGGCGATACAGATCCAGCTCGATCCGCTGCCGTTGGTCTGACGGGGTCAAGCGCAACAGAAAACGGCCCCGGATGGGGCCGTTTTGCCAGGTGCAGGGCGTTGCTCAGCGCACGTCCACCCAGACCAGGTGGTGGTCGCTGGCCTTGGTGGCTGCAGCGGCCGGCTGCGTGCTCAGCGGCCAGTGCACCCCGCTGCCGAGGGTCTCAAAGCCGATGGAAGGCAGTACATAATCCAGGCGCAGGCTGCCATTGCGCGGGCCAAAATCGCCGGTGGCATGGGCCGGGTCGCCCTCCCGCTTGATCCCGCGTGCGGCGTAGGCCAGGCCGAGTTCACGCGCACCCTCGCTACCCGGGGCGGGAATCGGCGCCACCCGCGGGTGCTGCAGCAGCTGGACAATGGCTTCGTGCCTGCCGTTGCCATCGATCGGATCGTTGTTCAGGTCACCGACAATCACAAAGCGTGCAGCGGCGGGCAGGCCACCGCAGCGGCCCTGGTCGTCGCACAGCCAGTCGCTGTCGCTCTCGCCCTTGAGGTATTCGTGCCACAGCTTGAGCTCGTCGGCGTTGCGCGCGACGTTGCGCTTTTCCGGGCCATCAAACGCTGGCGGGGTCGGATGGCTGGCCAGCACATGGATGCGCCCGTTGGGGGTATCCACCGGCACGTCCCAGTGCGACTTGGACGACAGCCGCAGCTGCTGCCAGACCGCGTCGGGCCAGAACGGCTGGCCGCTGTCCGGGTCCAGCGGACGGGTCGCGCCGGGCAGGGTATGCCACTTGAGCAACTGGAAGGTGCGCGCCGCGGCGGTGTCGATCGGGTAGCGCGACAGCACCAGCATGCCGTACTGGCCCGGGTGCAGGCCGTAGCCCCAGGCATCATTGCCGCGTTCGCGGCCTTCGCCGCCGACCGTGCCGTTGTTGTCCAGGTCCAGGCCGCTGGGCACGCCGGTGTTGACCGGGGCCAGGTAGCGGTAGGCGTAATGCAGCGGTTGGCCGTCCTGTTCCTGCGCCACTTCCAGGTAGTTGCGCTGGAACAATTCGGCCGCCTGGCCTTGCGGGTCGAAGTCGAACTCGTTGATCAGCACGATATCCGGACGCACGCGCTGCAGGACCGCAGCAATATCGGCGGCCTGCTCACTGCCGGCCTGCAGCTTGGCGACCAGGCCGCCGGGCTGCTCGGTGTACAGCGAAACGTTGTAGGTGGCCAGGCGCAACGGCGCGTTGCCCGATTCGGTCATCGTGGTGGGGACGGTGGTGTGGCTGCAGGCGGCACAGAAGGCAGCGGCGGCCAGGAGAAGGGGGCGCAGTGTCATCACCGGATTATCTCACGCCGGTATGACGATCAATCCTCGGCCCGCTTGTTTGCCGCAAGTGGTTGCCACTGCTGGCCGTCGTAGGCTTCCAGGGCATTGAAATGGCGCTTGTAGTCCATCTTGCGATGCCGGGCGATCCAGTAACCCAGGTACAGATGGGGCAGCTGCAGGCGGCGGGCCCACTGCAGCTGTTGCAGGATTGCATAGGTGCCCAGGGAGCGATGCTGGCAGTCCGGGTCGTAGTAGGTGTACACCGCCGACAGCCCGTTGTCGGTGATATCGGTGACCGCCACCGCCAGCAGGGCATCCAGGCCCTGTTGATCGGGACCGCGGATTTCCATGAAACGGGTCTGTGACCAGTCGCCAAGCAGGAAACGGTCGTAATCGATGGCGTTGTGGTTGTCCATGCCGCCGCCGGCATGGCGGGCGCCCAGATACCGCTGGTACAGCGCCAGCTGTTCATCGGTGCGTACCGCAGGCAGTACCTGCCAGCGCAGGTCGGCATTGCGCTTGAGGCAGCGGCGCTGGTTGCGGTTGGGGTGGAAGCGGGTGCAGTCGATCCGCACCGGCACGCAGGCCTGGCATTGCGGGCATTGCGGCCGGTACAGCAGGTTGCCCGAGCGCCGGAAGCCCCAGCTCAGCCCCAGTGGATACAGCCTGGCCAGCCGCGGGTCGTCCGGGTCGATCACCAGGTCGCGTGCGGTACGCAACGGCCAGTAGCCACACGGGTGCGGGGTGCTCTGGAACAGTCGCAGTTGCGGGGTCGAAGCGCTCATTGACGCCAGCATAGCGGGGCTGGCGTCAATCCGGGACCGTGCTGTTCAGCCCGCGGGGACAATGCGGACGCGGAACTCATCCTCGCCCACACCCGGCTCGTTGGCCGGTGCCGGTGCTGCCGCTGGTTGCTGCGCCGGCGCCGCGGGCGGTGCCACTTCTGGCCGGCCGTTGCGCTGCAATACGATGAACAGGGCCACTGCGGCGATCATCACCAGCAGGGCGACGCGGATGCGCCAGCCCCAGGGATTTTGCCGCTGCGGCTGGATCTGCACCGCGGAAAAGTCCAGCGCCGTGGCCTGGCCGGGGTCGCGCCGGGTGGTGGCCAGCAGGCCAGCCGCGCGCAGGATCTCGCGTGCGCGGACCTGGTCCTCGGCACGCACCACCCAGACCGTCGGCAGGTTCTTGTTGTCGGCCTTGTCCAGGTAGCTGAACTGGCCGCTGCGCCGGCTGCGGTAGGAATGGCCGTTGGTAATCTGGACCTCGATGCCGTGTTCGCGCAGCCGCGTGGCCACGCCTTCGGCCGTTTCCACCCGCTGGCTGGAGAAGATCTGACGCATCGCTCAATTCCCGCTGTGGGCCGGGCCGACCCGGATCAGGCCTTCCTGGGCGGTGGAAGCGACCAGCCGGCCCTGGCGGTCGAAGTACTGGCCACGGGTCAGCCCGCGCGACTGCTGGGCGCTGGGGCTGTCAAGGGCATACAGCAGCCAGTCGTCGATGCGGAAATCGCGGTGGAACCACAGGGCATGGTCCAGCGAGGCCATCTGCACCCCGGGCTGGTTGTAGCTGATCTTGTGCGGGAAAGTGGCGGTGCCGAGCAGGTGGAAATCCGAGGCATAGGCCAGCAGTGCCTGGTGCAGGGGCGGCGTGCTGTCGGCCAGCGGCTGGCGCAGGCGTACCCAGAGCTGGTGATAGGGCGGCAGCGCCTGCGGGTTGAATTCATCGCGGGCGATCACATGGCGGAACTCGAACGGGCCCTCATGCGAAAGCCAGCGCTGGAACTTGGCCGGCAGCCGCGCCAGCACGTGCTCGTCCAGGGCCGGCGTTGGGTCAATGGCCTCCGGTGGCGGCACCACCGGCATGCTGAACTGGTGCTCGGCGCCGTCCTCGGGCTGCTGGAACGAGGCGGCACAGAAAAAGATGACCTTGCCCTTCTGGATGGCCGAGATGCGGCGCACCGAAAAGCTGCCACCATCGCGGGTGCGGTCCACGTCGTAGACGATCGGGTGTTCGATATCCCCGGCACGCAGGAAATACGCGTGCAGTGAATGCACCCGGCGATCACCGGTCACGGTGGCCTGTGCCGCTGCCAGCGCCTGTCCAAGCACCTGGCCGCCGAACACATAGCGGGTACCGATGTCGCGGCTCTGGCCACGGAACAGGTCCACTTCCAGGCGCTCCAGGGTGAGCAGGTCGATCAGTTCGGGGATCACGGTGGGGGACATGCAGGCGGGCCAGCTCATCAACAGCCGGTGATTATAGCCGGCTGCCTGTCAGCCCTTGCCGAGCCTGGCCAGCAGCCCGGTCAGCGCGGCTTGGGCATCGGCCTCGTACCAGGCCTGGACAAAGCGTTCGAGCTCGATGTGCTCCGGCGCCAGCGCCTCGTGCAGGTCGGCGCGCGCGATGGCGCGGGTGGCCAGCATCGGGCTACGCGGCAGGCGCAGCAGTTGTTCCATCCAGGCCAGCGCGCGGGCATCGACCTGCTCCAGCGGGACCAGTTCATCGACCATGCCCAGGGCGTGCGCGCGCTCGGCCGCGACCATTTCGCCGCCGATCAGCAGCTGCCCGGCGCGGTGGACACCGACCAGCCGGCGCAACAGGCGCTGGATCCCTTCCGGTGCCACCAGGCCGACCGCCACCTCGTTCAGGCCGATCCGGAACGGACGGGCGGCATCGCTGCTGGCGGCCATGATCCGGTAATCGGCGGCCAGCGACAGCACGCAGCCGCCGGCCGGGCAGTGTCCGCCAATGGCTACCACCACCGGGATCCGGCTGTGGCCGATGGCACGTACCGCACCGAAGAAGGCCTGCCAGCTTTGAAGCAGGCGGGCACGGTCATCGCCATGGGCCATCAGCTCCGGCACATCCATGCCTGCAGAGAAAATGCCCTCGCCACCGGACAGCACGATGCCCTGCACGCCATCGCTGTGCGCCTGTTCAATGGCCCCGATCAGGGCCCGGCACAGCGCGGTATCCAGCGCATTGACCGGTGGCCGGGCCAGACGGATCTGGCGGATCGGGCCGTGGTTGAACAGTGCAAGTGGGGCGGTCATGCTGGGCCATCGGACAGGAGGAGGGCCTCATGATAGTCAAAGCAATCGCTGCCGTTGCGCTGGCGCTGGCCGCCAGCGGCGCTGCGCATGCACTGCGCCCGGCACCGGCGGCCTGCCTGCTGCTGGAGCAGGGCTGGGTGCGGGCACCGATGGCCGGGCGTGCGATGACTGCCGGCTACGGGCAGTTGCATAACCGCTGCGCGCACACTGTCAGCCTCGTCGGCCTGCACAGTGCCCAGGCCCGGCACGTTGAGTTGCACCGGACCGAGATCACCGATGGCATCAGCCGGATGCGTCCGGTGCCGGGGCTGCAGCTAGCCGCAGGGCAACACGTGAGCCTGGAGCCGGGTGGCCTGCATCTGATGCTGCACGGGCTGCAGCCGGGCGTGGTGCCCGGCAGCCAGCTGGAGCTGGAGATCGATGATGGCAATGGCCATTGGGTCTATCGCCTGCCGGTACGCGCGCGCTGAGGCAACCCGCGCGATGGTGATGACGAAAAACCCCGGCTGCCGGCCGGGGTTTTTCAATCCACTCACGTGCGCTGCTTACTGGCTGGCCTGGCGCACGGCCTCGGGCAGCGGGGCGCTGCGGCCGGTCTGGGTATCCATCCAGACCACGACCACGTTGCCGTCCGAATACAGCACGCTGGCGTCCTTCTCATCGACGATGCGGTGGGCGATGGTCACCGAGGCATTGCCCAGGCGTTCCACGTACAGCTCCACCACGATGTTGTTCGGCCATACGATCGGGGCGCGGTAGTTGACGTTGGTGTTGGCCACCACCGGGGCGATGCGGTCGTTCATCGACACCCCTTCCACGCCGAGCATCCAGCGCACGCGCGCCTCTTCCAGGAAGGAAATGTACTTGGCGTTGTTGACGTGTCCCATCGCGTCCATGTCGCGCCAGCGCACGGTGATCGGCACGCGGGCCAGCAGTTTGGGGGAGGTGTCGCTCATTTCTCGGCCTTCTTGCGGGTGGTTTTCTTGGCGGCTTTGCGCGGTGGACGGGCATCGGGCTTGTTGGCCACGGCGGCCGGCTTCTCGCCCGGCGCGGCACCTGCCAGCAGCGGGGCCAGGAAGCGGCCGGTGTGCGAGCTTTCGGTGGCGGCAATCGCTTCGGGGGTGCCGCAGGCCAGGATGGTGCCACCGCGGTGGCCGCCCTCCGGCCCCAGGTCCACCACCCAGTCGGCGGTCTTGATCACATCCAGGTTGTGCTCGATCACCACCACGGTGTTGCCCTCGTCGCGCAGCTTGTGCAGTACCACCAGCAGCGCCTCGATGTCGTGGAAGTGCAGGCCGGTGGTTGGCTCGTCCAGGATGTACAGCGTGCGCCCGGTGTCGCGCCGGCTCAGCTCCTTGGCCAGCTTCACGCGCTGGGCCTCGCCGCCGGACAGGGTGGTCGCGCTCTGGCCGAGCTTGACGTAGCTCAGGCCGACATCGACCAGGGTCTCCAGCTTGCGTGCCAGCGCCGGCACCGGCTCGAACAGGGCCAGCGCATCCTCGACGGTCATCTCCAGGATGTCGTTGATGTTGTAGCCCTTGTAGGTGATCTCCAGCGTCTCGCGGTTGTAGCGCTTGCCGCCGCAGACATCGCACGGCACGTAGACGTCAGGCAGGAAGTGCATCTCGACCTTGATCAGGCCATCGCCCTGGCAGGCCTCGCAGCGGCCGCCACGCACGTTGAAGGAGAAGCGGCCCGGCGAGTAGCCGCGCGCGCGTGCCTCGGGCATCTGCGCGAACAACTCGCGCAGGGGGGTGAACAGCCCGGTGTAGGTGGCCGGGTTGGAGCGCGGGGTGCGTCCGATCGGCGACTGGTTGATGTCCACCACCTTGTCGAACAGGTCCAGGTTCTCGACCTCGCGGAACGGAGCCACGGTGTGCGAGGCGCCGTTGATCTCGTTGGCGGCCAGGGTGAACAGGGTGTCGTTGATCAGGGTGGACTTGCCCGAGCCGGACACGCCGGTGATGCAGGTCATCAGCCCGGCCGGGATGTCCAGGTCCACGTTCTTGAGGTTGTTGCCGCTGGCACCGCGCAGGTGCAGCATCATCTTCGGGTTCGGCGCGTGCCGGCGGGCCGGGACCTCGATCCGGCGTTTGCCGGACAGGAACTGGCCGGTCACCGATTCGGGGGCGGCCATCAGGTCCTCCATCGAGCCCTGGCCGACCACGCGGCCACCGTGCACGCCGGCGCCCGGGCCGATGTCCACCACATGGTCGGCCAGGCGGATCGCGTCCTCGTCGTGCTCGACCACGATCACCGTATTGCCGAGGTCGCGCAGCCGGGTCAGGGTGGCCAGCAGGCGCTCGTTGTCGCGCTGGTGCAGGCCGATGGAGGGCTCGTCGAGCACGTACATCACCCCGACCAGGCCGGCGCCGATCTGGCTGGCCAGGCGGATGCGCTGGGCTTCGCCGCCGGACAGGGTCTCGGCCTTGCGCTCGAGCATCAGGTAATCCAGCCCGACATCGACCAGGAAGCCCAGCCGTTCGCTGATTTCCTTGACGATCTTGCTGGCGATTTCCCCGCGCCAGCCGGGCAGGTGCAGGTGCTGGAAGAAGGCCAGTGCCTCGCCGATCGGCAGGGTGACGATGTCCGACAGCGGGCGATCGGCCACGAACACGTGGCGGGCGGCGCGGTTCAGGCGCGCGCCGTTGCATTCCGGGCAGGGGCGCTGGGAAATGTACTTGGCCAGCTCCTCGCGCACGGCGGCCGATTCGGTTTCGCGGTAGCGCCGCTGCAGGTTCGGAACCACGCCTTCAAAACGGTGCTTGCGCTGGCTGCGGCCGCCGGCCTCGGTGAAGTAGGTGAAATTGATCTGCTCTTCGCCGCTGCCATACAGGATCGCCTGCTGTACCTCGGTGCCCAGGCTGTCCCACGGGGCGTCGACATCGAAGCCGTAGTGCCTGGCCAGCGAGGCGATCAGCTGGAAATAGTAGGCATTGCGCCGGTCCCAGCCGCGCACCGCACCAGCGGCCAGGCTCAGCTCCGGGTGGGTCACCACGCGCGCCGGGTCGAAGAACTCGGCCACGCCCAGGCCATCACAGCCGGAGCAGGCGCCCATCGGTGCGTTGAACGAGAACAGCCGCGGTTCCAGTTCGGGCAGCGCGTAGTCGCACAATGGGCAGGAATACTTGGAGGAGAACAGCTGGGCTGGCTCGTCGGGCTGGTCCAGCGACATCACCGTGGCCATGCCGTCGCCCAGTTTCAGGGCGGTCTCGAAGCTTTCGGCCAGGCGCTGCTTGAGGTCCTCGCGCGGACGGAAGCGGTCGATCACCGCTTCAATGGTGTGTTTCACCCGCAGTGCCAATGGCGGCACCGCGTCGATCTCGTGCACCACGCCGTCCACGCGCACGCGTACGTAGCCCTGGGCGCGCAGCTGCTCGAACACCTGCACATGCTCGCCCTTGCGCTCGCGCACCACCGGCGCCAGCAGCATCCAGCGCTGCCCGCCATCCAGCGCCAGCACCTGGTCCACCATCTGGCTGACGGTCTGCGCCTCCAGCGGGTAGCCGTGGTCGGGGCAGCGCGGGGTGCCGACGCGGGCGTAGAGCAGGCGCAGGTAGTCGTAAATCTCGGTGATGGTGCCGACGGTGGAGCGCGGGTTGTGGCTGGTGGACTTCTGCTCGATCGAGATTGCCGGGCTCAGGCCCTCGATATGGTCGATATCCGGCTTTTCCATCACGCTGAGGAACTGGCGTGCATAGGCTGACAGCGATTCGACGTAGCGGCGCTGGCCCTCGGCATAGATGGTGTCGAAGGCCAGCGAGGACTTGCCCGAGCCGGACAGGCCGGTGATCACGATCAGCTTGTCGCGCGGCAGGTCCAGGTCGATGTTCTTGAGGTTGTGGGTCCGCGCGCCGCGGAGCCGGATGTAGTCCATCGCCATGGGGGATTCCAGTTGCGCCGCCCGGTGCACCGGGCGGTTGGGGAGGGTGGCAGTCGACCAGCCTAACCAGCCGCATCGCCGGGGGCAATCTGCGTGGAGGAGGGCGCCGGCAATCGGCAACCGCGGTTGAACCTGGGCGGCTGCGCGGTTTGACTGGAAAGTGGCCGGGCGCATACAATCCCGCTCCTGTCTATCCGGTTGGGTAGATGCTCGCGACCACAATAACTACAGAGGAAGTCTGGTCATGTATGCAGTTCTGGTAACTGGCGGTAAGCAGTACCGCGTTGCCCAGGGTGAAACCCTGCGCGTTGAAAAGCTCGAGGCCGATGTCGGCAGCGAGATCACCTTTGACAACGTCCTGATGCTCGGCGATGCCGATGGCATCAAGATCGGTGAAGCCGTCAAGGGCGCTACCGTGACCGCCAAGGTCGTCGAACAGGGTCGTGCCGACAAGGTCCGCATCATCAAGTTCCGTCGCCGCAAGCACCACATGAAGCGCCAGGGCCACCGTCAGTACTACACCCAGATCGAAATCACCGGCATCGCCGGTGGTAACAAGTAAGCTCTAAGGAGAAGCAGTCATGGCACATAAAAAGGGCGTAGGCTCCTCGCGCAACGGTCGCGACTCCAACCCGAAGTACCTGGGCGTCAAGATCTTCGGCGGCCAGGCGATCGAAGCCGGCAACATCATCGTGCGTCAGCGCGGCACCCAGTTCCATCCGGGCGCCGGCGTTGGTCTGGGTCGTGACCACACCCTGTTCGCACTGGTCGACGGCAAGGTGGAATTCACCGTCAAGGGCCCGAACAAGCGTCGTACCGTCAACGTGGTTGCTGCTGTCTGATCAGCGCCGGTTGCGGCGAGCGCGCCGTCAAGGTGCGCAAACGCTGACGAAAGCCCCGCTTCGGCGGGGTTTTTCGTTGCTCCGGCCATTGGTCGGGCAATATCATCCACCGTGCTGTCAGCCGGTGGTGGCTACACTTCGCGGATCGGCCAGGGTTACCGGCCTCCGCCCAAGGCAATCGAGCGCGTCATGAAACTTGTAGACGAGGCAGAAATCCAGGTCATCGCCGGCAACGGCGGCAACGGCTGCGTCGGCTTCCGTCGCGAGAAGTTCATCCCGCTGGGCGGGCCGGACGGTGGTGATGGTGGCAATGGCGGCAGTGTCTGGCTGGTCGCCGATGAAAATTTGAATACCCTGATCGACTTCCGTCACGAGCGCATCTTCAAGGCGCAGCGTGGCGAGAACGGCATGGGCCGGCAGATGTATGGCAAGGGCGGTGAGGACAAGATCATCACCGTTCCGGTCGGCACCGTGGTGATCAATGTCGCCACCGATGAAGTGATCGGCGACCTGACCACCCACGGCGATCGTCTGCTGGTGGCCAAGGGCGGCAAGGGGGGCCTGGGCAACATGCACTTCAAAAGCTCGGTCAACCGTTCGCCACGGCAGGCACTGCCGGGTGAGGAGGGTGAGGAGCGGTTGCTGAAGCTGGAGCTCAAGCTGCTGGCCGATGTTGGCCTGCTGGGCTTTCCCAATGCCGGCAAGAGCACCTTCATCCGTGCCGTTTCGGCAGCGACCCCGAAGGTGGCTGATTACCCCTTCACCACGCTGTACCCGAACCTGGGTGTGGTCAAGGTCGAGAACTACCGCAGCTTCGTCATCGCCGACGTGCCCGGCCTGATCGAGGGTGCCGCCGATGGCGCCGGCCTGGGGACCCAGTTCCTGCGCCACCTGCAGCGCACCCGGCTGTTGCTGCATCTGGTGGACATCTCGCCGATGGAAGGCGGGGTGGACGGGGTGTCGCCGGTGGAGCAGGTGCGGGCGATCGAGCGCGAGCTGGCAAAGCACGACCCGGAGCTGCTGGACAAGCCGCGCTGGTTGATCCTGAACAAGGCAGACCTGATGTTCGAGGACGAAGCCAGGTCTGCCGCCGAGCAGATCATTGCCGAGCTGGACTGGAAGGCGCCGTGGTTCCTGGTGTCGGCGCTGGGTCGTGAGGGCACCTGGCCGATCATGAACAAGGTGATGACCTTCTTTGACCAGCAGCGTGAGGCTGCCGAAGAGGCGGCGCGCGAGCAGGGCTGAACGGCCTTCCTGATGGCGGAAAGCCCGGCTGCTGGCCGGGCTTTTTTGTACCTGCACCCCGCTGGGGGTGATGTGGACATGTCTGCCGCGGCCGCATGAAATCCGCGCTGCCCCGCGTTGTTGCTGTCAGGTAGGTGCGCCGACGGTGCCAGCGGTTGCGCTCCGGTTCGGGCGCTGGCTGCCTGCGGGTGTGCCGCAGCAGTAACTGGCGCCTTCCTGGGTCGGCCTGCCTCTGGGTGGGGCTGTGCCTGCCGCCCGTGCCCGGTGGCAATAAAAAACCCGGCCGAAGCCGGGTTTTTGGGTAGCCACTACTGCAGTAGCGGCTGCCAGTGCCGTTCCGACTAGACTCAGGCCGCAGCCAGAGCCTTGATGCGGGCGGTCAGGCGGCTCTTGTGGCGAGCAGCCTTGTTCTTGTGGATCAGGCCACGGGCGCTCAGGCGATCCAGGATCGGCTGGGCGGCAGTGAAGGCAGCCTGGGCGCCTGCGGCGTCGTTGGCGTCCAGGGCCTTGATCACCTTCTTGACAGCGGTGCGCAGCATCGAACGCTGAGCGACGTTGCGCTCGTTGCGCACGACGGTCTGCTTGGCGCGCTTCTTGGCGGACTTGATATTGGCCACGGTGGTGGTTTCCTGAAAAATCGGTGTAGTGGGAACAGCAAGCACGCTAGTATGATCACCTTCGAACTTTACGTCAAGTTGACTTGTCAAGGGGGCGCCGTTGAGCGCACGACTGTTGCGCTCGACTGCGGTCTTCAGCGCCATGACCTTCCTTTCGCGCATCAGTGGCCTGCTGCGTGACCTGATCTACGCCCAGGTGTTTGGCGCCAGTGCGGCCATGGACGCTTTCGTGGCCGTGTTCAGGATTCCCAACTTCCTGCGCCGGCTCTCTGCCGAGGGCTCGTTCTCGATGGCCTTCGTGCCGGTGCTGGCCCAGTACAAGGCCGCAGGCGACCTGCAGGCGGTCAAGGTCCTGGTGGACCGGGTGGCCGGGGTGCTGATCGGGGCGCTGCTGGTGGTCACCGCCGCAGCGATTGCCGCCTCGCCGTGGCTGATCAGCGTGGTTGCGCCGGGGTTTGTGCCCGGCAGCGAGCAGTGGCAGCTGGCGGTGGACATGCTGCGCATCACCTTCCCGTATGCCCTGTTCATCTCGCTGGCGGCGATGGTCGGCGGCATCCTGAACAGTTACGGGCGCTTTGCGATCCCGGCGCTGTCGCCGATCCTGCTCAATGTGGCCATGATCATCGCCGCGCTGTGGGGCGCGCCGCTGGCCCGGCACTGGGGTTATGAGCCGGTGTTCGCGCTGGCCTGGGGGGTATTTGCCGCCGGTGTGCTGCAGCTGGCCTTCCAGCTGCCGTCGCTGGCCAGGCTCGGGCTGCTGCCGCGCCCGCGCTGGGACCTGGCCCATGCCGGGGTGCGCAGGATCGGCAGGCTGATGGTGCCGACCCTGTTTGGCGCCTCGGTGGCGCAGTTCAACCTGTTGTTCAATACCTTCGCCGCCTCGCTGCTGGTCGGTGGCTCGATGACCTGGCTGTACTACTCCGACCGTCTGCTTGAATTTCCCCTGGGCATGTTCGGGGTGGCGATCGGCACGGTGATCCTGCCGCATCTGTCCGCGCGCTTTGCTGCCGGCGATGTGGACGGCTATTCACGGGGGCTGGACTGGGGCCTGCGGCTGTGCCTGCTGATCGGCATTCCGGCCGGCATCGGCCTGGTGCTGTGCGCCGAGGCGCTGCTGTTCACACTGTTCCAGTACGGCAATTTCAGTGCCACCGATGCGCGGATGAGCGCCTGGTCGCTGGTGGCGCAGGCGCTGGCGGTGCCGGCCTTTTTGCTGGTCAAGGTGCTGGCGCCGGCATTTTTCTCCCGCCAGGACACCCGCACCCCGGTCAAGGCCGGGCTGGTCTCGGTGGCGATCAATGCACTGGCGACGCTGGGCCTGATCGCGGGCCTGCTGTGGTTGACCCCGGCCGGGCAGGCGGCGCTGGCGCAGGCCGGTGGCAGCCTGACCGGGGCGCTGAAGCTGCTGCCCGGGGCGCATGCGCTGCTGGCCCTGGCCATCGCCATCGCCGGCTGGAGCAATGCGCTGCAACTGGCCTGGTACCTGCGCCGTGCCGGGGTATTCAGCGGTCAGCCGGGCTGGGGCCGGTTTGCGCTGCAGGTTGGCCTGGCCAGCCTGGCGATGGTGGTGGTGCTGCTGCTGCTGCGCGGGCTGTGGCCGGATTTTGCCGCCTGGCTGTGGTGGCAACGCGGCCTGCGCCTGCTGGCCATGGTCGTTGCCGGGGCGACGGCCTATGCGCTGGTACTGCTGCTGTGCGGCTACAACCTGCGTCAGTTGCGCGCGCGGTGAGGCGGCGGCCAGCTGCAGCCGGCTATACTTTCCCGTCCCCCGTCTAGATGCCGGTTGTGCCGGTTGGCTCTACATCCATGACTAGGCTGTTCCGCAAGCTTGAAGGCAACGTGCTGTTTCCCGCCGGCAGTGTGGTGTGCATTGGTGCCTTTGATGGCGTGCATCTGGGGCATCGGGCGTTGCTGCGGCATACCGCCCAGCGCGCGGCCGCGCTCGGCGTGCCGGCGGTGGCGGTGTCCTTCGAGCCGTTGCCGCGTGAGTTCTTCGGCCGCGGCAATCCGCCGCCGCGGCTGAGCCTGGCGCGCAGCAAGGTCGATGCCTTGATTGCCGAAGGGATGCAGGGCATCGGCCTGCTGGCCTTTGATGCGGCGATGGCCGCGACCAGCGCCGAGGATTTCGTGCGCCAGCTGCTGGTGCAGCGGCTGTGCGCGCGCGAAGTCTGGATCGGCCCGGAGTTCAGTTTCGGCAACCGGCGCGGCGGCAACCTGGCGTTGTTGCAGGCAATGGGGCAGCAGCTGGGTTTTGTTGCCGGGCAGATCGATACCGTCCAGGTCAACGGCGAGCGGGTCTCCAGCACCCGCATCCGCCAGCACCTGCTGGCCGGTGAGTTTGCCGCGGCGGCGGACCTGCTCGGGCGCCCGTATGCGATTGCCGGCCGGGTGGTGCGGGGCCGGCAACTCGGCCGCACGCTGGGTTTCCCGACCGCCAACCTGCGTTTTCCGCGTACCCCGGCGCTGTCGGGCATCTACGCGACCTGGGTGCACGGGGTGTACCAGACGCCGTGGCCATCGGTCTCCAGTTTCGGTACCCGTCCGACAGTGGACGGGGTGGAGCCGTTGCTGGAAGCCCATCTGTTCGACTTCGCCGGTGACCTGTACGGTCGCCACATCGAAGTTGAATTCGTCGCCAAGTTGCGCGATGAAGAAAAATTCAATGACCTGCCGGCGTTGACCGCGCAGATGCAGCGTGATGCCGCCCAGGCGCGTCACATCCTTTCAGAACACAGACTGCGAGCCACCGCGTGAGCCAGGACTACAAAGCCACCCTCAACCTGCCGGCAACCGATTTCCCGATGCGCGGCGACCTGCCCAAGCGCGAGCCGGGCATGCTGGAGCGCTGGGAAGAGCAGGGCCTGTACGCGCAGCTGCGCGCCAACGCCGCCGGCCGTCCGCTGTTCGTTCTGCACGACGGCCCGCCGTATGCCAACGGCCAGATCCACCTGGGCCATGCGGTCAACAAGATCCTGAAGGACATCATCGTCAAGTCGCGCTATCTGGCCGGCTTCGATGCGCCTTACGTGCCGGGTTGGGATTGCCACGGCCTGCCGATCGAGATCGCGGTGGAAAAGAAGTGGGGCAAGGTCGGCACCAAGCTGGACGCGCGTGAGTTCCGCCAGAAGTGCCGCGAGTACGCCGCCGAGCAGATCGAGATCCAGCGCCGCGACTTCAAGCGCCTGGGCGTGACCGGCGACTGGGACAACCCGTACCGCACCGCCGATTTTGCCTTCGAGGCCAACGAGATCCGTGCCCTGTCCAAGATCGTGGCCAATGGCCACCTGGTGCGTGGCGCCAAGCCGGTGCACTGGTGTTTTGACTGCGGCTCGGCGCTGGCCGAGGCCGAGATCGAATACCAGGACAAGGTCTCCCCGGCCATCGACGTGGCCTATCCGGCGCGCGATAGTGCCGCGCTGGCGGCGGCCTTTGGCGTCGATCTTCCGGCCGGGGTGGAAGTAGCGGTACCGATCTGGACCACCACCCCGTGGACCCTGCCGGCTTCGCTGGCGGTGTCCCTTGGTGCGGAAATCGAGTACGTGCTGGTGGAAGGCCCGGCCCGCAACGGCACGCCGCGCTGGCTGGTGCTGGCGGCCAAGCTGGCCGACAAGGCACTGGCCCGTTACGGCATCAACGAGGCCGTGGTGCACGGCCGCGCTGCCGGCTCGGCGCTGGAAAACCAGCTGCTGGCCCACCCGTTCTATGACGGGCGCGACATCCCGCTGCTCAATGGCGGGCACGTCTCCGACGAGGATGGCACCGGTGCAGTGCACACCGCGCCGGGTCACGGCCAGGAAGACTTCGCCGTCAGCCAGCAGTACGCGCTGATGGACAACTACAACGCCGGGCAGATCAACCCGGTCGATGGTCGCGGCGTGTACCTGGAATCCACCCCGGCCGCCGATGGTGCCGAGCTGGCCGGCCAGCACATCTGGAAGACCCAGGACGCCATCGTCCAGGTACTTACCGCGCGTGGCGTGCTGCTGGCACACACGAAGATGGAGCACAGCTACCCGCACTGCTGGCGCCACAAGACCCCGGTGGTGTTCCGCGCCACTCCGCAGTGGTTCATCGCGATGGACAAGGCCGGCCTGCGTGCCGATGCGATGGCCGCCATCGGCAAGGTCGGCTGGTTCCCGGCCTGGGGCCAGGCGCGCATCGGCGCGATGGTCGAGGGCCGCCCGGACTGGTGCATCAGCCGCCAGCGCACCTGGGGCGTGCCGATCGCGCTGTTCACCCACCGCCTGACCGGCGAAATCCATCCGCGCAGCGTCGAGCTGATGCAGCAGGTGGCCGACATCGTCCAGGAGCAGGGCATCGATGCCTGGTTCGACCTGGATTCGGCCAGCCTGCTCGGCGCCGAGGCCGCCGACTACGAGAAGGTCACCGACATCCTGGATGTCTGGTTCGACTCGGGCGTCACCCACGAGGGTGTGCTGCTGGACCGTGGCTTCGGCAAGCCGGCCGACCTGTATCTGGAGGGTTCGGACCAGCACCGTGGCTGGTTCCAGTCCTCGCTGCTGACCGGCGTGGCGATCGACAAGGCGGCTCCGTACAAGCAGTGCCTGACCCACGGTTTCACCGTGGACGAGCACGGCCGCAAGATGTCCAAGTCGCTGGGCAACGGCATCGAGCCGCAGGACATCATGAAGACCCTGGGTGCGGACATCCTGCGCCTGTGGATCGCCTCGGCCGACTACTCCAACGAGATGTCGCTGTCGCAGGAAATCCTCAAGCGCAACGCTGATGCCTACCGCCGCCTGCGCAATACCGCCCGCTTCCTGCTGGCCAACCTGGACGGCTTCGATCCGGCGGCCAACAGCGTTGCACTGGAACAGATGGTTGCGCTGGACCGCTGGATCATCGACCGCGCCTGGCAGCTGCAGGAAAAGATCAAGGCGGCCTATGACCGCTACGACCTGGCCGAGATCGTGCAGGCGCTGCTGAACTTCTGCTCGGTGGACCTGGGTTCGCTGTACCTGGACGTGACCAAGGACCGGCTGTACACGATGCCGGCCGATTCGCTGGGCCGGCGCAGTGCGCAGACCGCGATGTACCACGTGGCCGAGGCCTTCGTGCGTTGGATCGCCCCGGTGCTGACCTTCACCTCCGACGAGCTGTGGGCCTACCTGCCGGGCGAGCGCGCCGGGCATGTGCTGTTCACCACGTGGTACGACGGCCTGGCACCGCTGCCGGCCGATGCGGCGCTGGCTGCGGCTGATTTCGAGCAGCTGCTGGCCATGCGCGAGCAGGTGTCCAAGGTGTTGGAGCCGATGCGCGCCAACGGCGTCATCGGTGCCGCACTGGAGGCGGAAATCACCATCGCCGCCAATGCCGGCACCGTCGCCCGGCTGGCCCCGCTGGCCGAGGAGCTGCGCTTCTTGTTCATCAGTGGCGATGTCCAGGTGCGCGAAGCCAGCACCGAGGAAATCTTCATCAGCGCCGAGCCGACGGCCAAGACCAAGTGCGTGCGCTGCTGGCACCACCGTAGCGATGTCGGCAGCGTGGCCGAGCACCCGGAACTGTGCGGCCGTTGTGCCGACAACGTGGCCGGTGGCGGTGAAACCCGGTGGTGGTTCTGATGACGGCCCGTCCGCGCCCCAATGCGCTGGTCTGGCTGCTGCTGTCGCTGGCGGTCATCGTGCTTGACCAGTGGAGCAAGGCCTGGGTGCTGTCCAGCCTGCCCGAGTACACCGCCGTGCCGGTGATCGAGGGCTTCTGGAACTGGTACCGCACCTACAACACCGGCGCGGCCTTCAGCTTCCTGGCCGGCGCCGGCGGCTGGCAGCTGTGGCTGTTCACCGGCCTAGCCGTGGCCATCAGCGGCCTGCTGGGCTGGTGGCTGTTCAACCTGCCACGCGGCCAGTGGAAGGCGGCACTGCCGTATGCGCTGGTGATCGGCGGCGCCATCGGCAATGTGATCGACCGCCAGATCCATGGCCATGTGGTGGATTTCATCCAGTGGCATGTCGGCAGCTACTACTGGCCGGCATTCAACATCGCCGACTGCGCCATCGTCGGCGGTGCCATCGGTATTTTTGTGTTCGGCCTGTTCGAGGGCAGGAACACCCCCAAGGCTGCCGGTTGAGCGCGCAGCCCCGTAGTGAGAGATGACCATGCAAGTATTGCTGGCTAACCCGCGTGGTTTCTGTGCCGGGGTGGATCGCGCCATCGAGATCGTCAAGCGTGCGATCGAAACCCTCGGTGCGCCAATCTATGTCCGCCACGAAGTGGTGCACAACCGCTTCGTCGTCGATGACCTGAAGGCACGTGGCGCGATCTTCGTCGAGGAGCTGGACGAAGTGCCCGATGGCAATACGGTGATCTTCAGCGCCCATGGCGTGTCCAAGGCGGTGCGTGCCGAGGCCGAGCGCCGTGGCCTGAAGGTATTCGATGCCACCTGTCCGCTGGTGACCAAGGTCCACCTGGAAGTGAGCCGGCATTGCCGCAATGGCCGCGACGTGGTGCTGATCGGTCATGAGGGCCATCCGGAAGTGGAGGGCACGATGGGGCAGTGGAACCGCGAGGCCCATACCGGCGCGATCTACCTGGTGGAGGATGTGGCCGATGTGATGGCGCTGCAGCCGGGCCAGCCGGAGAACATCGCCTACACCACCCAGACCACGCTGTCGGTGGATGACACCCGCGCGGTGATCGCGGCCTTGCGCGAGCGCTTCCCGAAGATCGACGGGCCCAAGAACGACGACATCTGCTACGCCACCCAGAACCGCCAGGATGCGGTGCGCGAACTGGCCGCCGAGTGTGACCTGGTGCTGGTGGTCGGCTCGCCCAACTCCTCCAACTCCAACCGGCTGGCCGAGCTGGCCCGGCGCGAGGGCGTGGAGTCCTACCTGATCGACAACGCCGGCGAGATCAATGCCGCCTGGGTAGCCGGCAAGCAGTGCGTCGGTGTCACCGCTGGCGCCTCGGCCCCGCAGGTGCTGGTGGACGGGGTGCTGGCGCGCCTGGCCCAGCTCGGCGCCACCAGCAAGCGCGAACTGGATGGCGAGCCGGAGTCGATGGTGTTTGCCCTGCCCAAGGAGCTGCGCCTGCGTCTGGTTGATTGACCAACGCCTTCACGTTGCCTAGAATTGCGCTCCTTCGCCGGAATAGCTCAGTTGGTAGAGCGGCGCATTCGTAATGCGTAGGTCGCAGGTTCGATTCCTGTTTCCGGCACCATCAAAAAAGCCCGCCCTGTGCGGGCTTTTTTGATGCCTGCGCGGCGCATCCGGGCCTATGCGACAACATGTCGCAGCGTACATGGGGCGGATATGGCGTCAACGCCGCGTCAATCCCTTTCGTTAAAAAGCGTGGCGGCCTAAAATCACCGGGCTGAATTGTGTCAGGTGTCCTGTCCGCGGCGGAATTGCTCCGACGTGGGCCGTTCTGCGTCCGGGGACTTTGCATCTTTTCGGCACAACCCTCCCGCAATTGGATCGAGTCGATGATTCCGTTGAAATCCCTTGGGCGTCTAGTACGCCCGGGCCTGCTAGTCGCGATGGCCGTCTTGATGACGGGCTGTGACTGGGCCCTGTTTGACCCGAAGGGCCAGATCGCCCGGGAAGAGCTCACCCTGCTGATCACCTGTACGGTGCTGATGCTGCTGGTGGTGATCCCGGTGATCGTGATGACCCTGGTGTTCGCGTGGAAATACCGCGCTTCCAACACCAATGCCCGTTATGAGCCCGAGTGGTCGCACTCCACGGCCATTGAAGTGGTGGTGTGGTCGATCCCGTGCATGATCGTGCTGGTACTGGCGGTTCTGTGCTGGAAGTCCTCGCATGCGCTGGATCCGTACAAGCCGATCGAACACGAGAAGCCGGGTATCGAGATCCAGGCCATCTCGCTGGACTGGAAGTGGCTGTTTGTGTATCCGGAAGAAAACGTGGCCGTGGTCAACGAGCTGACCTTCCCGGTCGACACCCCGCTGAACTTCCGCATCACCTCCGATACCGTGATGAACGTGTTCTTCATCCCGCATCTGGGGACGATGATCTACTCCATGGCCGGCATGGAAACCAAGCTGCACCTGATCGCCGAGGAAACCGGTACCTTCCCGGGCCGTTCGGCGCATTACAGCGGCTACGGTTTCAACAAGATGTACTTTGATGCCCATTCGGTCAGCGATGCCGAGTACCAGCAGTGGCTGGGCAAGCTGCGTGCCGACGGCAAGACCCTGGACCAGGCCGCCTTCACTGCCCTGGGGGCCGAGAAGAACCACGACTGGTATCCGGTCACTTACTACAGCAGCGTTGAAACCGGCCTGTTTGACTGGCTGGTGGAACGGCACATGGGTGACAACCACCACTTCGGCATGAAGCACGATGCCGCAGCGGGCGGTCATGACGCACATGCTGGCCATGCCGTGGAAGCGGCGCCGGCAGCAGCGGTGGAAGCTTCGGCTGAGGCGGTGTCCGGCGAGCATGCCGGTCACGCTGCACAGCCGCAGGCGGATGCCCACGCTGGCCATGGCGCTTCGGGAGAATGACGATGTTCGGAAAACTGTCCCTCAATGCGATCCCGCACGATCCGATCGTGCTGACCACCCTGGTCGGCGCCATCTTCGGCGGCATCGTGGTACTGGCCCTGCTGACCAAGTTCAAGCTCTGGGGCTATCTGTGGAAGGAGTGGTTCACCTCGGTGGACCACAAGAAGATCGGCGCGATGTACCTGATCGTCGCCTTCGTGATGCTGCTGCGCGGCTTCTCCGACGCGATCATGATGCGTGCCCAGCAGGCGCTGGCCGCCGGTGGTGCAGAGGGTTACCTCAATCCGCACCACTTCGACCAGGTGTTCACCGCACACGGCGTGATCATGATCTTCTTCGTGGCCATGCCGCTGATCACCGGCCTGATGAACCTGGTGGTGCCGCTGCAGATCGGCGCACGAGACGTCGCCTTCCCGTTCCTGAACTCGCTCAGCTTCTGGCTGTTCGTGGCAGGTGTGGCGTTGATGATGATCTCGCTGTGGGTCGGTGAATTCGCCGCCACCGGCTGGCTGGCCTTCCCGCCGCTGTCGGGCAAGGAGTACAGCCCCAGTGTCGGTATGGATTACTACATCTGGGCCCTGCAGGTCTCCGGTCTGGGCACCACGCTGTCGGGTATCAACTTCTTCATCACCATTTTGAAGATGCGTACCCCGGGCATGCCGCTGATGAAGATGCCGGTGTTCACCTGGACCGCGCTGGTCACCAACGTGCTGATCATTGCCGCTTTCCCGGTGCTGACCATCACCCTGGTGCTGCTGACCCTGGACCGTTACCTGGGTACCCACTTCTTCACCAATGACGGTGGCGGCAACGCCATGCTGTACGTCAACCTGATCTGGATCTGGGGCCACCCGGAGGTTTACATCCTGATCCTGCCGTGCTTTGGCGTGTTCTCCGAAGTGATTGCCACGTTCTCGCGCAAGACCCTGTTCGGCTACAAGGGCATGGTCTACGCGACGGCCGCCATCGGTGTGCTGTCCTTCCTGGTCTGGCTGCACCACTTCTTCACCATGGGTTCGGGTGCCAACGTCAATGCCTTCTTCGGCATCACGACGATGATCATCTCGATCCCGACCGGCGTGAAGATCTTCAACTGGCTGTTCACGATGTACCGCGGCCGTATCCAGTTCACCTCCCCGGTGCTGTGGACCATCGGCTTCATGGTCACCTTTGTCATTGGTGGCATGACCGGCGTGATGCTGTCCATTCCGGCCATCGACTTCGTGCTGCACAACTCGCTGTTCCTGATCGCCCACTTCCACAACGTCATCATTGGTGGCGTGGTGTTCGGCTGCTTCGCCGGCATCACCTACTGGTGGCCGAAAATGTTCGGTTTCACCCTGAATGAGACCTGGGGCAAGCGTGCGTTCTGGTGCTGGTTCGTTGGCTTCTATGTCGCCTTCATGCCGCTGTACGCATTGGGCTTCATGGGTGCCACCCGTCGCATGCAGTCCTACCCGAACATGGAATACCAGCCGTACTTCATCGTGGCCGCCATGGGTGCTGCGCTGATTGCCCTGGGCATCCTGTGCCAGGTCATCCAGATCGCCATCTCCATCCGTGACCGCAAGCAGAACCTGGACCTGACCGGTGACCCGTGGGATGCCCGCACCCTGGAATGGGAAACCGCTTCCCCGGTGCAGTTCTACAACTTCGCCACCCTGCCCAAGGGTGAGGAGCTGGACGACTTCTGGCAGCGCAAGCAGCGTGGTGAGGCCTGGCCGAAGCCGGCCAAGTACGAAGACATCCACATGCCCAAGAACACCGGTACCGGTGTGGTCATCGGTGCCTTCTCGCTGGTGCTGGGTTTTGCGATGGTCTGGCATATCTGGTGGCTGGCCATCATCGGCCTGGTCGGCATGATCGGTACCTTCATCTACCGCAGCTTCGACAAGGACGTGGATTACTGGGTGCCGGCTGCTGAAGTTGAACGCATCGAGAATGAACACCGTCGCCACCTGGAAGCCCAGGGCCTGGTGAAGACCGAGGTGAAGGCATGAGCACTATCTCCACCAACCACCATGGGTCCGCCGCGCACGCGGCGGCCCATGACGACCACCACCACGACACCGGCGGGAACACCATCCTGGGGTTCTGGGTGTACCTGATGAGCGACGTGCTCATCTTTGCCTCGCTGTTTGCCACCTACGTGGTGCTGGCTGGCGGTACCAACGGTGGCCCGTCGGCCAAGGACCTGTTTGACCTGTCCTTCGTCGCCTGGGAAACCGCGCTGCTGCTGTTCTCCTCGCTGACCTTCGGCCTGGGCATGATTGCCCTGCACAAGGCGCAGAAGGGCCAGATGTTCTTCTGGCTGGCCATCACCTGGCTGCTGGGTGCCGGCTTCATGGCGATGGAAATCTGGGAGTTCAACCACCTGGTCCACCAGGGCTACGGTCCGGACCACAGTGCCTTCCTGTCGGCGTTCTTCGCCCTGGTCGGCACCCACGGCCTGCACGTGACCGGCGGCCTGATCTGGCTGACCGTCATGTTCATCCAGCTGTCGCAGGATGGCCTGACCCAGCGCAACAAGACCCGGATGGCGTGCCTGAGCCTGTTCTGGCACTTCCTGGATCTGATCTGGATCGGCGTGTTCTCCGTGGTCTACCTGACGGGAGCTATGTAATGTCCGCACATGACAACCACGACCATGACAGCCATGGCAGCGTTGCCTCCTACCTGGTCGGCTTCGTGCTGGCAGCCGTACTGACCATCATCCCGTTCTGGGCGGTGATGGCCGGCAACCTGTCGCCGCTGGCCACCGGCCTGACGGTGGTGATCACCGCCGTGCTGCAGGTGCTGGTCCACCTGAAGTTCTTCCTGCACCTGGATTCGTCCAAGGGTCAGCGCATGAACGTTGCTGTTGGCCTGTTCACCGTGCTGGTGATCGCCATCATCGTGGTCGGCACCCTGTGGGTGATGTGGAACATGAACTACTTCATGATGCACTGAGCCTTCAGCCAACGCTGATCGACAAAGGGCCACCGTCAGGTGGCCCTTTGTTTTTTCCCCGCCACCACTGCATGCTCACGGCCTTGTCCAGCGGAGACAGGCTGATGGGGCAGGCAAGCAGGGTGGCGGTATTGATGTTGCTGGCTGCCGGCGCGATCGCTGGCGCCTTGTCCGGTGGCGGCCTGTTGTGGCTGCACTGGGTGTGCAAGCCGCTGGCCACGCTGTGGCTGCTGCTCTGGGTGGGGCAGATGCCGCTGAGTGCTGCGCCGGCCAGACGCTACCGTCGCTGGATCTTCTGCGGGCTGTGCCTGTCGCTGCTTGGCGACATCCTGCTGATGCTGCCCCAGGGATTGTTCGTACCGGGGCTGCTGGCCTTCCTGCTTGCCCATGTCTGCTACATCATCGCCTTTGCGCCGGGCGCCGCCGGCTGGCGGTTGTTGCCGCTGGCGCTGCTGATAGCCGTCATTGCCGGTGCCAATCTGGCTGGGCTGTGGCCACATCTGCCTGACGCCCTGCGCCTGCCGGTCAGCGCCTATGTGCTGGTCATCGCGCTGATGGCGGTGCTGGCACTGGCCAGGGCCTGCGGGCCCGGCCAGCCCCGCGCGGCCAGGCTGGCCGCGGCCGGCGCGCTGCTCTTCCTCCTCAGTGACAGCTGGCTGGCCTGGGACCGTTTCGCCGGCCCGTTGCCGGCGGCCATTGCCGGGGTGCTGGCCAGTTACTGGGCGGCGCAGTACCTGATCGCCGCCTCGTGCGTGGACGCCGGAGTGTCCGCTCCGGGCAGGCAGTAGATCCGGCTGAAGGTGGCCGCGTCGAGCGGCTTGTTGAAGTGGTAGCCCTGCAGCTGGTCACAGCCCATCGCATCCAGTTGTGCCTGCTGGGCAGCGGTTTCCACCCCCTCGGCGACGATGCGCATCTGCAGGGTCCGGCCCAGGGCAATGATCGAGGAAACGATGGCCGCATCTTCGCCGCCGGCATCCAGGTCCTTGACGAAGGCACGGTCGATTTTCAGCTCGCTGGCCGGCAGCCGCTTCAGGTACAGCAGGCTGGAATAGCCGGTGCCAAAATCGTCAATGGCGATATGCACGCCCATCGCGGTCAATTCGCCCAGGATCTTCAGGCTGGCTTGGACATCGCGCATGGCCGTGCTTTCGGTCACTTCCAGGGTCAGGCGGTCGGCAGCGATGCCATTGTTGGCCAGCACTTCGGCCACGCTCTGGGCCAGGTCCGGCGCGGTGAACTGCACCGCTGACAGGTTCACCGCCATGCTCCACTGCCGGTAGCCGGCCGCATGCCAGCGACCCAGCTGGGCACAGGCCTGGTCCAGGGCCCAGTGGCCGATGGGAATGATCAGGCCACTGCGTTCGGCAATGGCGATGAAGCTGTCGGGCATCAACAGGCCCAGTTCCGGGTGCTGCCAGCGCAGCAGGGCTTCGGCACCGATCACCGGCTGGCCGGCGGCCATCAGCTTGGGCTGATAGTGCAGCAGCAGCTGGTTGCGCTCCAACGCCAGGCGCAGGTCCTGCAGCAGGCGCAGCTGCCGGTCGGCCAGCTCCTGCATGTGGCTGGTGAAAAACGCATGGCCGGCGTGCAGCTGCTGCTTGCAGTGGCTCATGGCGGTATTGGCATGGCAGATCAGGCTGCGCTGGTCGTTGCCATCGTCCGGATACATCGCAATGCCGATGCTGGCACGCAGGCTGACCTGGCCACGTTCCAGCTGCACCGTCGGGGTACAGGCGTCGAACAGGCGTTCGGCCAGCAGCACCGCGTCATCCGGACCGGACACCTGGCTCAGGACGACGAATTCATCGGCGCCCAGGCGTGCCAGGGTGTCGTGCGGTCCAAGCTCGCTGAGCATCCGCTGCGCCAGCACGACCAGGACCTGGTCGCCGGCGGCATGGCCGTGGATCTCGTTGACACTGCGGAAATCATCCAGGTTCAGGAACAGCACCGCCAACGGGGTATGGGTTGGCGCAGCCTTGGCGATTGCCTGGGTGATACGGTCTGCCAGCAGGGTACGGTTGGGCAGTCCGGTCAGGGCATCGTGTACCGTGGCCGGCTGCAGGCGCTGGCGGGTCTGCAGCAGGTGGGTATCCAGAAGCTGGCTGCGCTGCTGCATCCGGCGATCAAAAATCATCGCCAACAGGGCCACGGCGAGTACGGCGATGGTGGTGACCATGGCCAGGACGGCCAATGCGGTGGCGTCCAGCCCCGTCATGGCCGCAGCACCGATGCTGTCAGGTGCAAAGTGTGCGGCCGCGATCCCGGTGTAATGCATGCCGGTGATGGCCAGGCCCATGACCAGCGCGGCAACAATCCGCCAGCCACGGGGCTGGCTGCCGGTGTGCGAGCGGTGATGGGCGCAGCACAGCGCCGTGGTGGCCGCAAGCATCACCAGCAGCAGTGCAATGCCGAGCGACTCGTGGTCGTAGCTGATGCCCGGCTGCATGCGCAGCGCGGCCATGCGCAGGTAGTGGCTTGCGCCAATTCCGCTGGTCATGACCAGACCGCCGCCCAATAGCGCCGGCCAGCGCAGCTGCTGCCGCGTACTCAACCACAGCGCCCAGGCGGCAGCCGCCAGTGCGGCGGCCAGTGACATGACGGTAAGACCCGGGTCATAGCCCAGGGCAATCGGTAGCGAATACGCCTGGGTGCCGAGCAAATGCATCGACCACACCCCCAGGCCCAGGGCGAGGCTGCCACCGAGCAGCCACCAGCGCGCTTCGCCGTGGGGAGCGTGCACCCGCCGTGCAGCCAGGTTCAGCGCGGTGTACGACGCCAGCACGGCAATCAGGAAGGAAACCACCACGAGGCTGAGACTGTAGCTGCCGGACATTGCACTGAGCGAGCTGGAGAGTGCTTACCTTATCGACACCCGGGACACGGGCTTGAGCTGTGTCTCAGGGTTTGCGATACGCCTGGGTTATCGTGCAGGCAGCGCACTACAGTGAAACGATGTGATGGCAAAGAGCCGCGTGGCCTACGTCTGCAATGAATGTGGGGCCGAATACACCAAATGGCAGGGGCAGTGCACCGAGTGCATGGCCTGGAACAGCGTGGCCGAGATCGTGCTGGAAAGCGCGGTGGCCGCCGGCAAGTCCAGCCCGTCACGACGTGCCAGCTGGGCCGGCAAGGTCGATCCGCCCAAGGTCACCGCCTTGAAGGACGTGGTGCACAGCGAGCAGGTGCGCCTGTCCACCGGCATCGGCGAACTGGACCGTGTGCTGGGTGGCGGCCTGGTCGATGGCGCGGTGGTGCTGGTCGGTGGCGACCCGGGTATCGGCAAGTCCACCCTGCTGCTGCAGGCCATGGCCAAACTGGCGGCCAGCCAGAAGGTGCTCTACGTCACCGGCGAGGAATCGCTGGCCCAGGTGGCAGGCCGCGCCCAGCGCCTGGACCTGCCGCTCGATGGCCTGGCGGCGCTGGCCGAAACCGGGGTTGAGCTGATCATCGGCCACGCCATGCGCGAGCAGCCGCGCGTCATCGTGGCCGACTCGGTGCAGACCCTGTGGACGGACACGCTCACGGCAGCGCCCGGCTCGGTGTCGCAGGTGCGTGAGGCCGCCGCGCGGCTGGTGCGCTATGCCAAGGAAACCGGTACCGCCGTGTTCCTGGTCGGCCATGTGACCAAGGAGGGCGGCATTGCCGGCCCGCGTGTGCTGGAGCACATGGTCGATGCAGTGCTGTATTTCGAGGGCGAGAGCGGCAGCCGGTTCCGTGTGCTGCGCGCCTTCAAGAACCGCTTCGGTGCGGTCAATGAGCTGGGCGTGTTCGCCATGGGCGAAAAGGGCCTGAAGGAAGTCTCCAATCCGTCGGCCATCTTCCTGTCCGGCTCCGGGCACGAACCGGGCAGTTGCGTGATGGTCACCCGCGAGGGCACCCGCCCCCTGCTGGTGGAAGTGCAGGCCCTGGTCGATGCCTCGCCACTGTCCAATCCGCGCCGGGTGGCGGTCGGCCTGGAGGGCAACCGCCTGGCCATGCTGCTGGCGGTGCTGCACCGCCATGGCGGGGTGCTGGTCGGTGACCAGGACGTGTTCGTCAATGTGGTCGGCGGCATCCGCGTGCAGGAAACCGCGGTCGACCTGCCGGTGCTGCTGGCGGTGCTGTCCTCGCTGCGTGACCGCCCGCTGCAGGAAAAGACGATTGCCTTTGGCGAGGTCGGGCTCTCCGGCGAGATCCGGCCGGTGCCCAATGGCGAGGAGCGGCTGAAGGAAGCCGCCACCCATGGTTTCAAGCGCGCGATCGTACCCCGTGCCAATGCACCGAAGGCCGGCAGCATCAAGGGCCTGGAGATCATCGCGGTCGAACGCCTGGCCCAGGCGATCGAGGCGGCCTGCGCCTGATGTGACGCACTGCAGGGACTGGCAGCGGCGGCCGGGGCACCATGGTCGGGCCGATCCGGCAATTACCAAGGAGTGGAAGATGACAGGCAGGATGGGTTCGATGGTGGTGGTGCTGGCGCTGGCAGCGCTCTGGGGCGTGGCGCCGTGCCCGGCTGCGCACGCCCGCTCGACGGTGGCGGCAGCTGCGCCGCAGGACCGCACCGGCATGGCGCTCCGGCACCAGCTGGGTGGACGCAGCTACCAGCTGGCTGCGGTGCATCCGGAGCCGGCGGCCGGGCGGATACTGCAGGAATACCTGCCGCCCGGACAGGTGCTGGGCCAGCAGACCGAGATGCTGATGATCGACCTGGTGCAGGGACGCCACGATCCGGTCCAGGCCGCACAGCGCAAGCTGCAGGAGATCCTGGCCCGGCGCGAGCAGGGCGACATGCTGGCCAATGGTGAGCTGCTGCTCGGCCCCGGTGGCTCGGCCGCGGTGGACTTCGTGCTCTCGGCGACGCTGCCCGGCGGCGGTCTGGTGGTGGAGTGGAATGCCTACCACTACCGGCAGCTGGACGGTGCGCTGGTGCTGACCGGGCTGTCGCGGCGCGCCTATGGAGATGAGGCGGTGACCGCCTTCCTGACCGGGCTGAAGGAACGCCGCGGGCCGGACCGCAATGCCTTGCTGGCGTGGCAGCCGGAGCTGTCCCGGCCCTGAGCTGTCTGAAGGGCCGCGGCTGCCGGCCCGTTCAGTGGTTGAAGACCAGCTCCACCGCTGCCTTGGAACCGAAGAAGGCCAGCAGCAGCAGCACGCTGGCGGTCAAGGTCAGGCGCACGGCTTTTTTACCGCGCCAGCCCCAGCGCCAGCGCCCCAGCAGCAGGGCGCCGAATACCAGCCACGAGAGCACGCTGAGCACGGTCTTGTGCACCAGCTTCTGCGCCAGCAGGTCATCGACGAACAATACCCCGCTGAGCAGGGTGGCCGAGAGCAGGGCAAAACCGACGGCGATGGTGCGGAACAGCAGGGTTTCCAGTTCATGCAGCGGCGGCAGACGGCGGCTCAAGCCACTGAAACGGCGTTGCCGCAATGCCCGTTCCTGTACCCGCAGCATCAAGGCCAGCAGTGCGCTGATGGCCAGCGTGGCGTAGGCCAGCAGGGCCAGCCAGGCATGGGTTTCCAGTCGCCAGCCCAGCGCCGCCGACGGCGCGTGGCCATGCAGGTGGTACAGCAGCAGCAGTGCCGCGGCCAGCGGGTAGACCACCAGCGCCAGGGCGGTGAGCTGGCCGCGGATGGCGACCACGCTGGTCAATGCGGCCATGCCCAGCCCGACCAGCGACAGCGCGGCAAAGAAATGCATGTCCGCCCCGCCCGGGGTCTGCCAGGCCACCATCACGTGGTAGCTGGCATGCAGCAGCATGCCGGCCAGACCCAATCCGAGCCAACGTCCGCGTACTGCTGCAGTGGTGTGGTTGCCGGTCTGGGCCGAAAGCCCGGTGGCCAGCAGGTAGATCACGACAGAGATGAGAACGATTGTCATCGCCAGAGTTTGGCACAGCGGCCGGGTGAATGCGTAGGGTCAGCGAGTATGGCAGCACAGCGGGTATAATCGGCGGTTTCTTCCATCTGAACCGCAGGTTGCATCGCATGTTCGAGTCACTGACCCAGCGCCTTTCCGGCACCATCGAGCGCCTGCGCGGGCGTGGCCGTTTGACCGAGGAGAACATCCGCGAGGCCACCCGCGAAGTCCGCATCGCGCTGCTGGAGGCCGATGTCGCGCTGCCGGTGGTCTCGGCCCTGATCGAGAAGATCAAGGTGCGTGCGGTCGGCCAGGAAGTGCTCAAGTCGCTGACCCCGGGCCAGGCCCTGATCAAGGTGGTGCGCGACGAGCTCACCGCAGTGATGGGCTCCACCGCCAGCGAGCTGAACCTGAATGTGCCGGCGCCGGCGGTGATCCTGATGGCCGGCCTGCAGGGTGCGGGCAAGACCACCACCACCGGCAAGCTCGCCAAGCTGCTCAAGGAGAAGCGCAAGAAGAAGGTGATGGTGGTTTCGGCCGACGTCTACCGTCCGGCCGCGATCGAGCAGCTCAAGACCCTGGCCGAGCAGGTCGGCGTGCTGTTCTTCCCGTCCGATGCCGGGCAGAACCCGGTGGACATCGTGCGCGCGGCCATTGCCGATGCCAGGAAGTCCTTCGTCGACGTGCTGCTGGTCGATACCGCCGGCCGCCTGGCCATTGACGAAGCGATGATGGCCGAGATCAAGGCCCTGCACGCGGCGGTCAACCCGGTCGAGACCCTGTTCGTGGTCGATGCGATGACCGGCCAGGACGCGGCCAACACCGCCAAGGCCTTCGGCGAGGCGCTGCCGCTGACCGGCGTGGTGCTGACCAAGACCGACGGTGATGCCCGCGGCGGTGCAGCGCTTTCGGTGCGCTACATCACCGGCAAGCCGATCAAGTTCACCGGTACCGGCGAGAAGGTCGACGGGCTGGATGTGTTCCATCCCGAGCGCGTGGCCGGGCGCATCCTGGACATGGGCGATGTGCTCTCGCTGGTGGAGCAGGTCGAGCAGCAGGTCGACAAGGACAAGGCGCAGAAGCTGGCCGAGAAGGTCGCCAGTGGCAAGAAGTTCAACCTCAACGACATGCGCGACCAGCTTGAGCAGATGGAAAACATGGGCGGCATCGGCGGGTTGATGGACAAGCTGCCAGGCCTGGGCCAGATCCCGGAAAACCTCAAGGCCCAGGTCAGCCAGAGCCGCGAGGTGCCGCGCATGATCGCCATCATCAACTCGATGACCAAGAAGGAACGCCGCAACCCGGGCCTGCTCAACGGCTCGCGCCGTGCCCGCATCGCCCGTGGTGCCGGCGTCCAGCCGGCCGACGTCAACCGTCTGATGAAGCAGTACCTGCAGATGGAAAAGATGATGAGCAAGATGGCCGGCGGCGGCATGAAGGGCATGCTGCGTTCGATGCGCGGGATGATGGGTGGCATGGGCATGAAGGGCGGGCTGCCGTTCCGTTGAGTCAGCCCAGGGCGCTGGCCGGTGGCTGTTCAGCATCGGCCGCGGCGAAGGGCTTGGATTGGCCCGCAACGGCCGCTATAATCGCCCGCTTACCGCGCCATCCTGGCGACTGGGTTACATAGGAAAACACACCATGGTCAAGATTCGACTGACCCGCGGCGGCGCCAAGAAGCGTCCGTTCTACCACATCATCGTGACCGACGTCCGTAGCGCCCGTGACGGCCGCAACATCGAGCGCGTTGGTTTCTACAACCCGGTTGCCCAGGGCAACGAGCAGCGTGTGACGCTGGACCTGGCCCGTGTCGAGCATTGGGTCAAGAACGGCGCCCAGCTGACCGACAAGGTCCGCAACCTGGTCAAGGAAGCAGGCAAGGCCCAGGCCGCTGCCTGATTCAACGAGGGGCCGCATCGCAAGATGCGGCCCTTTACACATATGACGAATAAAAATTCAGAGCGCCGCATCCTGCTGGGCAGGGTTGTCGGCGCTTTTGGTGTCCGCGGCGAGATCAAGCTGGAATCGTGGACCGAGCCGCGTTCGGCGATCTTCAAGTACCAGCCGTGGATCCTGCGCAGCCCGGCGGGTGTGGAAACCGAGCTGAGCGGTGCGCGTGGCCGTGATACCGGCAAGCATCTGATCGCTACGTTTCCCGGCGTTGATGACCGCGACGTGGTCGAAGCCATGCGCGGCACCGAGATTTCGGTTGCACGCAGTGCGCTGCCGCCGCCACGTCCGGACGAGTTCTACTGGGTCGACCTGGAAGGCATGGACGTGTTCACCACCACTGGTATCGCGCTGGGAACGGTCTCGCACCTGTTCTCCACCGGCGCCAATGATGTCCTGGTGGTGCGCGGTGATCGCGAGCGGATGATCCCGTGGGTGCGTCCGGATTTCGTGGTCGATGTCGATTTTGACGCCAGCCGGATCACGGTGGACTGGGATCCGGAGTTCTGACCGCCGTGCGCATTGACGTCATCACCCTGTTTCCTGATTTCATCGCCCAGTCCGCCGCTCTGGGCGTGGTCGGGCGTGCCGCCGAGCGTGGCCTGGTCCAGGTGCATGGCTGGAACCCGCGCGATTACGCCGCCGGCAACTACCGCCGGGTGGATGACCGCCCGTTTGGGGGTGGCCCGGGCATGGTGATGCTGATCGAGCCGTTGCTGGCGACGCTGGCAGCGGTCAAGGCAGCCGATCCGGCGCCGGCACGGGTGATCTACCTCTCGCCACAGGGCGCGCCGCTGACCCAGGCCAAGGTGCGTGAACTGGCGGCCCAGCCGCGGCTGCTGCTGCTGTGTGGCCGCTACGAGGGCATCGACGAGCGCTTCCTTGACGCGCATGTCGACGAGGAAATCTCGATCGGTGATTACATCCTGTCCGGCGGCGAGCTGGGCGCGGCGGTGATCATCGATGCGGTGACCCGGGTCCAGGAAGGGGCCCTGGGTGATGCGCTGTCGGCGGTGCAGGACAGCTTCGAGGGCGATGGCCTGCTGGACTGCCCGCATTACAGCCAGCCGGCCAGCCATCCATTGGGCGATGTGCCCGAGGTGCTGCGTTCGGGCAACCATGCCGCCATTGCCAGCTGGCGCCGCCAGCAGTCGCTGCTGCGCACGCGTCAGCGCCGGCCTGACCTGTTTGAACAGCACGACCTGTCCAAGGCTGACCGCAAGCTGCTGCAACAGGCCGACAGCGCGCAGGAAAAGCCCTAGGCCAGTGGCATTGGCTGTTGCCTTTGGTTACACTATGCGACTTCTTGCCGCCTGTTGATCGCGCGGCAGGGGCATAACAACAAACGTGCAGCGCAATCCGGTGACTGCATGAGATCCACGCTGTCGATATCGACACACCCACCCGAATAAACAATCGGTAGAGCCATGAGCAAGCTGAACAAGTCCATCGTTGCGGAGTTTGAATCCGCCCAGATCACCCGCGAACTGCCGCAGTTCAGCCAGGGCGACACCGTCGTGGTGAACGTCAAGGTGAAGGAAGGCAACCGTGAGCGTATCCAGGCCTATGAAGGCGTGGTCATCGCCACCAAGAATGCCGGCCTGAACTCCTCGTTCACCGTGCGCAAGATCTCCCACGGTTACGGCGTGGAGCGCGTGTTCCAGACCCACAGCCCGGTCGTTGACTCGGTGGAAGTCAAGCGTCGCGGCAAGGTCCGTCAGGCCAAGCTGTACTACCTGCGTGGTCTGGAAGGCAAGGCTGCCCGCATCAAGGAAGATCTGGCCAAGGCCGCCCAGGCCAAGGCTGCCCGCCTGGCTGCTGCCAAGAGCGAGTAATCAACCCGGCCGGCAACGGCAGGTTGAAAGGAAGGCCGCCGTCAAGGCGGCCTTCTGCTTTCTGCGTACCGGGTTTTCCAGCGCAAGCCGGTAGGCCGGGGAGGGCTGGCTTCAGCGTTCCGGGTCCGGGTCAGCCACCGGCGAAGGCGGCGTGGCCGGGACTTCGGCCGGGCTGGCGCCCACGGGCGCGTCTGCGGGCAGCATGTGTGCCCGGCGCCAGCGGCCCCAGCGGTAATAGGCCAATGACAGCAGCATCGCCAGCAGGGCGCTGACCGGGAAGCTCCACCAGATGGCATCGGCCCCGAGAACCGGCTGCAGCAGGTTGGCAAACGGTATGCGCACGCCCCACAGGGTCAAGGCCAGGATCAGCAGCGGCACCATGACCGCGCCGGTGGAGCGGACCACGCCGGAAACGACGAAATTCACCCCGAAGAACAGGAACGACCAGACCGCGATGTGGTTCAGGTGGCGGGCGATATCCAGTGCCGCGCTGGCACCGGGCAGGAACAGCGCCAGTGTCCAGCGGTCCAGCGCAATGATCGGTGCGATCAGTGCGCCAGTGAGCAGGAAGTTGAAGACCACCCCGTAGCGGGTGGTCGCCTCCACCCGTGACCACAGCCGTGCCCCCACGTTCTGGGCGGCCATGGTGGAGCAGGCCGCACCGATGGCCATCGCCGGCATCTGCACATAGGTCCACAGTTGCATCGAGGCGCCGTAGGCGGCGGCGGTATCGGTGCCATAGGCATTGACCATGCTCATCATCATGATCATCGCCAGCGAGATCAGCACCATCTGCAGGCCCATCGGGATGCCTTTGACCAGCAGGGTGCGCAGGATCACCGCGCTGGGAATGAACAGGGCGATGTCGCGCCGGCCCAGCCACAGCACGTGGCGCTTGTGGCGCAGGTACAGCGCCATGGCCAGCAGGGCGATGGCCTGCGATACCAGGGTGGCCCAGGCCGAGCCGGCAATGCCCAGCGCCGGCAAAGGGCCAAGGCCGAAGATCAGCAGCGGGTTCAGCGCGATATCCAGCACGACGGCCAGCAGCAGGAAGCGCAGCGGTGTGCGCGCATCGCCGGCGCCGCGCAGGGCGGCACTGAAAAAAGCAAAGGCATACAGCAGCGGCATGGCCAGGAAGATCACCCGCAGGTAGGCATCGGCCAGCGGCAGCGAGGCAGCCGGGGTGTCCATCGCGCTCAGCAGCAGGTGCGAGGCGAACTGCCCGGCAATGGCGATCAGCACCGAGAGGCCGATGAAAAAACTGGCGGCGGTGCCCATCACCTGGCGTGCCTGGCCGATCTGTCGACCTCCCATTGCCTGGCCGATCAGGATGGTGGCGGCCATGCCGATGCCAAACACCGAGCCGATCAGGAAGAACATGATGGTATTGGCGTTGGCCGTGGCGGTCAGCGCGCTCTCGCCCAGGAAGCGCCCGACCCAGATTGCATTGACCGAGCCATTGAGCGACTGGGCGATGTTGCCGGCCAGGATGGGCAGGGCAAACAGCAGCAGCGAGGACCCGATCGGGCCGGTGGTCAGGTTGCGTTGGCTGGCGGCCATGGGTGCAGCGCTGGCAAGGGGATGCCCACCCTACCACTGCCCCGGCACGCTGGTGGATGCGGTGCCTTGAAGCGGGTCGGGGGCGGCCCTATTTTGAGCTCAGAGCCGGCGATGGCGCCGTAGCGGAGTGGAAATTTGACGCAGCATCCTGAGCAGGCCCAGGCGGGTGCCGGTATCCGTCTGGATGTCTGGCTGTGGGCGGCACGGTTCTTCAAGACCCGCTCGCTGGCCAAGCAGGCCATTGAAACCGGCAAGGTCGAGGTAGCCGGGCAGCGTGCCAAGGCCTCGCGCAGTGTCCGCGTCGGCGATGCGCTGCAGGTGAGCCGTGGCGAGGAGACCTTCCAGCTCCAGGTGCTGGGCCTGAGTGACAGCCGTGGCCCGGCGCCGGTGGCCCAGGCCCTGTATGCCGAGACGGAGGCCTCGCGCCAGGCGCGCGAAGCGGCGCGGGCGCAACGGCAGGTCATGCGTGACGGGTTCCGCCCGCCGGAGCAACGGCCGGACAAGCGCGCACGGCGACTGATCCGCGCGCTGGGTGACTTGAACATGCTCTGAGCCTGGCCATTGAGGTAGCGGCCCGCTGAAGGTGTAGGTGCTGCGCGGGCCCGAGGCAACCCGGAGAGACCTCAACACCAGCAGCCAGGCGGGTGTTGAGGGTGGACAGTGGCAGCCTGGCGTACGTTCAGCGCTTGCCGCTGCCGAGCAGGCCGCTGCCCAGCTTGATCAGGTCCGAAACGCCGAACTGGCCGTCACCGTCCTGATCGATGATCCTGCCCAGCAGGCCACCGCCGATGCCGCCGGCCTGCTGCACATGCTGTTTTTCCTTGCCCAGGATCTGGCTCAGGCCGCCGGCGCTGGCCTGGCCACCGCTGCTGATCCGCTGGGCGATGAAGGCCATCACGATCGGGGCGAGGATTTTCAGCAGCTCGCTGGTCTTGCCCTGGCTCAAGCCGGTGGCCTGCGCCAGGCCTGCTTCGGCGCGGGCTTCGTTGCTGCCCAGGATATGGCCCAGGATACCGGCCCCGTTGGTGGCCTGCGGGCTTGCCGTCCCCCCGCCAAGCACGGCGCCGAGCACACTGCTGATGTCCAGGCCGCTGTGGTTGCTCTGCAGTGCGCCCAGCAAGGCTTCAGCACCCTGTGGTTTGGCCGCGTTGTTGCCCAGCGCGCCCATCAACAGCGGCAACGCCGCACTGATCGCGCCGGAGGCCTGCTGGCTGTCGATGCCCAGTTGCGCGGACAGCTGCTGCAGCGGTGCGCCCTGCAGCTGGGAGAGAAGATCGTCGGTCAGGCTCATGGCAAGGCTCGTTGCAGTGGGTTGGCACTGATGGTAGCGCTACCGGCCGCTCATTGTCGGCAAGGTCTGCCCGGCAACCGGCCTCGGCACAGGAAGGCTTGGCTGCCGGGCAAAAACAACACCGCCCGCAATCAAGCGGGCGGGGCTGCAGCCAGGCACAGGGCTGGGTGGTGGTTACGGCTCGATGTCTTCGGCACCCGGGGTGGCAGCCGGGAAGTCATGGCCGGGATGGGCGGGCGGAGCGAACGGATCGACCTGCATGCCGGCCAGCTTCTGCAGCGCGGCGGCAATGCCGGCGCCGTAGGCCGGGTCGGCCTTGTTGCAGTTGTCGATGTGGCGCTGCTTGATGAAGTCCGGTGCATCGCCCAGGGCGCGGGCGGTGTTTTCGAACAGGCGCTGCTTCTGGGCATCGTTGTAGCTGCGGAACAGCGCGCCGGGCTGGGTGAAGTAATCGTTGTCGTCTTCGCGGAAATTCCAGAAGTCGGCATCACCACTGATCTTCAGTGCCGGCTCGCGGTACTGCGGCTGTTCCTGCCACTGGCCGTAGCTGTTGGGCTCGTAGTGCGGCAGGCCGCCATAGTTGCCGTCGATGCGCATTGCGCCGTCGCGGTGATTGCTGTGCACCGGGCAGCGGGCAGCGTTGACCGGGATCTGGTGATGGTTCACACCCAGGCGGTAGCGCTGTGCGTCGGAGTAGGCGAACAGCCGCGCCTGCAGCATCTTGTCCGGTGACACGCCGATGCCCGGTACCAGGTTGCTCGGTGCGAATGCCGATTGCTCCACATCCATGTACCAGTTGTCCGGATTGCGGTTGAGCTCGAACTGGCCGACTTCGATCAGCGGGTAATCGCTCTTGGGCCAGACCTTGGTCAGGTCGAAGGGATGGAAACGGTAAGTTTCCGCTTCCAGCTCCGGCATGATCTGCACGTACATTTTCCACTTCGGGAACTCGCCGCGCTCGATGGCCTGGAACAGGTCACGGCCGTGGCTCTCGCGGTCCTTGCCGACCAGCACTTCGGCCTGGGCATCAGTGAGGCCTTCAATGCCCTGCTGGGAGAGGAAATGGAACTTGACCCAGAACCGCTCACCGTCGTGGTTGATGAAGCTGTAGGTGTGCGAGCCGAAGCCGTGCATGTGGCGGAAACTGCGCGGGATGCCGCGGTCGCTCATCACCACGGTGACCTGCATCAGCGCTTCCGGCAGCAGGGTCCAGAAGTCCCAGTTGTTGCGTGCGCTGCGCAGGTTGGTGTGCGGGTCGCGCTTGACCGCCTTGTTGAGGTCGCCGAACTTGCGCGGGTCGCGCAGGAAGAACACCGGGGTGTTGTTGCCGACCAGGTCCCAGTTGCCCTCCTCGGTGTAGAACTTCAGTGCGAAACCGCGGATGTCACGTTCGGCATCGGCCGCACCGCGCTCGCCGGCCACCGTGGTGAAGCGGGCGAACATCTCGGTTTTCTTGCCGACTTCACTGAAGATCCTGGCGCGGGTGTAACGGCTGATGTCACCGGTGACGGTGAAGGTGCCGAACGCGCCGGAACCCTTGGCGTGCATGCGTCGCTCGGGGATCACCTCACGGTTGAGGTTGGCCAGCTTTTCCAGCAGCCACACGTCTTCCATCAGCAGCGGGCCACGCGGGCCGGCGGTCTTGCTGTTCTGGTTGTCCACCACCGGGGCACCGAAGGCGGTGGTCATCGGGGTTACCGGGGCATCGCCATGGCGTTGGGCTGGCGTGGTCGAAAGGTCGCGCTGGGTCTGCGCGGCCTCAGCCGCGGACGGTGCGTGCTGGTACGGGCAGGTCGGCTTGCTGTCGTTGCTCATGGCGTGCTCCTGTAATCATCTGAATGGAATAACAGATGTCTGTTACAGGACTGTATCCCCTTGGCCGGTGGAAAGGCAGTTCAATGAATATGTCGGGGCAATAGTTTTTGGCTATCGGAACTGTTGCTGCCTACCGCCCTGGCCCCCGGGAGCGGGGCAGGACGGTGGCAATGGCATCGGCCGCAGCCTCAGCGCAGCGCTTTGAGCTGGTACAGCGCTTCCAGTGCCTGGCGTGGGCTCAGGCTGTCAGGATCGAGCTGGTCCAGTGCTTCCGATAGCGCATCCACGGGGGCCGGGAACAGGCCGAACTGCTGCGGTGCCGGCTCCTGTGCCGGGCGGCGGGCATCGTCCTGGCTGCGGGTTTCCAGCTCGGCCAGCCGGCGGCGCGCGGCGGCCACGGTCTGCCGCGGCAGGCCGGCCAGAGCGGCCACCTGCAGGCCGAAGCTGCGGTTGGCCGGGCCATCCTTGACCGCATGCATGAACACCAGCGCCTCGCCGTGCTCGACCGCGTCCAGGTGCACGTTGGCGATGCCTGACGGGCCGCCATCGACGGCTTCATCGGCCAGCGCGGTCAGCTCGAAATAGTGGGTGGCAAACAGGGTGTAGCAGCGGTTGACCTGGGCCAGGTGGCGGGCCACCGCATCGGCCAGGGCCAGGCCGTCGTAGGTGGAGGTGCCGCGGCCGATCTCGTCCATCAGCACCAGCGAGTGCTCGCTGGCGTGGTGCAGGATGTAGCTGGTCTCGGCCATCTCGACCATGAAGGTGGACTGGCCGCGGGCCAGGTCGTCACCGGCGCCGATGCGGGTCAGGATGCGGTCGACCGGGCCGATCAACGCCCGGCTGGCCGGCACGAAGCTGCCGATGTGGGCCAGCAGCACGATCAGCGCGTTCTGGCGCATGTAGGTGGACTTGCCGCCCATGTTCGGGCCGGTGATCACCAGCATCCGGCGGGTCGGGTCCAGCTGCAGGTCGTTGGGCTCGAACGGCACATCGCGCACCGCCTCGACCACCGGATGGCGGCCGCGCTCGATCACCAGGCCGGGCTCCTCGCGCAGCTCCGGGCAGCTCCAGTCCAGGGCCTGGGCACGCTCGGCAAACCCGGCCAGCACGTCCAGCTCGCTCAGCGCGGCGGCGCAGCGCTTGAGCGGTTCCAGCTCGACCACCAGCGCATCGAGCAGCTGTTCGTACAGCGCCTTCTCGCGCGCCAGAGACTTGTCGCGCGCGCTGAGCACCTTGTCCTCGAAGCCCTTCAGCTCCTCGGTGATGTAGCGCTCGGCATTGGTCAGGGTCTGGCGGCGGGTGTAGTGCACCGGGGCCTTGTCGGACTGGCCCTTGGAAATCTCGATGTAGTAGCCGTGGACGCGGTTGTAGCCGACCTTGAGCGTGCTGATGCCGGTGCTCTGGCGCTCGCGTGCCTCCAGCTCGACCAGGAACTGGTCGGCATGGGTGGACAGCCGGCGCAGCTCGTCCAGCTCCAGGTCAAAGCCGTCGGCAATCACCCCGCCATCGACCAGCTTGAGCGCCGGCAGTGGCGCGATCGCACGTACCAGCAGGTCGGCGGTGTGGCCGTGGCGGTCCAGTTCGCTGGCCAGTGCGGCCAGCCGCGGGGCATTGAGCGGGGCCAGCAGCTGGGCCACCTGCGGCAGCAGCACCAGGGTGTCGCGCAGGGTGGAGAAGTCGCGTGGGCGTGCCGAACGCAAGGCCACCCGGGTGAGGATGCGCTCGATATCGCCCAGGCCGCGGAAGGTATCGCGCAGGTCGGCATCGACGCCGCGGTTGATCAGCGTGGCCACCGCCTGGTGGCGGCGCTGCAGCACACCGCGGGTGCGCAGCGGGCGGTGCAGCCAGCGCCGCAGCAGGCGTCCACCCATCGGGGTGATGGTCGAGTCGAGCACACCGAGCAGGGTGTGACGGGTATCGCCATCGACCCGGTTGTCCAGCTCAAGATGGCGGCGGGTGGCGGCGTTCATTGCAATCGCATCGGCGGCCGTTTCGCTGCTGATCGCGGTCAGGTGCGGCAGCTGCTGCTTCTGGGTCTCCTCGACATAGCCGAGCAGGGCACCGGCGGCGGCAATGGCCTGCGGCTTGTCCTCGATGCCGAACCCGGTCAGGTCATGCAGCCTGAAAAAGGCCAGCAGCTGGCGGCGGCCCGAATCGGCATCGAACAGCCAGGGCGCACGGCGGCGGGCGCCGCGGCGCTGGGCCACGAAGGCCGGCCAGTTGTCCTCGTCGGGCACCAGCAGCTCGGCCGGCTCCAGCCGGGCCAGCTCGGCCTCCAACTGTTCCTCGGTCTCCACCTCGTTGACCAGGAAGCGGCCACCGGCCAGGTCCGCCCAGGCCAGGCCGAAGCCGCGCTTGCCGCGCGCTACCGCCATCAGCAGGGTGTCGCGGCGCTCGTCCAGCAGCGCCTCGTCGGTGACCGTGCCGGGGGTGACGATGCGCACCACCTTGCGTTCGACCAGGCCCTTGGCCAGTGCCGGGTCGCCGATCTGCTCGCATATGGCCACCGATTCGCCCAGCGCCACCAGCCGGGCCAGGTAGCTTTCATAAGCATGTGCCGGCACCCCGGCCATCGGGATCGGCGCACCACCGGAGCTGCCGCGCTGGGTCAGGGTGATGTCCAGCAGGCGTGCGGCCTTGCGCGCATCGTCATAGAACAGCTCGTAGAAGTCGCCCATGCGGAAGAACAGCAGCAGGTCCGGATGCTCGGCCTTGGCGGCAAAGAACTGCTTCATCAACGGGGTGTGTTCGGGCTGCTTGGCACTCACGCGGGGGTCCATCACTTTGTCGACGCAGGCCGCTGGCCTGCAGGGGCCGACCATTGTAGGGGAGGGGCCGGGAGCGGTGGCGATGGGCGCTGGAAGTGGCCGGGTAGCCTCCAGGAGCAGCAGGTGCACCGCAGCCGCTTGCCGCGTTGAGGCGACCTGCCCTGTAGTTGTCCACTGGCGCGGCAGGGGAGCGGCGGGTGCTGCAAAAACGCCGCCCTTGCGGGCGGCGTCTGTACATCGGGGCTCAGCGCACGTGGTCCAGGAACTGGCGGTGGCGTTCGTACTGGTCCAGCACGTCGTGGATCAGCTGCACCCGCGGCCAGCCCATCACGTCGTAGTCCTGGCCGCCTTCGCGCAGGTAGACCTCGGCGCGATAGTGGCGGGTGCCCTCCTTGACCGGGCGCCGGGGGTCCTGCAGGGCGAAACTGGGAGGGTCATACGGCTGGGGCCGCACGGCGTAGAAGAAGTCCATTTCCTCGCCGTGGCCGACCCGCAACAGGGCGCGGCCATCCTCGCCAAGGGTGACCTGCACCGGCAGTTCCTGCTTGCGCAGCTCGGCGGCCACTTCTTCCAGTGCCGGGATCACCTTGTCGGCAATGAAGCCGGTGACCTCGACCTTGAGCGGGTTGTGCGCCAGCAGGCGCAGGCGCGCGCGCCAGTCCTCGCTGGTGCCCGGAAGGATGCGCGCCTGACGCAGGATCGATCGTTTGGTCGCGTCCAGATGCATGGCCTTGAGCAGCCCCCAGCACATCAGGATCATGATCACGGTGAAGGGCAGGGCGCTGGCAATGGTGGCCGCCTGCAGCGACTCCAGCCCACCGGTCATCAGCAGGGCAATGGCCAGGCCACCGACCAGCATCGACCAGAAGATGCGCTGCCACAGCGGGGATTCCTCCTCCCCCTTGGAGGTGAGCATGTCGATGACCAGGGCACCGGAGTCTGCCGAGGTGACGAAGAACAGGGCCACCAGCAGCACGGCCAGCGATGAGGTGAGCAGGGTCATGGGCAGGTGCTCGAAGAAGGCGAACAGGGCAGTGGAACTGTCCGTCGACACTGTCTGCACCAGCTCCTCCAGGCCCTCCACGCGTACCATGTACAGCGCGGTATTGCCGTAGATGGTCATCCACAGGAAGGTGAAGCCCAGGGGCACCAGCAGGACACCGGCCACGAATTCGCGCACGCTGCGGCCGCGCGAGATGCGTGCGATGAACATGCCCACAAATGGTGACCAGGCAATCCACCAGCCCCAGTAGAACAGGGTCCAGCCGCCCAGCCAGCCGGTGGGCTCGTAGGCGTACAGGTTGAAGGTCATCGAGAACAGCTGTGACACATACATGCCGGTGTTCTGCACCAGGGTCTGCATCAGGTGGGCGGTGGGCCCGCATACCAGCACGAAGGCCAGCAGCATCACCGCCAGGACCATGTTCAGCTCGGACAGGCGGCGCACCCCGCTGTCCAGCCCGGCCACCACCGAGCCCGTGGCCAGCAGGGTGATCAGCACGATCAGCCCCATCTGCACCACGGTGCTCACTTCCAGCCCGAACAGGTAGTTCAGGCCGGCATTGATCTGCATCACGCCCAGGCCCAGCGACGTGGCCAGGCCGAAGATCGTGCCCAGTGCGGCAAAGGTGTCCACCGCATGGCCGATGGGCCCGTGGATACGGTTGCCGATCAACGGATACAGTGCCGAGCGGATGCGCAGCGGCAGGTTGTGGCGGTAGGCGAAGTAGGCCAGGGCCAGGGCCACCACCGCATAGATCGCCCAGGCATGGATGCCCCAGTGGAAGAAGGTGATGCGCATGGCCTGGCGGGCCGCGGCGGTGGATTCGGGGGTGCCGACCGGCGGTGTGGCGTAATGCATGATCGGCTCGGCCACGCCGAAGAACATCAGTCCGATGCCCATGCCTGCGGCAAACAGCATGGCAAACCAGGAGGCATAGCTGTAATCGGGCTGGCTGTGGTCCGGGCCCAACTTGAGCTGGCCATAACGGCTGAAGGCCAGGCTGATCACAAAGATCAGGAAGCCGGCCACGGCCAGCATGGTGAACCAGCCGGCATCATTGGCCGCCCAGGTCTTGGCCGCTGTGAACCAGCGGGTGGCCAGTTCGGGGGCGGCGATGGAGAAGGCGAGCAGGGCCAGAACACTGGCCGCGGTGGGAATGAACACCTGCGGAAGGATCCGCTGGCGGACGGGGGGCTGTTGCGGAGCAGGGCTCTGCATGGGTTCCTCCGTGGATGTGGATGTGGATGTTGGGCCGTCAGGTGGGGGTGCCTGGCAGCAGGGTGCCAACGATGGCGAGGGCTCAGAAATAGAAGCCTATGTTCACGTTCAGGCGCGAATGCCAGCGTGAGGGTGAGCCGTCATCGATGCCGATGCCCGGACCGCCGGCGAACCACATGTTGTTGCCGGCAATCCAGTCCACATAGGTGACCATGGGCCCCTTGTGCAGGCTGCAGCCGGTGACATTCTGCCACGAGTTGCGCAGGCCCGGCTGGCTGCCCAGCGGGCGGGTCATGCTCAGGTTGTTGTAGCAGGTCAGTTGTTCCAGCCTGCCGACCGCGCCGAAGTCGTAGGCCAGGTTGGCGGTGGGCACATCGGCATGGGCGGCCACCTCGAACGGTGCCTGGAAGGCAGACAGGGCGATGCGCTGGCCGGGCACGTCATGCCGGTAGCGGGCCCATTGCAGCTGGGTGGTCCATGGCCCGTGCTGCCACTGCGCGTGGACGGCTGCAGCGTACTGGCGATGGTGCTGGCGGCTGTGGATGTCCTGCAGCCGGCCGACAAGGCCGGAAGCTCCCAGCAACCACTGGCTGCCGGTGTCGCCGCCGCGGTGTTCGATGCGGGCATGTACACGGTCTCGCTCGCGGTAGGGCAGGGCGTCGGTGGCGGCGATGTCGAAGGAGTAGCGCCCGTAGCGGCGGGCATCGCCGTATTCATCGCCACTGAACCAGCCCAGATGCCACTGGGTGCTGCCGTGTTGCCGGCTCAGCACCAGGCCGGGGTCGTAGTCATCCTCCAGCCCGAGGTAGTAGCCGGAACCGAACCAGAAACTGTGCGAGGCGGTAGGCAACAGGCCAAAGGGTACCTGCTGGATGCCGGCTTTCAGGGCCGTGTCCGGAGTGAATTGCCAGCCCAGCCAGGCGTGGTGGATGGCATCGAAGCCGTCGTACCAGCGGTACTGGGCAGAAAAGGACAGAGGGCCGGTGCCGGCTTTCAGGTCGGCGCGCAGAAGTTCCAGGTCGATGCCGTCGGTGGAGCCGTAATCCAGCCAGCCGTAGTTGAAACGGATGGCGCCGCCGACGTCCAGATAGCTGTCTTTTTCTGTGCTGTTTTCGGCCATTGCGTTTCCGGTGAAACCTCCGGAAAGGGTGGCCGCGATGATCAGGGGGAGAGTCCTCACGAGCAGTTGCTGTGCCTCCATCTTCATTGCTGAAAACGGCCTAGTTTAGCGCCAACGGGCTTTTCCCCTGAAATTTTTCGAGTTTTTCACCATTTCAGGGGATTTTTTGCGGATTTCCTGCTGGCTTGCTGACCCGGCCTGCGCCTGCGGGGTGCTCCCGGTGCGGGCTGTGCCAAGCCATCATCATGCCTGGAACCCGGGGCGCAGGCTGTCGATGGGCGGGCCTGGCCGGGGTATTGCTCGAGGGTGTCTTGTTGTGCTGATATCGGCTCAGTCGCGTGGCGGATGCCCGGCCAGGGTGCGCGCGCCGGTAATGATCATCCGGATCATGTGGCTCATCTGCACGATCAGCTCTTCATCCCGGGTCGGCGGCAGGTCCAGGGCCGTGCTGCCCATGGCAAATACCAGCCGGGTGATGGCCTTGGCGGCCAGTGCCGGTTCCAGCAGCACCGCGCCGTTGTCGGCGGCGGCCAGCCGGATCAGGTCGCGTTGCAGCTCGTCTTCAAAGTAGTTGAGCTGGCGGTCCACTGCCTGCTTGTAGGCATCGGAGCCGGCGGTGCCCTCACGCAGCAGTACATGCATCAACTTGTCGTCGGCACGCAGCTGTTCCATGAAGGTTTCCACCGACAGCCGCACCACGCCGCGGTCGGAGCCGGCCGCGCGCTGCCGTGCCTGGCCGATGATCGTGCGCAGTGACTGCCCGGCCCGTTCGATCAGCGCGACGGTCAGCTCGTCCATGTCGCGGAACTGGCGGTAGAACGAGTTCGGGGCGATGCCCGCCTCACGGGCGACCTCGCGCAGGCTCAGGGTCGAGACACTGCGGTGCGGCCCGATCAGTGCCAGGGCGGCAGCGAGCAGGTCGTCACGGGAAATGCCAGCCTTGCGCGGCGCTGGCGTATCGAGGTCGTTGGCCGGGGCGTGGGATGTCATCGGGGCAATCGCGGTTATCAGCATGAATGATAGCGCGCCTGTGAATATACAGATGTATACACGCCTGTATGTGTGGCCGTATAGTCGCCACCCATGAAATACCGCTACCACAACCCGACGCCGCCGCCGATTCCGTGGGTCACTGAAGCCTTCTTTGATTTCTGGTCGACCCGCGTGCATCCGTTGTGGACCCTGCGCCGGCCGCTGGCCCGGCTGGTCAGCCGGCGTGCCGAAGGTTCGGCCGCGGTCACCCTGGTGCTCCAGCCCAACCGCCATTTCAGCGGCCTGCGTGCCGGCCAGCACATCAATCTCAGTGTCCAGGTCGATGGCCGCCTGATCACCCGTTCCTACAGCCCGACCGTGCTGGCCGATGGCCGGTTGGAAATCACCGCCAAGCTGGTCAAGGGCGGCAAGGTCAGTGCGTTGCTGGCCGGTGGCCTGCCGATCGGCGCGACCCTGGCCATCAGCCCGGCGTTCGGGCAGATGGTGGTGGCCGATGATGCCCGCCAGCCGTTGCTGCTGCTGGCCGCCGGCAGTGGCATCACGCCGATGCGCGCGCTGTTGCGCCAGCTCGATGCGGCCGGCATGCCGGTGGCGGTGGACCTGGTCTACTGGGTGCGTCAGCGCAGCGAGCAGTGCTTTGCCGGAGAACTGGCGGCACTGGCGGCGCGCCACCGCGGTTTCCGTTACCAGCTGGCCGTTACCGGCGATGACCCGGAACCGGCACCACGGGTGGACGGGTTTGATTTTTCCGGGATTGCCGGGCTGGCCGCACGCCGGGTACTGGCCTGTGGCCCCGCCGGTTTCGTGCAGGCGGCCGGGCAGCGCCTGGATGGCCAGGTGGCCGACTTCCAGGCCGAGGCGTTCAGCCTGCCGCCCATCGATGACGCCGCCGACGGCGAGGTCGAGCTGCAGCTGGCACGCAGCGGCCAGCGCCTGCGGATCCCGCGCGGCACCCCGCTGCTGGCTGCGCTGGAGGCGCAGGGCATCCACCCGCCGGCCGGCTGCCGGATGGGCGTGTGCAATACCTGCACCTGCGAAAAGCGTGAAGGCGTGGTGCGCAATGTCCTCAATGGCGATGTCACCGCCGAGCCGTCCACGGCCATCAAACTGTGCGTGAACCGCGCCAGTACCGACCTGATTCTGGAGTTGTAAGCATGTCTTCGGTAAACAACCGCCCCCTGACCCCGGCCGAGCTGGAGGCCTTCGGCAACGAGCTCGATGCGCTGCGTGCGCGCCATGTCGCCACCCTGGGTGATGCCGACGCCCGCTATATCCGCAAGGTCGAAGCGGCCGTGCGCTGGATCGGCGTGGCCGGCCGTGTGCTGCTGTATGTGGCCGCCTTCTCGCCACTGTTTGCACCGCTGCTGTTGTGGCCGGCGGGCATCCTCGGCGCGCTGCTGCTGGGACTGTCCAAGATCCTGGAAAACATGGAGCTGGCCCACAACGTGATGCACGGCCAGTACGACTGGATGGGCGATCCGGCGCTGCAGGGCAAGACCTACGAATGGGACATTGCCGGCACCTCGGAAAGCTGGCGCAAGACCCACAACTTCAGCCACCACACCTATACCAACGTGCGAGGCCTGGACGATGACATCGGTTACGGCCTGCTGCGCATCTTCCCGGAGCAGCGCTGGCACCCGTTCTTCCTGTTCCAGCCGCTGATCGCGATCATCTTTGCGCTGTATTTCCAGTGGGGCATCGCCATCCAGGACCTGCGCCTTGGCCGGCTGTTCCTGGGCAAGGCCACCGTGGGCCAGCTGTGGAAGCAGTCGGCGCCGGTGCGGCGCAAGGTGACCAAGCAGCTGCTCAAGGACTACGTGCTGTTCCCGGCGCTGGCCGGCCCGTTCTTCCTGACCGTGGTGCTGGGCAACCTGGTGGCCAACGGCATGCGCAACGTCTGGACCTACGTGGTGATCTTCTGCGGCCACTTCACCGCCGATGCCGAAACCTTCCCGAAGGAGTGCGTACAGAACGAAAGCCGCGGCCACTGGTACCTGCGCCAGCTGCGTGGCTCGTCCAACCTGACCGGTGGCAAGTGGATGCACATCCTCACCGGCAACCTGTCCCACCAGATCGAGCACCACTTCTACCCGGATGTGCCGGCCAACCGCTATGCGGCGATGGCGGTGGAAGTGCGCCAGATCTGCGAGCGCTACGGCCAGCACTACAACACCGGCTCCATGGCCCGCCAGTTCGGCCAGGTGGTCTGGCGCATCCTGCGCCATTCGCTGCCGAGCAAGCCGGCAGCCCGCCCTGCGCTGGTCGCCGAAGCGGCGCACTGAGCGGCAGCCAGCGCAGTCAACAGCAAACCCGCGCCTGGCGCGGGTTTGCTGTTTCCGGCAATTGGCTTGGCGATGTTCAAGTCCTGGGCAGTGTGGCCGCTCTGCGCTGCAATCCCCGCTTCCCGGTTACCTGCATGCGTATCGGCCACAAACTTACTGCCGGCTTCCTGCTGGTCATTGCGCTCATGGTGGCGCTTACCGTGGTCGGCATCATCCAGGTCAACCGGATTGATGCAGCGCTTACCCAGATCAATGAGGTCAGCAGCGTCAAACAGCGCCATGCCATCGATTTCCGCGGCAGCGTGCATGACCGCGCCATTGCCCTGCGCGATGTGGTGATGCTCGAGGATGGGCCATCCCGTCAGCAGGCACTGGCCGGTATCGATGCTCTGACGGCAGATTACCAGCGTGCCGCCAAGGCGCTGGATGAGGTGCTGGCGCGCGATGCCGATGCGCAGGATCACCCGTTGCTGCAGGCCATCCAGCTGAAACAGCAGCAGGTGGAGCCGGGAGTTGCGCGGGTGCGCGAACTGCGCCAGCTCGGGGCGCTGCCGCAAGACATGGCCGCTGCCATGGACGAGGTGCGTCCGGGCCTGGTGGACTGGCTGGCCAGCATCAATGCCTTCATCCGCTGGCAGGAAGAAAAAGGCCGCCAGGCCGCCGACCAGGCGCGCGATGTGGCCGCAGGGTTTGCCTGGTTGATGATCGGCGCCACGGTACTGGCCCTGGTGGTTGGTCTGATCATTGCCCGCCTGGTGGGCGCACAGGTGGTGGGTGCCTTCGGCGATACGGCGCGTGTGGCCGAGCGGATCAGTCATGGCGATCTGGATTTCGACATCCCCGCGGCCAAGGGACGGGACGAGGTGGCGCAGCTGCGTGCAGCGATGGCGCGTATGAAGCAGCGGCTGGTGGATGTGGTTCAGGCACAGTCGGAGATGGAACGGCAGCACGCCGCCGGTGCGATGGATTACCGTATCGATTCGACGCTTTTTCCCGGCCAGTTCGCGCGCATGGTCGAGCAGACCAACATGCTGGTAGCGGTGCATGTGCGTACCGAGAACGAATTGGCGCACCTGATGTCGCGATACGCCGAAGGCGACTTGAGCGAGGACATGCCGCGCTTGCCGGGCCAGATGGCAGCACTCAGTACCCACATGGATGGGGTGAAGGCCAATCTGATGCGCCTGCATGACGCCATCCAGCATCTGGCTGGCGCAGCGGCAGCCGGTGATTTCAGCCAGCGCGGAGATGCGCAGGCCTTTGATCATGACTTTCGTGCAATGGTCGAGCAGCTCAATGCCCTGATGGCCACCGTGGATGGCCATCTGGAACAGCAGTCCGGTTTCCTGCGCGCGCTTGCGTCGGGCGATCTGGGCGCGCGCCTGGCCGGCGCAGCGCAAGGTGTCTTTGCCCGCATCCAGCACGATGCCAATGTCTCGGCCGGCAATCTGGCGCAGATGGTGCGCGCCATTGTGGATGTGGCCCGCGGCGTGGAGGCCTCTGCCAACCAGCTGCTGGGTGACAGCAGTGCCATGGCCCCACGACAGCGCCCGCCAGGCGCAGGCCCTGCAGGCCGCTGCAGCCGGCCTGGGCGCACTGGCGCTGGCCATCCAGGACAACGCTGGCCAGGCCAGCGAGGCTGATGCCCTGGCAGGTAGCGCTGCCGGAGGGGCGCGCAGCAATGGTCAGCGCATGGAGCGTGCGGTGGGCCAGATGCAGGCCATTGCCCGGACGTCGGCACGGATGGTGGATATCGTTTCGGTCATCGATGGCCTGGCATTCCGCATCAACCTGCTGGCGCTCAATGCGGCCGTTGAAGCTGCCCGTGCCGGCGAGCATGGGCGTGGTTTTGCCGTTGTGGCCGACGAGGTGCGCCAGTTGGCCCAGCGTGAGGGCACATCGGCCAAGGACATCCGCACGCTGATTGATCTATCGCGCCAGCAGGTATCTGGAGGCGTGGCCGAGGTGGAGGACAGTGGCAAGCAGCTGGGCGACCTGGTGCGTGACATCGCAGCTGTCAGCGAGCGCATGACGCACCTGGCACAGGCAGCGCAGCGTCAGGGCCAGGAGGCTGTCGGACTGGGGGCAACCGTCACCACGGTCCTGCAGGCGACCGAGGTGATGGTGGACAGCACCCAGCGCGCCTGCCTGCAGTCCGAGCAGGTACGTTCGCTGGGTCAGTCGTTGTTGCAGGCGGCATCACGCTTCCGCCTGCCCTGATCGGCACAGGCGCCTGCCCGGCAGGACAGCTTGCCGGGCAGGCAGGCCTGCAAGTGGCCTCAGGGCGCCAGTTGAACCTGGTCGCGACCGCCGTTCTTGGCCTGGTACATCGCCGCATCGGCACGGGCCATCAGCCGCTGGTAGTCGGGGTGGCCATCGAAAGCGGCCACGCCAATGCTGGCGGTGAGCGCCAGCTCGCCGCCGGTGGGCAGGCTCAGCGGATTGCTGCTGACCAGCTTGCGCAGGTTTTCGGCGATCACCATCGCCTGCAGCGTGGTCACGCCCACCAGCACGACCACGAACTCCTCGCCGCCGTAGCGGAACAGGTAGTCGCTGCCGCGGGTGTGCTGGGACAGGGTCGCGGCCACATGCTGCAGCGCGCGGTCGCCGGTCTCATGCCCATGCTGGTCGTTGATCGCCTTGAAATGGTCCAGGTCGATCAACAGCACCGCAAAACGGGTGCCATTGCTGGTGGTCAGCTCGATCTCGCGGCGCAGCACGGTGGGCAGGAAACGGCGGTTGAGCAGGTTGGTCAACGGATCGCTGCCGGAATCGAGCTCGCCGATGCGCTCGAACAGCATGGTCTGCAGTGAGCGGATCTGTTCCAGCTGCTGGCGGAGGGCCGGCATCAGGTTCGCCGTCTGGGCGACGCCACCGGCCTGTAGCTGCGCCAGCAGCTGATCGGTCTGGGTGATCAGGCTGCTCAGGTGCTCGGTCTCGCTGTTCTGGCCGAAGCTGGGGATGCCCTTGTGGATGAACCACAGACCGAACTCGGAGGCGGCCAGCGGCTCGATCGTGGCCAGGCTGTCCGGACTGGCCAGCGCGTACAGCAGCTGGTTTTCCCAGTCCAGCAGCAGTGCACGCTGGCGCTCGCGCTCGGCGCTGACATTCTGCACCAGCGAAAACAGCCGGTAGGCAGCATCGGCACGCGCCGAGCGGTCCTTGGCCCGGGTATAGGCCTGGGTCATCCCCTCCTGGGCGATGCAGATCGAATGCAGCAGACACATGCTGGCGGCATGGGCGATCTGCCGGTCCTGGCTGCGCGCGTACAGCAGCTTGACCAGGGACACCAGCAGCACGCGCATGCCACGGCCGACCAGGTCCACCGGGATGCCGACGCGGGCATGCACATCGCCGATCACGCCCTGCAGGCTGATCAGCTGTTCCACCTGCCCGGCGCGGGCGCACAGAACCTGGACCAGCCAGCGCTGCATTGCCGGCTGCAGCCGGTTGCGCACCTGGTCATGATCCAGGAAGCGGCTGGCACGCGGGTCTTCCATCAGCGCAGCATAGAACTGCACTGCCAGCTCCGGTGGGGCATCGGTGGCCAGCCCGGACAGCAGCTCCAGGGCCGGGGCCGGGGTTTCCAGCAGGACCTGGCGCCAGGCGTGGGCCAGGGGGATGGCAGCGTCATCGAGGACGACAGGGGAGGTTGCGGGCATTGAAGGCTCTGCGGTCGGTCAACGTGCCAACCTTGATGATCGATCATTATCGGCCAGGCGTGGCCCGCGTTGAGCCCCGCCTGCAGCCCCGGGTACGGCCTGGTCAGCTGGCTGCCAGTTTTGTTGCATCGGCAACCGAAGCAGACGACAACGGCCACCCCGGGGGGTAGCCGTTGTCCTGTCTCCGGGCGGGCAGGCTCAGCTGCGCAGCGTCGGGTTGTCCCAGCCCGGGCGCGGCGCGAAGCGGTCGCCGTAACGGCCCTGCAGGGCCTTGAGCCGGGCCACCAGCACGTCCGCGCCGACACTGCGGATGTACTGGATCGGCCCACCGGTGAACGGTGCAAAGCCGGTGCCGAAGATCACCCCGGCATCGAGCAGGTCGGCATCGGCGACCACACCCTCGTGCAGGCACGCCACCGACTCGTTGAGCAGCGGCAGGATCAGCCGGTCTTCCAGGTCGCTGGGCATCTGGACATCCTTGGCCAGCGGCGGCTTGACCGCCTTGCCGTTGGTCCAGGTGTAGATGCCCTGGCCGTCCTTCTTGCCGCGCCTGGCCGGATCGACCGTGGCCAGCGCCGCGGGAATCTGCAGGCCCAGGAACGGGGCCAGCTCATGGCCGACACCGGCGGCCACGTCCAGGCCAACGGTGTCCAGCAGCTCGATCGGCCCCATCGGCATGCCGAAGTTGACCGCGGCCTTGTCGATCAGCGGGCCGGCAATGCCTTCGGCATACGCATTGGCGGCCTCGAGCATGTACGGGAACAGCACGCGGTTGACCAGGAAGCCCGGGGTGCCGGCCACCGGCACCGGGAACTTGCCCAGTGCCTTGCAGAACGCGGCCAGCCGGCGCTCGGTTTCCGCGGCCATGCCGTCGTGGTGGATGATCTCCACCAGCGGCATCTGCGCCACCGGGTTGAAGTAGTGCAGGCCGGCGAACTGGGCCGGGCGGGCGATGTGGTCGCGCAGCTCGGTCAGCGGAATCGAGGAGGTGTTGGTGGTCAGCAGGGCATCGGCCTTCATCTTCGGCTCCAGCACCGCGTACAGCTCACGCTTGGCCTGGGCGTTCTCGATGATCGCCTCGATCACCAGGTCGGCCCTGGCCACGCCGTCGCCATTGAGGTCGCCCTGCAGACGGGCGGCCACTTCCGGGCGTTTGGCCGGATCGCGCACCTTCTTCTCGAACAGGGTCTGGGCACGGGCCAGCGCGCCGTCGATGAAGCGCTGTTCGCGGTCCTGCAGGGTCACGTTGAAGCCCTTCAGCGCGGCAAAGGCGGCAATATCACCGCCCATCACCCCGGCACCGACCACATGCACGTGGCCGATACCCGATTCCTTGCCGCCCAGGCCCTTCAGGCGCTCGGACAGGAAATAAATCCGCATCAGGTTGCGTGCGACCGGGCCGGAGGCCAGCTTGACCACGGCCCGGCGTTCTGCCGCCAGGCGCGTACCGATGCCGGCGCCACCGGTCTTTTCCCAGGCGGCAATGGCCGCGTACGGGGCCGGGTAATGGGCCTTCTTCGCCTTGCGTGCGACCTGCTTGGTCATCTGCGGGGCCAGCAGCTTGCGCGCCAGCCAGGTGTTGCTGGCCCAGGCGGTGGCGCGTTGCTTGAACGGGCGCACGGCCCCCTTCAGTGCCAGTGCCGCGGCGGCATCTTCCAGCAGCGGCAGCTCCACCACCTTGTCCACCAGGCCATTGGCCCGCGCTGCCTTGGCCGACAGGTTGCGGCCGGTCAGGATCATGTCCATGGCCGCCGGTGCGCCGATCAGCTGCGGCAGCCGGGCGGTGCCGCCCCAGCCGGGCAGGATGCCCAGCTGCACTTCGGGCAGGCCGATGCGGGCGTTGTCGGCGGCCACGCGGTAACGGCAAGCCAGGGCCAGTTCGGTGCCACCACCCAAGCAGTGGCCGTGGATGGCGGCAACAGTCGGTACGCGCAAGGAAGCCAGCTTCTGGTAGACGTTCTGGCCACGGGCGATCGCATCGCCAACCGTGCCCTGCACATCGAACTGCTGGAATTCCTTCAGGTCGGCGCCGGCAATGAAGCCGGCGGCCTTGGCCGAAGTGATCACCACCGCCCGTGGCGGATCGATGGTGATGCGCTCGATCAGCGCATCCAGTTCCAGCAACACATCCTGTGACATGGCATTGACCGCGCTGTCCTTGCGGTCGAGGGTCAGTACCAGGACGCGGTCATCACGCAGTCGTGGCTGCCAGTGATTGAAGCGGAGCCCATCAAAGCCTGGGAGCATGGGACGTTCCATTCGGTTGTGTATGGATAAGGTGGCTATCATCGGAAGGTTGTTCGCCTGCCGTCAAATCCTTTGTCCACGGCGCAGCGGTTACGCTGGCCCACGGCAGGCCCGGACAACCGTGGTTGAATCCAGACAGGTGGAGTTTTCAAACCAGCGGGAACTTCTTTGCATCTTGGCAGTCTCAATGCCCGACTTCGGCTGGGCGGGAAGGAGCTTTGGCCCGTATGGCCGACGTAGTAATGCCACAAGAACCCGATCACACCCTGGTCGGGCGGGTACAGGCCGGTGAGCGTGCCGCCTTCGATGTGCTGGTGCGTCGCCACCAGCACCGGGTGCTGGCGCTGATCGGTCGGTACATCGCCGACTGGAGTGAATGCCAGGACGTGGCCCAGGAAGCCTTCGTGCGCGCGTTCCGTGCCATCGACAGCTTCCGTGGCGACGCCCAGTTCTCGACCTGGATGCATCGAATCGCCGTGAATACCGCCAAAAACCATCTCGCCGCGCAGAACCGGCGCCCGCCGGCCGCTGACATCGACCTGGTCGACGCCGAAGTGGCAAGCGACAGTGCCCGCCTGCGCGATACCGATACCCCCGAGCGCGAATTGATGCGCGAGCAGGTCGAGCAGTGTGTGTTGGCCGCGGTGGCACAGCTGCCGGCCGACTGGCGCCAGGCCTTCGAGCTGCGTGAGGTGCAGGGCCTGAGCTATGAGCAGATTGCGCAGGCCATGAACTGCCCGGTGGGCACGGTGCGCTCACGCATCTACCGCGCCCGCGAGGCGATTGATCAACAGCTGCGCCCGCTGCTGGAAGGGCGCAGCGCCACCCGTGAACGGAGCCGAGCATGAACCCGAACTCGCCTGACCACGACCCGGCCCTGCAGCGCGTGGATGCGTTGCATCGCCAGCAGTTGTCCGCCCTGATCGATGGTGAACTGTCGGCCGACCAGGCCCGCTTTTTGATCCGACGGCTGGAGCACGATCAGGAATTGTCGGCCTGCCAGGAGCGCTGGCAGATCGCCGGTGATGTGCTGCGCGGCCAGCTGGGGGCGGTGGCACCGGCTGATTTTGCCGCGCGCGTGGCGCTGGCGCTGCCGCCAGTGGTTGCCTTGCCCAGGACTGCGGCCGACCACCGGGCCAGGCCGCGGCGGTGGGTCGCCGGTGGTGCGTTGGCGGCATGTATGGCCCTGGTGGCGGTGCTGCTGTTGCCCGGCCGTGCGCCGGTGCCCGCTCCGTCGCCCCTGCTGGTGTCCGGGACGGCTGCGCCGGAGCTGCCGGTGAAGGGCGCCGAGCCGGCCACGGCGGTTGCCCCGGCTGCGGCACAGGCGCCACCGCTGCAGGCAGCTGTGGCGGCTGCAACTGTCGCTGCGCCCCGCGAAGCGACCGAATCGACCCTGGCCCGACGCGTACGGCCGGCACCACCGGCCGATGCGGCCGCAGCCCCGCCAATGGTGGCTGGGCAGATACCGCCTGACAGTGTGGCCTCGCCGTTCGCGCTGCCGATCGAGCCGGTGCATGCCCGGCCCTGGCCGCGCTCGCAGCTGGGGCGAGCGGATGCCTTCAATGTCCGCCTGCCCGCAGCCGGCAGCCCGTTCGCGCCACCGCGCGATGCGGCCGCCAGCAGCCACTGGCAGACGGTGCCGCAGCCTTGAGGCAGTGTCGGCAGATCCATGTCACCGCTGCATCCCCATTCGGCTGGCAGCAGCGGCTGCCGCAGGCCTGAATTTTCCTTTCATCACGAGGTATCACCCGGTATGAACCCCATCACCTTGCGTCCACGTGCGTTGCCGTTGTCGTGCCTGCTGGCCCTGTGCCTGCCGCTGAGTGCCTGTGCCAAGCCAGCCGAGCCCAGCGCACAGGCCGCCGCGCCGATTGCCACCCCTGCCGCGCCCGCGGCGCCGTTGGTCGCCGGCCTGCCCGATTTCACCCAGCTGGTCGATCGCGTCGGTCCGGCGGTGGTCAATATTGAAACCACCATCGTGCGCAGCCGTCAGGCCCGCCGCAATGGGCCTGACATGGACCAGATGCCGGAATTCTTCCGCCGTTTCTTCGGCCCCGAGTTCGGCTTCCCGGCGCCCGGTGGTGAGGGCGGCGCACCGGAGATCCGCGGTCGCGGCATGGGCTCGGGCTTCATCATTTCCGCCGATGGCTATGTGCTGACCAATCACCATGTGATCGACGGTGCGGCCGAGGTCAAGGTCAAGCTGCCCGACCGCCGCGAGTTCACCGCCACCGTGGTCGGCTCCGATGCCCAGTACGACGTGGCCCTGCTCAAGGTCGATGCCAAGGACCTGCCGGTGCTGGCCATCGGCGATTCCAACCGGCTCAAGCCCGGCCAGTGGGTGGTGGCCATCGGCTCGCCGTTCGGTCTGGACCACTCGGTCACCGCCGGCATCGTCAGTGCGGTTGGCCGCAGCACCAGCGCCGAGCAGCGCTATGTGCCTTTCATCCAGACCGATGTGGCGATCAACCAGGGCAATTCCGGTGGCCCGCTGCTGGATGTCTCAGGCCAGGTGGTCGGCATCAACTCGCAGATCTTCTCTGCTTCCGGCGGGTTCATGGGCATCAGTTTTGCGATCCCGATCGACCTGGCGATGAGCGCGGTGGAGCAGATCCGCAGTACCGGCAAGGTCAGCCGCGGCAGCCTGGGGGTCAGTGTCGGCGCGGTCAGCTCGGAGATGGTGCAGGGCTTTGGCCTGCCTGACAGCCGCGGCGCGCTGGTCAACGAGGTCGTGGCCGGCAGTGCCGCTGCCAAGGCCGGGCTGGAGGCCGGCGATGTGATCCGCGCGGTCAACGGCGTGGCCGTGGACAGCGCCTCGGACCTGCCGCCGCGCATCGGCCTGCTCAGCCCGGGCAGCAAGGTCGAGCTGGAAGTGCTGCGCGAGGGGCGCCCGCGCAAGTTCACCGCCACCCTCGGCGTGCTGGAGGAGGATGCCCAGCGTCCGGCCAACGGTGGCGAACAGGCCGCGCGTCCGGCCACGCCGGAGTCCGGCACGGTGGCCCTGCTCGGGCTGGACGTGGTCGAGCTGACCGATGCCCAGCGTCGCCAGGCGGGCCTGGAGGCCGGGCAGGGCGTGCGCATCGCCCAGGTCAGCGGCGATGCGGCGCGGCAGGCAAGGCTGACGCCGGGCATGATCATCCTGCAGGTCGGGCGCAACAAGGTCGGCTCGGTGGCCGAGCTGAACCGCCAGCTGGCCGGTTACAAGAAGGATGACGTGATCATGCTGCTGGTGCGCGCCGGTGGCGCCAATGCGTTCGTTGCGGTCAAGGCCGGGTAACCCCCGGCTGCCGGCTGGTACTGGATCAAGGCTCCGGCTGCGGCTGCGGCCGGAGCCTGCTGTATGAACCGCCGGGCTGGATCGGCCGACGCGATGGGCCACCAGCCGTGCGATAATGCCCCGTTATCTTTGACGACGCAGCGCCGCCGCCGCCACCTATGTCCCACGATTCGATGCAGTTCATCCGCAATTTCTCCATCATTGCCCACGTTGATCATGGCAAGTCGACCTTGTCTGATCGCATCATCCAGCTCTGTGGTGGCCTGACCGCGCGTGAAATGGAAGCGCAGGTGCTCGACAACAACCCGATCGAGCGCGAGCGTGGGATCACCATCAAGTCGCAGTCGGTGTCGGTGCCGTATACCGCCCGCAACGGCCAGACCTACTACCTGAACTTCATCGACACCCCCGGCCACGTCGACTTCTCCTATGAAGTCAGCCGTTCGCTGGCCGCCTGCGAAGGCGCGCTGCTGGTGGTGGATGCGGCCCAGGGCGTGGAGGCACAGTCGGTAGCCAACTGCTACACCGCCATCGAGCAGGGCCTGGAGGTGGTGCCGGTCCTGAACAAGATCGACCTGCCGACCGCCGACATCGAGCGAGCCAAGGCCGAGATCGAGGCGGTGATCGGCATCGATGCTTCCGAGGCGGTCGCGGTCAGTGCCAAGACCGGGCTGAACATCGAAGAGGTGCTCGAAGCGATCGTGCATCGCATCCCGCCGCCCAAGGACCGCGGCAGCAACAAGCTGCAGGCCCTGATCATCGACTCCTGGTTTGACAACTACCTGGGCGTGGTCTCGCTGGTGCGCGTGATGCAGGGCGAGATCAAGGCCGGTGACAAGATCCTGGTGATGTCCACCGGGCGCTGGCACCAGGTCGACAAGGTCGGCGTGTTCACCCCCAAGCGCAAGGAGACCAAGTCCCTGCGTGCCGGTGAGGTGGGCTGGATCAACGCCAGCATCAAGGACGTCCATGGCGCACCGGTGGGCGATACCCTGACCCTGCTGTCCGATCCGGCCGAGTCGCCGTTGCCGGGCTTCCAGGAAATGCAGCCGCGCGTGTTCGCCGGCCTGTTCCCGGTCGATGCCGACGACTATCCGGACCTGCGCGAGGCGCTGGACAAGCTGCGCCTGAACGACGCGGCGCTGCGCTTCGAGCCGGAAAGCTCCGAAGCCATGGGCTTTGGCTTCCGTTGCGGCTTCCTGGGCATGCTGCACATGGAAATCGTGCAGGAACGCCTGGAGCGCGAGTACAACCTCAACCTGATCAGCACCGCGCCGACGGTGATCTACGAGGTGCTCAAGAGCGACGGCGACATCGTGATGATGGACAACCCGGCCAAACTGCCGCCGGTCAATACCGTTGCCGAAATCCGCGAGCCGATCATCCGCGCCAACATCCTCACCCCCGAGGAGCACATCGGCAGCATCATCAAGCTGTGCGAGGAAAAGCGCGGCACCCAGATCGGCATCACCTACATGGCCAGCCAGGTGCAGATCAGCTACGAGCTGCCGATGGCCGAAGTGGTGCTGGATTTCTTTGACAAGCTCAAGTCGGTCAGCCGCGGCTACGCCTCGCTGGATTACCACTTCGTGCGCTTCGAGGCCGGCCCCTTCGTGCGCGTGGACGTGCTGATCAATGGCGACAAGGTCGACGCACTGTCGCTGATCGTGCACCGCAGCCATGCCGACCGTCGCGGCCGCGAGCTGTGCGAGAAGATGAAGGACCTGATCCCGCGGCAGATGTTCGATGTCGCCATCCAGGCCGCCATCGGTGCCCAGATCATTGCCCGGACCACGGTCAAGGCGATGCGCAAGAACGTGCTGGCCAAATGTTATGGTGGCGACGTTTCGCGCAAGAAGAAGCTGCTGGAAAAGCAGAAGGAAGGCAAGAAACGGATGAAGCAGGTGGGCCGGGTGGAAATCCCGCAGGAAGCCTTCCTGGCCGTCTTGCAGATGGACAACAAATAAGCCGCCGGCCTGGTGGTCCCCCTGCTGGCTGGCGCCAGGCAGTGACAAGGAACCTGCATGCAACTGTTCAAGTTTTTCGAGATCGCACTGGTGGTGCTCACGCTGGGCTCCGGGCTGGTGCTGCTGTTTGACCGCCTGTACTGGCGCAAGCGCCGGCTGGCGCGCGCCGGGCTTCTCGATGATGGCAGTGAGCCGGTGCTGGTGGACTGGTCACGCTCGTTCTTCCCGGTGCTGGCGGTAGTGCTGGTGGTGCGCAGCTTCGTTGCCGAGCCTTACCGCATTCCGTCCAGCTCGATGATGCCCAACCTGCTGATCGGCGATTTCATCCTGGTCAACAAGTTCTCCTACGGCCTGCGCCTGCCGATCAGCAATGCCAAGATCATCCCGACCTGGGAACCGGAACGCGGCGACGTGGTGGTGTTCAAGCCGCCGCATGACCCGGACCAGAACTGGATCAAGCGCATCATCGGCCTGCCTGGTGACCGTGTCGGCTTCCGTGGCAATACCCTGTACCTGAACGGTGAGCCGGTGACCTACCAGCTCAAGGGCAACTACATTGGCCAGGGGCCGGGTGCGGACATGACCGGCAAGTCGCTGCTGGTGGAAAACCTGCCCGGGCGCGAGCACACGGTGCTGGAAGACCTGCGTTTCGTCCACCCGTTTGGCCAGGGCGACTGGGTGGTGCCTGAAGGCCAGTACTTCGTGATGGGCGACAACCGCGACCACAGCGAGGACAGCCGGTTCTGGACCCAGACCAGCTTCCTGCCCGACGAGCTGTTGCGTGGCAAGGCCTTTATCATCTGGCTCAATTGCCAGGATTGGTTCTGCAAGGGGAGTTTCGATGCCTCGCGCATCGGGACGCGTATTCAATAAGACGGCGCTGGGCCGTTTTCTGCGGGGAGCAAGCACATGAAGCGCAAGCAGCAGGGGATCACACTGACCTCCTTCCTGGCCATCCTGGTGGTGGTCGGCTTTGCCCTGTTCGTCGGCATGAAGCTGTTGCCGATGTACCAGGAGTTCTATGCCGTCAAGGCGGCAATGAAGGGCGTTGCCCAGGAGCCGGGCAGCGGCAACATGGACCCGGCACGGGCGCAGGACCTGTTCTTCCGTCGTCTGGACATGAGCTATTCGGACAGCGTCAAGCCGCGCGATGTTAAGTTCGAGCGCATCGCCAGTGGCTGGAAGATGAAAGTCAGTTACGAGGTGCGCAAGCCGATGATGGGCAATCTCGACGTCGTGGGCCATTTCCAGGCCGAGCAGGAGTTGACGCGCAGCGGTGGCAACTAAACAGGTTTACCTCAAGGACCGGATCGGCCACCGGTTTGCCAATCCGGACCTGCTGGCACAGGCGCTGCGCCATCGCAGTGCCGGTGTGCCGCACAACGAGCGTCTGGAATTCCTGGGCGACAGCATCGTCAACCTGCTGATCGCGCAGACCATGTTTGAACGCTGGCCCAAGGCCGATGAGGGCGCGTTGACGCGTGCGCGTTCGGCGCTGGTGTGCGAGAGCGCGCTGGCGCTGATTGCCCGGCAGCTGGAGCTGGGCCCGCGTCTGCAGCTGGGACCGGGGGAGTTGAAATCCGGCGGTTTCCGCCGCGATTCGATCCTGGCCGATGCGGTGGAGGCGATCATCGCCGCGATCTATCTGGATGCGGGCTTTGAAGCCTGCCGCGCGGTCGTGATGCCGTGGTTCGAGGCCTCGATCGCCGAGTTGCCGGCAACCGGCAAGCCGGACAAGGATCCCAAGACCCGCCTGCAGGAATGGCTGCAGGCACGGCAGAGACACCTGCCCAATTATGAATTGATTTCCGAATCGGGCGATGATCACGCCAAGCACTTCCATGTGCGGTGTACCCTCCTCGACCCCACAATGGTGAGCGAAGGCGAGGGATCCTCGCGGCGCATCGCCGAGCAACAGGCAGCTGCGGCCGCCCTGGCCCAATTGGAACCGAAGTGAGCGATAACCCCCATCATCGTTGCGGCAGTGTTGCCGTCATCGGCCGGCCCAATGTCGGCAAATCCACCCTGACCAATGCCCTGGTCGGTGCCAAGGTGAGCATTGTCTCCAACCGGCCGCAGACCACCCGGCACCGCCTGCTCGGCATTGCCACCTTCCCGGAAGGCCAGCTGGTGCTGGTTGACACCCCCGGCCTGCACCGGGTGCAGAAGCGGGCGATGAACCGGGTGATGAACCGCGCCGCGCGCGGTGCGCTGGAAGGGGTGGACGTCGGCCTGCTGGTGATCGAAGCCGGCCGCTGGGATGAAGAGGACAGCCTGGCCTGCAAGGTGCTGGAGGATGCCGGCATCCCGGTGGTGCTGGTGGTCAACAAGATCGACCGGATCAAGGACAAGGGCAGCTTGTTGCCGTTCATCGCGCAGATCAGTGAAGGTCGTACCTTTGCCTCGGTGCACCCGATCTCGGCGCAGAAGCACAAGGGCCTGGAGGCCCTGGTCAAGGACCTGATGGGGCTGTTGCCCGAGGCCCCGCCGATGTTCGGCGAGGATGAGATCACCGACCGCAGCCAGCGTTTCCTGGCCGGTGAACTGGTGCGCGAGCAGCTGATGCGCCAGCTGGGTGAAGAGTTGCCGTATGCCACCACGGTGGAGATCGAGCGCTTTGCCGAGGACGGCAACCTGCTGCGCATCGGTGCGGTGATCTGGGTCGAGCGCGAAGGCCAGAAGGCGATCGTGATCGGCAAGGGGGGCATCCGCCTGAAGGAAATCGGTGCCAAGGCCCGCCTGCAGATGGAGCGTCTGTTCGGTGCCAAGGTGTTCCTGGAAACCTGGGTGCGCGTGCGTGAGGGCTGGTCGGACGACGAGTCCGCACTGAAGGCTTTCGGCTACGAGTAAGCCGCCCATGGCCGGTGTCGATGCCAGTGCCCAGCTGGTGCAAGCGCCGGCCTTTGTGCTGCATACCCGGCCGTGGCGCGAAACCAGCCTGCTGGTGGAAGTGCTGACCGCCCGGCACGGGCGCCTGGGCCTGATTGCCCGAGGGCTTGCCTCGGCGCGGGCGCAGCCACTGCGCGCGGCACTGCAGCCGTGGCAGTGGGTTGGGTTGGCGTATGTGCCCAAGGGCGAACTGGGGCAGCTGCGCGGCGCCGAGCCGCTGGATACCTCGCCGCGTCTGGCCGGTCCGGCCTGGCTGCCGGCCTTCTATGTCAATGAACTGATCCTGCGCCTGGTGCCGCGGCAGGACCCGCTGCCGGGGCTGTACCGCGCCTATGCCGAAGTCCGCCAGCAGCTGGGCGAGGGCAGTGGCCTGGCCTGGGCACTGCGTCGATTCGAGCGCGACCTGCTGATCGAACTGGGCCTGGGCATGGATCTGCACGAGGATTGCGACGGCGCGTCGATCGAGCCGGGTGCGCGTTATCTGCTGGATCCCGAACACGGGCTGCGACGTACCCCGGCTGACAGCCGTCAGCCAACGGCGGCCGGTGCGGCGATCATCGCGCTGGCCAATGACCAATGCCCGCCGGCGCAGGAATTGGCCAGCCTGCGCCTGCCGATGCGGGCCCTGCTGGCCCATCATCTGGGCGCGCGTGGCCTGCAGTCGTGGCAGATGGCGGCCAGTCTGGCGCGTTGAAACCGGCGCTGGCTCAGTTGAGCAGCAGCTGGTGGATCGCCTGGGTAAGACTGGCGCGCGCTGCCGGATTTTCCGGTTGCTGCTGCAGCTGCGCTGCCGCCGCGCCCAGCCGTGCGGCGCCGACGAAACCACAGCTGGCCTGCAGGCGGTGCAATTGCTGCTGCAGCTGGCCGCGGTCCTCATCGCGGAGTGCCTGGGCAATGGCATCGCGCACGCTGGGCAGTTCGCCCATGAACAGGTCACGCAGGGCCTTGATATGCGCCTGCTGGCCATTCAGGGCCGACAGCGCACGCGCCTCATCCCAGGCCGGCAGCGCCTGCAGGTCGGTTGCCACCGGAGGCAGCGCGGCGCGCACCGAGCGCAGCAGGGATTCGCGGCTCAGCGGCTTGACCAGTACGTTTTCAAAGCCGTCATCGCGCAGCTGCCGTGCCAGCGCATCGCAGGTGTCGGCGGTGTGCGCCAGTGCCGGGGTGAGCGGGTGGTAGCGGCGCAACTGCTCCAGCAGGTCACTGCCGCGGCCATCGGGCAGGTTGACGTCGATCAGCCACAACGCGTAGTCGTGCTGGCCGGCGCAGTCCAGCGCGCCCTTCAGGGTTTCTGCGCAATCGACCTGTGCGGGCAGGGCTTCCAGCGCGGTCTGCAGGAAGCTGCGGCTGATCAGGTCATCCTCGATCAACAACAGGCGCGGCAACGGGGGGGGAGTCTGGTGCATGGCTGTCATCCTTTTCAGCAGTGGTGATTCTGTGGCAGTGCCTGGGCAAGTGCAACGGCGGCTGGTTGCTTCTGCGACAATGGGCGCCCTTTTGTTCAGTTGTAGTGTCGCCGTGGCCCGTTCCCGCTCCCGCATTGACAAGACCCCTTTCCAGACCGAGATCCTGGACCTGAGCCACGATGGCCGCGGTGTGGCCCGACGTGAAGGCGAGGGTGGCAAGGTCACCTTCATCACCGGGGCCTTGCCCGGGGAGACGGTGATGGCCGAACAGAGCGCCAAGAGCCGGCATTTTGACGAGGCGCGCACCGTGCAGGTGCTTGTTGCCTCCGAGCACCGGGTACAGCCGCGCTGCGCCCATTTCGGCGTGTGTGCCGGCTGCGTGCTGCAGCATCTGGCCGAAGACCAGCAGATCATTGCCAAGCAGCGCGTACTGATGGACAACCTGCAGCGCATCGGCCATGTCAGCCCGGGCCAGGTGCTGCCGGCACTGGTCGGCGACAGCTGGGGCTACCGGCGCAAGGGCCGCTTCTCGGTGCGCCGGGTGGAGAAGAAGGACAAGACCCTGGTCGGCTTCCGCGAGCTGGATCCACGCTTTGTCGCCGACATCAGCCAGTGCCATACGGTGATTCCGCAAATCGGTGACAAGGTGTCGCTGTTGGCCGGGTTCATCGAAAGCCTGGAAGGCAAGCGCGACATCCCGCAGGTGGAGTTCATCGCCGGCGATGCCGCCATTGCGCTGACGGTGCGCCACCTGCAGCCGATGAGCGAGGCCGACAAGGCTGCGTGGACCGCCTTCGGCCAGCAGCACGGTTTTGCCATCTACCTGCAGCCCGGTGGCAACGAGAGCGTGCACCCGCTGTGGCCGGAAGCCGGCGCGGAGCTGTCCTTCCGGCTGGCGCCGTGGGATGTGGAGCTGGTGTTCCGGCCGCTGGATTTCATCCAGGTCAACGCCAAGCTGAACGTGGCCATGATCGAGCGCGCGCTGGCGCTGCTGGACGCCCAGCCGGGCGAACGCGTGCTGGACCTGTTCTGCGGCCTGGGCAACTTCACCCTGCCGCTGGCCCGTGGCGTGGCCCATGTCGTCGGTGTCGAAGGCGATGCCGGCCTGGTCGCCCGCGCCAGGGAAAATGCCCAGCGCAACGGCCTGGACAATGCCGAATTCTTTGCCGCCGACCTGACCCAGGATCAGCGCAACACCCCGTGGATGCGCCAGGGCTTTGACAAGCTGCTGCTGGATCCGCCGCGCTCCGGCGCCATCGATGTGCTGCAGCAGCTGCCGCTGGAGCAGTTCAAGCGCATCGTCTATGTCAGCTGCCACCCCGGTTCGCTGGCCCGCGATGCCGGCTACCTGGTCAACGAACGCGGCTTTACCCTGGTCAGTGCCGGTGCGATGGACATGTTCCCTCATACCGCGCATGTGGAATCGATCGCCGTGTTCGAGAAGCGCTGAAGCCCATGGCCATCGAAATCGAGCGCAAGTTCCTGGTCAGCGGTGATGCCTGGAAGGCGCAGGCCCATGCGGTGATCGAGATGGCCCAGGGCTATCTCAATCCGGTTGATGCGATCAAGGCCGGTGGCCAGAAGGCCTCGGTACGGGTACGCCTGGAGGGCGAGTCGGCGCGGCTGAACATCAAGTCGTGCGAGCCGGGCCATACCCGCCAGGAGTTCGAGTATCCGTTGCCGGTGGCCGATGCACGCCAGCTGCTGGCGCTGTGTGTGGGCGGTCTGGTGCACAAGCGCCGGCATCTGGTGCAGGTCGGCCTGCACCTGTGGGAAGTGGACGAGTTCCTCGGTGACAACGCCGGCCTTGTGGTGGCCGAAGTCGAGCTCGACGCGGCCGACGAGGTGTTCGTCAAGCCGGACTGGGCCGCTGCCGAAGTCACCGACCAGCGTCGTTACTACAACCTTGCCCTGGCCGACTACCCCTACTGCCGCTGGAGCAGCAGCGAGCGCGGTTGAACCGTGCCCGCTGCGCCTGCATTGGAGAAGCCCGTGATCACCATCGATATCTGGTCCGATTTTGCCTGCCCGTTCTGCTGGATAGGCAAGCACCGGCTGCAGGCAGCGCTGGCACAGCTGGGGCCGGCGTTCGGGCCGGTCAGCGTGCGCTGGCGTGCCTTCCAGCTGGACCCTGAGGCCAGCAGCGAGCCGGTGCCGCTGCGCCAGGCCTATGCCGCCAAATTCGGTGGGCCTGAGCGTACCGAGCAGCTGCTGGCCACGGTCCAGGCCCAGGCGCGTGCCGATGGCCTGGCGATGGATTTTGACCAGGGCCAGGTCAAGGTCAACACCCTGCAGGCCCACCGCCTGCTGCAGCTTGCCGCTGCGGAAGGGGACCCCCAGGCCGTGTCCGAGGCGCTGTTCCAGGCGCATTTCGCCCATGGCCGCAATCTGGCCGATCTGCAGGTGCTGACCGAGGCCGGGATGGCCGGCGGGCTGTCGGCCGCGCGGATTGCGCACTGGCTGGCCGGTGAGCAAGGCCTGCCGCAACTGCGCGCCGAACTGGCCCAGGGGCCGGCGCTGGGGATCACCTCGGTGCCGACCTTCGTGATCAACCAGCAATGGGCGGTGGCCGGTGCGCAACCGGTGCCGGCCTTTGTCCAGGCCTTGCGCCAGATTGCCGCTGAAACAGGGTTGCAACCGGCTCAACCTGCCGGGTCCGGATGCAACGATGACGGCTGCAGCCTCTGACACGGGCTGGATGCATCTGCGACAATGGCCGACCGCGCCGGCCGGTGCGGCGTAATCGAGGATCCTCTCCATGCTGGTGATCGGCGTCGCCGGGACCGAATTGAATGCAGTCGAGCGGCAATGGCTGCAGCATGATGCCGTTGCCGGCGTCATCCTGTTTGCGCGCAATTTTGCCTCGCGCCAGCAGGTTGCCGAGCTGACCGCAGCGATCCGCGCGGCCAGCCCGCGCCCGGTACTGGTGGCCGTGGACCAGGAAGGTGGCCGGGTCCAGCGTTTTCGTGATGGCTACAGCACCTTGCCGCCGTTGCAGGAACTGGCAGACAACTTCGCGGCTGATCCTGGCGGCAGCCTGGCGCGGGTGCGCGAGCATGCGTGGCTGATGGCCAGCGAGATCCGCGCCAGCGGCCTGGACCTGAGTTTTGCGCCGGTGGCCGATGTGGGCCACGGCAACCTGGCCATTGGCAACCGCGCCTTCCATGCCGATCCGGCCGTGGTCGCACAATGCCTGGCCGCCTATGTCGCCGGCATGCACGAGGCCGGGATGCCGGCCACCCTGAAGCATTTCCCCGGGCACGGCACCGTGCGCGAGGACACCCATGTGGCCATCGCCCGCGATGACCGCTCGCTGGAGCAGTTGCGGGCGCATGACCTGGTTCCGTTCGCCGCCGGTATTGCCGCCGGTGCCGATGCGGTGATGATGGCGCATGTGGTCTACCCGCAGGTCGACCCGGCACCGGCCGGCTGTTCGGCGCGCTGGATCAACCAGGTGCTGCGCGAGGAGCTCGGTTTCCGCGGCGTGGTGGTTTCGGACGATATCGGCATGGCCGCCTCGTTCCAGGCCGGCGGAGTGGCTGCCCGCGTGCACGCCCACCTGGATGCCGGCTGTGACCTGGTGCTGGTCTGCCACCCGGAGCTGGTCGAACCGGCACTGGACGCGGTCCAGGGCCGGGCCCTGAATACGGCTGCGGTAGCGGCCCTGCTCGGCCGCGGCGCCCTTGGCTGGGCCGGCCTGCTGGCTGATTCACGCTACCCCGGCGCACAATCCCTTTTGTTTGAAACTCCTGGAAGAACCGTCTGATGTCCAAACTCACTCTTGAACAAGCCGTGGCCCAGGCCGACCTGCTGGTCGACCGTCCCACCATCGACAAGGCCATCGCGCAGATCGCTGACGCCATTGCCCGCGATTACAAGGGCGAGATCCCGGTGTTCGTGTCGATCATGAATGGCGCGCTGCCGTTCTCCGGCCTGCTCGCACTGGCCCTGGGCGAGCGCGGCCAGGATGTCCAGTTTGATTACCTGCAGGCCTCGCGCTACCACGGCGAGACCGGCGGCCAGCTGGTCTGGAAGCACCGCCCGGTCAGCTCGCTGTACGGCCGCCGGGTGATCCTGGTCGATGACATCCTGGATGAGGGTTTCACCTTGCAGGGCGTGCGCCAGTGGTGCCTGGAGCAGGGCGCCACCGATGTGCGCATTGCGGTGCTGACCGTGAAGCAGCACGAGCGCTGCCTGGGTGATGTCAAGGCCGATTACGCCGGCGTGCAGCTGCCGGACCGTTTCGTGTTCGGTTTTGGCATGGACATCGACGAGAGCCTGCGTACGCTGCCGGCCATCTATGCGATGAAGCAGGCCTGATGGCGCGCCCGGCGCTGGCCTGCAGGCCAGCGCCGGCCCACCCGGCGGGCCGTTGCGGCCCGCTGGCGGCTTGATCTGCCTGGCGCCAGCCGCCAGGCCACCCTTTTGTCTGGAGTCCCATGCAACCCATTGCCTTGGCTGTGATTGGCGGTACCGGCGTGTATGCGCTTACCCAACTGGATGATGTCAGCACCGTGCAGCTGGATACGGCCTACGGTCAGCCTTCCGGCCCGATCCGGATCGGTACCCTGGCCGGGCAGCGGGTGGCGTTCCTGGCCCGCCATGGCGAAGGGCATTCGATTCCCCCGCACCGGATCAATTACCGCGCCAATATCGCTGCGCTCAAGCAGCTGGGCGTGCGCCGGGTACTGGCCCTGAACACGGTCGGGGGCATCACTGAAAACTGGGGGCCGCAGGTGCTGGGCTGCCCCGACCAGCTGATCGACTACACCTGGGGGCGCATCGCCACTTTCTGCGAAGAGGAAGGCAGCGAGGTGCTGCATGTGGATTTCGGCCAGCCGTACACGCCGTCGTTGCGGCGTGCGGTTCTGGCCGCCGCCGCCCGTGCCGGGGTGAAGGTGGTCGATGGTGGCTGTTATGCCGCCACCCAGGGCCCACGGCTGGAAACCAATGCCGAGGTCGCCCGCCTGCGTCGTGATGGTTGTGATCTGGTCGGCATGACCGGCATGCCGGAGGCGGGGCTGGCGCGCGAGGCTGGCCTGGACTACGCCTGCCTGGCCATCGTCGCCAACTGGGCTGCCGGTTGTGCCGGTGATGAAGAAATCACCATGGACGAGGTTTTGGCCAATGTTGCTGCCGCTTCGGCGGGGTTGCCGGCACTTGTGGCCCAATTGCTCAAGGAATGATTGATTCGTGCGTGAGGCTTTTGCATACTCTGGCGGTACGCGTCATCACGTACATCATCCATTCATTTGTTAAAGGTCACGCATCACCATGCCGAACGGTACCGTCAAGTGGTTCAACGACGCCAAGGGATTTGGCTTCATCTCTCCGGAGGATGGCAGCGCCGATGTGTTTGCGCACTTCTCCGCGATCAGTGCCAAGGGCTTTCGCTCGCTGCAGGAAGGCCAGCGCGTAAGCTATGACGTTGCCGAAGGCCCGAAGGGTGCCCAGGCTTCGAACATTACCGTGATCGACTGATCCAGTCCGGTTTCACGAGACAACCCCGTCTGGCGACAGACGGGGTTTTTTTTCGGGCGTTGGCGGTGGGGGAACAGATGCCGGTAAGCACGGTAGCCATCATCGGTTATGGCACGGCGGGACAAGCCTTGGCGGTACTGCTCGGGCGTAACGGTGTCGATGTGCAGGTGTTCGAGCAGGCCGGCGAGCCTGGCCCGGTAGGCGCGGGCTTCCTGCTGCAACCCAGCGGGCTGCAGGTGTTGTGGCAGATGGGACTGCTGGACCAGACGCTGCGCCATGGCGCGATCGTCAGCCGCTTGTTTGGCCAATCGGCCAGCGGCAAAACGGTGATGGACATCCGTTATGAGCAGCTGGACCGGCGTCTGTACGGGCTGGGCATGCAGCGTGGGGCCTTGTTCGAGCTGCTGGATGCGGCCTGGCAACCGCGGGGCCAGTTGCATGCCGGCACCCGCGTGGTCGAGGTTACGCCTGACCTGCGCCATATCCGAGACCAGCAGGGCCGCCACTACGGCCCGTTTGATCTGATCATCGCCGCTGACGGCGCCAACTCCTGCCTGCGCAGCGTGCCTGCCCCGGTCCGGCGTGATCGTGCCTATCCCTGGGGCGCACGCTGGTGCCTGCTTGATGCTGCGCAGTGGGAGCATGGTGATCAATTGCGGCAGCGCTACAGCGGTACCCACAAGATGGCCGGGCTGTTGCCGGTGGGAACGCGGCCGGGGGATCCCCATGCCAAGCTCAGCTTCTTCTGGTCGCTGCGCAGTGATGCGCAGCAGGCATGGGAACAGCAGGCGTTGTCACACTGGAAACAGGAGCTGGCCCAGCTGTGGCCGGAGTGCGCCGGGCAGCTGCAGGAAATCTCCAGCCACGGGCAACTGCTGCGCGCCAACTACCGTGATGCGGTGGTGCGTGCGTGGTCGCGCGGCAGGCTGGTGCTGGCCGGCGATGCGGCACACGCGATGAGCCCGCAGTTGGGGCAGGGGGTCAACATGGCCTTGCTTGATGCCTGGACCCTGGCCGAGCAGCTGCTGCACACGCACGATGTCGATCAGGCGCTGGCCAGTTACCAGCGCATCCGTCGCTCGCATATACGCATCTACCAGTTCTGGAGCCGCTGGCTTACCCCGCTGTTCCAATCCGATCTGGACAGCCTGGCGGTGATGCGCGACCTGCTGCTGGGGCCTCTGGGACATCTGCCACCAGGCAAGGGACACCTGCTGCGTGTGCTCAGCGGTACCCAGTCAGGTGTGCTGGGAAAACTGGCATTGGCCGATGAGTTCGTGCAGATCCTGCAGCAACACCGGGACAGGGTCGGGCCGGAATGAAAAACCGCCGTCATCGCTGACAGCGGTGTTGAGGCGGACAACCAAGCGCTCAGGGATTGTCGTCAGCAGCCTGTTTGGCCTTGTCGGCAGTCTGCTGCGCCTTGTCGGCGACAGTCTGTGCGGCGTTGGCCGTGCCCTGCGCCGCCTTGGCGGCCGCATCGCGGACGGCATCGCCTGCTTCATGCGCCGCTTGCTGGGTATGCGCGGCAGCATTATCCAACGCGTTCTCCGTCTTGCTCTCTGCGTTGTGCAGGGCCTGCTCGGTGTTGGCAGCGGCATTGTCCAGTGCCTGTTCGGTGTTGGCCGCCGCTTCGCGGGTCGCCTGCGCAGCGCGTTCTGCCGCATCGCGGGTCGCTGCGGCAGCATCGTCACCGGCAGCTTCAATACGGTCGGCTGCCTGCTCGGCTTCCGGCTTGTTGCAGGCGGTCAGGCCCAGCGCAAAGGTGGCGGCAAACAGCAGGGTAGTGGTGTGCTTCATGACGATGCCTCGATGAAGGGATGGAACAAACAAAGACAGGACACGTAAAGCGGCCGCCGGAATGGCTCCCGGCGGCCGTTGTTGTCGGAAGCGCTGTTACGGCTTGGCTTCTTCGGCGGCGCTCTTGGCTTCCTTGGCAACATCCTCGGCAGCCTGTGCGGCGTCCTTGGCGGCATCGGCGGCATCAGCCGTGGTCGCGGCAGCGGCCTGCTGGGCCTGATCCAACGCATGATCAGCCGCATTGTGCGCAGTATCGGCTGCGTTCTGGGCTACTTCTGCGGTGGCAGCACCCTCGGCCTTGAGTTCATCAGCGGTCTGCTGGGCTTCATTGGCAACTTCGCGAGCATCGGCAGCTGCTTCGGCAGCACGATCCTGTTTGGAGCAGGCAGCCAGGCCCAGGGCGATAAAACCGATCAGTGCGATGTTAAGGGTCTTCATTGCATCTCCAAATGGTGGGTGGGACGGGTTCGCATCCTAGGCAGGTGCACATTCAGAAGATGTCAAAGCAATGACCCGGGCAAAAAAAAACCGCCGACCATTGGTCGACGGTTCATGCTTTGTTTGTCGCCAGCCAGTGGCTGGCGGACAAATCAGGCAGCCGGGGCTTCTTCAGCAGCCGGAGCAGCAGCTTCTTCGCCTTCAGCAGCCGGAGCAGCGGCGTCGGTGCCTTCAGCAGCCGGAGCAGCGGCGTCGGCAGCGGTGGCTTCTTCAGCAACCGGAGCTTCCGGAGCAGCGACTTCGGTGGTGGCTTCAGCGGCCGGGGCTTCGACGGCGGCGACTTCAGCGGTTTCCTGCTTGGCGCAGGCGGTCAGGGCCAGGCCCAGGGCCAGGGCGATCAGCAGCTTGTTGATGCTCATGTGAGTATTCCTTGAGTGGTTTGGTGGGGCTGCGCGATTTCGCGCGGCGTAGACAATGATGACGAGGCTGATTCGAGAGTCAAGCGCCCCCCTATTCATTTTTTGAGGTTTGCTGCAATTTCCAATCAAATCAACTCGATGGCAAGCGCGGTGGCCTCGCCGCCGCCAATGCAGAGCGATGCAACGCCACGCTTGAGGCCTCGGTTGCGCAAAGCATTGACCAGGGTCACAACCAGACGGGCGCCGGAAGCACCGATCGGATGGCCCAATGCACAGGCACCCCCGTTGACATTGACCCTGGCCGGATCCAGGCCAAGCTGTTTGACTGGCGCCATCGCAACAACGGCAAAGGCTTCGTTGATCTCGAACAGGTCAACATCGGCAACATTCCAGCCGGCTTTGGCCAAAACGCTTTCGATCGCGGCGATCGGGGCGGTGGTGAACCACTCCGGCTCCTGCGAGTGGGTGGCGTGGGCCACCACCCGCGCCAGCGGCGCAATGCCCTGGGCGGCGGCGGTATCGGCCGACATCAGGACCAGCGCGGCGGCACCATCGGAAATCGATGACGAGCTGGCGGCGGTGATCGTGCCGTCCTTCTTGAAGGCCGGACGCAGTGTCGGGATCTTGCCGATGTCGCTCCTGCCCGGCTGCTCGTCGACGCTGAGCTGCACCTCGCCCTTGCGGCTGGCCACGGTGACCGGCGTGATTTCATCGGCGAAGGCACCGCTGGCGGCAGCGGCCTGCGCGCGCTGGACCGACTGGATCGCCCACGCATCCTGGTCTTCGCGGCTGAAGCCGTACTTGCTGACGCAATCTTCGCCAAACACGCCCATCGGCTGGCCGTCATAGGCATTGGTCAGGCCGTCGAAGGCCATGTGGTCCACTGCCTGGAAATTGCCGTAACGGTTGCCGCTGCGTGAGTTGGGAAGCATGTGCGGTGCATTGGACATCGATTCCATGCCACCGGCGACCACAACCTTGGCCGAGCCGGCGGCAATCAGGTCGGCGCCCAGCATGATCGCCTTCATGCCCGAGCCGCAGACCTTGTTGATGGTGGTGGCACCGGCCGACAGCGGCAGCCCGGCAGCAATGGCTGCCTGGCGGGCCGGTGCCTGGCCGAGGTTGGCCGGCAGGACGCAGCCCATGATCACTTCATCGACCTGCGCGGCAGGCAACTGGCTTTGTTCGACGGCGGCGGCAATCGCGGCAGCGCCGAGAGTGGTGGCAGGAACGCCATTGAACTGGCCCAGGAACGAACCGATGGCAGTGCGCTTGGCGGCGGTGATGACGATTTGGGTCATTGCGATGTTTCCGTGGAAAGAGCTATCGAAAGATGGTGAAGCCGGGAGCCGGGCCGGGCCATTGGACCAACGGTACATCCCTGCCAAATTCGGCAAAGATCACGCAGTATAGGCAGTATCTGGACCGCTGCATCCTAGCCTGATGCGGGGGGCGACCGAATCGGTTGTCAATACCTGGGGAGAGGTAATGAAAGTGCATCACAATGTCCCGTTGGCGCTGCTGGCTGGCAGCCTGGGCCTGGTGTTGTCGGCCTGTGGCGGAGGGGGCGGAGGCACCCGGCCTGATCCACCGCCGGCTCCGGCACCGGTTCCGCCCCCGGCGCCGCCCTCTCCGCCGCCGGCAAGCTATCCACAACCGGACTTCGACGCCCACCTGGCACTGACCGGGGCGCAGGCGGCCCGTGCTGCGGGGCTGACCGGCGCGGGGATCCGGATCGGCATCATTGATTCGGGGGTCAACCGCAACCATCCGGCGCTGGCCGGTCGCGTGCTGGCCAACTACACCTACCTGAACCCGAATACCAACAACCTGCGGGTCGATGATGTGGTCGGCCACGGTACGGTGGTCGCGCAGCTGGCCGCCGGCAATGCGGTGGCCAGTTGGCCGGGCGGGATTGCCCCCGGAGCGGGCGTGCTGTCGGCACGCATCATTGCCGACAAGGCGCCGGTCGACGATGGCTCGGGGCAGGGCAACGAGGTCAACGGTGCGCTGGGCCTGCTCGGTGTGCACAACGATCTGATTGCCGCCGGCATGCGGATCATGAACAACTCCTGGGGTGGCCTGTACTGGAACAACAGCAGTGCCACCGCGGCGATTGCCAGCGAGTACCGGCCGTTCATCGCCAACAACGATGGCCTGGTGGTGTTTGCCGCTGGCAATGAAGGGCGTGCCGACCCCACGGACATGGCGGCCCTGCCCAGCCAGCCCGGCTCGCTGGGCAGCCTGCCGGCTGCCGATCTGGAGCGTGGCTGGCTGACGGTGGCGGCGCTGGATACCGCCAGCCCCACCCAGCTGGCCAGCTATTCCAATGCCTGTGGACTGGCCGCCCGTTACTGCCTGGTCGCACCGGGCACGGCGGTGTACGTCGACCCCAAGGCCACCAGTGCCACGGCACCGGATTACTACTACGGGCGTGGCACTTCCTACGCCGCGCCGCTGGTGTCTGGTGCGGCCGCCCTGGTATGGGAGGCGTTCCCGTATTTTTCCAACGATGCGGTGCGCCAGACCCTGCTGGGTACAGCCACCGATCTGGGCAGCCCCGGCGTGGATGCGGTGTTTGGCAATGGCCTGCTCAACATCGCCGCGGCGATCAAGGGGCCGCAGCGTCTGGATTTCGGCGAACTGGCCGTGGACATGCGCGGGCAGGTTTCCGAATGGGGCAATCCGTTGTCCGGTACTGGTGGCCTGACCGTCAGCGGTGACGGTCATCTGCGTCTGGGCGCCGACCAGCACAGCTACAGCGGCCGTACCCAGGTGCTCGGAGGCACCCTGGAAGCCACCGCACTGGGCAACACGGCGGTGACCATCAGCCAGCCCGGACGGCTGCTGATCGGAGAGTCGGTCGGCGGCTCGGTCGACAACCGCGGCAGCCTGCACCTGCACCCGGCCGGCAGTGGCGTGGTACAGGTCGGCGGGGACTACCAGCATGGCAGCAACGCGGTGCTGATCCTGCAGGCCGGCGACCGGCTGGAGGTGGCCGGCACGGCCACGCTGCAGGGCGGTGCGGTCAGCGTTACCGGCAAGCGCGATTACGTCAGCCTGGGCCAGAGCTATGACATCGTCCGCGCCGGCGGCGGTGTGGCGGGGCAATTTGCCGCACTCACCGCACCGGCTTCGACCGTGTTCATCGATGGCCGCCTGGATTACCGCGCCGATGCCGTCAGCCTGACCCTGAACCGCCTGGATGTGACGGCCACCGCGATGGCGCTGGGCACGATCACGCCGGCCAGTCTCGGCTCGGCGCAACGCCTGGAGGCTGCCTTCAAACGCCTGGACGGGGCCGGCAGCGATGTCGTGATCCCCGATGGTTTCGTGCGTGCGGCCGGCGATATCCAGGCCATCACCAGCACCGGCGCAGCCGCGCAGACCCTGGACAGCCTGTCCGGCGACCTGCACGGGCAGGCGCTGGCCGCCAGCATCGAGCTGATCGGCAATGACCGTCGTGCACTGGCAGGGCAGGTCGCCACGCAACAGGGGCAGGGCAGCTGGCGGTTGCAACCGGCGCAGCGCCAGGGCAACGGCCAGCTTGGCAGCGGCTGGCAGGCCAGCGGCTGGCTGCAGGGCCACGGTGTGGCGTTGACCAGCGGGCTGCAGGTGGGCCTGGCGTTCGGGCAAAGCCGGCTCAATGCAGTGGATCAACGCGACCGGGGCCAGGATCGGCAGACCCAGGCGCACCTGTGGCTGGCGGGTCAGCACGGTGACCGTCATTGGCTGGCAACGGCTGCCAGTGGCCGGGTGGACCGGCGTATCGACCGCCGCCTGCAGCTGGGCAGCCAGGTGCTGGATGCGCAGGCACGCTATGACGCCGACCTGCACAGCGTGGCACTGGAGGCGGGCCAGCGCTGGCAGCATGGCCGTTGGCAGTGGCAACCCTGGTTGGGCACGGCCTGGGAGCAGGTCCGCAGCCGTGGTTTTACGGAAGCCGATACGGTCGGGCTGGGCCTGCAGGCCACGGCACTGGATGCCCGGAGACTGACCGCCAGTGCCGGTCTGCGCACCGGTGCCCAGCTGGCAGGCTGGCAACTGGATGCCCAGCTGCAATGGCAGCAGGTGCTCAAGGCCCGGGGGCTGGACTGGCAGGCGCGCTACCGCGTCGTGGATGCATGGTCGGCGCTGGATACCGCGGCGTTGCGGCAGTCACAGGGGCTGGTCGGGGTGGAGCTGGCACGCCCGTTTGCCGGTTGGGGCTGGCTGTCGCTGGGTCTGGAACATCGCCTGGGAGGCTGGGCCGACGGTCACGCGGCGCATCTTTCCTGGCACAGCCGCTTCTGAGCGGTGACCGTCGGGCGGCCATCGGCTGTCCCGGGGAGCTCCGCCCGGCCCGCGATGGCGGGCCGGAGCCGCCGGCAGCGGCTTACTCGCCACGCAGCCGGCTCATCCGCGGGGTAGCACGGCCCAGCGGCAGTTTCAGCTTGCCGATCGCAGCCAGGCGCTGCTCGGCGATCCGGTCGGCAGCCTGTTGCGGGGTGCAGCCGTGCTGCTCGGCGTGGTCGAACACCTTGCCCAGGTTGCTGTGGATGGAGCGGATCAGGCGCATCGCACGCTCGCGGTTGTAGCCATCCAGCTCCAGTGACACGTTCATCACCCCGCCGGCGTTGACCACGTAATCGGGGGCATACAGGATGCCGCGCCCGGCCAGGATCTGCCCGGCCTGGGCATCGCCGAGCTGGTTGTTGGCGGTGCCGCAGACCATCTGCACCTGCAGCCGGGCCACGCTGTCGGCAGTGAGCGCCGCTTCGTGGCCACAGGGGCAGAACAGGTCGGCCGGGGTGTCCAGCAGTTGTTCCGGATCGACCGCAGTGGCGCCGAACTCATTGACCGCACGCGCCACCCGTGCCGGGTCCAGGTCGCTGACCAGCAGGGTCGCGCCGTGGTCGCGCAGCAGCTTGGTCAGTTCCATGCCGATGTGGCCCAGGCCCTGGATGGCGATGCGCAGCCGCGACAGGTCCTCATGGCCCAGGCGCCGTGCACAGGTCGCGCGCATGCCCTGCAGCGCGCCATAGGCGGTGAACGGGGCCGGATCACCGGAGCCGCCATGGGCCTGGTGCACGCCGGTGACAAACGCGCTTTCCAGGTAGATGTGCTCCATGTCGGTGACATCGGTGCCGACATCCTCGGCGGTGATGTAGCGTCCGCCCAGCGCATCGACATAGCGCCCGAAGGCGCGGAACAGCACCTCGGTCTTGTCGGTTTTCGGGTCGCCGATGATCACCGCCTTGCCGCCACCGACATTGAGCCCGGCCATTGCATTTTTGTAGGTCATGGTCCGGCTGAGCTTGAGCACATCATCCAGTGCCTCGGCCTCGGTGGCATACGCGCGCATGCGTACCCCTCCCAGGGCCGGCCCCAGGGTGGTGTTGTGCAGGGCGATGATGGCGCGCAGCCCCGCATCGGGGTTGTGGCAGAAAACCACCTGTTCGTGGCCAGCGCTGCTCAGGATGTCGAAGATCATCGTGGAAACGGCTCCGAAAGCGTGTCGGCGGGGGCGTGGGGGAAACAAAAAAGCGATCACTACCGGGGGGGTGGTGTCGCTGCTGGCTGGCATTGTAGGCACAGTTGCCGCTGGCTGCATGGGCACGGAGCAGAGTCTGCTGCCGCTGCTGGCAATGGTGTGTGCACATCGCCGTGGCGGCGCGCTGATGGCGCAGGGCAGGTGGTTGGCGCCGGCCGGGCTCGGGCCGGTGGTGGCGGCCAGCGCCATTTCCGGCCCAGCATTGCCGCCGAGCAGGGGCGGGCGCTGCCTGCGTGGCGTGCGCCATTGCAGGAGCCATCGTTGTACCCTGTGCACCAATTTTTGTTGCGGATCCCCGGTGCCCCATGTTGTGGCTGCGTGTTGTCGTCATTGTTTCGTTGATTGCCCTGAACACGCTGGTGCATGTGCCGCCGTTGGTGTTGCTGGCCCTGGTCAAGGCCCTGCTGCCGTTTGCTGGCCTGCGGCGCTGGTTCAACCCGCTGCTGACCGGCCTGGCCGAGAGCTGGATTGCGGTCAACAGCGCGATGATTGGCGCTTTTACCCGGACCGACTTTCAGGTGGACCTGCCGGCGGGTCTGCAGCGCGATGGCCACTATCTGGTGCTGGCCAACCACCAGAGCTGGGTCGATATCGTCGTGCTGCAGAAGGTCTTCAATCGCCGCATCCCGCTGCTGCGGTTTTTCCTGAAGCGTTCCCTGTTCTGGGTGCCGGTGCTGGGCCTGGCGTGGTGGGCGCTGGATTTTCCGTTCATGGGTCGTTACAGCCGCCAGCAGATTGCACGCAACCCGGAACTGGGTCGGCGGGATATGGAAACCACGCGCAAGGCCTGCGCCAAATTTGCCGATATCCCGGTTTCGGTGATGAACTTTGTCGAAGGCACGCGGATGACCGCAGCCAAGCATGCCAGCCAGCAGTCGCCCTACCAGCACCTGCTCAAGCCCAAAAGCGGCGGCGTAGCCTTCGTGCTCGATGCGATGGGCTCCGGGCTGCAGTCGGTCATCGATGTCACCCTGGTCTACCCGGCCGGTCGGCCCTCGATGATCGACCTGATCGGCAACCGCGTTCCCCAGGTGAAGGTGCTGGTCCGCCAGCGGCCGATTCCGGCCGAACTGGTCGATGGCGATTACCAGGGCGACCGTCAGTTCCGGGTTCGCTTCCAGCACTGGATGAACACCCTCTGGGAAGAAAAAGACCAGCAGATCAGCCGCTTGTTGCAGGGCTGAGCGGCAGGCAAAAAGGCGCCGGGATGGCGCCTTTTTCATTGGCCGCGTTCCGCTGGGGGCAGTGCGGCAACTTTCCCATCCTGAATATTGCATGAGTGTTGTGATTGTGTTCACACTGTGGCGGCACGATGGATCGCCGGCCATGGTGTCGACGTGGGGGTTTACGGGCGTGTCTTCCGGCTTTCTGCTGTGGAGTACCACTTACATGAAGTTCTATGCTCTCGCCGTACTCGGTACGGCCCTGTGTTCTGCCGGTGCGTGGGCCCAGCAGCCTGCGCCGGAACCTGCGGCAGCAGACGCGATGATGGCCGGTATCGATGCGCGCACCGGCAAGCTGCGCCGCCTGACCGATACCGAAATTGCCCAGCTCTCGGCCAAGGCGCAGAGCGAAGCGGCCGCCGCTGCACGTAGCGGGCAACGCGCCAATGCTGCCTGGGCGGCGATCCCGTTGACCGGCGCCGAGGCCGAAAAGACCCTGCGGGTGCTGCCCAATGGCATGAGTGTGGCCAGCCTGCCGTTGTCGGCGATGCATTCGATGAGCGCACAGTTGAACGCGGATGGAACCCTGGTCATTACCGAAAGCGATGCCCACCCGGTGGCGGCACAGGAGGTCAGCGAATGAACAAGACCCTGCTTGCTTCGGCAACCGCCTTGTTGCTGGCCAGCGCCAGCGCCCAGGCAGCGGTAAACATCCAGCTGGTCAACCAGGATCCGGCCGGTCAGGGGCTCAATGACCCGCGGGTGATCAATCCGGTGGGCGGCAATCCCGGTACCACCGTCGGCCAGCAGCGCCAGATCGTCTACAAGTTTGCCGCCGACCTGCTGGGCTCGGTATTGACCAGCACGGTGCCGGTCAAGGTCGGTGCCAGTTTCCAGGGGCTGGCCTGCACGGCCACCGGTGGCACGCTGGGTTCGGCCGGTGCCTCCTGGGTGGCTGCAGCGCCGCCGACAGCCAATGCGCCGGGGATGATTTTCCACGGTGCACTGGCCAATGCCGTGTCCGGCAGCAACATCAACCCGGGGGCCGTGACTGACATCACCAGCCGCTTCAATGCCAACCTGGGCGGGCAGAATGCCGACGGTACGCCATGCATGACCGGTTCGGGCTGGTACTACGGCCTGGATGGCAATACCCCGGCCGGGCAGATCAATTTCCTGGATGTGGTCATCCATGAAATTGCCCACGGTCTGGGTTTTTCCGGCTTTGTCGGCTACACCAGCGGCGTGCTCGGTGAGCGCACCGGCATCACCGCCTACCGCGGTTACAGCGATGCCTACACCACCAATGCCTTCGACAACCTGCAGGCCCGCCGTTTCGACGACGCGGCGATGACTCCGGCCATGCGCGCGCTGTCGATCCGTACCCGTGGCGCACCGGCCTGGGCGGGGGCACAGACCAGCGCCCAGACCGCGCTGTGGCTGGATCCGGCCACGGTGCTGGAAGTCAGTGGCGGCAGTACGCCGCTGGTGACCCAGTTCTTCGGCGTGGCCTCGTTCGGCCCGACGGCCAGTACGGCCAACTTCAATGCCCCGCTGGTGGTGGTCAATGACGGCGCCGGCGATACCGCCGATGCCTGCGAGCCACTGCAGGCCGGCAGCTTGACGGGCAGGATCGCCTACATCAACCGCGGCGGTTGTTCCTTCGAACCGAAGGCGGTCAATGCGCAGAATGCCGGCGCGGTGGGCGTGATTATCGGCAACGTGGCGACTTCGGCCGATCCGGGCACCGCACCGGGCATGGCCGAAGACCCGAGCGTGACCGCGACGATTCCGACCATCAGCGTGAACCTGGCCGCCGCCACCCAGATCCTGGCGGGCGGTGAACTGCAGGCCCGCCTGGGAACCGTTGCCGGGCAACTGGCCGGTGCCGATGCCCAGGGGCGTGCACTGCTGTATGCGCCGGCCACGGTGGCCAGCGGCTCGTCGTTCTCGCACTTTGAAACCGCCCTCAAGCCCGATGCGCTGATGGAGCCGGCCAACACGCCCTCGACCAATGGCGCCTACATCGTCGACCTGACCCTGGCGCTGTTCAACGACATTGGCTGGGGGGTGGATACCAGCACCACCCGCATCAATGGCTGTGATACCGGTATTGCCCGCTTCACCAACCCGGGCCTGCTGATCGGTGCCAACCTGGTGGCCAATGAAAACGTGTGCCGGGTAGCGGCCAACGGCAACCGCGTGCGCTACCTGTCGTGCATGAACAACGTCGCCGACGACCTGCGTGACCTGGGTCTGATCAGCTCGGCGGATCGGCTCAAGGTACGTACCTGTGCCACCAAGGCCGGCAGCTTGTAAGCAGCTGCCGGTGCCCGCCCCTGCGGGTTGATGCTGAAACAGCAACGGGCGCCTGAGGGCGCCCGTTGCTGTTGCTGGGGCCGCGCAACGTGGCAGGCAGGCGGGGCAGTGCTGCCCACAAGGCACCAGCCCACGGATGCCACTGCTGCCGGCGGTGCACGGACAGGGCTGGCAGCGATGCCGGTGTTAACCTTGTGCCTTGTATTTTTTGTACCAGGTACAGTGATGACTTCGATTGAGCAGATCAACGCGATCGGTGTGGCCGGACAACCGTGGGGGGCGCCGGAAAAGGCGCGTTGGCAGGCCCTGCAGCAGGTGCAGCGCAGCTACGCCGATGAGGTGGTGACGCGGGTCCAGGCACTGGCCGGCAAGTGGCAGGTGCAGTGCTATGGCCAGCTTGACTACGGCGATGGCCAGTACCGGTTGCTGGCTCTGCGCAGCCAACCCTGGCGCCAGGACCTGCCGGTGGCGCTGGTGACCGGTGGTGTGCATGGGTATGAAACCAGTGGCGTGCATGGCGCCCTGCAGTTTGTCGAACAGCACGGTGACGAGTACGCCGGCAAGTACAACCTGCTGGTATTGCCGTGCATCAGCCCCTGGGGTTATGAGCGCATCCAGCGCTGGAACGCGCTGACCGTGGATCCGAATCGTTCCTTTGTGGCCGACAGCCCGGCACCGGAAGCGGCCGCGGCAATGACCCTGCTGGCCAGCATTGCCGAACCGGTGCGGGTGCATATCGACCTGCATGAAACCACCGACAGTGACGAGAGCGAATTCCGCCCGGCGCTGGCTGCACGCGATGGCAAGCCGTTCGTTGCCGGCAGCATTCCCGATGGTTTCTACCTGGTTGGCGAAAGTGAAAAGCCCCAGCCCGGTTTCCAGCAGGCCATCATCGCGGCCGTTGCGGCGGTGACGCATATCGCGCCGGCCGACGAGAACGGCGAGATCATCGGCGACAAGGTGGTCGCCCATGGCGTGATCAACTATCCGTGTCGCTCCATCGGACTGTGCGCCGGGATGACCGATGCCCCGTTCGTGACCACCACCGAGGTGTATCCGGACAGCCCGAAAGCCACCGCGCAGCAATGCAATGCCGCCCAGGTGGCAGCCGTACGCGCAGCCCTGGATTACGCGCTGGCCCACGCCTGAGTAGCGGCGCCGTGTACGCTGGCGCCGCGCCGGTGCGGTGACTGACGGCAGGTGCGCGGCGTTGGTTTGCAGGCACAATGGCCCGACTCCATCGATGAGCCGGACCCGATGTCTACTGCCGCAACACCGTTCCGCCTGGGCCTGATCCCCCAGATTGTCATTGGCCTGCTGGCGGGCATCGTGCTGGCCCTGGCCTGGCCCGGTGCCGGGCAGGCGGTCGGGCTGCTGGGGACGGTGTTCATCTCCGCGCTGAAGGCGGTGGCCCCGGTGCTGGTGCTGGTCCTGGTCACCGCGGCCGTTGCCAGCCAGCGTGCAGCCGGTGGCAGCCACATCCGCCAGATTCTGGGCCTGTACCTGGTTGGCACCGTGGCTGCAGCACTGGTGGCGGTGGCTGCCAGTTTCCTGTTTCCGACCACCCTGGTGCTGCAGGGGGACAGTGCGCAGGCCAGTGCGCCTTCGGGCATCGGCCAGGTGCTGCAGACACTGCTGCTGCAGGTGTTCTCCAACCCGTTCGACGCCCTGGTCAATGCCAATTACATCGGCCTGTTGGCCTGGGGTGTGGCGCTGGGCCTGGCCCTGCGCCAGGCCGGCGACACCACCCGCCAGGTGGTCAGCGACCTGGCACGTGCCATTACCACCGTGGTGCGCTGGGTCATCGTGCTGGCGCCACTGGGTGTCTTCGGGATTGTCGCCTCGACCCTGGCCAGCAGTGGCCTGGAAGTGCTGGCCGGCTACCTGCGGCTGCTGATGGTGCTGGTCGGGGCGATGCTGTTTGTGGCCCTGGTGGTCAACCCGCTGATCGTGCTGCTGGTCACCCGGCGCAACCCTTACCCGCTGGTGCTGACCTGCCTGCGTGAAAGCGGCATCACCGCGTTTTTCACCCGCTCCTCGGCGGCCAACATCCCGGTCAACATGCGTTTGTGCCAGAAGCTGGGCCTGCATGAGTCGACCTACTCGGTGGCGATTCCGCTGGGAGCCACCATCAACATGGCCGGCGCCGCGGTGACCATCAGCGTGCTGACCCTGGCTGCCGTGCATACGTTGGGCATTGCGGTGGATCTGCCCACGGCGCTGCTGCTCAGCGTGCTGGCCGCAGTGGGAGCCTGCGGCGCCTCCGGTGTGCCGGGTGGTTCGCTGTTGCTGATTCCACTGGCCTGCGGCCTGTTCGGCATCGACAACGATATCGCCATGCAGGTGGTGGCGGTGGGCTTTGTGGTCGGGGTGGTGCAGGACTCGGCCGAGACGGCCTTGAATTCCTCTACCGATGTGGTGTTCACCGCCGCGGTATGCCAGCGCCAGCAGGCCGGCAACGAGTGAGCGGCTGAGCGCTCCGACGCTGGCGGACCGGATCCGGGCCGCTGATGTCCTGCCTCAACGGCGCTTGCGCACCAGTGCGACCGAGGCGCTGGTCACCGCGCGGGTCAGTATTTCCATGCCCTGCACATCGCCCTTCCAGTGCTGCCAGTACAGCGGTACATCCTCGTACACGCGCTGGCGCAGGTAGACCAGCCGCCCGGCTTCCAGATGCCTGCGCACCAGCGGCAACGGGTTCATCGTCCAGCCCAGGCCGGCCAGGTTGGCATGGACGAAGGCGCGGGTGGAGGGAATCCACCATACCGGTGGCTGCAGCGGCGTGTCGTTACCAGCCAGGCGGCGTGCATGCCGTGCCTGCAGGTCATCCTTGCGGTTGAACACCAGTACCGGGGCATTGGCCAGGCTGCCGGCATTGACCCCCTTGGAAAAATACCGGGCATGAAATTCCGGGGTGCAGGTGGCGACATAGCGGATGCTCCCCAGGGCATGGATCTGGCAGCCCTGTACCGGCTCGGCCAGGGTAGTGACCGCGCCCAGCACTTCGCCCCGGCGCAGCAGCTCGGCGGTGTGGTCCTGGTCTTCCACGTGCAGGTCCAGGCTGGCGGTGGCACTGCGTGCAAACAGTACCGTGGCCTCGGGGAACCAGGTTTCCAGACTGTCGTGATTGACCGCCACCGGGATCGAGGAGCGTGGCAGATGCTCGGCATCGATGCCGATCCGGCTCAGTGCATCGTGTTCGAGCAGGGCAGTCTGCTCGGCCAGGCGCACCAGGATCTGCCCTTCGCTGGTGGCCCGTGCTGGACTCGTGCGCTGCACCAACAGCCGGCCGACCCGGTCTTCCAGTGCCTTGATGCGCTGGCTGATGGCCGACGGCGTCACATGCAGCACCGCCGCTGCACGCTCGAAGCTGCCTTCGCGTACCACCGCGCAGAGTGCCCGAAGCTGAGCGTGGTCCAAACGCATGCATTAGCCTTACTTAATTTGGTTAACCAAGTTTAGCTTAACTTCCTTATGGTGCATTGCGACAATGCGCCCATTCAGCGGCTGGGTCCACGCCGCTCCTGGAAGTAATCGGCAGGTTTCCCATGTTCAACGAATTCACAGCGACCCCGGGCCTGACCGCCTGGGTCAGTGGTGCCGCTACCGGTATCGGCCTGTTTGCCGTGGTCGGGGCACAGAGCGCCTTCATCCTGCGCCAGGGCATTGCCCGCAACCACATCCTGTCCATCATCGCCACCTGCGCCCTGATCGATGCCGCTTTCATCTTTGCCAGCGTGGCCGGGCTGCGCCGCCTGACCGAGGCGCTGCCGTGGTTGACCGGCGTGCTGCTGTGGGGTGGTGTGGCGTTTTTGCTCTGGTACGCGCTGCAGTCGGCGCGGCGGGCGATTGCCGGCAGCAGTGGCCTGCAGGTGGATGACACCCAGGCCAATTCGCGCAAGGCGATGGTGCTGGCTGCGGCCGGGTTTTCGATCATCAATCCGCACTTCTGGCTGGACATGGTGGTGATTGGCTCGATTGCCGACAATTTCGGCGCGGCGCGGATGAGTTTTGCCGCCGGTGTGGTCGGTGCCAGCCTGCTCTGGCTGACCCTGCAGGGCCTGGGCGCACGTGCGCTGGCCCCGCTGTTCACCCGGCCGCGCACCTGGCGTGTGCTGGATGGCTCGATCGCGGTGATCCTGTGCGTGCTGGCGCTGGGCCTGGCCTTCGGCGGCCTGCCCGAGGCGGCCCCGGCGGTATCGGCGTGAGCCGGAGCGCACAATCGCAGCCGATGGCTTGACCGTCACCGCCGCCGCTGTCAGCGTGTAGGCAGTCCGAGCAAGGTGTTGTGCTGTTGAAATCCGTCTGCCTGTCCCTGGGTCTGCGTCTGGCGGTGGTGGCGGGGCTGCTGCTGATGGCCGCCTGTGCCAGCCGCCAGCCGCGCGCACCGCTGGAAGTGGAACAGCTGCGCCAACGCATTGCCGCACGCATCCCGGCCGGGGTGGATGACCGTAGCGGCTGGGCGGCCGACATCCAGACCGCCTTCCATGCCCAGGGCATCGCCGGCAACGATGAGAACATCTGCGCCACCCTGGCGGTGATCGAGCAGGAGTCCGGCTACAAGGCCGATCCGGTGGTTGCCGATCTTGGCCGGCTGGCACGCGGCGAACTGGAACGCCGGGCCCGCGCCAAACGGGTGCCGCGGCTGGCCCTGAGCGCCGCGTTGAACCTGGCGTCGCTGGATGGGCGCAGTTACGGCCAACGCCTGGAGGCGGTACGCACGGAAGGCCAGCTCAGCGAACTGTATGAGGAAATCATCAGCCGTCTGCCGCTGGGCGCGCGCCTGCTCGGCGAGCACAACCCGGTGCAGACCGGTGGCCCGATGCAGGTTTCCATCGCCTTTGCCGAGCAGCACATGGACGGTTATCCGTATCCGGCCGGCAACGCGCGCCAGGAAGTCTTCAGCCGGCGTGGTGGGGTGTATTTCGGCATTGCCCACCTGCTTGGCTATGCCACCCCGTACACCCGCAAGATCCACCGCTTTGCCGATTACAACGCCGGCTGGTATGCCAGCCGCAATGCTGCCTTCCAGCAGGCGGTAGCGGTGGCCAGTGGCCGCCCGCTGGCACTGGATGGCGACCTGCTGCTGCCCGGCGCACCGCTGGACAAGCCCGGGCAGACCGAGGCCGCCGTGCGCAGCCTGTCGGTACAGCTGGGCATGGATGAGCAGGCGATCCGGCGCGAACTGGCCCGCGGCAACAGCCTGCACTTCAATGACAGCCCGCTGTTTGTGGCGGTGTTCGCGCTGGCCGAGAGAAAGCAGGGCAGCCCGCTGCCGCGTGAGCGCCTGCCCGGGATCACGCTGGAAAGCCCGAAAATCACCCGTGAACTGACCACCGCCTGGTTTGCGACCCGGGTGTATGAGCGCTACCAGCGCTGCATGTCAGCAAGCGCGGCCGGCTGAGCGCGGTTACCCGATGCGCTGGGTATGGCGCAGCTGTTTGCGCAGGTACATCGCCTCATCGGCCAGGCTGAGCACTTCGGTCGCATTGAGGCTGCCATCGACCCGGATCAGGCCAATGCTGGGGCCCTGGTAGTCGATGCTGATGTCAGCGCCCAGGGTGAACTGGCCACAGGTCATCGCCTCCAGGCGCTGTTCGATCTGGTCAATCACCGTATCGTGCTGTTCGTCGGCGAAGGCATGGCCCAGGCTGACCAGGATCACGAACTCATCGCCACCCAGGCGCGCGCAGTAATCTTCCGGACGCTGGGCCTGGCGCAACCGCTGGGCGATCTGGGCCAGGAAGCGGTCGCCGGTCGCGTGGCCCCAGCGGTCATTGATCTGCTTGAAATCATCCAGGTCGATGAAGCCGACCAGCAGCTGGGTTTTGGCCTGCGCGTGCAGCAGCAGGCGACGATCCAGCTCCTGCATCAGTGCACGCCGGTTGGGCAGGCCGGTCAGTGCATCGGTGTCGGCGGTGATCTTCAGTGCCTGATGGGCAATGCGCAGCTGTTCGATCAGCCTTTCACGCTCGATGTGCTGGCTGATCAACTCGGCGAACATGCACAGCAGACGTTCGGAGCCTTCGGCGATATCCACCTGGCCGGCGCTGGCCGCGCACAGGGTGCCGATCAGGCGGCCATCGGCCGCATGTACCGGGGTCGATGCATAGGTGCCGATGCCCAGTTCGCGGGCGGCCGCACTGTCGCCCCAGAGCGCGGCCACGTCATTGGTGCACGGCAGGTGCTGCAGCAGCGCCCGCCTGCAGCAGCTGCAGCAACGGCCGCACCAGTTCTTCCAGCGAGTGCGCCTCGCGCAGCGACTGGGTCAACGGGCCAACAAAGGCCGCATCGGGCAACGGGATAGATGGGGTCACGACAGGCGGGCTCCGTCCTGGCTACAAGAGACATCTGCAGGGTGCCATGATCCGCCTGTCGTGCTGGAAAGTCAGCGCAGGATCGCCGGGCCGTTCACCGGGCTGTAAGTGGCCGCACAATCACTGCTGCACTGGCTGTTGAGCATCCGCACCTGGATGGCACCGGTATTGGCCAGCGAGCGGAAGTGGCCCACACCGTTGTAATCACCACCGGCCAGGTTCAACGGGCTGCCGTCGGCCCAGTCCCAGTCATACAGGTAGGCGGTGCTGCCGTGGCCGACATCCAGCTGGGCAATGACATTGGCGGCCGGCGCATACAGGGCACCGGCATCGCAGCTGCCGGCCCAGCTGGTGGTGAAGCAGTGCACCTGGTCGCGCCGGCCGGCGGTGAGGGTGTAGAAGCGGATCGACGGCCAACTGGCCGGCAGGCTGCGCAGGCTGTTGCTGCCGCTGCCGGTCCAGCGGTTGTAGCCGTAGAAGCTCACCCCGCTGCTTGGATACAGGCCGAAGGTGTAGTGGTCGTAAGGAAAGGCATAGGCTTCGGCATTGCAGGTCTGCGCCACGGCGGACTGGTAGCCGGTCAGGCGGCAGGTCTGCAGGCCGCGGATGCCGCCGCCGATATTGATGAAGCGGCGCACCGTGGTCTGATGACTGTGGCGTTGGATCATGGCCATCGCCATGCTGCTGCCCAGCGAGTGGGCAATGATGTCCACCTGGGCCTTGCCGGTGTAGGCACGCACCTTGTCGATGAAGGTTTTCAGTGTCTGGTAAGTGGCCGGCTTGTGGTAGTTGCCCTGTGGTTTGGCGCGTTCGCTGGCGCTGAGCCAGGTGATGCCAAACAGCTCGCAGTCGTTGTAACCGGCGGCCTTGAATGTCGCATACGGGGATTGGCCAGGTGTGCTGTAACCGGCCACGCTGCCGGGCGGCATGTCAAAGCTGATCGCGCTGTCGCCATTGCCGTGGATGAAGATCACCGGAGTACGCGTGGCGGTGCAGTTGCCGCCGCCGAAGCCACCATGACCTACCCCGGGGGAAAAACCCCCGGCATATTGATCGCTGCTGCCGGTACAGGTGTAGCCGTTGTTGCTGCCACAGCTCAGGGCCTGTGCCGGTGCTGCCGGCAGGGAGCTCAGGCCCAGGGCCAGCAGCAGGCTGCTGCTGGCCGATGCCAGGTACTTGCCTGGCCAGCGGCGGGCGCGCTGCAGAAGATGATTGATGTGCATGGACAATGCTTCCTCGGTACTGGGAATGGGAACAGAACCGGCGGACCAGGCCGCGTGGGGGCGGTAAGCCCGATGCTGACGGTGCCGTGGCGCAGCGTCCATTGCCCGAAAGGGCAGCCGGGTGCCCCCGGCGCTGTGAAAATCCGGGCGGCTCCTTGTTTATGAATGTCAGGATCGGCCCATAATGAGCGCTGGCCTGCACTGTGGCGGGCGCCCCCCCTCTTTGAAAGGATATGCCCATGATTTTGCGTCGCGCTGGCCTGGTTGCTGCAGTCTGCTCGCTGGCCTTGTTGACGGCCTGTTCCTCCGGCCCGGAAGCAACGGTGAAGGGTTTCTACAAGGCCCTTGATGCCGGCAAGACCGACAAGGCCAAGGGTTATCTGTCCTCGCAGATCACCGAAATGCTGGGCGATGGCAAGCTGGACATGGCCCTGGCCGAAGGCGCCAAGAACATGGCCGACTGCGGTGGTGTGGACAGCATCGAGGTCAGCCTGAGCGGTGATGGCGAGGTGCGCCGCGGCAGCGCCGCGATCAGTTTCAAGGGGGAATGCCCGGGCAAGAACGATGACATCATGCTGGTGCGGGAAAACGATGAGTGGAAGATCGGCATCGGCAAGTAAGCCGTCGATGCGCCTGCCTGTTGCCCTGCTGGCGGCCGTGCTGCTGTGCGGCTGCCGCCCGTCAGCCACGCCGGTAGCGGTAACGCCCAGCGCCCAGCAGCAGGCAGTGCTGGCCCAGGCCGCACAGTTGCGCGATGGCGACCTGGTGTTTCGCCGTGGCCGTGACCTGATGAGCTCGCTGGTGCTGCAGCAGGACAGGCACAGCCGGTTTTCGCACGTGGGCATGGTCCGGCGTGAGGGTGGGCAGGTGTACATCGTGCATGCCATGCCTGACGAGCCAGGCAGCCCCGGTGGTGTCCGCCGTGAGCTGCTGGCCGACTTTCTTGCCCCGGCCCTGGCCAGCGATGCGGCCAGTTACCGCCAACCGGGGCTGGATCTGGGCGCCCTGGTGGCCTGGCTGGATGCCCAGCTGGGCAAGCCGTTCGACATGCGCTTTGCGCTCTCCGATGACGCCGCGCTGTATTGCAGCGAGCTGGTGCTGCGCGCGCTGGCGGCCGGCGGGCAAACGCCGTTGCCGGCCACGGTGCGTGCGCCGCTGCTGGACGAACAGGTGGTGACTCCGGATGCGCTGCGGCTGTTGGCCGGCCTGCAGCCACTGGCCGGGGTGTCTGCCGCCGCGCCTGACCCGGTGCTGGCGGTGGCCGCGCCCTGAAACCGGGCAGCGCCTGCTGCAGGCGACGAGCGCCCCGGCCGTGCGGCGGCCGGAGCGTGCCATGGATCAGGACTGTGCCTGGGCAATCCAGGCGTCGATGCGCTGTTCCAGCAGCGGCAGCGGCACCACCCCGGTGGTCAGCACCACGTTGTGGAACTGGCGCAGGTCGAACTTGCTGCCCAGTGCTGCCTCGGCCTTGTCACGCAGGCGGATGATCTCCAGCTTGCCGATCATGTAGGCGGTGGCCTGGCCGGGATTGACCACGTAGCGGTCCACTTCCGAGGGCGGGATGCCGTAATCGATGGCCTGCTGGCGGGTCCAGCGCTTGGCATGCAGGCCGGTATCGACCACCAGCCGGCGGGCCCGGAACAGGGCCGCATCCAGCTGGCCGAGCAGGCCTTCGACGTCGCCTTCGTACCAGCCATCATCGGCGGCCAGCTGCTCGGCATACAGCGCCCAGCCTTCGCTGAAGGCGGCGGTGCCGCCGAAGGCACGTACCTGGCGGAAGCGCGGGATCTGGCGGTTTTCCACGGCCAGCGCCAGTTGGTAGTGATGGCCGGGAACGGCTTCGTGGTAGGTCAGGGTGCGCAGGCCGAAGTTGGTCAGCCGCTCCGGGCGCAGCGGCATCTGGAACACGCCCGGGCGTGAGCCGTCCAGCGGTGGCGGGGTGTAGCTGGCCGCCGCTGCCGCCCAGCGATAGCGCGGGTAGGGCTGGGCCACCACCGGTGTCCTGGGCAGCAGGTCAAAGAACCTGGCCGCGCGGCTGTCGGCATCGGCCATGTAGCGGTTGATGTCGGCCATGATCGCGGCATGGCCGGCATCGGTATCCGGGTAGGCCAGGTCCTGCTTCAACTGCGCTATGCGCGCGTTGACGCTGCCCTCGCTGCGCCCGAGCTGGCGCAGCAGGCGGTCCATCTGGGCCTGGATTGTCTCCACCTCGCGCAGGCCGATGGCGTGGATTTCTTCGGCGATCAACGTGGTCGAGGTGAAGTTCTTCAGCTGGGCGGCGTAGTAATCGGCACCGCCTTCCAGGCGCCAGACCCCGGCGTCGCTGTTGCTCAGCGGGCGCTGGCGCTGCAGTTCGGCGATGGCGCGCTGCCAGGCCGGGTAGACCGCATCGCGCACCAGGGCGGTGGCTGTTTCCACTGCGGCAGCGTGCTGGCCCTGGGCCAGGCCGTCGATGCGGGCGCCACGTTCGGCCAGGGTGGTCACCAGCGGGTTGTCGCCGGCGGCCGGTGCGATGAACTGCTGCATCTGCGCCAGCGTGGCATCGATGATGAAATCCGGGGGCAGCACGCCGTTGTCGGCCATTGCCCGCGCTTGCGCGGTGGCCTGGTCCATGTGCACCGGCAGCAGTGCCAGCCGCGCCAGGTAGCTGTCCAGGTTGTCGGCGCTGGCCAGCGGATGGATCACCGTCAGCAGGTTGGGCAGGGATACATTGGCCCCGCTCATCTGCTGCAGCGGAAAGCGCAGGTGCTCATGCCGGGCGCTGTCCACCACCTGCTGCAACTGCTGCTGCATCAACTGCACCGATAGCTGCCGCCCCTCGTCCAGAGCGGCCCGGTCCAGCGCCTGCACTGCCTGCAGGCCCTCCCTGGCCAGGGCGACCCGGGCGTGGCGGCTGGCGGCATCGCGGCCGGTAATCTGCCGGTCCAGCAGGGCCTGTTGCGGGCCGCTGAAATAGTTGCTGGCGGTGGCGGCATTCGGGTCGGCCGCCATCCAGCGGTCAGTGAAGCCGGCAAACAGCGCATCGGCCGCCTGGTTGGCGGTTTCGCCCATCGTGCTGCCGGTGCCGGGCGTGACACCGGTGGCAGGGGTGGTTGCACCGGCGCAGGGCAGGGCCAAGGCCAGCAGCAGGCTGCAGGCCAGCAAGGAGGTGCGTGGCGCGATCGACATGTGGGCTCACCGGCGTTGATGGGGGTTGCCCATCGTGGCGGCTGGGAGGGCGCCCGGGCATGGGCCGCAGGTCATGCAACGGCGCAAGGCTGGGAAAGGGCCGTTTTCGCTGCCGTCTGCCTGCTGCCCCAACGATTGGCACTGATCCTGGGGGACAATGCTGGTTACAACAGGACCATCATCGTGCCGGCAGCCATGCCGGCGCCCACTACCGCAAGGAGTTTTCGCTTGAACAAGACCCTGCTCAGCCTGGCAACCGGCCTGGCGCTGGCCGTTTCCGGTCCGCTGGCCGCCCATGACACCACCCGCGACTGCCTGGACGATGCCTGCACCGTCACCAGCCTGTTTGCTGCCGATGACCAGGGCGGCGCCAGCGCCGGTGGCCCGATCGCCGCCCAGCGCATGGGCAGCTGGGGCATCGATACCGCCGGCATGGACACCAGCGTCAAGCCGGGCGATGACTTCTTCGGCTATGTCAGCGGCAACTGGGCTGCCAACACCCCGATCCCGGCCGACAAGTCCTCCTACGGCGCCTTCATGATCCTGCGTGACCTGTCCGAGGCCCGTGTCCACCAGCAGCTGGAGGGTTATGCGCTGGGCAACCCGGCCACCGACGGCGATGCGGCCAAGATTGCCGCGCTGTACCGTGGCTTCCTGGACGAGGCGGCCATCGAGGCGGCCGGCGCCACCCCGCTGGCGCCGTCGCTGACTGCGATCCGCGCTGCCGGCGACAAGACTGCCATTGCCGAGTTGATGGGCAAGCGCAATACCTCCTTCGGCGTGACCCTGTTCGGCGTGTCGGTGTCCGATGACCAGCGCGATCCGGACCGCTACACCCTGTACATGGGCCAGTCCGGCCTGGGCCTGGGTGACCGCGCGATGTACCTGGACGAGAAGTTCGCCCCGCAGCGCGAGCGCTACCTGGCCTACATCACCCAGATGCTGGAGCTTGGCGGCTGGTCGGAGCCGGCGGCCAATGCTGCCCGTGTGCTGGCCTTTGAAACCCAGATCGCCAACGCCCACTGGACCCGCGCCGAAAGCCGCAACCGCGACAAGACCTACAACCCGGTGACCCGCGCCGAGCTGGCTGCACAGGCCCCGGGTTTTGACTGGGATGTGTTCTTCACTGCGGCCGGCGTCGGCCAGGCGCAGCGCGTGGTGCTGCGCCAGGCCTCGGCCATCCCGGCGATGGCGCAGGTCTTTGCCGCCACCGACCTGGATACCCTGAAGGCCTGGCAGGCCTTCCACGCCATTGACGATGCCGCTCCGCTGCTGTCCAAGGCCTTTGTCGATGCCGAGTTCGAGTTCCGTTCGCGCTTCCTGGCCGGCCAGCCCGAGCCCAAGCCGCGCTGGAAGAATGCCGTCGGTCATGCCGAAGGCATCATGGGCGAGGCGATCGGCCGTGATTACGTCAAGCTGTACTTCCCGGCCGATGCCAAGGCCAAGATGGATGCGCTGGTGGCCAACGTGAAGGTGGCCATGGGCGAGCGGCTGAAGCAGCTGGAGTGGATGAGTCCGGCCACCCGTGCCGAGGCCGCCACCAAGCTGGCCGGCTTCGGCCTGAAGATCGGCCACCCGGATGTCTGGCGTGACTACAGCGCGCTGGAAGTGCGCAATGGCGATGTGGTCGGCAACACCCTGCGCGCCCGCGCCTTCGAGTGGGATTACCGCCGCGCCCGCCTCGGCCAGCAGGTCGACAAGGCCGAGTGGGGCATGACCCCGCAGACGGTCAACGCCTACTACAACTCGGTCAAGAACGAGATCGTGTTCCCGGCCGCGATCCTGCAGCCGCCATTCTTCGACCCGGATGCCGATCCGGCGGTCAACTACGGTGGCATCGGCGGGGTGATCGGCCACGAGATCATCCACGGCTTCGATGACCAGGGCCGCAAGTCCGATGGCCAGGGCTACCTGCGTGACTGGTGGACGGCCGAGGATGCGGCCAAGTTCGAGGCCCAGGCCGCCAGGCTGGGGGCGCAGTACGAAGCCTTCGAGTTCCCGCAGCTGCCGGGCATGCGCATCAATGCGCGGGTGGCGATGGGCGAGAACATTGGTGACCTCGGTGGCCTGACCATCGCGCTGGAAGCGTACCGCCGTTCGCTGGGCGGCCAGCCGGCCCCGGTGATCGACGGTTTCAGCGGCGAACAGCGCTTCTTCATGGGCTGGGCCCAGGTCTGGCGCACGCTGTGGCGTGACGAGGCGCTGCGTCAGCAGCTGGTCAACGGCACCCACTCGCCGGGCCATATCCGCGCGTTTGCCCCGCTGCGCAACATTGATGGCTGGTATGACGCCTTCGACATCAAGCAGGGCGATGCGCTGTATATCGCACCGGCAGAGCGCGTGCGGATCTGGTAACCGGCTGCCGCCAGCCAGATGAACAAGACCCCGGTCATTGACCGGGGTTTTGTTTTGCGCCGCTGGGGGATCGGCAATCCAGTGGCCAGCGGTGGCTGCGGCGTGCACGCCAGCGCCCGGTTCTGGCGGCTGAAGGCCCTGCTGCTGCGCGCTCGTCGCCGCTGTGCGCGGGGATGGCCGGCAGCGGCGCCCGGCGCGCTGCCGGCGCAGGTAGGGTCAACTTGGAAACGGCTCAGTATCGGGTGGTTACCATGGCGTGATGAATTCCCCCAAGCCTCGCCTGTGGACGCCCAGCTTCGCGCTGGCCTGCGCAGCCAACTTCCTGCTCGGCATGTCGTTCTATGTGCTGATGCCGACTTTGCCATTCCACCTGATGGCGCAGCTGCAGGTGGATGAGGCGGTGGCCGGCGGCATCCTGGCCAGTTATGTGATTGCCGCGCTGCTGGTGCGCCCGTTCTCCGGCTTCATCGTCGAGCGCATTGATGCCAAGCATGCGTATCTGGCGGCGCTGGCGGCGTACGTGCTGTGTACGGCCGGTTACCTGCTGGCGGCCTCGGTGCTGGCCTTTGTGTTCGTGCGCATGGGCATCGGCCTGACCTTTGCAATCCTGTCCACTGCCTCCAATACCCAGGCCATCGACATCATCCCCAGCCAGCGCCGCGGCGAAGGCATCGGCTACTTCGGCCTGATGAGCTCGCTGGCGATGGCCATGGGGCCGATGGCCGGCCTGTGGCTGATGGACCATTTCCCGTTTGCGCTGATCTTTGATGCCGCCATCGCCTCCGGTGTCGGTGGCCTGGTCATTGCCAGCTTCGTGCGTTCGCCGACCAAATCACGGGTGGTGCACTCGGCGGTGCTGTCGCTGGACCGCTTCCTGCTGGTGCGGGCAATCCCGTTGGCCTGCAACCTGGCGGTGATCGGTCTGGCTTACGGCATGCTGCTGGCGTTTGCCGCGGTCTATGGCCGCCAGGTCGGCGCGCAGAGCACCGGCTTGTTTTTCACCCTGATGGCGATCGGGATGATGGCCGCGCGCGCCTTTTCCGGGCGCCTGGTCGATGGCGGCAAGGTGGTGGCGGTGATCAATGGCGGTACCCTGGCGATCGTGGCGGGCCTGGCAGTGATGGTGATCTTCCCCGGGGCGGGCAGCTTCTATCTGACCGGTGTATTCATCGGCGCCGGCTTTGGCGTGGTCTATCCGGCCTACCAGACCCTGATCGTCAACCTGGGCAGCAACGCCCAGCGTGGCACCGCAGTGGCGACCTATTTCACCGCGCTGGATGTCGGCATCAGCCTGGGCATGGTGCTGGCCGGGGTGGTGGCTGCCCGGTTGGGAATGGCCGCAGCGTTCGCCAGTGGCAGTGCGCTGGTGCTGGTGGCCGGTGCCGCGTTTGCTTTTTTCTTTGCCCGCCGGCTGCCGGCCAGCGCGCACTAGTCATTCAAGTTTTGCCGATGCCGGCCGATCACAAGGCGCATAGGCAAAGGAGCGCTCCATGGCGATAGTGGTGGCAGGGACAATCTTGGTGCTGGTCCTGGTCGCAGTGCTGGTCTGCATGCGCCGGCAGCGGCCAGGGCCGGAGTGCTCCCGGGTGGTGGTCAATCCGCTCAGTGCCCCCCCCGCAGCAGGAGCAGGCCCAGGCCCTGGTCGCCGCCCTGGCACAGAGCGACACCGCCCTGCTGTGGTCGGCCCTGGACAGCGCGGACAGCCCGCTTCCTCCGCCCCCCGTGGTTGAAGGGCCGGGGGTGGCACAGGCACGGGCCCGCCTGCAGGCCGGTGCGCTTTCCGGCCAGGCATTGCCGCGGCGCCCGCAGCTGCTGCCGCAGCTGATGATGGCGCTCAATGACCCGGCCAGCACCGCGAGCAAGCTGGCCGGGATCATCGGCCAGGACCCGGTGCTGGCCGCCACCCTGATGCGCATTGCCAACAGTGCCGCGCACCGGCGCCGGCTGCAGCCGCTGGAAAGCCTGGAGCGGGTCGTGGTCAAGGTCGGGCACGAGGGCCTGGAGCGTTTGCTGTCCTCGGCCCTGGTCCAGCCGGTGCTGGCGCTGGAAGAGCGTGAGCTGCGCGGGTTTGCCTCGATCCTGTGGCGGCATGGCCGGCTGGCCAGTGCCGCCGCCGCCGACCACGCGCGGATTGTCGAACGCATCGATCCGCTGCCGCTGCAGCTGGGCTCGCTGCTGCCGGCGCTGTCGTGCCTGTTGGTGCTGCGTGCGTTGCCGGCGCTGGCCGACCAGCCGCTGGATGCCGGTGAGCGGCTGCAGTTGCTGCTGGCCAGCCAGTACCGGGTAGCAGCAGAGATTTCACGGCGCTGGGAGTTGCCCGAGACCCTGGCCCAGGCCCTGGAGGGAACGCCCGGGCAGACCCACGGTGCGCTGCAGTTTGGCCGGCGCATGGCCTGGGCATGGATGCAGGTCGAGGACGGGGTGCTGGACCAGGACCAGGCCCGTCAGGCGCTGTCGGCGCTGGCCAGCCCGCATGCGGTGGACTGGGTGTGGCAGCGCCTGCGCATCATACAGGACAACAGCTGACCCCGCCCGGCGTCAGCGCCAGGCAGGAAGCCGCCTGCGCTCATTGCGCTGCGCGCAGCACCGCTGCCATCGGGCAGGCGCCGTTCACAGCTGCGATTCGATCGGCAGCAGGCCCAGCAACCAGACCCAGCCGCGTAGCCACCAGCGGGTGTCGGGTTCGTGCGCGTGCAGGTGGCCATCGCCGTCGCGCCACTGCAGCCGGCCCTGCTGGTCCAGCCCGAGGCGGTAACTGCGATCGGACGCGGCCAGCCAGGCAAACTCCTGCTGCAGGCGTTGGCCCAGGACCGGGTCATCAAAGACCACGCCCATTTCGGTATTGACCGTGGCCGAGCGCGGATCCAGGTTGAATGAGCCGACAAAACCGCGCCGGCCATCGACCAGGTAGGCCTTGGTGTGCAGGCTGGCCGCGCTGGAGCCAAACGGCACGGCGATACCGGCGCGGCGACCGCGCCGCTTCAGTTCAAAGACCTGCACTCCGGCCTCGACCAGCGGCTGGCGGTAGCGTTTCCATCCGCTGTGCACTGCAGCCACGTCGGTGGCGCCCAGCGAGTTGGTGACCAGCTCGATGGCAATGCCCTGGCGGCGCATCGCGATCAGCGCCTGGTTGCCGTCCTGGCCGGGGACGAAATAGGGCGAGATCAACTGCATGCGTTCGGCGGCACTGCCGAGGTTGGCGATGATCCGCGTGACCAGCCAGTCCTGGCGCGGGCTGTTGCGGTGCTTGAGCGGTGGATCGGCCACTACCGCGATGCTGGCACTCCACTGCAGGCGGTGGCTCTGGCGTACCGCCGGCAGCGTGATCCGCTGCCGGACCCGGGCCAGGTACGGTGCCGCCTGGCTGAGGCGGCTTTCCCTTTCCAGCCTGAGCAGCAGCCGGTCCAGTTCGGCCTGGCTCTGCGGATTCAGGGCATCGATCGGTACCACCGCCTGGCTGTTCCAGTACTGGTCGAAAATGGTGCTGGCCTGGTTCACCGCCGGACCCAGCAGCATCAGGTCCAGGTCACGGAAGTTGACATCATCGCGGGCATTGAAATATTCCGCGCCGATATTGCGGCCACCGATGATCGCCACCTGGTTGTCGGCGATCCACGCCTTGTTGTGCATGCGTTGGTTGATCGAGAACACCCGCTGCAGCATTTCCAGCAGGCGCCAGAAGCCGCCGCGGTTGCGGATCGGGTTGTACAGGCGGACGTCGATGTTGGGATGGGCCGCGATCGCCAGCATGTGCGGGTCCAGGCCATGGGCATTGAGGTCATCCAGCAGCAGCCGCACGCGTACCCCGCGCTGGGCGGCCTGGTAGAGCTGGTCGGCGAGCAGATGGCCGGGGATATCGTCTTTCCAGATGTAATACATCACATCCAGGCTGCGACCGGCCCGTTGCGAGATCGCGCTGCGGGCGGCGAAGGCATCCAGGCCATCACTGAGCCAGAGCACCCCGGTCTGCCCCGGATGGGCGGTGAGCAACGGTGCGGCCTCGCGGTCCAGCGGCGTGGCCGGGCCGCTGGCCGGCAGCGTCCATGAGGGAGCACCGCTGGCGGCGGGGGTCAGATGGTCGGCCAGCAGCCAGCCACTGCCCACCAGCGCCACCAGCAGCAGCGGAAGGATCCAGGCAAGACGGCGCAGGCGGGCTTTGCTCATGCGCTGGATGGTAGACCGGGTGGTGGGCGTCGGCGAGGGGCAGCATGGCTGGTTTCCTTGCCCTGCCCAAGTTGGCATCATTTACCGATGAAACCTTTTCTGCAGTCCCCGGCCGTGCGCATGGGGCTTTCCATTTCCGTGGCCACGGGGCTGTATGGGTTGTCCTTCGGTGCGCTGTCGGTGGCGGCCGGGCTGGATTTCTGGCAAACCATGGGCTTGAGCCTGCTGATGTACACCGGTGGCTCGCAGTTTGCCTTTGTCGGCGTCCTGGCCGGTGGCGGTGCGCCGGCCTCGGCGGTCGGCGCGGCCAGCCTGCTGGGGGTACGCAATGCCATTTACGGCATGCAGCTCAATGCGCTGCTGCGTCCACGCGGCTGGCTCAAGCCGGTGGCCGCGCAGCTGACCATCGATGAGTCCACCGCCACGGCCAGCGCGCAGACCACGCCGGAGGAGCAGCAGCGCGGTTTCTGGACCGCTGCCATTGGTGTGTTCATTGTCTGGAACGTGTGCACCGCGCTGGGCGCCTGGGCGGGCAATGCCCTGGGGGACCCACGCCAGTTCGGCCTGGACGGTGCGGCGGTGGCAGCGTTTCTGGCCCTGCTGTGGCCACGCCTGCGCCAGCGTGATGCCCGCGCCATTGCGGTGTGCTGCGCACTGGTGACGCTGCTGGCGGTGCCGGTGGTCGCGCCGGGCCTGCCGATCCTGTTGGCCGCGCTGGTGGCCATTGGCTGGGGCTGGCTGCGCAGGGAGGGCCGCTGATGGACGGTCTGTGGGCCTGGTTGCTGCTGGGCGGGGTGCTGGCGTTTGCGACCAAGCTGGCCGGTTACCTGGTGCCGGCACGCTGGCTGGAAAGGCCGGCTGTGGCCGCAGCGGCCGGACGCCTGACCATTGGCCTGCTGGCCGCGCTGACGGTGATGAACACCTTTGCCCATGGCCAGCAACTGGCCTTCGATGCGCGGGTCGGCGCCCTGCTGGTGGCCGCGCTGGCGCTGTGGGCGCGGTTGCCGTTCCTGGCCGTGGTGGTGCTGGGGGCCGCGGCCGCCGCCGTTTTGCGCTGGGCTGGCTGGGGCTGAGGCCGGACGGCGCAGCTGCCGCCCAGGCTGGAGGCGTGCGGCGTCAGAAACGGGCGTCGCTGGGCAGGTAATGCCACTGCAACGGCGGCAGCTTGGACAGGCCGATACGGCCAATGCGCAGCCGGCGCAATGCAACCACCTTCAGCCCGGCCGCGGTGCAGGCGGTGATCAGGGCTGCGCTGTCAAAGCCCTTGCCGGCCACGCGCAGGCGCTGTTCGCTCTGCCAGCTGATCTTGGTGGCCGGGCCGGTGCGCAGGGAGGCCAGCACCTTGCCCTGGGTCCAGGTATCACGCGGGCCGGTGACATCGACCTCGAATTCATTTTCCAGCTGGCGGGCGTTCTCGCGCAGGTGGCTGATCATGCGTCCGTCCTGGCTGACCACCACCAGGCCATTGGCGATGTAAGGCAATGGCATGGCGATCTGCATCTGGTGGAAGTGGCGCTGCAGCAGGCGCACGCCACTGCTGTCATCACTGCGCTGGGTGGCCGGGGTAATCAAGGCCAGGATCTGCCCCGGGTCCATGCCCGAAGGCTTGTTGAAGATCATCGTGGCCTGTTCGATGGCATCAGTGCGGGCGCCTTCCAGCAGTTCCACCTGCTCGGTGGTGACCGGGGTCTGCGGCTGCTCCACCACCACACCGTCCACTTTGACCCAGCCATTTTCGATGTACTGGCGGGCCTGGCCGCGCGAGCAATCGAACAGTTCAACCAGGCGTTTGTCCAGGCGGACGGCTTCAGGGGACATGAGAGGTTTCCAGACGACGACCGGCAAGTTTAGTGCGCCAGGGCGCAGGATGCGCGCCGCGCCGGCGGCGGCATCAACCCTGCAGATGGGTCAGGTACAGCCGCAGGTCAAATTCCAGTTGGTGGTAATCGCTGCTGATATGCCGGCACAGGGCGTAGAAGGCCTTGTTGTGGTCGGCTTCGCGCATATGGGCCAGTTCATGGGCGGCGATCATTTCCAGGAACGGCGCCGGCGCATCGCGGAACACGCTGGCGATGCGGATTTCGCGGCTGGCCTTGAGCTTGCCGCCGTGGTTGCGCGAGATGGTGGTGTGGGTGCCCAGCGCCTGCTTCACCACCTGCAGTTTGCTGTCATAGACCACCTTGGCCAGTGGCGGGGCCGAGCGCAGGTAGCGGTTCTTCATTTCCTGCACATAGTCATAGAGCTGGCTGTCATTGCGTACCGCATGGCCCTGCGCGTACTTGTTGCCCAGGTACTCGCCCAGGCGGTCGGCCTCGATCAGGGCGCGCACCTGTGCCAGCACATGCGGCGGGTAACCGTTGAGGTATTTCAGGGCAGGGGCGGACATCGGGCGTGTTCAAGCGCAGCTGGCAGGCGGCTGGCTATCATAGGCGCCTGATTTGTGGAGGACAGCATCGTGGCCAAGGCCAATGCATTGCAGGCCCAGCTGCTCAAGGCTGGGCTGGTGAAAAAATCGCAGGTCTCGCAGGTGGCCAACCAGCAGGCCAAGGCACGCGTGGACAAGCACGACCCCAAGGCCGCAGCGATTGCTGCCGAGGCTGAATTGGCGCGTATCGAGGCGGAAAAGGCCCGGCTGGAAAAGGTCGAGCGTGACCGTCAGATCGCCGCCGAGCGCAACGCCGAACGTCGCGCCAATGAGTTGCGCGCCCAGGCCCGGCAGATCATTGCCGATAAAAAGGTCCTGGCCAAGGGCGAGGCCGAATACCGTTTCAACGATGGCGAGGTGATCCGCACGCTGCTGTTGACCGAGGCCGTGCGCAAGCAGGTGATCGATGCGGCGCTGGTGATTGTCCGTGACGGGGAAGGCTATTGCCTGCTGCCGCGGGTGGCTGCGGTGCAGGTGCGCGAGCGTGCGCCGGAGCTGATCGTGCTGGACAACGCCGGCCGCGACTATGTCGAACCGTCCACCGGCAATGCCGAGGACGATGCCTACTACGCCCAGTTCCAGGTGCCGGACGATCTGGTCTGGTAAGCAGGTACTGCGGTTGTATAAGGCCCGGCCGATCCCTGCGATAGGGCCGGGCTCTCGATTGGTTTTTGCGATCAATCAGATCCAAACAAACAAATTCACATCGAAACCGGCTATCGCGATGCTGGCGCCTCCCATATGGAGACCCTTTCATCATGAAGCTTCGCTCTTCGCTTCTTGCGCTGGCTGTTGCCGGCTCGCTGATCGCCACCGCCGCCAACGCCGGCAACCTGACCCGCGACAATGGCGCGTTGGTCGGCGACAACCAGAACTCGCAGACGGCGGGCGCCAACGGCCCGGTGCTGCTGCAGGACGTCCACCTGATCCAGAAGCTGCAGCGCTTTGACCGCGAGCGCATCCCCGAGCGCGTGGTCCACGCCCGCGGTACCGGCGCCTATGGCGTGTTCACCGCTTCGGAAGACCTGTCCGAGCTGACCCAGGCCTCGCTGTTCACCGCCGGCAAGCAGACCCCGGTGTTCGTGCGCTTCTCCTCGGTGGTGCACGGCAACCACAGCCCGGAAACCCTGCGTGACCCGCGCGGCTTTGCGGTCAAGTTCTACACCGAGCAGGGCAACTGGGACCTGGTCGGCAACAACTTCCCGACCTTCTTCATCCGTGATGCGATCAAGTTCCCCGACATGGTCCACGCCTTCAAGCCGGACCCGGACAAGAACTACGGCACCGACAAGACCCTGTTCGACTTCTTCCAGCATGTGCCGGAAGCCACCCGCACCCTGACCCTGCTGTTCTCCAACGAGGGCACCCCGGCCAGCTACCGCGAGATGGACGGCTCCTCGGTCCACGCCTACAAGCTGGTCGATGCCAACGGTCAGTTCCGCTATGTGAAGTTCAGCTGGAAGAGCCAGCAGGGCGTGCGCAACCACGACCCGAAGCAGGCCGCCGAGGTCCAGGGCCGCGACTTCAACCACATGTCGCGTGACCTGATCGAAGCCATCAATGCCGGCAACTTCCCCAAGTGGGATTTGTACCTGCAGGTGCTGGAGGCCGACCAGCTGGCCAGCTTCGAGTTCGATCCGCTCGATGCCACCAAGATCTGGCCGGAAGACCTGGTGCCCTCGCGCAAGATCGGCACCATGGAGCTGAACCGCAACCCGGCCAACATCTTCCAGGAGACCGAGCAGGTCGCCATGGCCCCGGCCAACACCATCCCGGGCATCGAGCCGAGCGAAGACCGCCTGCTGCAGGGCCGTCTGTTCTCCTATTCCGACACCCAGATGTACCGGCTGGGCGCCAACCACCAGCAGCTGCCGGTGAACCGCCCGCGGGTGGAGGTCAATTCCAACAACTCCGATGGCGCGATGAACGTCGGTGCCCGCAGCGGTGAAGTGAACTACGAACCCAGCACCATGACCCCGCGTCCGGAGGCCGTGGCTGCCCGCTACAGCAACCTGCCGCTGGAAGGTGTCACCCAGCAGCGCAAGATCGCCCGCGAGCAGAACTTCAAGCAGGCCGGCGAGTTGTTCCGTTCCTACAACCGCAAGATGCAGCAGGACCTGATCAACTCGCTGGGCGGTGCCCTGGCCGGTGCTGAAGATGCGGCCAAGCACACCATGCTGTCCTACTTCTACAAGGCTGATGCCGCCTACGGCGAAGGCCTGACCCGGGTTGCCAAGGGCGACATCGCCCGCGTGCGCGCGCTGGCTGCCAAGCTGGCTGATTGAGCGGTACTTGCCGGGCGGCCTTGAGCCGCCCGGTATCTGGCTGGCGCGGCCTCGCGGCCGCCCGGCTTTTTGAGTGGTGCGGCATCGGCCGCCTGCTTTCCACCGGCTGCGGCCACATGCCGCCCGGTCCCCCTTTCGATGACTGGAGCGTGCGATGCGACGTTTTACTGCACTCTGCCTGGCGCTGCTGCTGGGCCTGGCCGGCACTGGCGCACAGGCCGCTGCTGCCGGTTACGCAGTTGCCCCTGCCGACATCAAGAGCCAGCTGGATGCTTACCTGTTCGATGCCGCCCGTCGCGGTGACACCGCGATGCTGGCCGAGTTCATCCGCAGTGGTTATGACCTCGATCGTGCCGATGGCAAGGGCTATACCGCGTTGATCCTGGCTGCCTACAACGGGCGCAAGGACGCGGTGAGCCAGCTGCTGGCCGCCGGTGCCAACCCATGTGCCGAAGACAGGCGCGGCAACACCGCGCTGCTGGGCGCGATCTTCAAGGGCGAGGTGGTGATTGCCCGCCAGTTGATGGCCGCCGATTGTGCGCCCAACCAGCGCAACCATGCCGGGCAGACCCCGGCCATGTATGCCGCCCTGTTCCAGCGTGCGGAAATCCTGGAAGACCTGCGTCGGCGCGGTGCCGACATGCAGGCCCGCGATGCGGCCGGCAACAGCGTGCAGTCCCTGGCCCGCGGTGAGTTCGCCCCGCAGCGTTGAGCCGCATCGGGCGGGGGTAAACAAACAACGGCACCGTGTGGTGCCGTTGTCTGTCTGTATGGCAACCGGTTCAGGCCATCGAGCGGACCGGGTTGGCCTGGGCCTCCTGCTGCTGGCCCAGCCCGTGCTGCTGTAACTGCGACTGCGATGGATTCTGGGACTGCGCCAGCAGCTGTGCGCTGCTGTGTTCCAGCGGGGTGTGCATCGCGGTGGTGGTTTCCACCGCCACCCGCAGGTGGGCAGGATCGTGCGGGTTGCCCTGCACGGCAAAGGTACGGCTGGCGTCGTTGCTGAGCAGCACCGTATCGATGCGCTGGCCACCGGCGGCATGCATCTGCGTGGCCAGGCTGCCGGCCAGCTGGTCGCTCATCACATCGGAGCTGCGGCCGATCCTTGCATCCTGCGCCTGCACCCCGCGTTGGGCCTGGAAAAACAGGCTGCTGCCGGGGTGGGCCGGGTCGCTCATCAGCAGGCTGGTCTGGTTCTCGGCAGGGGCTGGCTGGCGCAGGCCGGCACCGGGGGCGACCGGGCCGCGCAGGCTGTCGATGGTATCGAGTACCCGGCCCGGCAGGCCGCGCGAACCTTCGGTGATGTCCTTGCGGATATCGCCGACCTTGTCGCGGTATTCCTCGATCATCCCGGCATTCTCGCGTGCCAGGGCCCGGCTCTGCGGGCGATCGAGTACCGAGTCGGGGCCGGCGAACTGGCTCATCTGGTGCGAGCCCAGCGAACGCGCAGCACCCAGCACGGCCGAGTCGGGCATCAGGGCCTGGGCCCAGCCGGCATTGCGGAAGCCGGACTGGTAGAGGGTGTCGATTTCCTTCTGGGTGGCATACAGCTGGACCTGGCCGTAGTGTGGCGAGGCGGCGCTGACCGCATCGGCAGCCATGGCGTGGTTGATCACCTTGCTGCCGCCTTCGGGGATGCGCTGGTTCAGGCTGACCGCACCGTAGGCATTGAAGGTTTCCCCCTTGAGGTCGAAGCGGTGCGCGGTGACCTGGGCCAGGGTGCCACCCAGCGAATGGCCGGTGACGCTGACCTCCGGTGTGCGGCCTTCTTCCTGGCCGATCCGGCGTGCATAGCCCAGTGCGCGTTCGGTCAGCGCCACCGCATCGGGTACCTGCAGGTTGTTGCGGGTGAGCACCATGCCGGCATCGGCCAGCACCCCGTCCTTGAAGATCTGCTCGGTACCGCGGTGGGCGACGATGATCTGGCCGTCCTGCTGGCTGCGGTAGATCGTGCCCTGGTAGCCGGTGCGCGGGTTGTCGGCGTGTTCGAGGATGCTGTAGTTGACGCCCTGGATGGTGACCGGCTTCTCATGCCCGGCCAGCTGGGTGCCGACCCTGCGGTCGGTGTAGGCATCGTTGGCCAGGGCGGCGTAGACGTGGCTGTTGGGCATCAGTTGTCCACCTTGTTGGCCTGCAGGGTGGCGCTGAACAGCTGATCGCGCAGCGTGGCAACGTAACTGCCGGCATCGGCCTTGCCGGGCTGGCCGTAATCGTCGATCTCGGCCACACGCGGATAGTCCGTGGCCGGGTAGAGACGGGTCACCGTCTGGCCTTCGGCAATGGCCCGGGCATCGATGAAGGCGGTGAAACGGGTTTCCCCGGCCGCGCCGGTGGCCTTGAGCAGGGTGCCGGCACCACTGAATTGCCACTGGCAGACGCCGCGGCCGTAGTAGTCCTCATCCAGCATCAGGTCCAGATAGACCCGGCCGCGGTACTGGCCCGGGCCGACCTGCTCCAGCGCCACCGGCTGCTGGTGGGTGATGCGCTCGGCGGCGCCGGTCAGCGGATTGACATGCCCGCACTGGTCTTCATTGACCACGTCGTACTGTGCCACGCCTTCGACCTGGGCGAACGGGCCGGGGACATCGGCCAGGGTCAGCAGCAGCTCATAGGCCTGACGGGGGGCAGGGTTGAGGGCGGCCCGGCCCTGTGCCGGGCTGGGGCCATCAGTGGGTTGGGGGGACATTGCGGCGGTCATGGCGTTCTCCGGGGTGCAGGCAGCCAGCAGAAGCGGCAATGCGCAAAGCAGTGAGGTAACCCGCATTGGTGTGCAATCCTTGGCTGTGTAGGTGACTTTGGGCAGTGCCCGGCAGGTCAGGTGACCGCCGCCGGGACAGCGCCATCACGCTAGCATGCAGCCATTGCGGGGTGACCGCAGCGGAGTGTGCTCTGGTGCACGGATTGCTGGATTGCCGGTGCTTTGGGCGGGCGTCAGTACCGCCGGCACGCGGCAGGCTGTTTGCTGGCCGGGCGATGACGTGGTATCGATCCTGGCCTGGGCCAGACAGTGGAGGAGGCCGCGATGGCAACCGGATGGGCCGGCGATGACGCCGTACAGCAGCAGATTGATGCCACTGTCGAGGACGCGGTGCAGCGTGCCCGCCGCCGCTTGGCCACCGGCCCCGGACGTGAGACCTGTGAAGAATGTGAGGCGCCGATTCCGCTGGCCCGGCAGCAGGCGGTGCCGGGCGTGCGCCTGTGTGTGGCCTGCCAGGAGGCCGCCGATGCCGAGGAGCAGGCCCACGCCGGCTACAACCGGCGTGGCAGCAAGGACAGCCAGCTGCGTTGAGCCCCTGCCGTAGCCGGCAACCTCGGCGCCGTTGCCGGCCCGGTGGCGGTTGCCCGGCCGGCCTGCTCAGGCAATCGATTCGACGATGCCACCGTCCACGCGCAGTGCAGCGCCGGTGGTGGCACTGGCCTGTGGCGAGGCGACATACACACTCATCGCGGCCACTTCTTCCGGGGTGGCAAAGCGGCCGAGCAGGCCGGAGGGACGGTTTTCCTGCAGGAAGCGCTGCTCCATCTGCTCGATACCGATACCGCGCTCGGCGGCCATTGCGGCCATCATCGCCATCGCACCTTCGGTGCGGGTCGGCCCCGGCAGGATGGTGTTGACGGTGACCCCGCTGCCGGCCAGCACCTTGGCCAGCCCGCGCGCGAGCCCCTGCATGGCCGCCTTGCTGACCCCGTAGTGGACCATTTCGGCCGGGATGTTCAATGCCGATTCGCTGGAGATGAACTGGATCCGGCCCCAGCCGCGCTGCTGCATGCCGCGGGCATAGTGGCGGGCCAGGCGCACGCCGCTGAGCAGGTTGACCTCCATCATGGTCTGCCACTGGGCATCGTCGATCTCGAAGAACGGCACCGCGCCGTAGATGCCCAGGTTGTTGACCAGGATGTCGACCTCCGGGCGCGCGGCAATCAGCGTGGCGGCGCCCTCGGCCGTACCGGGATCGGCAACCACACCGGTGGCCGGCGGCGGACCGGGCTGTTGATTGATCTGCTGCAACGCCGCTTCCACGCTCTGCGCGCTGCGCCCGCTGATGGTGACCGTTGCCCCGGCCTGACGCAGGCCAACGGCGATTGCCAGGCCAATGCCCTTGGTGGCGGCGGTGACCAGGGCGGTACGGTTATCCAGATTGATCTGCATCGGGGGGACTCCAGTGGGGGGGTGATACCCAACACAATGCGGGCGTTAGCTGCACAGCCAAGGCAGGCCCGGCGGATGCACTGTTCCAGCCACAGCCACAGCCACAGCCACAGCCACAGCGACAGCGACAGCGACAGCGACAGCGACAGCGACAGCGACAGCCGCGCAGGGCCGGGTACGGCGCAGGACGTGGCAGCAGGCGGGCAGGCAGTGGACGTTGACGGCTGCCAGGCAGGCAGACGCCTTATCCACCCCGGGTGTGGATGTGGCCGCAACAAACATGTGGATAACCTGCATCTTCCCTACTGCAGCAAGGCTTTGTGCTGGCAGGTGAAAGTTTCGCCAGCGCAGAGCAGCAGCGTGCAGGGTTTTCCACAGGCGATGTGCGTGGCGGCTGGTGGATCTTGTGGATATCCTCGAATATTTCTTTTGTAACAATGGCTTGTATGGCGTGGTGAAGTTTTGGTCAGGCCCGCGGACAGGTCCTGCAGCGCCGGCCCTGGCCAGATCATGTGCTTGTCCACTGTCGATGTGGATGCTGGATGCACAATGTTGTGGATATGTCGGAATAGTCTTTCAAAAACAGTGGCTTGTGTTGAACGGTGAAAAAAACGCCAGGGAAATGCACTCCGCCTTGCCGGGTTTTCCACAGCCGGTGTGGGTGGGTCGGGGAAGAGTGTGTGGGTAAGTCATTAATATTCAATACAAACAATAGCTTGCATTGAATGGTGAATAATTGGCCAAGGCGGTGTGGGCGGCTGCCGGGCAGAAAAAAACCGGCATCAGCCGATGCCGGTTTCCTGCTGGGCGGTGGGTGATGGCCGCGGTTACAGGCCCAGCTCGCTGCGGCCCTGGCGCAGGACGATGTCCACCGGAATGCCGGCCTTCTCGATCCGTGCCAGGTCGGCGGCCAGGTCGGTGCCGATCTGGCCATGGCTGTCCAGCAGTGCCTGGGCACCGGCGCGGTCGCCGTCGCCCTGCAGCATCAGGATGCGGGCAGACAGGTCGTTGACCGCCTTTTCCATCCTGTCAAAGTCCACCGCGTAGTGACCTTGCTCATCGCGGCTGAAGGCGCCGGCCTGGGCCAGGTAGTTGAAGGCCACCATGTTGGCCTGGCCGTGGGCCGAGGACGCACCGAAGCGCACCGAGCGGAAAATGCCGGCCAGGAAGGTGACGTAGTTGTCCATCCGTTTGGTCTTGTCCAGCTCCCCCATGTCACCCAGTGCGCTGATCATGTACAGGCCCAGGATGTCGGCCTTGCCTTCCTCGTAGGCGCTGTACAGCTCGCCCAGCGCTTGGCGTACCGTGCCCTGGCCGTCCAGGGTGTTCTTGATGCCCAGACCGTGGGCCACCTCGTGGAACATCACGTTCTCGAAGAAGGCATCGAAGGTGACGTGCTGCATCTGCGCCGGCGCGATCAGCTCGGCGGCAATGGTGGCCATGATGGTGTCGAACTTGGCGCGCATGCTGTTTTCCAGCTGCAGGCGGCGCGAACCCTTGGCCAGCTGCACCTGCTCGTCGTTGGGCAGGTTGATGGCGATGGTCTTGGCCCCGGCATTGGCATCGCCGCCGTAGTAGACGGCGAAGTAGGCGTTCAGATCGGCATCGGTGCCGGGCATCTCGGCCTTGTATTTTGCATCGACCGGCAGGCCGCGCTGCAGGGCCGGCAGGTGCTGGGCGAAACGGGCCAGCTTCTGGCTCCAGGCGATGTCCTTGACCAGCACGAAGGCCTCGAACGCGGTCTTGGTGCCGAACAGACGGTCCTGGTAGCTCTCGATCGGGCCGATCACCACATCGATCGGGCTGTCCTTCATGTCCATCCAGGCCATGTCGCTGGCCTGGTAATCATCGGACAGCAGAGCATCGGCACGCAGCCGCAGGTAGTGCGCGAAGCTGGGTGTACTGGCCACGCCGGCGGCCTGGCGCAGCAGTGCGGCGACCTGCTCCAGCTCGGCCTTGTAGGCCACCGAGTAGGGTACGACCACCAGCTTGCCGGCGTCGTCGCGGCGCAGCAGGGTGTACTGGCTGTCCTTGCCCGGCAGCTCGGCCGCAGCGAATTCTTCCCGCGTCATGTCGGCCGGATAGAAGCCGGCACCGGCCGGACGCTGCCCGATGCCGTCCACAAACGGCTTGTCGCCATCGAGCAGGTCCCAGGGGCCGTAGTTGATGTCGATGTAACGGGCAGTGGCCGGGTCGTTGGTCCTGGCCAGCAGGTCCTGACGATCGCCCCAGACCTGCTGCCAGAACAGGCCATCGATGATCTGGCCGGCATCGATCAGCAGGCCCACGGCCTGGCGGTCGCCTTCGGACAGGTGGGACAGGTCGGCGCTCAGGGTGACTTCGGCATAGCGGGCAACGCGCTCGGCCATGGCAGTGTTCTCGGCAGCAGTGGAAGCGGGAGGCGTTGCGGCTGGCGTGGCAGCCGGCTGGCAGGCGGTCAGACAGCCCAGGCCGAGGGCCAGGGCCAGGGAAAGCGGGCGCAGGGTCATGGTGGTGGTCTGCTGTGGATGTGTGGCCATCCTACGCCCCGGCGGCAGGCCGGTGGCAGCCAACCGATGGCACAACGCCCGGGCAATCCGGGCGTTGTGGGGGGGTATCCAGTGGGGCAGCTCAGCGGTGCGCTGCCGGCATCGATGCCCGGTAACGGGTCACCAGTACGGTGGCCATGACCGCACCCAGAACCGCAAGTGCCCCGCCGGCCACCCCGATCCACTGCATGCCCCGCTGCAGCGCGACCTGGCTGCCGAGCAGGGCGCCAGCGCCGATGCCGATGTTGAACAACGCCGAGAACAGCGACATCGCCACGTCGGTGGCATCGGAAGCCAGATGCAGCACCTTGGCCTGCATGTCCAGCGCGAACATGATCATCGCAATGCCCCAGATTGTCGCCACGGCGCACAGCACGGCTGGATGGGCCAGTGCCGGCAGCAGCGCCAGCAGGCAGCTGGCGATGCCGGCAATGCCCACCACCAGGAAACCACGCGGGTAGCGTGGGCCCAGGCGCGAGAACAGTACGCTGCCAATGATGCCCGCGCCGCCGTAGAGCAGCAGCACGCCAGTAGTCAGGCCGCTGGCATGGCCACCGATCTGCTGCACGAATGGCTCGATATAGGTGTAGACGGTGAACAGCGCGGTGACCACCACGATCAGCAGGGCGTAGAGCAGCATCAGCGGTGCACGGCGCATCAAGACCGGCAGGCTGGCCAGCGAACCGGTATTGACGCTGGGCAGCGCCGGCAGCAGCCGGGCCAGGATCAGCATCACCAGCAGCGCAACAGCGCCGATGCCGGCAAAGGTCATGCGCCAGCCCAGCGCCTCGCCGACCACCCGTCCCAGCGGGATGCCCAGCACCATCGCCAGCGAGGTGCCGGTGGCCAGCAGGCCCAGTGCCTTGGCCTGGCCACCGTCCGGGGCCACGCGCACCGCCAGCGCGGCGGTGATTGACCAGAACACCGCATGGGCCAGGGCAATGCCAATGCGGCTGGCCATCAGCAGCGGCCAGCTCCAGGCCACGGCCGAAACGGCATGGCTGGCGCAGAACAGCACGAACACGGCCAGCAGCAGCCTGCGGCGGTCGATGTGGCGGGTGGCCAGCATCAGCGGCAACGAGGTCAGCGCCACCATCCAGGCGTAGAGGGTCAGCATCAGCCCGGTGTGCTCCACCGGCATGCCGAAGCTGGCACCGATGTCGCCGAGCAGGGCGACCGGGGCGAACTCGGTGGTGTTGAAGATGAAGGCGGCCAGGGCCAGGGCAATCACCGCCGCCCAGCGCTGGCGATCGGTGGGGCCGGGCACGGCCGATGCCGGCGCAGTGGCCGGCGGACAAGCTTTGGAACAGGACATCAGGAGAGCAACTGCAACGCCGCCAGGCGGCAAGAACCGCCATTTTCCCACAGTGATGGCGGCAGCCCGCCGGTGCGGGTATGACCGGGATTGCGGCGTTTGTGGGCGCGCCTGCGCGTGCTGCCGGTCAGGGGTTCGTGCCATACCGCTGCGGCCTGTGCGCCGGCCGGCAGCGGCGCTGCCAGACGCCATCGCCGCTGCCTTCCGTGCCCGCCTCCGCTGCTGCCAGCCGTTTGGCCAGATACGTGCGTTGGGCTAGATTGGGCGACTGGACAAGACCTAAGGAGATGGGTTTGAAGACGTGGATGCAGGCTGTGGCAATGGTGACGGTGCTGGGTGGTTGTACCGTGGTGTCGCCAGACGTGGGGCAGGAAGCGGTGCTGGTGGACCGGCCGTGGATTTTCGGCAAGGGCGGCGTGCGCCTGGATGATGTGCGCAAGACCGGGCGTTCCTACACCTGGTTGTCCACCGAGAAGATCTATGTCGATACCACGCCGCAGACGATCAAGGTGGCCTTCAATGACTACTCGTCCTCGGACAACATCCTGCTCGACTTTGAAACCGCCATCCAGTACCGGATCACCAACAGCCCGCGCCTGCTCAGCACCAAGGGCGTGAACTGGTTCGAGAACAACATCCGCTCGCAGTACTCGGCCATCGTGCGCGACCAGGTCAAGCGGCATGACATGACCAGCATGATGAGCCGGCCGGAAACCGCTGCCGCCATCGATGCGGCGGTGACTGAAGCCATCCGCGCCGAGGTCAAGGAGCAGGCGATCGACGTGGAGATCATCAACATCACCCTGGGCCGGGCCCAGCCCAACCCGAATGTGCTGGAACAGATGAACCTCACCGCGGCCCAGCAGCAGCGGGTCAAGACGCTCAAGGAAGCGACCCTGGCCGAAGAGCAGCGCAAGCTGGAACAGGAAGCGGTGGCCGCGGCCGACAATGCCTACCGCAACCAGATGGGCCTGAGCCCGCAGCAGTACCTGGCCCGCCAGGTGGCCGAGATCAATGCCCAGGCCTGTGCCCAGGCCAAGGCGTGCTACATCGTGCCCAGCGGCACGGCGATCGTCGCCCAGCCGTAAACAACAACGCCCGGGGCGCGGATGCCGGCCCCGGGCGCGCTGGGGGCGTGCCGTGGTTCAGCCGCCGGCCTGCCAGCGGCCGCCAGCCGCGGCACACGAACCCGGCAGCTGCGCCAGGTCGGTGCGCTGGTAGTAGAACGCATCCATGCCCGAATTCATGAAGTTGCGGCAGCTGCCCTGGGCCGGGGTCGGGCAGCGGTTGCTGTATTCAATCTTCGCCGGGGCATTGCCGGTCTGGTTCAGGCCGTTGGCCAGGCCCTGGCAGGCCTGCTGGAATTCGGCCACCGACAGGCTGCCGTTGGACTGCATGCAGTCGCGGATGTCCTCGGTATGCCCGGCGATGGTGACCCTGCCGCTCAGAGTGCAGGCCTGCACCGGGCCGCCGCTGCCACGCCTGGCCGGCTGCTGGGCCAGTTGACGGCGGACGTGGGCAGCGGGGTCGAAGTTGGCCGGGTCGTCCAGCTCATCGCTGTCGTCCAGATCGTCCAGGCCGGCCTCCTCGCCATCATCGGCGGGGAGCGAGGGTGTGGCCATGGCGGTACTGCTGGCCTGCACGAGGGTGCTGGTGGCGGCATTGGTGTCCTGGCTGGCGGTACAGGCGGCCAGCAACACGAGGACGGAAAGCGGGGCAAGGGCGTGGCGCAGCAAAACGGTCGGCATCGGTCGGCCTCCATGGCAACAGGCCCGCAGGGTGGCAACCCGGATGCGGGCCTGTCAAAACCTCAGGCCTTGATCTGTGAACGCTGTTACGGATCGTTGGCCGCCACCGGTGCGGCACTGCCACCACCGGCAGAGGCCGCCGCCGGCGTGCTGCTGCTGTCCGCGGCCGGCGCAGGTGCTGCCTGCGGTTCGCTGCCGGGGCGCCAGCGGCGCAGCGCGCGCTGGAAGAACAGCGAATTGGGAATCTGCACGTAGTTGCCGCCGCCATGCGCGCCACCGGCTTCTTCCAGCGTGGAATAGATCAGGTTGACGTCGATCACGCGGCCGCGAAAACCCGGTTTTTCGCCGTTTTCGACAATCTCGATCATGTCGCCCAGACGGAACGGGCGCGTGGTGAAGATCAGCAGGGTGCAGAAGATGTTGGACAGCACGCTCCAGGCGGCAAAGAACGCCACCGCACCGACCGCGGCAAAACCGGTGAACGCCGTCCACAGCACCGTGGCCGATACCCCCAGCGCATCGAGCACCGCCAGCAGGGCGCCGACCCAGATCAGGAAATTGCTCAGGCGCTTGGCTGCCAGTTCCATCGAAGCCGGGAAGGTGTAGGCACGTCCCAGCCGCGACAGCAGCCGGCGGGCGATGAAGCGCAGCAGCCAGGCCAGCAGCAGGATCAGCACCACCTCCGCGGCGGTCTGGATCTGACCGGCCCAGCCCTGCAGCCAGTCGGGCAGTGTGCGGGCAATCATGGGCGCTCCTCCGGTGGGGTGATCAGGGCATCGAGGGTAGCGGCAAGCTGGCCATCGTGCGGCTCCGGGCTTACCCCGAGCAGGTGCGCCAGCAGCGGATAGACATCCACATTGTCGATCCCGGCGATGCGGTGGCCGCGCTTGAAGGCCGGGCCATGGACGATGAACGGCGAGTGCATCGCTTGAAGCTGGTTGTCATAACCATGTTCGCCCTGCAGGGCGTGGCCCTTGCGCTGGAACGCATCGCGGGTGGTCAGCTGCCACCCCGGGGCGGCCATGCAGTGGTAGCGCGGCACGCGCCGGTGTTTGCCATAGGCAAAGCGTGCCGGGATCTGCTCGCGGGTCATGCACTCAAAGTACAGGTGCTTGCCCAGCAGGGCATCGGCCTGGGCCTGGCCACCGGGCAGCGCATCGAAGGCGGCATAGGCGCCGGTCCAGATCGGGTCGATCAGGCTGGCGTCCAGGTGGTCGTCCAGGTACAGCACCTTGTCATCACCGGTGGCCAGCATGCCGTGGTCGGAAGCGATGACCAGGTTGACCGTGTCATCAAGCCGGCGTGCGCGCAGGCCGGCCAGCAGGCGGCCCAGCGCGGTATCGACCTCGACCAGGGCGCGGTCGAGCTGCGCCGAGTCCGGGCCATGGCGGTGGCCGGCGGTATCGACGCTGTCGAAGTACAGGGTGATGAAGTGCGGGCGCTGGTCGGCCGGCAGGTCCAGCCAGGCCAGGACGTTGTCCACCCGCTGGGTGGCGTCGACACTGATGTCGAACGGGTACCAGAACTCCGGATGCCGCCCGTGCACCGGGGCCTCGGAACCGACCCAGAACATCGCTGCCGAACGTCCACCCGCTTCACTGACCGTGGTCCACAGCGGTTTGCCGTCATTCCACCAGCGTGCATCGCCGGTGGTGGCGCGGTCGAACATCGAAAAGCGTGTCTCCGGGATGGTCGGGTCACGCATGAAGTTGGCCACCACCCCGTGCCTGTCCGGACGCAGGCCGGTCACCAGGGTGTAGTGGTTGGGGAAGGTGATCGACGGGTAGGACGGACGCAGGAACCCGGCGCGGGTGCCGTGCTCGGCCAGGTACTGCAGGGTCGGGGTCAATCCGCGCTCGGTGTAGTCGTTGCGCATGCCATCGATGGACACCAGCAGCAGCGGGTTGTGCGCCTGGCGCGGCATCACCGCGGTCACACCGGTGTGCGTGGATGCGGCCGCTGGCCTGGCGGACACACTGGCATGGGAGCCGGCGGTGCTGCAGCCCAGGCACAGCAGGGTGCTGCCCAGCAGGGCAAGGAAAAAACGGGGTTTCATGCAGACAGTACCGACAGCGGGGAACGGGGAATTGTCCCCGTACAGCCCCGTGCTGGCCAGTCATGCCGCAGGCGGGCGGATCGGCGTGCGTCTGGTCGTCCGCCGGCCGTACCGGCATTGCGGCCACGGCACAGGGTGTGGCGCGGGCACCGTCGGACGTCTCGTGCCCGACGGCGGCACCGCGCGGCTGCGCTCAGCGCATGGGGTCAGGCAGGATCCGCTTGAGCACATGGGTATTGCCAAGCACTTCGATCTGGCCGCCGGCATTGCAGAAGGCATCAACATCGGCAGCGATACGCTCGTGGCTCAGTTGTCCTGGCCCGTTCCTGCGTTCGCTCAGTGGGGTGTTGCGCGGTTGCTTGGCGGTCTTGCTCGATGGACGTGGCATGGTCCCTCCGGTCAGTGGTCAGTTGTGAAGCGTCAGTGCAATTCCCTTGCGCATGCGCGCGGAATATTCTTCGCGTGTACTGCGGCAATACGGCCCATTCATGGCAAAACGGCGACAGGTCCCGGGACGCTGCTCATAGATCGAACAGCGCATGTGCAGGTTGTCGATGGCAACACACCAGCCCTCCTCGTTGCGGGCCATTACATGCAGGCCCTCCGGGGTGGTTGCCGTGAGGTGGCCTGGCACCCGGTCTTCGGGCATCAGCACCACCGTCAAACGACAACATACCGCATCACAGTGGTGGCAGCTGGCAGTGGGGTCTGCAGCGGGAGCGGGGCAAGCGGACATGCGCGTCTCCGGAAGGGGGAGCCTGGCAGCGCCGCCATCAACAGGCAGGGCAGGATGCAGGCATGCCGCCGGGCGCGAGCCGGCAGGCGTAGAGCAGACAGGACCTGGGGCGACGGCTGGGCGTGGCGGCAGGAAGAAGGAGCGGTTGCCGGTTGGCAGGCCCGCCCCATCCTACGCGCTTTGGCTGCGGGCGTGTGAACCGTCACCGGTCCGCCAGGCCCGGCACCGCTCAGTCGGCGCCGGCAGCAGCGTGATAAGCCAGACCGTTGACCACACCGAAGGAGGGATCGCCGGTCACCAGTTGCGCGCCGGGAAAGGCCGCGGCAGCTGCGGCACGCAGGTAGGGCGCGCGCGACATGCCACCGGTGACGAAGACCACGGCCGGGTCATGGCCGATGTCGGCACGGACCTGGGCCAACAGGCTGTTGAGCTCGCGCAGATAACTGCTGGCGGCCTGGTCCAGCAGCGCAGCGTCGGTGCTCACTTCCAGGCCCGGTTCGATGAAAGCCAGCGCGTTGGCATGCAGGCTTTGGCTGCTCAGCGCAATCTTGCAGGCTTCCACCTCGCGGTACAGGCGCGCGGTGTTGCCGGTTTCCTGCAGCGCTTCAAGGCGCGGGCCGTAAGGGGCGGGGACCTCGTCGTACTTGTGGGTGCGGAAATCGCGCTGGCGCGGCATGTCCTGCACCATCGCCGCCTCGACGTAGTGATGGTTGGGCACCCGGGTGATGCCACGGCCGAACAGCGGCATGTAGCTGGACAGGCTCAGGGCCAGGTCGATATCGGTACCGCCGCGGGCAACACCCCAGGCGCGGTGCACCTGCGGAGCCTGGTCACCACCGACGCTGGCATGGGCGATGTCGGTGGTGCCGCCGCCGATATCCACCACCACCACGTCGTGGCGCTGGTGGCTGGCGGCGTGGTGGGCCATGGCCGCAGCGGCGGGTTCCTCGAGGAACTCCACCGCATCGAAGCCGGCCGCGGCGGCGGCCTCGCGCAGTATCGACAGCGCCTGCTCGTTGCCGGCATCGCCGATGGAGGAGCGGAACTGCACCGGGCGGCCCAGCACCGCGCTGCGGATGGTCCGACCGAACTGGCGGCTGGCGGTCAGGCGGATGTGTTCCAGGATGTGGGCGGCAATGCCGGCGATGGTCTGGCGCGCACGCGGGTGCAGCTGGTAGCCGAGCATCGACTTCGGGCTCTGCACCAGGTTGCCTTCCTCCTCGATGAAGTAGGCATCCAGCGCGGCATCGCCGTACACCGCGTTCTGCAGCAGGGTGGTGGAGCTGGCCGGCTCGCGCATGCGCGCTTCCATCCATTCCCGGCGCACGATGCGGATGGCCTCGCTGCGCATGGCCTGCAGCGTGCGGTTGCGTCCGGTGGCGCGGGCGTCACGGCTGAAGCCGTCCACCAGCTGATCAACCTGGGCGGCCATCGCATCGTCCAGTTCGAACTGGTCGGCATCGCGCATCACATCGGGAAACCACACCGTGGTGCGGAACTGCTGGGCGCCGTCAAAGTCCACCGGCACCACGGTGCCGTCCACCAGGGCGGCGGCGGCGCAGTTGCTGGTGCCAAAATCGATGCCGAGGCGCATGGGCCCACCGGGTCTGCAAAAGGGGGCGGGCACTGTGCGGCAAGCGGCCGGGGCAGGCAAGCCACGGCCGTTTGCCGATTCAGCTGAATGTGATCAGCTGTGGACCGGGTAGACGGCCTGGATGGAGCACTGGCCGGTGATGGCAGTGGCGATGTTGCCGCCGATGTCTTGCGGCGGCAGCAGGAAGGAGCCGGCATAGGCCAGGGCCGGGCTGCTTTCATTGACGAAGGTGTCGCGCACGGCCACCACGCGGTCTCCGGCATTGCCGCAGATCACACCCAGGCCCATGCCCGAGCGGAAGAACACACTCGGACTGGAGCTGAGCATCGGGCAGCTGCCCGACAGTTCCACCGCGTAGGTGCTGTTGCCGGCATTGCGGCGCGGCGAGACCTGGACAACAAGGCCATCGGGGGTTTCGTTCCAGCTGCGCATCTGGGCCGGGTCGAAGCAGTAGTCGGCGGTGCCGACAAAGCCACGGGCATAGCGGTCATCGCGGTTGATGCCGGCCTGGGCGGTCACCTCCACCGTGTCCAGGGTGGTGCCGTCGGCGCTGTGGCTGCCGTGTTGATTGCGCACGGCCTGACGTGCGGCCTGGGCGTATTGGCGGCTGTCGATCGGGGTCACGCTGGCCACCGGACAGCGGCTGCCGGCAGCGGTGACTGTTTCATTCGGACCACCGCAGACCCAGCCGCCGGGTGCGCGCAGGGACAGTTGGCTGTCACGATCCAGGCCAGGGCAGCTGGTCGCCAGTTGCACGCGGTAGTGCTGCTGGCCGGTGGCCACTACCACGGTGGTGTCATCGCTCTGGTACATGCCGGTGGTCTGGCGGGCATCCAGGCAGTGTGCGGCGGGGGCGGTACGTGGTTCGGCCATGGCCGGCTGGGCAACGGCCGTGGCCAGGGCGAGCAACAGGACGCTGGACATGATTACTCCTTGACTGTGCAGGGGTCATCGGAATGTAAGCCATGCCCGGGCCGGGTGCCAGCGGCCGGGCGGCTACACTAGGGCTTTGAAACAAGCCGTTGGAGGCTGCCATGTCGAACGTCCCCGCCTGCCCGCAGTGCACGCTGGAAAACACCTATGCCGATGGCGCACTGATGATCTGTGCCGACTGTGGCTTTGAATGGGCGGCCGGCGATGCCGATGCCACGACGGGGGTCGTGGTGCGCGACAGCAACGGCAATGTCCTGGTCGCCGGCGATACCGTGACCGTGATCAAGGACCTGAAGGTCAAGGGTTCCTCGATCCCGCTCAAGCAGGGCACGGTGATCCGCAACATCCGCCTGGTCGAGGACGATGCCGAACACATCGAAGGCAACTCGGACAAGATCAAGGGCCTGGTGCTGAAGACCTGCTTCCTGCGCAAGGCCTGAGTCATAGCCTGTAGTTGTCCACCGCGGCTGTGTGCAGCGGTGGACAAAGCCTGTGGAAAACCCTTGCCAGCCCCTGTGCGGCAAGGGTTTTTTTGTGCCTGATGAAAAAATGTCCAGATGCAGGAGGAGGACGCGTGCATTGTCCCGTCTGCCGCCATCGACCGGCCGATGTGCGTGGCTGCAGGCCCGGGTGGACAAGCCTTTTGGCAATCTGCGCAGCGCCTGTCAGCAGGCTGTGGCCAAGTGGCCGGGGAGGGCGCCGGCAGCGCCCTGCGTTGCTGGCCGGAGCATTTGTCCACGGCGGGTGTGGGCCAAGGTGCGGCAAATATGTGGATAACCGCAGCGGAGCATTGCCCCGCAAGGGTTTGCAGTGGCTGGTCAAAATTTGGCCAGTTGCCGGAACCTTGCCCACAGCCCATGTGCACAGAACCTGGGCAAGCATGTGGATAAGCCGCGGCAGGCCAGCTGGCACAAGGCTTCGCCAATGTTGGCGATAAATTGTCCAGTGTGCGCCGTGCCGCGGTTGCGCCTGCTAGTATCCCCAACCCGCCGTTGCGTTGTTCTGGCGCCCGCTTTTGCAGCGGCGCGCGCGCTGCCATGTCCAAAAAGACCTACCCGTCCTCGGCCGAGGCCCAGCTGTCGTTGGGCTTTGGCAATGACATTCCGACCCAGCGGCTCTACTTTGCCGTCGTGCCGGAGCCGGAGGTGTGCGAGCGGATTGGCGAATTGGCCGAGGCCCTGCGCAGTGAGCATGGGCTGCAGGCGGTGCTGACCGGCGAAGAGGTGCCGCTGATCATCCTGCAGCACATCGGCGACTTTGCCGGGGTCAATGCCCGTCTGCTCGGGCGTATCTGCCAGGCCGCGCGCAAGGTGCAGCGGCCGGCCTTCGAGGTCTGTTTCGATTACGTCGGCTCGTTGCCCGGTGATGGCCGCTACCCGTTCGCCCTGCAGTGTGGCCCCGGGGCCGACCTGCTGCTGGACCTGCAGGCCGATATCCTCAAGGCCATGCAGCCGGTGCTGGGCCGGATCCGGCCGGGGCTGCCGCCGCATATCCCGATGTTGACCGACAGCCGCCAGGTGGCCGAACAACCGGTGCAGTCGATGCGCTGGCTGGTGCGTGAGTTCGTGCTGCTGCGCCAGTTCCTGGGCCAGGATCGCGAAGAGCTGGAAGGCATCTGGTCGCTGGGTTGAGTGCTGTCGCCCTTGCTGCAGGCATCAGCTTGTGCCGATGATGGAGCGATGAGCGATTCCCCCCTTTTTCCACCACTGCAGCTGCCGGCGCCGATGCTGGAGCAGCTGCGCGCGCTGCATGCGCAACCGCCGCGGGCCTACCACCATTTCGGCCATGCCCAGGCGGTACTGCAGCACTGTGGCCAGGTGGCTGCCGGACCGGGCTGGCAGCAGCCGGCGGTGGCGCAGCTGGCCGCGCTCTACCACGATGCGGTCTACGTGCCCGGACGCAGCGACAACGAGGCGCGCAGTGCCGCGCTGGCCGCACAGGCGGTGGCGCGCTGGCTGCCCGATGCTGGCATCGATGTGCCGGCCCTGGTCCGCATGATCGAACTCACCGCCCGGCATGGCCAGCTGGAGCCGTCCCAGGTCAGTACCGACCAGGCCCTGTTCCTGGATTGCGACATGGCCATCCTGGCGGCACCGTGGCCGGTATTCAGCCGTTATGACGCCGACATCGCCAGCGAGTTTGCCGGGGTGGTGCCGCGCTGGCTGTTTGCCTGGCGCCGGCGGGCCTTTCTCAAGGCCCTGCTCAAGCGGCCGCGGATCTACCTCAGTGACTGGGGGCATGGCTGCTTCGATGCCCCGGCCCGGGCCAACCTGTCACGCCGTTTGCTGCAGGGCGTGGCGTGATGATTAGAATCACCGATGTCTGGTTGAACCCGCCTGGCGGGCAAGGTAATGACTGATCCTGTTGATGACCCACGGCCGCTGCCCCCTCAGCCGCCCGCCGATAACGAATGCTGTGGCAGTGGTTGCCCGTTGTGCGTGCTGGATCTTTACAGCGAGGAACTGGCTGCCTACCGGCTGCGTCTGGCGCAGTGGCTGCAACGCCATCCCGAGCAGGCGTGAACAACCCTGACCTCCGGCGTGTGCGCGGGTTGGCCTGGGCCGGTGTGCTGGGCTGTGTGTTTTTCCTGGTCGCGGCTGGCCTGTTGCAGCTGACCCGCAGTGACCTGGATCCCTGGCAGCACACCTTGAGTTTTTATCTGCATGGCCCCGGCAGCCTGTGGCTGTGTCTGGCTTACCTGTTGCTCGGTGTGGCGATGGCCGCCGGCGGCCGGCTGCTCTGCCGTCTGGCGCCGGCGCCGTCGCCTGCCGGGCAGGCGGTGATGGCCTGCCTGGCCGTGGCCGGTGTCGGGCTGGTCTGCGTGGCTACCGGTGACCGCCTGTTTCCACCGGATCAGTTGAGCAGGCCGGGCCTGTTCCATCATTTCACCGCCTATTGCGCGTTTGCCGCCGTGTTGCTGGCGCTGCCGGTCCAGGCTTTGCGCTTTGTCGCCCACCCGGGCTGGCAGCGCTGGGCCTGGACAGCGGCAATCGGCACCTTGCTGTGCTGGAGCCTGGCCTGGCTGCATGTCGCCGGCGTCGCCTGGCTGCCACGCGGCGGTGGCCAGAAACTGCTGATCGCGCTTCTGGTCAGCCTGCTGCTGGCGGCGCTGCTTGGCTTGTTGCATCGTCTTGCTGCAAAGCACGGCAACAGCAGGGACAATGCCGGCACGACTTTTTCAAGCGATGCAAACCACCACCATGATTGAACGCTTTGACTGCGGCCCGCGCCTGGCCGAAATGACCGTGCACAATGGCGTGGCCTACCTGGCCGGGCAGGTTCCCGAAGACACCAGTGCCGACATCACCGGGCAGACCGCCCAGGTGCTGGCCGAGATCGATGCGCTGCTGGCCCGTGCCGGCACCAGCAAGCAGCACATCCTGCGCGCCGAGATCTTCCTGGCCGACATCAACGATGCCCCGGGCATGAACGTGGCCTGGGATGCCTGGGTACCGGCAGGGCACGCCCCGGCCCGCGCCACCATGGAAGCCAAACTGGTGAACAAGGACTGGAAGGTGGAGATCGTCATCACTGCCGCCATTGCCTGATCCAGGCGGGCTTCTGGTGCAACGAAACCGGGCGCCGCAGGGCGCCCGGTTTCGTTGTTGCCGTTGCTCGGCTCAGTAGCGGTAACTGATGTTGGCCATCCAGGTGCGGCCCACTTCCAGGTCGGCACGGAACAGGTCACCGTTCGGGCCGGTCAGGCGGCCACGCTGGGCACCGAACAGGTTGCGGCCTTCCAGACGCACCTGCCAGGCCGGGTTGATCATCCACTTGGCGGTCAGGTCATAGGTGGTGAATGGCTTGATCCAGATGTTCTTCCACGGCTCGACAGCAAACTCTTCCAGGTACTTGCCCTGGTGGTTGGCCGACAGGCGGATTTCCGAGCCGCGTGGCAGGGCCCAGAACAGCGACGCATTGCCGGCCACCTTGGACTGGTACTGCAGCTGGTCCAGTGCCAGCTTCTGGCCCTGGTAGAGGTAGGAGGACTTGCCTTCCACCAGCATCAGGTTGAACGAGGCGCCCAGCGGGGCCAGTGCCGGATGCAGGGCCGCGAAACTGCTGTTGACCACACCCAGTTCCAGGCCGGTGTAACGGGTGCGCTCGCCATTGATCGGCGAGGTCACCGTCCATACCTGGCCATCGATGGTCTCCTGCTGGGATACCGACAGGATGTCATCGTCGATCTGCTTGTTGAACACCGTCGCGGTGAGCATGCCCAGGCCATCGCTGAAGTAGAACTCAGCGCCCAGATCCAGGTTGGTGGACCGGCGTGGCTGGATCTGCGGGTTGCCGCGGTTGATGGTCAGCTCCAGCTCGTCCACGTTTTCCACCGTGGCGATGGATTCGGGATTGGGGCGGCCCAGGGTCTGCGAGGCCGATGCCTTGAGCTTCCATCGCGGGCTGATTGACCAGCTGGCATTGAGGTAGGGCAGCCATTCGCTGGCGCTGTCACTGGCCTTGGCCTGGCCTTCCAGGATCTGCCCGCCCAAGGCCCGGGCCATGCGTGCGTCGAACTGGGTGCGGTCCAGGCGCAGGCCGGCAGACAGGCGCAGGGTGTCGGTGGAGTACAGGCCGTTGATGTAACCGGCCACGGTACGTTCGTCGTACTGGTAGTCATTGACCAGGCTGTTGTAACGCGACAGCGCCGGGTCCACGGCCAGGGTCGGAACCACGTTGTTCCAGAACTGGTCGGCATCCAGCCACAACGCCGGCTGGCTGTAGCCGGGGATGGCGAAGTCCGGGATGAAGGAGATGCCTTCCAGGGTGGCCTGGCGCTGGCGGTAGTAGGTCGCGTCGATGTCGCGCTGCATGTCCATCTGGCGCACTTCCAGGCCAGCGGTGAAGCCCAGGCCACGGTCGTCGGCATCGGCGTTGTGGCCGAAGTCCGCCCGCAGGTGCGAAACGTAGGAATGCGCCTCGCGCACGTCGCGGTAGGTATTGCGGTTGCTGAAGTTGGCCCCGTCCAGCAGGGCGCTGGCGTTGGCGGGGTCGAAGCTGGCCAGCTTGCCGGACATGTCGTAGTCCAGGCGGGTATTGGGGTTGTAGACGAAGGTCACAAACGGCCGGGTGGACTGGTACCAGGCGCGTGAACGGCCAGCATCCACACGCAGGCGGTTGTCATCGTCGATGGCCCAGTCCAGGTTGCCCTGCAGGCCCATCTGGTCGCGGTTGAAATCGTTGTAGCGCCACTGCGAGTCCACCCCGCGGATGCGGGCGCTGCCACTGCTGGCAGTCAGGTCCTGATGTTGGTCCAGGTTGAACACGCGGTTGGTGTTGCGGGTTTCCTGCTCATCGGAGTAGTAGGCAAAGCCAAACAGCGAGGCCTGCAGGCGTTCATTGGGGCGCCAATCCAGGCGCACGGTGCCGCCATGCTTGGTGAACATGTTGGTGTAGCTGTGGGCGCCGAAGGAGTCCGGTGCGGCCACGCCATTCCAGTCCGGTGAGGTCGGTGCCACCGCCGCGCCCTGGTCGTTGTAGTACAGGCGGTTGGTGACCACGTTGTTGGACTGGGTGCGCGGGCGCTGCTGGTACATGCCGGTGACCATCAGGCCGATGGTGTCGTTGGCAAAGGTCGGCGCCCAGCTCAGCTGGGCCGAGCGACCGTAAGGCGAGTGCTTGCTGTCGCGGCCGGCGCTGTTGTCATCGGGCACGTCCATGTAGGTGGAGTAGCTGCTGCCGACGGTGGCGGTGAAGATCGACTGGCCGGCGTCGAAGGCGCTGCTGGGCACAATGTTGATCAAGCCGGCCAGGGCGCCGGCATCGTGTTCGGGGGACAACGACTTGAACGCCTGCAGCTGTTGCACTGCGCCGCTGGGAATGACCTGCAGGTTGATCTTGCGGGTGCCTTCGCCGTGGTCGCCAGTGGTGGCGATGCTCAGCCCGTTGAGGGTGACCGGCACGTAGTCGGGATGGGCCGCGCGGATGGAGGCGAACTGGCCGATGTCATCGTTGTAGACGGTGGTGACACCGGCGATGCGGCGCAGGGATTCGGCAATGGTCAGGTCCGGCAGGGCACCGATGTCATCGGCACTGAGGCTGTCGACAATGCCCGCCGATTCGCGGCGGGCATCGATTTCGGCGCGGGCCTGCAGCTGCGAGCCGGTCACGGTGATGGCATCAAGCTGATGGGCATCGGTGGCCGGGGCGGTGTCATTGGCCAGCGCGGCGGTGGCCACCGGGGCCAGCGCCAGGGCCAGCGCGGTTGGCAGCAGGCGTGGGCGGAGGCGGGCAAGCGGAGGGGATACGGACGTTTTCACGAAGGCAATTCCTGTTTCAAGCATCAAGGCCATGGGGGAGGCGCAGGCGCAGCCCTCCCCGGGCAGGCCGGGGAGGGCTGGAACGTGGTGGGTGTCAGCGGGCGAAGCGCTGGTGGAAGCCGTCCAGGGCAATGCGGAAATCGTCGCGGGCCCGGAACTGGGCGTCGCTCAGATGGGACTGCTGCTCGGCTTCCTTGTACCAGCGGCCGTAGTCGGGGACCTGGGTGCTGTACTTGCCGTAGTGGGTGGAATAGGTGCGCACATGGATGGACGGATTGTCGTCATCCAGGTTGAACTGCAGCAGGCGCAGCCAGCCATCACCGGTCAGGGTCTTGCCCTGGTGCTGCGGGGCGGCCTGGCGAGCCACCTGGCCACGCGGCTGGAAGTCCGACAACAGGTGGTGAACCAGGTTGCCCTCATCGTTGCGGGCAATCCCGTGGCCCTGGCCGCCGATGTGGCCGCTGAGCACCAGGAAGATCTGGTCGTGCTGGCTGATGAAGTCATCCCAGACCATCTGCGGGTTGTTGTCCTGCGGATCGACCAGGCTCATATCCAGCGAGCCGCCGACGGCAAAACGGCCGGCGCGATCAGTGAACTTGTGGGTGGTGACGATGGTCGGCACACCCGGGTGCTGCTTGATCACCCGGCGCGCCCAGGCCAGCGAGCTGTCCGGCGCATCGAACTGCAGGCCGATGTGCAGCAGCTGGCACTGCCCGGCGTTGATCAGCTGGGCGCTGTCGGCACCGCCGTCATTGGAGGCCACATACCAGGGCTTGTCCTTGAACAGCGGGGACTGGTCAGAGAACACCGAACGGAAACCATCCAGGCCGCCGAAGTGGCGGATGCCCTGGTGCAGGCCGTAGGCGTTGTCCGGGTCGGGCAGGTGGCGATGGTCCACCCACACCGCGTCGTAATCGTGGTTGCCCGGCACGATGGAGAACGGCAGCGCACCGTCCAGCAACTGCATGCTGGCCAGGGCCATCGGGATCTCGTGGTTGCGTACCCCGTCCGGGAACACGGCCGGCTGGCCGTCGGTCTGTGCTTCGGTGGCGGCAATCAAGCCGCGGGCGGCATGGCCCGGGTCAACGCGCTGCACGCGGTTCTGCCAGATGTCGCCCAGGTGGGTGGCAAACACAATGTTGCCGCCGTTGCTGGCGGCATTGTCGGCAATCCAGCGGATCTGCTGCTGGAACATCCTGTGGCCGTCAACCGGGAAGCCGGCCGAACGCTGATGACGGAAATCCAGGTAGTTCTGGCTGTCAGGGATGGCGGCAATGGTGAAGCTGCCACACTGGCCATTGCGCCAGGCCGGGGACGTTTGCTCGGTGGCCAATGCCTGGCCAGACAAGGTGCAAGCCAACAGGCTGGCCAGCAGGGAGATACGCACAGTGGATGATGCAGGCACGGAAGACTTCTCGGACACGGGGGAGTCCAGGCCCGGTCGTCAGTGCATCGCATGATCAAGTGCGCCACACAGGCGCCTGCCCAGGTGGGGGTCATTGCAGCGCGTTTGCGTTACGCGCTGGTGACTTTGTGATGACCGTCAAATGTCACGCCTTGCGCCGGTGCAGTGGTTGCACGCGGCAGGGATGAGCCTGCTGCGCGCTGGCTGCTGCCGGCGCTGTGCGGCCTTGCAGGACAAAAGCCGGCCTGCAGGCACCGCAGGGGCACTTGGGCGGCGTCTGAGTGCCGGCAGGATGGCCGTTTGTGCAGGCGCTGGGCTGCTCAGGGTAACGCGTCGCTCCAGGCGGCAAATTCATTGCCGCCCGGCTCGACGAAATGAAAGCGACGGCCGCCGGGGAACTGGAAGATGTGCCGGGCAATCACCGCGCCGGCGGCGACCACCTGGTGCTGGGTTGCCTCCAGATCGGCACGGTAGAACACCACCAGGGCGCAGCCATCCAGCGCCGGGCTATCCGGCTGGAGATAAAGAAACCACCATCCAGCCCCTGGTCGGAGAACGCGCTGTAATCGGGCGCGTAATCGACCAGGACACAGGGTTACGGGAACGTGGTTGCCGTTCCAGCTACATGAAGTAGAAAACGGTTGGCGTCAGTTTGCCGGACGCGGTGGCGGCAAAGTCGGCAATGGTGCCCGCGCGCTGCCAGCCCAGCCGGGAGTACACCGTTTCGGCGGCCGGGCCTTGCTGGGTATCAAGCACCTGCAGGGAGCGCGCCCCGGCCCGCGCCACGATGGAAGCCAAACTGGTGAACAAGGACTGGAAGGTGGAGATCGTCATCACTGCCGCCATCCCGTAAGCGGCTGCGCCAACCAGACAAAAGCCCGCCAACCGGCGGGCTTTTTTGTGCAGCAGCGGCGGGGCTCAGGTGGCCGTGGCAGACCACACCGCCAGCTCGCTGCCGCCGGGCTCGATGAAGTGGAAGCGGCGCCCGCCGGGGAAGTCGAAGATCGCCTGTTCGATCACTCCGCCGGCCGCTTCGACATTGGCCTGGGTGGCTTCCAGTGCATCGCTGTAGAGCACCACCAGGACGCTGCCATTGCGCGAATGCGCCGGCGTGGAGGCCTGGAAGAAGCCGCCATCCAGGCCGGCACCGGTGATGGCCGCGTACTGGGGGCCGTAATCGATGAAGCCCCAGCCGAAGGCCTTCTGGAAGAATGCCTTGGTGGCTGCCAGGTCGCGGCTGGGCAGTTCGACGTAGTGGATCTTGTCGTGGGAGGGATGGGACATGGCGTGCTCCGGTTGGCAGGATGCGGCCGCATGCCGCGTCACCGAAGTGGAGCACGCGTGCGGGCCGGCTGTCACCGTTGGCGGCTCAGCCGCGCAGCAGGGTCTGCGTCAGCGGGTCGGGCTGGCCGTCGAACCACTGCGCCAGCGCCCGGGTCAGGCGCGGGTCGCCGGGCGCAGCCGCCAGCATCAGGGTCAGGCAGGAGCGCAGCTTCAGCGCATCCACGGTGCCGAGCACGGTGTTGGCATCGCGGCCGCACGCGTGCAGGGCATCGAGTGCGGCAAACAGGCGTGGCCCCAGCACCGGGTCGGCCAGCCAGGCCCGGGCCTCGTCCACGCTGTTGAGCGCATACAAACGCGCTTTCTGGCTGTGGCCCAGCCCGGCCAGCTGCGGGAAGACGAACCAGCTCCAGTGCGTGCGCTTGCGCCCGGCGCGCAGTTCGCCAAGCACCTGCTCCCAGACCGGTGCCTGGGCGGTGTGGAAGCGGGAGAGATCGATGTCCGTCATGTTCAAGCTGGGCGAAACGGTCAGATCAGTTTGAGATCGATGCAGTCCACCGGGCACGGCGGGATGCACAGCTCGCAGCCGGTGCACAGGTCGGCCAACACCGTGTGCATGTACTTGGCGCCACCGACGATGGCATCCACCGGGCAGGCCTGGATGCACTTGGTGCAGCCAATGCAGTCTTCCTCCACGATCACCGCCAACTGTGGCGGCTTGTGCGTGCCGCGCGAACGGTCATAGGGCAGCGGGGCCACGCCAAGCACCGTGGCCAGCTGGCGCGCGCCTTCGTCGCCACCGGGCGGGCAGCGCTCTACCCCGGCCTCGCTGCGGGCCATGGCCTCGGCATACGGGCGGCAACCCTCGAACCCGCACTGGCCACATTGGGTCTGCGGCAGCAGGCGGTCCAGGCGTTCTACAAGCGGGGTGGTCAGGCGCGACATCGGGCAGTTTCATGGACAACAGGCCGGCATTATCGCAGCCGGCAGCCATGGCTGCCCAATGGGCGGCCGGGCCGATTCTGTTGCTGTCGGCCGCGCAGGCACAAACGGTCCGGGGCAAGGCATGGCAGCATGGTGGCTCCCTTGTCCGGCCGGCCCCATGAGCGAGCAGCGTCACACCCGCGATGGCGTGCCCGCCAGTCGTATCCAGCTGCCGGACGGTCCCTGGCACAGCGTGTTCGAAGCGCTGTGTGCGTTGTTCCCGGCCATTGCTGCGGCCACCTGGGCACAGCGCTTTGCGCGTGGGCGGGTGCTCGACGGCGCTGGCCTGCCGCTGACGCTCCAGGCGCCCTATCGGCTGGGAGCGGTGATCCACTATTTCCGAGAGGTGGTCGAGGAGTCGGTGATCCCGTTCACCGAAGCCCTCGTCCATGCCGACGAACACCTCGTGGTGGCCTGCAAGCCGCACTTCCTGCCCGTGGTGCCGGCCGGGCGCTATGTGCGCCAGACCCTGCTGGCACGGCTGACCGAGCGGTTGGACAACCCGCACCTGGTGCCGCTGCACCGCATCGACCGCGATACCGCTGGGCTGGTGCTGTTCTCGGCCAACCCCGCCACGCGCGGGCGGTATCAGGCCTTGTTCCGCGAGCAGCGCATCCACAAGGACTACCTGGCCGTCGCCGCGCCGTTGCCGCATCTGACCTTTCCGTATGTGCACCGCAGCCGGCTGGTGCCGGGTGAGCCGTTCTTCCGCATGGCCGAAGTGCCTGGCGAGCCGAACAGCGAAACCGTGATCGACGTGGTCCATCGCGGCACCGACCACTGGACCTACCGCCTGCAGCCCATCACCGGGCGCAAGCACCAGCTGCGCGTGCACATGGCCGCCCTCGGCGCGCCGTTGCTGCATGACCGCAGTTATCCGCAGCTGCTGGATCCGGCGCCGGATGATGCGGAAAAGTCGCTGCAATTGCTGGCACAGCGGCTGGAGTTTGTAGATCCTTTGAGTGGTGTGGAGCGGCGATTCGAGTCATTCAGGTCACTGGCGTGCAGGCCTGCTGGTGAGTTGGCGGAATGACGGTTCACTCTGGATTTTTTGGGCGGCTGCGTGTTGCAGGCAATCGCTATCTCCCGACTCCTGGCTTTTCTTGCCGGCCGGGTTTGCTGCGGGGGATGCGGGGTGGTAGATCGCGAACGTGCCAGCTCATGTAAGCCAGTCCCAGCGCCCATAACGCCAACCCGGCAACGATCACCGGCCAGAAGAAGAAGATCCACAGCCATTGGTAGCTGGCAGAGGTGGACTTGACGCCAAGAGGTGGTTCCAGATGCAGCTCGACACGTTCTCCCAGCAGGGCTGGCCCAACCTGCAACACCGAGAACGTAACGGTCGAACGCCCACGCGGCAGCGTGGCCGGTGCCGGCTGAGTGGGGCCGCCAAATAGTTTCGGGTCGTCATCCGGCGCTTGGGGTCTCATGCCGCGGCTGATGGTGTGGGCACCGCGTCCGGTTCGTGGTCCGGCTTCGTAAACCACACTCTCGGTGGATGTGCTGACTTGGAGAATGACCGGCTGGCCTGGGTCATCCACATAGTAGCCTTGCGCCCGTTCCTCGTGGCTGTAGCGACCCAGTTCCGGCCGCTCCTGGCCCTGCGCATAAGCATGCCGGAGTTTAAGATCCACGTAGTCGGGGTGCAGGCGCAGTACATTCACCTGTGCGCTATGGCCGGGCTCCAGGGTGAGTGGAATGATGTAACTGTGCGAGGCAATACGGTTGCCTATGGTGCCCACCAATGTGTACAACGCAGCCAGTGCGAAAAGCCACCAGCCGATACGCGCAATCATGCGTTCCATCGTTACCTCCTTGTGCAGGTCTGGGGGCGCCAAGCCCCCGACATCCTGCCCACAGAGTTCCGTGCGTGGCAGCTGCAGTCAACAATCCTCGTCACAACAAGTGGAATTGAGGAGAGCTGCACTCTGGATCTTGCTGGTTCGCAACCGGCTATTGAGGCGGCAACGGGCGCTTGCTGGTTTGGGGCGATCACATCAACAGCTCAGGGATGACCATGCGTGCAGTGGCAGTCGGTTTGTTGTTGGCAACATTGGGAATGGCCGGTTGTGCCTCCATCCCCTTGAGTACCGCGCTACGTCTGTCGTCGATATCGCCAGCCACACTGGCGCAGGTGGATCCGTCGCAGGTGCGCGTGCGCATTGCCTTGCCGCAGGGTGTCGAGCTGGATGTGGCCAGCGCACGCTTGAATCTTGAAGTCAGCAGCGATGGGCACAGCCAGCGTGAGGCCTTGCCGTTGGTGCTGATCAACAAGGAAAAAGGCACCCGCAGCCCGGGTGTTTTCCGCAGTGACATGCCCGTTGTCATTTACCAGTTGCGTCTGGATGAGACCGGGCAGCAGTCCATGCGCCGGTTGCGTCAGGAACTGATGCGCCCAGGTCAAAAAACCATTGCGATGAGTGTGGACGCCCCGTTTGCCGGCTTGCCCAGCGGCACGCGGGAGGTCACGTTCTGGGTGGATACCAAGCTGTCGCTGGTCGATACCTGGATGCCGTTGATCGATGGCGCGACGGTCAAGGTCAGTTGGTCGTGATGGATGCAGGGTTTCGTTTCTAGAGTTTTTGCTCAGATGTATGTTTGAACATCGAAATTATTGGGGGATATGCTGTGGATGGAGTCGTTAGCTCAGATGTAAAGGATAAAATTTCAAGAATACGTGATGGTTGCAAGTTGATTCTTGATAACGCTTCTTCTCTTTATGACGAGGCGCAGATACTTGGTCAGGCAGGGGCTTTTCAGCGCTGCACATTTTTGCATCTGATATCTATCGAGGAGTGCGCGAAGATTGATTCTCTTGGTGCTGCTGCAAAGGGTTTAATAATTGGGTTTGATTTGGATCTTGATAGGTTGCATAAAAATTTGACCAGGCATGAGATTAAGAATCATATAAACTCTTGGAACTTCCCCTTCACGGCGGAGGAGGCTGATCATTCGGCAGGTGATAGAGATGCGGCCAGGGTGGCGGCAAATAAACTCAAGGGTGAATACCATAAGCTCGTCAATGGCATTAAAAACAATAGTTTATATGTTGACTTTGATGGGGTTGAGTATAGGAGGCCTCTCGAAAGTGTGGGTGAGTCCGCTGCGCTCTGGTGTCGAGATGTCAATGGTGAATTTCTTCGTAGGTCGGAGCTTTTTTTAAGGCTGCTTGATCGTATGGTTGAAGTTCCAGATGGCTACAAAAGACTGTGGGATGTTTGGGGTGGCCGGATTGTTGGATCAAAAGATGGCGAGGAACTTCGAGGGCATCTTTCAGCAATGCAGGGCGATTACGCCAGTTTTACGGGACAAGCCTCTCCATAAATTTTGGTTTGACGTATGCGCCATGAATCGAGATACAAAAAAAGCCGGCTCTCGCCGGCTTTTTTTGTACTTCACAGCAATGTCAGTTTGCGCTGATCAACGCACCGGCATGCCAGCCTGCGCACCGTCATCGGCATCGAGCAGGGCCAGTGCGCCGCCGTCGAAGCCGGCCGACAGGATCATGCCTTCGCTGATGCCGAAGCGCATCTTGCGTGGGGCCAGGTTGGCGATGAAGACCACATTGCGGCCGATGAGCTTTTCCGGTTCGCCGTAGGAGCCGCGGATGCCGGAGAAGATCTGGCGCTGGCCCAGGTCGCCGGCGTCGAGCTTGAAGCGCAGCAGCTTGTCCGAACCTTCGACAAAACCGCACTCCAGCACCTTGCCGATGCGCAGGTCCAGCTTGGCGAAGTCGTCGATGCCGATGTAGGCCGGGGCATCGCCTTCCACCTTGGCAGGTGCAGCAGCCGCTTCGGTCTTGGCCGGCTTGTCAGCCTTCTTTTCGGCCTTCGGGGTTTCGGTGGTGGCCGGAGCCTGGTTGAGGGTGTCCTTGGAGGCGTCGGTCATGGCGTCAATCAACTTCGGGTCAATACGGGTGAACAGCGGCGAGTAGGAGGCCGGCAGGGTCTTGCCGTCCAGTTCGACACGCTGGGTAAGGGAGAGTGTGGTGCCCAGATAGGCTTCGGCCTTGGTCACGGTGGCCGGCATGATCGGCTTGAGCACGGCAGCGATGTCGGCAAACGCCTGCAGGGCGGTGCTCAGCACGATGTGCAGCTCGGTGCGACGTTCCGGATCCTTGGCCAGTGCCCACGGTGCGGTCTGGGCGATGTATTCGTTGACCTGGTCGGCAGCGGTCATGGCATTGCGCACGACGCCAGCAAAGTTGTTCTGCTCGTACAGGCTGCTGGCCGTGTCAACGGTGAGCATCCCAACTGCACTACGAATTGCTACATGTTGAGTCCAGATATCACCCAACGCTTCGGTTTCAGCCGGAAGTGTCGGCTGGGTCCACAGCGTGTTGCCGAAGTGGGTATCGAGCAGCTTGGCGCAGCGGCTGGCGATATTGACGAACTTGCCGACGACATCGCTGTTCACGCGGGCCACGAAGTCAGACAGGTTCAGGTCCAGGTCGTCCACGCCGCCGCCGCTTTTGGCGGCGAAGTAGTAGCGCAGGGCTTCGGCTTCCAGGCCGACATCCAGGAAGGTGCGGGCCTTGACGAAGGTGCCGCGCGACTTGCTCATCTTCGCCCCGTCCACGGTCAGGTAGCCGTTGACGTGCAGGCGGGTCGGCACCTTCATCCCGGTGCCGTGCAGCACCGACGGCCAGAACAGGCCGTGGAAGTTGACGATGTCCTTGCCGATGAAGTGGTGCAGTTCGGTGGCCGAATCGGCCGCGGTGATGGCGGCAAAGTCATCGCCGGTCTTCGCACAGAGGTTCTGGAAGCTGGACAGGTAGCCGATCGGCGCATCCAGCCAGACGTAGAAATACTTGCCCGGGGCGCCGGGAATCTCGAAACCGAAGTAGGGCGCATCGCGGGAGATGTCCCAGGCGCGCAGGCCGCCTTCGGCATCCAGCCATTCGGCCAGTTTGGCCTTGACGCCCGGCAGGGCGACATCGCCGGCCAGCCATTCGCGCAGGAACTGCTGGAAATTGCCCACTTCAAAGAAGTAGTGCACCGAGTCGCGCATTTCCGGGGTGGCACCGGAAACCACTGACTTCGGCTCGATCAGGTCGGTCGGCCCATAGGTGGCGCCGCAGACTTCGCAGTTGTCGCCGTACTGATCAAGCGCCTTGCACTTGGGGCAGGTGCCCTTGATGTAGCGGTCCGGCAGGAACATGCCCTTGGCCGGGTCGTAGAACTGGGCGACGCTGCGCTTGGAGATGTGGCCGGCGGCCTCGAGCTTGAGGTACAGCGCTTCGGTCAGCGCCTTGTTGGCCGCCGAGTTGGTGGAGTCGTAGTGGTCAAAATCCACGCCGAAGGCGGCAAAGTCGGCCTCGTGGCTGGCCTGGATGTCGGCAATGTAGGCCTCCGGGCTCAGCCCGGCCTTTTCGGCGCCCAGCATGATCGGGGTGCCGTGGGTGTCGTCGGCGCAGACGTACCAGACCTTCTCGCCCAGCATCCGGCGTGCGCGCACCCAGATGTCGGCCTGGATGTAACCGACCAGGTGGCCGAGGTGGAGCGGGCCGTTGGCATACGGCAGGGCGTTGGTGACAAGTGCGCTACGGGTCATGACCGTTCGATGGGACGTGGGAACGCGACATTATCGCATGCCCGGCCGGCACCGCCGGTGCGGCTGCCCGGGGCGCGCGGCTCAGCGCCCGGGCTCGAATTGGAACACCTGCTCGATACCCACGCCCAGTGCCTGGGCGATCAGGAAGGCCACTTCCAGCGAGGGCGAGTAGCGGTTGGCCTCGATGGCGATGATGGTCTGCCGGGTGACGCCCACCCGCTCGGCCAGTTCCTGCTGGGTCAGCCCGCCTGCCTGCTGGCGCAGCTCGCGCAGGCGGTTGCCCAGGCGGCCGGTTGTCTTGCCCATGGCTCACATGCCCCAGCGGTGCAGGTACAGCTGGCTGGCCAGGGCCAGCACCTGGGACAGCACCCAGAATGCGAGCAGCACATGGACAAAGGCCGCGTTGCCCGGCACCAGCACGGCGACGCACAGGGCGCAGAACACCCCGCAGGCCAGCAGCCAGGATGCCAGCCGGCTGCTTTTCAGCTCGATCAACACGTCGCGCTCGTCGCGGCTCACCCCGCGCCCGCGCAGTTCGCGCAGGCTACCCAGGGCGAGCAGGGCATGGCCGATGACCTGGACCACCACCAGCACGACCAGCAGGCCGATGAAGCTGCCGATCTGCGCCGGCCCGATGGTGGCGCCGGTGGCGGGTACGACGCGGGCGAAGTACACCCCGAACACCGCACACAGGCTGGCCAATACCAGCCACAGGCTTTTTTCATGGAAAGACAGGGGCATGACGGACTCCCGGGCAAGTGCGGTGGATGTCAAATAAACCTGACATCTGCAGGCTGCGCCCGGTATGACGTGAATGTCAATTATTTTTTACATCGTACCGATGGTGCGGCCAGTGCCGGGGGCCACAACGCAACAACCCGGCCAGTGGCCGGGTTGTATGAGGCAGCGTTGTCGCCGGGGCAGGCTTACAGCCTTTCCCAGACCTGGGTCTTGCAGATGAAGGCAATGCAGCCGGACACCTCCAGCTTGCGGCCGCCTTCGATCAGGGCCATTTTCGAGTTGTAGACCTTGCCTTCGTCCGGCTTGAGGATCTTGCCGCCCTTCCACTTGCCGGCGCCGTCGGCGCGCATGCCGCGGATGATTTCCATGCCGGTGATCGGCTGGTTCTTGCGGTCGTCCTCGCACTTGTCGCAGACCGGGTTCGGGCGCGACGGGTTGAGCAGCTCGACGATGCGGCCGTTCAGAGTGCCGTTGCTGGTGCGGCGGATCTCGACGATGGACTTGGCGCGGCCGGTATCCGGATCGATCTGGCGCCAGCGGCCTTCGGCCGAGTTGTTGGCCTGGGCCAGGCCGGTGGCGAAGGTGAGCGGCAGGGCCAGCAGCAGGACCTTGATGGCAGTGTTCATGGGTTCCCCTCCCAGGGATGTCAGGTGAGCGGTGTGTTCATCGCGTCAAGGGCGAATGTACCCGCATTCGCGTGCGTACGGTATTTGCAATGCAGCAGGCAGTGCGGTCAGTTCATGCTCGTGACGGACAGGGGCAGATGTCCGGTTTTCAGGGCTGCGGCGCGCCCCACAGCGCGGCGATCCGCCGCGCCAGCGCGTAGGGTTCGGGTGCATCGCGGTTGCTCAGCAGCACGATGTCCAGCCGTTGTTCCGGGAAGCGGATCAGCACGTTGCGAAAGCCGATGCTCTCGCCGCTGTGCCAGGCCAGACCCGGGTGCAGCCGCCAGCCCAGGCCGTAGTGGCTGACATCCAGCTCGCCGTGGACCGGGTTGGCCGCGCTCAGTGCCTGGCTGACCAGGCTGGCCGGCAACACGCGCGGGGTATCCAGCTGGGCCAGCCAGCGCGCCAGATCCTCTGCCGAGCTGTAGATGCCGCCATCGCCGAGCACTGCGCTGGTCAGGCTCTGGTCGCTGCGCTGCCAGTGGCCATCGAGCTGGCGGTAGCCATAGGCACGAAAGGCAATCGCCGGGCCGTCATCGGTGCGCGCATGGGTGTGGTTCATGCCCAGCGGCAGGAACAGGCGCTGGCGCAGGAACTCGGCATAGGCTTGCCCGGAGGCTTTTTCCACCACCAGCGCGAGCAGGGCATAGCCGCTGTTGGAATAGCGGTAGCTGCTGCCCGGCGGGAAATAGGTGCGGTCCTGCCCGCGCAGGATGGCCAGCACGTCGGCGTCGCGCAGCTGCTTGTCAAGGCCGACGGGCAGATGGTCTTCGTAATCGACCAGGCCACTGGCATGCGTCAGCAGATGGCGCAGGGTCACCGTGCGGGTGGCCGGCGGCAGGCCGGGCAGCCAGCGTGCCAGCGGGTCATCCAGGCCCAGTACGCCGTCGTGCTCGAGCAGCAGCACCGCCATCGCGGTGAACTGTTTGCTGACCGAGGCCAGGCGGAAGTTGGTCCGGCCATCGACCGCCTGCCGGCTGTCCAGGTCGGCCAGGCCATAACCGCGGGCATGCAGCACCTGCCCGTTTTTGAGGATCAGCAGCGCCGCGCCGGGGCCTTGGCCGTGGTAATCGGCCATCAGTGTATCGCTGGCCTGGCGGCGCGCGGCATCGTTGTGGTCACTGGCGTGGACGGGCAGGGCGAAGGCCGAGGCGGCGGCCAGCAGCACGGGAAGGAAGCGTCGCATCGGGTTCACTCGGCCGGGGTGGAGGGGGTGGCGGTCTGGCTGTCGATCCAGCGCTGGATCTTGCCCTGCAGGATATCCAGCGGCAGCGAACCGTCACGCAGGATTTCGGCATGGAACTGGCGCAGGTCGAACTGCTCGCCCAGTGCCTGGCGGGCGTGTTCGCGCAGCTTGCGCAGCTGCCATTCGCCGGCCCGTGCCGACAGGGCCTGGCCGGGCATGGCCAGCGAGCGTTCGACCTCCAGCGCGGCATCGGCGGCACTGAGGTCGGCCTCCTTCTGCAGGTACTGCGCCGCCTGCTGGCGGCTCCAGCCCTGGGCATGCAGGCCGGTGTCGATCACGATGCGCGCGGTGCGCAGCAGGCTGGCATGCAGGTAGCCCAGTTGCTCGTGCGCCTGGTCATACAGCCCCAGCTCCTGCCCCAGCGCCTCGGCGTACAGGCCCCAGCCCTCGACGAATGCGGTATCGCCGGTATAGCGACGGAAGCGCGGCAGGGCGCTGCCATTGCCACGCTGGCCCAGCTGCAGGTGATGGCCGGGCAGGGCTTCGTGCAGGTACTGCTGGGTGATGGCCCAGCGCGGGCGGCTGGCCAGCTCGTGGGTGTTGATCCGCAGCGTGCCAGGCTGGTCGTTGCCGGCCGGCGGCTGGTAGCTGACCGCACTGGCGGTCAAGGCGCGCGAGGCGTCCAGCGGCAGGATCTGCAGCGGCGCCAGTTCCAGTGCCGGCATCACCGCGGCCAGTGGTGCGGCCAGCTCGCGCCCGGCCTGCTGGTAGGCCTGGACCAGGGCCTGGGCGCTGGGCAGCGCATGGGCCTTGTCGGTGTGCAGGGCGTGGATCGCGCGCTCGCGCCGGCCGCGGATGCGGTGGCTGCGCAGGGTGCTGGTGATTTCGCCCTGCAGCCGGGTCACTTCGGCCTGGGCCAGCTGGTGCAGCTGCTGCGGGTCCTGGCTGATGGTGGTGTACTGGACGATGTTGTGCGCATACAGCGCCGCGCCGCCGGGCAGGGCGCCGAGGCCATCGCTGTCACGGCAGGCCGGCAGGTACTCGGTGGCGATGAAGCCACGCAGTGCGCGGTAGGCCGGCAGGATGCGGTTGTCGATCATGCGCTGGTATTCGGCGCTGAGTCGCTCGCGGTCGGCGGCGCTGAACTCTTCCGGCATCGCCCGGATCGGGCCCCAGAACAGGCTGTCCTGGGCGGTGTCGGCGGCCAGCACCGCATCCAGCTGCGGCAACACTTTTTCCATCAGTGCCCGCGGCTGCACCACACCGGCGGCGATGCCCTGGCGCATGTTGTCGATGGCCTGGTTGAACAGCGTGGGGATGCCCAGCGAGCGCCGCGACCAGTTTTCGTAATCCTTGACGGTGTTGAACGGCTGGGCGCCGGCACCGGAGCCGAGCAGGGCGATGATCGTAGCCGGGTTGTAATAGGAATTGACCGGCAGCATCCACGCCGGGTGGTCGCGCCCGGCCAGTGCGGCGCGGGTATCACGCACGAAGATCTGGTAACTGAGCAGGTCCTGGCCCTGCAGGCCATCGGCGCCGATGGCCTCGGCCCGGGCCAGCCATTCCTGGTTGAACTCCAGGTACTGCTGGCGGAAGGCCAGCGACAGCGTGTTGGGCAGCTGGTCGTTGTAGCGGGCATCGCCCTGCAGGGTGGCCTGCAGGGGATCGAGCTTCATCAGCGCATCCCAGTACTGGGCATACAGCGCGTTGAGCCGGTTGGCCTTGTCGGCCGGGGCGCTGGCAGTGCGCCGCTGGGCTTCGGCCGGTGGCGCCGGCAGGCACAGCAGGCAGGTACCCAGGGCGAGCAGCACAGCGCGGGACAGGGACACGATCATCGGCAGCATCAAGCAGTTGCAAGCACTGCAGAGTGCCTGATAGCCACGCTCAATGACAGCTTGACAGCCTCGCCGGGCTGCGCCACAGGTAAAGGGTTCAGTTGCCGCTGCGTTCGCCGGCGCGGGTGAACGGCACCGTATCCGGGGCCACTGCACCGCCGGAAATGATGAAGCTCATCGCCTGGTCCACGCTCCAGTCGGTGGGGGTGAGCAGCTCGACCGGCACGATTTCCAGGTAGCCGGAGGTCGGGTTGGGGGTGGTCGGCACATACACCGCGGCCAGCTCGCGGCCGGTGCCGGTCTCGCGGATGACCCGGGTGACCAGGCCGACCGACTTCATCTCACGGTGCGGGAAGTCGATCAGCACCACGCGCTGGGTGCTGCCCGGCTTGGTCTGCAGGATGTCCAGCAGCTTGCGTGCGCTGTCATAGATGATGCTGGCCAGCGGGATGCGCTGGATCAGCGCCCCGGTCCAGGCCAGCAGCTTCTGCCCGACCACCCGCCGGCTCAGCGCGCCGACGACGATGATCACCAGTACCGTGGCCAGCAGGCCGATCACATCCTGCATCCACTCGGCCTTGAACCAGCCCAGCGACTCGGGAAAGGAGGCGGCCACCCGTTCGGAAAACGGCACCACCAGCGGGCGGCTCAGGCTGGAGAGCAGGACGAAGACAAACTTCACCACGACCCAGGTCAGCCAGATTGGCAGCAGGGTGAGCAGGCCGGTCAGGAACAGGCGTTGCAGCGAAGGGCGGTGGGGCTGGGGGACGGCATCGGGCGACATCGGCGCATTGTATCGGGGTGTGAAGACGCACGTGGCTTGTGCTCATTCATGTTCACGGGCGTGCTGTCGACCGGCGGGACTTTGCATTGGTGTTCTGGTTGTGTATAACACCGATTCTCAGGCGGCCAGCTGTGGCCGGCCGCCCTCCGCGCACCGGGTGCGCACTGACCGGGGAATGGGGGACTACGGATGGTGATGTTCAAACGGATGGCCTGGGCCGTGTCCGGGCTGCTTTGCCTGCTGCTGGTAGTGATGCTGGTCTCGCGCTACTGGCCGGCATCCGCCATGCAAAAGCAGGCCCGCGCAGCACTGGAAGGGCCGGTGGCCTGGCCGGGTGACAACGGCTGGGCGCTGCTGGAAACGCTCAGCCATGAGGACCTGGACATGGCCCAGCGCCAGGCCCTGGTCGATGACCGTGCCGCGCGCTTTGCGCAGTGGGTGCAGGCCACGGCGCCGCAACGCTACGGCGAGCCGGAGCCGGGCCCCGTGCAACATGGGCAGCTTCCCAAGCTGGCGCTGCCAGGGCAGCGCTGGATGGCGGACGAGGTGCTGTGCCGTGGCGGCAACCGCGACTGCCTGGCCCAGGTGAGGCGTGATCCGCAGGCGGTAGCGGCCGCGTTGCAGGCACGCCGTGGCGTGATCGAACGGGTGGCGGCACTGGCCGATTACGGCCACGTGCGCTCGCCGTACCTGGCCGATGTGGACATGCCGTATCCGGCACCCATCTCGCGCCTGTTTGACCCGCTGGCTGCACACGCGCTGGCCCATGCCCAGGGCGACAGTCCGCTGGCAATGACCGGGCTGTGCCGGGACATCGGTACCGCGCGCATGCTGCTCGGCCACAGCGACAACGTGGTGGTGGCGATGACCGGCCAGTCCATGCTCCAGGCAAATACCTTGCTGCTGGCCCAGGTGCTGGCCGAACTGCCGCCTGCCACCCCGCTGCCGGAGAGCTGCGCCGCCGTGCTGGTGCCGCTGTCGGTGGAGCAGATGAGCCTGTGCATACCGGTACGTGGTGACTATGCGATGGTGGGCGCGGCCACCCGACAAAGTTATGAGCATGAAGTAGGTGACACCGCCGGCGGCTCGTGGCTGTTCAATGTCGACAAGACCCTGAACCGCAATGCAGCCTACATGGGACAGGGCTGCCTGGCACCGCTGCGCCAGCGCGTGGCGCAGGATCTGCCGGCCCAACCCGATCTTGCGGTCAGTTCGCTCTGGCGGGTCGAATGCCCGGCCAATGCCATTGGCTGCATCCTCTCGGCCATCGCCGGGCCGGCGTACACCGATTACATCCTGCGCGCCCAGGATGCCGGCGCGCAGCAGCGCCTGCTGGCCGCGCTGGTCTGGTTGCGCGGGCAGCCGGGCGATGAGCCGCTGGCGCAACGCCTGCAGCGCCTGCCGCCGGAGCTGGTTTCTGCGCAGCGGCCGATCCGCCTCAGTGTCGATGGCCGCGCGCTGCAGGTGGACAGCTATTACCGCAAGGGTCAGCCGGCCAATGGGCCGGTCAGCCTGCCACTGCCGCAGGCCTGGTGGCCGGCGCCAGCCCCGGTCACGGCCGCGGCCGCGGACACACCCGCGCCGTGAGCGCGTGGCCGGGTCAGGGCCGGCCCGCTGCGGTGCGGGATGTCATCGGGGCCAGTGCTGGCGTGCTCAGCGCTGGTCCGGCTTCAGCCGGATGTACACCTGCTTGCGCACCCGGGCCACGACATCGCCCTGGGCATCAATAATCTCGTTCTCAAACCAGCGCAGCACCTTGTCGCCGCCACTGGCCTGCTGCCGGAGCTCATCAATCAGTGCCTGGCTGAGTTTGAACTCGGCAAATACCACCGCCTTGCCCGGTTTGATGAACTCGATTTCGCCGGCCTTGTCCCAGACGAAATAGGCCGGCCCCAGGTTCTTGAGCAGGGCCAGCATCCAGAACGGGTCGGTCATCGAAAACAGGTTGCCGCCAAAATGGGTACGCACGTAATTGACGTTCCACAGGCGCTGGCGCAGCTCGACCCGGATGGCGCGGTAGTCGGCGCTGATCGCGGTGACGTGGATGCCGGCAAACAGGTAGGGCGGCCACAGGTTGATGGCATGGCGGAAGAGCGTGGCGTTCATCGCGGACGGATTGCAAAACGAAAGCGCGCAGTCTAACAAACGCCCCCGTACGGTGAGTCTGCCGGCCCTGCGGAAACGACAACGCCCCGCTGGGCGGGGCGTTGTCAGTGATGACCTGGCTACCGTTGCCGGCAGCCCGCCTGGCCTGGGCTTCAGAACAGGATCGAGCTCATCCTGCGGCGGTAGCGGCTGACCAGGTCTTCGTCCTCGATCACCCGGAACGCATCGATCAGTGCCTTGCGTGGCAGGCCGTCGGCAAAGCTGCGGTCGGCGGCGAGCATGGCGATGAACTGCTCCAGCGCGGCCTCGTCCTCGCCGGCCAGCAGGTGCTGCACACCGCGCAGGTGGCGCGCAGCCAGGTCCTTGTCATCGTCGGCAATGCGCGCATCGAGCACGACCGGTGCCGGGGCATCGGCCAGGGCGGCGGCAAAATCCAGCCGGGCCCTGGCGCGTACCGCGCGGTCATCGGTGGACAGGTTGGCCGGCAATGCATCGATCAGGGCACTGGCCTCGCTGCTGGCGCCGGTCTTGAGCAGGGCCAGGGCGAGGTCGAGCTTGAGCTCGTCCTTGTCCGGCTCGGCAGCTACCGCGGCGCGGGCGGCGGCGACCTGTTCGGCCGGGGTCAGCTCCACCGCGGCCACTTCGCCCAGGTCTTCGCTGGTCTGCGGGGCCGGGGTGATGTTGTTGCGGGTCAGGAACTCACGCAGCTGGTTTTCCGGAATCACCCCCGGGAAGCCGTCGATGATCTGGCCCTGGTACATCAAAAACACGGTGGGCACCGAGCGGATCTGGAAGGCGGCGCCGACCTGCTGCTCCTTGTCCACGTCCACCTTGCCCAGCACGAAGGCGCCGTTGTACTCGGCCGCCAGCTTTTCCAGCAGCGGGCCAAGGGTCTGGCAGGGGCCGCACCAGGTCGCCCAGAAGTCGATCAGCACCGGGCGCTGCATCGATTGCTGGATGACCTCGGCCTCGAAACCTTCGGTGGTGACATCAAAAACGTGGGGCTGCGGGTGCATGGGCGCGGCTCGGTAATGGTTCAAGGAACTTGCAACATGGTGGTGGTGCCGGCACAACTCAAGCCTGTCCCTGCAGGCCGCGCGCGGGTGCCGGGGGATGCGGGCACAATGGGCGCCTGTACCCCGGATTGATCCTGCAATGCCCCAGCCTGTTTGGTCGCGATTTTCTTTCCCGGCCGCGTTGATCGCGGCCAGTCTGTTCGCAGCCGGTGTGCTGCTGGCATGCGTCCAGGTGCCCGAATACCGGCTCATGCAGCATCCGCTGGCGCTGCTGGGAACCTTGCCCGGCTGGCAGGGCGGGGTGTTCCGGTGGCTGCTGTTCGTGCTGCCCGGCCTGCTGATGGGCATCAGTGCGCTGTGCCTGCCGCCGGCGTTGCTGGCAACGCGCCCGGGGCGGATCAGCCAGCACCTGCTGGTGATTGCCGCGCTGGGATTCATGTTGATGGGCATGTTGCCGATTGCGCCGCACGGTCCGCTGGAAACGGCGATGCGTGCGCAGGCGACGGCCTGGCTGCTGTGGCTGGCTGCCGTCGTCGCGGCGCTGGTGATGCAGGCCATGGCCCTGCTGCAGGCCGGCCGCCAGCGTTGGGCAGTGGCCGCACTGGGCAGCGCGCTGTTGCTGCTGGTGCTGAGCCTGCTGCCGTTGCCGTGGTTGCCGGGCCCGGTCGCGCAGCTGCTGGCCTGGGCCGGCTGGATGGTCTGCGCGGCGGTACTGGCGCAGGTTGGCGCCAGAGGCCGGCCGGTGGTGACTTCCGATCCGGATTAATCCCTTGCCGCTCAATGGGGTGGGGGCAGGTCGGGGGGCTGGATTGGTAGCCCTTGCGGCACTGCGGTAACCTTCACGGTTTGTTGCCGTCCAAGCCCCCGTGTCCATGTCCAACGTAGAAATCAACGCCTACGACCCACAGCAGGTCGAATCCACCGCCCAGTCGTTCTGGGAGGCCAGCCGTGCGTTCGAGGTTGCCGAAACCACGGACAAGCCCAAGTACTACTGCCTGTCGATGCTGCCGTACCCGTCAGGGGCGCTGCACATGGGGCACGTGCGCAACTACACCATTGGCGATGTGATCAGCCGCTACAAGCGGATGACCGGCTTCAATGTGCTGCAGCCGATGGGCTGGGACGCGTTCGGCCTGCCGGCCGAGAACGCGGCGATCAAGAACAAGACCGCCCCGGCCAAGTGGACCTACGCCAACATCGCCCACATGCGCAGCCAGCTCAAGTCGCTGGGCTATGCCATTGACTGGACCCGCGAGTTCGCCACCTGCAGCCCGGACTACTACGTCCACGAGCAGCGCATGTTCGTGCGCCTGATGCGCAAGGGCCTGGCCTACCGCCGCAACTCGGTGGTCAACTGGGACCCGGTGGACAACACCGTGCTGGCCAACGAGCAGGTCATCGACGGCCGTGGCTGGCGTTCCGGCGCGCTGGTGGAAAAGCGCGAGATCCCGCAGTGGTTCCTGCGCATCACCGATTACGCCCAGGAACTGCTGGACGGCCTGGATGAGCTGGACGGCTGGCCGGAATCGGTCAAGACCATGCAGCGCAACTGGATCGGCCGCTCCGAAGGCCTGGAGATCGAGTTCCAGGTGCGCGATGCCGACGGCAGTGCGCTGGACCCGCTGCGCGTGTTCACCACCCGCCCGGACACCCTGATGGGCGTGAGCTTTGTCTCCATCGCCGGCGAACACCCGCTGGCCCAGCATGCTGCCAGCAGCAACCCGGCACTGGCCGCGTTGCTGGCCGAGCTCAAGCAGGGCGGCGTCTCCGAAGCCGAGCTGGAAACCCAGGAAAAGCGCGGCATGGACACCGGCCTGCGCGCCATCCATCCGGTCACCGGCGAGGAAGTGCCGGTGTGGGTGGCCAACTTCGTGCTGATGGGCTACGGCACCGGCGCGGTGATGGCCGTCCCCGGCCATGACCAGCGCGATTTCGAATTCGCCAGCAAGTACGCCCTGCCCAAGAAGCAGGTCATCGTGCTGAAGGACCCGCGCAACGACGAGGAGCGCAGCTGGTCGGCCGATGAGTGGAAGGACTGGTACGGCGACAAGACCCGTCAGATCGAGCTGATCAATTCGGCCGAGTTTGACGGGCTGGATTTCCAGGGCGCCTTCGAGGCACTGGCCGAGCGTTTCGAGCGCAAGGGCCAGGGCCAGCGCCGGGTCAATTACCGCCTGCGCGACTGGGGCGTGAGCCGCCAGCGCTACTGGGGCTGTCCGATCCCGGTGATCTACTGCGGCAAGTGCGGCGCGGTGCCGGTGCCGGAAGACCAGCTGCCGGTGCTGCTGCCCGAGGACGTGGTGCTGGAAGGCACCGGTTCGCCGATCAAGTCCGACCCGCAGTGGCGCAAGTGCCAGTGCCCGGAATGCGGTGCCGACGCCGAGCGCGAGACCGACACCTTCGACACCTTCATGGAATCGAGCTGGTACTACGCCCGCTACACCTCCCCGGGTGCGCGCGAGGCGGTGGACAAGCGCGGCAACTACTGGTTGCCGGTGGACCAGTACATCGGTGGCATCGAGCACGCGATCCTGCACCTGATGTACTTCCGCTTCTTCCACAAGCTGCTGCGCGATGCACGCATGGTCGACAGCAACGAACCGGCGAAGAACCTGCTGTGCCAGGGCATGGTCATTGCCGAGACCTTCTACCGCGAGCTGCCCAACGGCGGCAAGGACTGGTTCAATCCGGCCGACGTGGATGTGGTGCGTGACGAGCGCGGCCGCATCACCGGTGCCACCCTGCGCGCCGATGGCCAGCCGGTGGTGATCGGTGGCGTGGAGAAGATGTCCAAGTCCAAGAACAACGGCGTGGACCCGCAGACGATGGTGGGCAAGTACGGTGCCGACACCGTGCGCCTGTTCTCGATGTTCGCCGCCCCGCCGGAACAGTCGCTGGAGTGGAACGAGGCCGGTGTCGATGGCATGGCGCGCTTCCTGCGCCGGCTGTGGGCGCTGGTGGCCCGGCATGTCGAGGCCGGTGTGGTGTCCTCCGCGCTGGATGTGGCCAGCCTGACCGCACCGCAGAAGGACCTGCGCCGCAAGCTGCACGAGACCATTGCCAAGGTTGGTGACGACTACGGCCGCCGTTACAGCTTCAATACCGCCATTGCCGCGGTGATGGAGCTGCTCAACGTGCTGGGCAAGTTCGATGATGCCTCCGACAACGGCCGCGCGCTGCGCCAGGAAGCCCTGGAAACCGTGGTGCTGCTGCTCAACCCGATCACCCCGCACGCCTGTCATGCGCTGTGGCAGCAGCTGGGCCACGCCGAGACGGTGCTGGAAGACATCGCCTTCCCGCAGGCCGATCCGGCGGCGCTCAAGCGTGATGCGCTGACCCTGGCGGTGCAGGTCAACGGCAAGCTGCGCGGCACCATCGAAGTGGCTGCCGATACCAGCCGCGAGCAGCTGGAAGCCCTGGGCTTGGCCGAGCCGAACGTGGTCAAGTTCCTGGAAGGCATGAGCGTGCGCAAGGTGATCATCGTGCCGGGCAAGATCATCAACATCGTTGCTGGCTGAGCGGCCCGGTCCACACCTCCGGGTTCACACGGCATCGGGCAGACTGGCTGCCCGTTGCCGCCACCGTCCTGCTGCGCCACACTCCTCCCATGACTCGACTGCTCCTAAGTATCGCGCTTGCCGCCGGCCTGGCCGGGTGTGGCTTTCACCCACGCAACGCCCTGATGCTGCCGGCCGACGTGCCGGCGGTGCAGGTCACCTCCAATGTGCCCTACAGCGAGCTGACCAAGCTGCTGGAACGCAACCTGCGTGCCACCGGGGCGCAGATCATTGCGGCCAGCGCCCGCAACGATGACCCCACCGAGCTGGAGCTGGCCGCCGATGCGGCACGCCTGCAGGTGCTGTCCGAGCGCTGGGGCGATCTGCCGATCGCCATCGATGGCCAGGGGCGCACGCAGGAATACCGGCTGCGTTATGCCACGATCTTCGTCTTCAAGCGTGCCGACGGTTCGGAGCTGGTGCCGCAGCAGGTGATCGAGCTCTCGCGCGATTACGTCGCCCCGCCCACCGATGCCACCGGCACCAGCACCGAACGTGAAATCCTCGCCGCCGAACTGCGCCGCGAGATGGCTGCCTCGATCCTGCGCCGTATCGATGGTGTGGTGCGTTCGCAGGCGGCCAGGGGCACCCTGGATGTCCGCCAGGACAACAATGCACCTGTGCGCTGAGCGGCGGCAGCCTTTACTGCGCGGAGCGGCCTGATGGAGCTGCGCCCGGAGCAGCTGGCCGAGCTGGCCAGCGACAAGGCATTGGCGCCGGTGTACCTGGTTGCCGGGCCGGAACGGCTGCGGGTGCTGGAGGCTGCCGATGGCGTGCGCGCCGCCGCGCGCCACCAGGGCATCAGCGAGCGTGAGGTGTACGAGGCCGATGCCCGCGATTTTTCATGGGACCAGCTCGCCGCCGGTTTCAATGCCCCCAGTCTGTTTTCGCCGCGGCGTCTGGTTGAACTGCGCCTGCCCAGCGGCAAGCCGGGCAAGGACGGCAGCGAAATACTGCGCCAGTTCTGCGAGCAGCCAGCCGCTGACGTCGTGCTGCTGATCACTGCCGATGACTGGAGCCGTGCCCATCAACAGGGCAAGTGGTTCGAGGCCGTCAATCGTCTCGGCGTGGTGGCGGTGGCCTGGGCGATCAAGCCGCATGAGCTGCCGGAGTGGATCGAGCGTCGGCTGCGCCGCCATGGCCTGCGTGCCGAGCGCGAGGCGGTGATGCTGCTGGCCGAGCGGGTCGAAGGCAACCTGCTGGCCGCTGCCCAGGAAATCGACAAGCTGGCCCTGCTGGCCGACGGCCGGACGCTGGATCTGGCCACGATGCAGCAGCTGGTGGCCGAATCGGCACGCTACGATGTTTTCCGCCTGCTTGAAGCCAGCCTGTCCGGCCAGCCTGATGCGGTGCTGCGGATGCTGGCCGGGCTGCGTGCCGAGGGCGAGCAGGTGGCCGGGCTGCTGCCGATGGTAATCCGCGAACTGCTGGCGGCCGCCGCTTTCTCGCGCATCAGTGCCGACGGGGGCAATCTGACGGCCGAGTTCAAGGCACGTGGGGTATGGGAGGCGCGGCAGGCACCGTATCGGCGGGCGCTGGACCGGCATCCGGATCCACGGCGCTGGGAACGGTTGCTGGCCGAAGCCTCGCGGGTGGACCGGATGGCCAAGGGGCGGCTGGACGGTGATCCGTGGCTGGCCCTGGAGCGTCTGCTGCTGGCGGTCTGTGCTGCCCCGGCAGTACGCCTGCTGGCGCGCAGCAGCCCGCTGGCATGAGTGCGCTTTCCCCGCCGCTGACGGTCTATTACGGCGGTACCTTCGATCCGATCCACAACGCCCATCTGGCCATTGCCGTCGGGGTGCGCGATGCCCTCGCCGCGCAGGTGCACCTGGTCCCCGCCGCCGATCCGCCGCACCGGCCAGTCCCCGGAGCCAGTGCCGCGCAGCGGGCGCAGATGGTGGCCCTGGCCATCGCCGGTGTGCCCGGCCTTGAGCTGGATACGATTGAACTGCGCCGTGCCCAGCGCCTGCAGGGCCAGCCCTCGTATACCGTCGATACCCTGACCGAGCTGCGCCAGCGCGAGGGTTTTTCCCGCCCACTGGCGTGGTTGATCGGTGGCGACAGCCTGGCCAGTCTGCAGCAATGGCACCGCTGGACCGAGCTGTTCGAACTGGCGCATGTGATCGTGGTTGCCCGCCCCGGCAACCCGCTGCCGCAACCGTTGCCGCCGGCGCTGCGCAACTGTGTGCGTGGTGGTCAGTGGTGCACGGATGCGCAGCAGCTGCGCATCCATCCGCAGGGCTGTCTGTATGCGCTGCCACTGCCGCTGCAGGACGGCTCGGCCAGTGCGGTGCGCCAGGCCGTGGCGGCCGGGCTTCCGGTTGCCGGCCTGGTGCCGGCGGCCGTGGCCGACTACCTGGAGCAGCAGCAGCTGTACCGTGTGCACACCGGTTGAACGCGTGTGCGCTGCACTGCGCCTATAATCGCCCCCCTGATTCCCACGAGTTCTGCCGCTTTGAGCACCGAAGCCCAAGTCATCAAGACCCATATCCCCAATCCGCCGCCGTCGGTGTCGCAGTTGCTGGCCACCGCCCAATCCGCCCTGGAAGAGCTCAAGGCCAAGGATGTGGTCCAGATCGACGTGCGCGGCAAGTCCAGCGTGGCCGATTTCATGCTGATCGCCTCGGGTACGTCGAGCCGTCACGTCAAATCCATCGCCGAGGAAGTGGTGCGTTTTGCCAAGAACCTCGGGGTGATGCCGCTGGGCATGGAAGGCGAGCGCGAGGCCGAGTGGGTACTGGTGGATCTGGGCGATGTCATCGTCCACGTGATGCTGCCGCGCGTGCGTGAGCTGTATGCGCTGGAGCGCCTGTGGTCGGTGGGCGACAGCAAGCCGGGCAACGATGGGTTGCCTGCAGAAGACGACGCGCCGCAGGCCTGATGCGCGCCTGATCTGCCCCCGACAACGGCGCCAACAGGCGCCGTTGGCCTGTTTCCTGGTTCCGGAGTAGCGACAGCCATGAAAGCACGATTGATCGCTACCGGTGAGCGTGCGCCGGGTTGGGTGGCGCAGGGTTTTGCCGATTATCAGAAGCGGCTTTCGCACTGGCTGCCGCTGGAACTGGTCGAGGTTGAGCCGGGCCTGCGTGGCAAGGGGCGTGACCCCAGGCGCGCGATCGAGGAAGAAGGCCGGCGAGTACAGGCGGCCATTCCCAAGGGCGCGTATGTGGTGGCGCTGGATGTGCCCGGCAAGCCGCTGTCTTCGGAGCAGCTGGCCGCGAAAATGGAGCATTGGCGCGGACAGGGGCGGGACCTGGTGTTCCTGATCGGCGGCCCGGAAGGGCATGCGGCCGAAGTATCGGCGCTGGCCGATGAGAAGTGGTCGATCGGGCCGTTGACGCTGCCGCACATGATGGTGCGCCTGATCGTGGTCGAGCAGATCTACCGTGCCTGCGCGATGCTGGCCAACCACCCGTATCATCGCGCCTGAACCCGGATGCGCCCGGGCTGGAAATCCTGCCGCCAGGGCTTGTGCTGGGTGAGGCAAGCTCGTTACAATTTGCGCCCCCGCCCGAATAGCTCAGCCGGTTAGAGCACTTGACTGTTAATCAGGGGGTCGTTGGTTCGAGTCCAACTTCGGGCGCCAGATTGAAAAAACCCGCTACGGCCGTGGCGGGTTTTTTGTTGCCTTGCCGGCTGCGCCAGAACCGCTCGGTCTTGCTGATTCTGGCAGGCCGTGGTGCCGCCGCCGGCAGGTGGCAGATGGCACGCAAAAAGACTTACCTAATGTGTTCAAGCTGTGTAGAATGCGCGCTCCGCCCGAATAGCTCAGCCGGTTAGAGCACTTGACTGTTAATCAGGGGGTCGTTGGTTCGAGTCCAACTTCGGGCGCCAGATTCAAAAAAACCCGCTACGGCAGTAGCGGGTTTTTTGTTGTCGGCACGCCGGCCGGACGGGTCTAGTGGATCGCAAAGTTGATCGGTACCAGGCCCTGCGCGGCGGTGGCCTTGCCCTCGATCAACGGTGGTGCAAAACGCCAATGGGCCAGCACCTGGTTGCGTGCGGCCTGATCCAGCACACGATGGCCGCTGCTGCGCTCGATGGTCACTTTTTCGGCACGGCCGTTGCTGTCCACCAACACCCGCAGCAGCACCTCGCCCTGCAGCTGCTGGCGCAATGCCACCGGCGGATACGGCGGCGCTGGTGCGTGCAGCAGCTGCAGCGCACTGTGCTGGCCGCTACTGTCGATGGCGACGGGGTCGGCAGGGCTGCCCTGGATCTGGACCGGTGTCAGTGCCAGTGCTGCCTGGGTCACCGCCGCAGCGTCGACATGGTCCACCACCACCGGCAGGCTCAGCGGCAGCGGGACCGACGGCGCCGTGGGTGCTGCCACCGGGCGCGGGGGAACTGCAGGCGTGACCATTGGTGGTGGTGGTGGCGAAGGAATTTCCGGCGCGCGCCACTGGACCTGTGTGCGCTGTGCCGGCTCAGTGCTGGCCGGAGGGCTGGCCAGCGGGGCCAGCAGCAGGCCAAAGGCGGCCAGATGGATCGCAATGGCCAGGGCGCTGGCGGCAATCCGCTGCGGCTGCAGCGCGGTGTGCGGGGACGGCTTGCTTGCAACGTCAATCATGGTGACCTCCAGACAAGAGTGGGTACGGGTCACTGCACGGCCATCAGCAGGCCGCCTGATCACGCTGCCTGCAGGCACTGGCCGGCGGCAAGCGCCAGCCAGTGCTGCGTTTTGCTGCCGCTCAGGCTGGGCTCAGTTGCCCAGCTCGTAGACCACGTCCAGCTGCACCTGCACGCTGCTCTGGCCGGCTGCGATGGGCGTATCCATCTCGGCCTTGGCCGCGCTGCGCATGGCCATCAGCGGCATCGGCGCCGGGGTGTGGCTGCCCTCGCTCAGGCTGATGACACGGCGTACCTTCAGGCCCAGCGCGGAGGCATAGGTATCGGCCTGGGTACGGGCCTGGCGCAGAGCGTCCAGCCGGGCCTGCTGGTACAGCGGTTCGGGTTGATCGATCGCAAAGCTCGGCCCGTTGATCTGGTTGGCTCCCTGCGCGGCCAGGGCGTCGAGCACCTGGCCGAGCCGGGCAAGGTTGCGCACCTTGATGTTCAGGGTGTTGCTGGCCTGGTAGCCCTGGATCTGCGGCGGCTGGTTTTCGGCATACAGGTACTGCGGGCTCAGGCTGATGCCGCTGGTCTGGATGTCTCGCTCGGCGATCGCTGCCGCCTTCAGGGCGCTCATCACCCGCTGCATCTGCTCGGCATTGTTGCGCAAGGCGGTGTTGCTGTCGGCATGCTGGGTGACCACGCCGGCGCTGATCAGCGCCACGTCCGGCGTTGCGCTGGCCTGGGCGCTGGCGCTGATGCTCAGCACCGTGGCATCGGCGGCGATCGGCACCGGGGCAAGGCTCTGGGCCCAGCTGGTGACGGGGGTGGCGGCCATCATCAAGGCCAGGGAAAGGGCGGTGGGCAGCAGGCGCATGGGTAACTTCCTGTTGGAGGGTTGGATGACGTTGTGCGTTGGGCGATGAATGAGCAGTGAGTCGCACCGGTCGGGCCACGCCGGCAGCGTTGGAGTCAGCGCGCGCAGGTTATGCTTGCACAATGCTTTATCTTGCCTCGCAATCCCCCCGCCGTAGCGACCTGCTGGCCCGTCTGGGCGTCCCCTTCACCACGCTTGCACTGGACGTGGTCGAGCAGCGTGCCAGTGATGAAAGCCCGCTGGCCTACGTGCAGCGGGTAGCCGTGGACAAGGCCCGCGCCGGGGTGGCCCGGCTTGCTGGCCAGCCTGCGCCGTTCTGGGTGCTCGGTTCCGATACCGAGGTCGTGCTCGGTGACCGGGTCTACGGCAAGCCGGCCGATGCCGCCGATGCGGCCGCGATGCTGGCCAGCCTGGCCGGGCAGACCCACCAGGTGATCACCGCCGTGGCCCTGTGCGGCAGCGACGGTGGCTGTGAGGTGATCAGCGTGATCAGCGAGGTGACCTTTGCCGCGCTGGATGCGGCCGCGATTGACGCCTACGTGGCCACCGGTGAGCCGATGGGCAAGGCCGGTGGCTATGCCATCCAGGGGCAGGCCGAGCGTTATGTCAGCCGGTTGTGTGGCAGTTATTCCGGGGTGATGGGCCTGCCGCTGCAGCAGACCGCTGCACTGCTGCAGCGCCATGGCCTGTTGGCTGAGTCGTGACCGAACCAGGGGCATTGGATGTCTGAGGAAATCCTGATCAACGTGACCCCGCGCGAGACGCGGGTGGCCGTGATTGAAAACGGCATGCTGCAGGAGCTGCATATCGAACGTGGCTGGCGCCGCGGGGTGGTCGGCAACATCTACAAGGGGCGGGTGCAGCGGGTCATGCCCGGGATGCAGGCCGCCTTTGTCGAGGTGGGGCTGGAGCGCGCGGCGTTCCTGCATGCCAATGACGTGATCCGCCCGGTGCCGACCGATGTCAGTGATGCCGCCAGCGATGTGGTGGTCACCCAGCCCAATGCTTCCATTGTCGAACTGCTGCGCGATGGCCAGGACGTGGTGGTGCAGGTGGTCAAGGACCCGATCGGAAGCAAGGGCGCGCGGCTGACCACCCAGGTCTCGATTCCCTCGCGCTACATGGTGCTGCTGCCGCAATCGGCGGTGGTCGGGGTGTCGGCACGGATCGAGGACGAGGACGAGCGTGCCCGGCTGAAGCAGCTGGTCAGCGAGCTGTCGGCCCAGCATGGCGGCCACGGCTACATCGTGCGCACCAATGCCGAGGGCCAGCCGGCCGAGGCCATTGCCGAGGACATGGCCTACCTGGCCCGGGTGTGGAACGTGGTCGCCCGTCGCGGTCGCGAGGCCGAACCGCGCAGCATCATCTACGAGGACCTGAGCCTGCCGCAGCGCGCGATCCGCGACCTGATCCGGCGCGATGTCGACAAGGTCAAGGTCGACTCGGCCGAAACCTTCGCCCAGCTGCAGGCCTTTGTCGCCAAGTACATGCCGCCGCTGGCCGAGAAGCTGGAGCTGTACACCGGCGACCGGCCGATCTTTGACATGTTCGGGGTCGAGGACGAGATCGGCCGGGCACTGGACAAGCAGGTGCCGCTCAAAAGCGGTGGCTACCTGGTGATCGACCAGACCGAGGCGATGACCACGATCGATGTCAACACCGGTTCCTTTGTTGGCCAGCGCAACCTGGAAGAAACCGTGTTCCGCACCAACCTGGAGGCGGCCCAGGCGGTGGCGCGGCAGCTGCGGCTGCGCAACCTGGGCGGGATCATCATCATCGATTTCATCGACATGCTCGACCCCGAGCACCGCCGGCAGGTGCTGCGCACGCTGGAAAAGGCCCTGACCCGCGACCACGCCAAGACCACGGTGTATGACTTCTCGCCGCTGGGCCTGGTGGAGATGACTCGCAAGCGCACGGTGGAAAGCCTGGAGCGCCAGCTCTCCGAACCGTGCCCCGAATGCGGTGGCCGCGGTTCGATCAAGACCACCGAGACGGTGACCTACGAGATCTTCCGCGAGATCACCCGCGCGGTGCGCCAGTTCGAGGCCGCACGCCTGCTGGTGATTGCCTCGCCCAAGGTGGTGGCACGGATTACCGAAGAGGAGTCGGTGGCGGTGGCCGAGCTGGAGGAATTCCTCGGCAAGAGCATCCAGTTCCAGGCCGACGAGCAGTACCTGCAGGAGCAGTTCGATGTCGTGCTGCTGTAACGCGCCGGGCCTGCCGCAGCCGTGATCCGGGCGATGACGGCCACCACCCGGCAACGGGTTGGACGTGTGTTGCTGGCCGGGCTGCTGGCCTGGCTGTTGTTGTGGGCGCTGCTGGTGGTGGTGGCCGCGGTGGTGCTGCCGCAGATCCAGTGGTCGGCTCCGGCCGTGGGCCAGTGGCTGGGCGAGCGCGCCGGGATGCCGGTGCAGGTGGCGGCGGTGCGTTCGCACTGGACCCGCCGCGGGCCGGTACTGGAATTGCAGGACCTGGCCCTGGGCCAGGGCGGGCAGATCCAGGTGGGCAGTGCGCGGCTGCAGCTGGCCATCTATACCGGCCTGTTGCCCGACCATGCCTTGACCCAGGTGCATCTGCAGGGGCTGGACCTGCACGTGCGCCGGCAGGCCGATGGCCGTTGGCAGGTTGGCGGCCTGGCCCAGGTCGAACACAGCGATGGCGACCCGCTGGATGCCCTGGCGCGGCTGGGCGAGATCCAGATCAGTGGTGCCCGCCTGCATGTCGATGCGCCGGAGCTGGACATCCAGCGCAGCATCGAGCGGGTCGACCTGCGCCTGCGGGTGGATGGTGACCGCCTGCGTGCCGGCATGCGTGGCTGGTTGCGGCAGGATGACCCGCCGCTGCTGGCGGTGCTTGAGCTGGACCGGCGCCGTGGCAATGGCCGCCTGTGGGCCGGCGCCAAGGCCCTGCAGCTGGCCAGCTGGGAGCCGCTGCTGCAGCTGGACGGGGCGACCCTGGTTGCCGGCGGTGGCCAGGCCGATGTGTGGCTGGATATCCAGCAATGGCGGTTGCAGCAGGCCCATGCCGAGCTGGGCCTGCAGCAACTGCAGTTGCAGGGGGCGGCGGCGCAGTCGCTGGACGTGGAGCGGGTACAGGTCAGCGCGCATTGGCAGCGGCAGGCCGAGGGCTGGCAGCTGCAGCTGCCGCGGCTGCGGATCAATGACGAGCAGATGGATGGCCTGCAGCTGGTCTGGGGGCCGCAGATCCAGTTGCAGGCCCCGCGGCTGGCGCTGGGGCCATGGCTGCAGCTGCTGGCGCTGAGCGAACAGTTGCCGGCCACCACCCAGCAGTGGCTGCGCCAGGCACAGCCACAGGTGGAGCTGCGCCAGGTGCAGTGGCAGGGCGTGGCCGATGGCCCCTGGCGGGGCCAGGCCGAACATGTGCAGGTGGATTTTGCGGCGGTCGGTTCGGCCCCCGGGCTGCAGGGGCTGGCCGGGCAGGTGCAGGCCGACGAGCACGGCATCGAGGTGGTGCTCGATGCGCAACGTCCGGTGCAGCTGGACTGGCCGACCGGCTTCGGCGTGCAGCACCGGCTGCAGCTGGATGGTCGTATCGGCATCTGGCCGGAAAACAAGGATTGGCGCGTAGCCAGTAGCGCCTTGCGGGTGCAGGGCACCGATTACGGTGCCTGGCTGCGTGGCGGCCTGCGTTTCCATGCCGATGGCCGCTTGCCCAGGCTGGACCTGGCGGCGGACCTGGATGATGCGCCGATGACCGCGGCCAAGCGCTTCTGGGTACGCTCGAAGATGAGTCAGGGCGCCATCGACTGGCTGGATGCGGCACTGGTGGGCGGGCATGTCCGCGATGGCCAGGGCCTGGTCAGCGGTGAACTGGGCGATTGGCCGTTTGCCGACAACAATGGCCGCTTCGAGGCCCGTGCGCGCATCGATGAGGGGGTGGTCCACTTTGCCGATGGCTGGAATGACCTGGCCCAGGTCGATGGTGAGGTTGCCTTCCTCGGGCCGGGTTTCGAACTCAGTGGTCGCGGCCGTCTGGGCCAGGTGGCCGTGCCGGCATTCAGCGCGAAAATTGCCCGTTTTGCCCAGCCCCAGCTGCAGGTACGCGCGCAGGGCCTGGGCCAGGCGGCCGGGTTGTTGCAGCTGCTGCGGCAAAGCCCGTTGCACGCCGGCTATGCCAGCACCCTGGATGCGCTGGCTGTGCAGGGGCCGGCCCGGGTGCGTTTCAGCCTGGACCACGACCTGGGCAGCGGTGCGCCGGCCAGGGTCGGTGGCACGGTGGACCTGGAGGGCGTGCGCCTGGCCGACCGTCGCTGGGACCTGCAGCTGGAGCAGGTGCAGGGCCAGGCCGAATACGCCAGCCATGGGTTTTCCGCGCCGCGGCTGACGGCACGCATGAACGGTGCGCCGGTGACCCTGGAGCTGCGCGCCGGCGGCTACAGCCGGGATGCCCGGCAGGCGTTCCAGGCGCGTCTGGAGGGCGAGCACACGGTGGACGACCTGCTGGCGCGTGCGCCGGAGCTGAACTGGCTGGCGGCGTATCTGCAGGGGCGTTCGCACTGGCAGATCGGCGTGGATGTGCCGCGCGATGCCGGCAGGGACGGCCGTCCGATGGCCGTGCTGAGCCTGGCATCGGACCTGCGCGGCACCCGGATGCAGTTGCCGGCGCCATTGGCCAAACCGGCCGGGCTGGCGTTGCCGACCGTGGTGCGGGCGCCGCTGCCGATGGGCAGCGGTCCGCTGGAAATGGCCTTTGGCCAGCGTCTGGGGATGCAGCTGGAGCAGCGCGCTGGCGGTACCGCGGTATTGGCGACCCTGGGCAGCAGCCGCGCGCAGGGGGCGATGCCTGACCGCGGCTTGCTGGTCAATGGACGTACCGCACGCCTGGATGCCCTGGCCTGGCTGGGGGTGGCCAAGGGCAGCGGCGACGCGGGGCAGGACGCGCCGCTGGTGTTGCGTGAAATCGATCTGCACGCGGACAAATTGCTGCTGGCCGGTGGCGAGTTTGCCGCCACCCGGCTGCGGCTGACGCCCGGCAACGCACGGGTGGCGGTGCAGCTGGAAGGTCCGGCGCTGGCCGGGCAGGTGGTGGTGCCTGATGCCCAGGGTGCCACCGTGGTCGGCAGTCTCAGCCGCCTGCACTGGCGCACCGATGACAGCGCCACTGTGCCGCCGGTGGCCAGCGCGGGCAACGCGGCCGCCGCCAGTGGCAATGCCTTCGATCCGGCCAGCATCCCGCCATTGGCGCTGGATGTGGGCGATCTGCGCATCAGTGGGCGCGCGCTGGGTACGGCCTTGCTGCGCAGCCGGCAACTGGCCGACGGCATGCAGGTGGACGTGCTGCAGGTGCGCAGCCCCGGCCAGTCCATTGATGTACAGGGCAGTTGGCGTGGCATCGGCGCGCAGGCGCGCACCGCGCTGCAGGCACAGGTAAGCAGCCAGGACTTTGGCGCGCTGTCCGGGCAGCAGGGACAACTGCGCGGCGGCCAGGGCAGCGTCAGGCTGCAGGCGCAGTGGCCAGGTGGCCCGCAGGATTTTGCGCTGGCCGGCCTGCAGGGACGCCTGCAGCTGGACGCCCGCAATGGCCAGTTGCTGGAAGTCGAACCCGGTGCCGGGCGGGTGCTCGGGCTGCTGAGCCTGGGGCAGTTGCCACGCCGGATGCTGCTGGATTTCCGTGACCTGTTTTCCAAGGGGCTGGCCTTCAACCAGCTCACCGCCGATGTGCAGTTCGGCCAGGGCCTGGCCCGCAGCCAGGGGATTGAAATTGATTCGTCCGCCGCGCAGATCCGCATCCATGGCCAGGCCGACCTGGCCGCACAGACCTTCGACCAGACCGTGGAGGTCAACCCGCATTCGGGCAACCTGCTGACGGTGGTCGGCGCGGTCGCCGGTGGTCCGGTCGGTGCCGCCGTCGGTGCCGCTGCCAATGCGGTACTGGCCAAACCCCTGGGCGAGATCGGCGCCCGTACCTACCATGTCACCGGGCCGTGGAAAGAGCCGCAGGTGCAGGTGATCGAACGACATACCCCGCGCAGTGTGGTCAGCCCGGTCGCGGCGCCTGACGATGCAGCGCTCCTTGAAACAACACGAGAGTGAGATGACAGACAACATGCTCTGCCTGGCGCAGGACCGTTTGCTGGTACCGGCCGGCCTGGATCTGGATCGCCTGCACGCGGCCTTTGGCCAGCTGCTCGGACCGGGTATCGACTTTGGCGACCTGTATTTCCAGCATGCCCGGCGCGAGAGCTGGAGCGTGGAGGACGGCATCATCAAGGACGGCGCCCACTCCATCGAGCAGGGCGTGGGCGTACGCGCGATTGCCGGTGAAAAGACCGGTTTTGCCTATTCCGACGACATTGCCAGCCCGGCCCTGCTGGAAGCGGCACGCTCGGCACGGGCGATTGCGCGCAGCGGCAACACCGCCCGCGCGCATGCGCTGGCCAACCGCGCCGGGCGTGCCCTGTATCCGGCACTGGACCCGATCGATGGCATGGACAACGCCGACAAGGTGGCGCTGCTGCGCCGGCTCGATGGCTACCTGCGTGCGGCCGACCCGCGCGTGCAGCAGGTGATGGTCAGCCTGTCCGGGGGCGTGGACACCGTGCTGGTGGCCCGTTCCGATGGGGTGCTCGGCGCCGACATCCGGCCGCTGGTGCGGCTGAACGTGCAGGTGATTGTCGAGGCCAACGGCCGGCGTGAATCCGGCTATGCCGGTGGTGGTGGCCGCTACGGCTATGCCGGGCTGTTTGCCGATGGCCGTCCGGAAGGGCTGGCCGATGAAGCGCTGCGCCAGGCGCTGGTCAACCTGGAGGCGATCCCGGCCCCGGCCGGGGTGATGCCGGTGGTGCTGGGCGCCGGCTGGCCCGGGGTACTGCTGCACGAGGCGGTGGGGCATGGCCTGGAAGGCGATTTCAACCGCAAGGGCACCAGTGTCTACGCTGGCCGGATCGGCGAGCAGGTGGCCGCCAAGGGCGTGACCATCGTCGATGACGGCACCCTGGAAGGGCGTCGTGGCTCGCTCAACATCGATGACGAGGGCCAGCCGACCCAGTGCACCACACTGATCGAGGATGGCCGCCTGGTCGGCTACATGCAGGACAGCCACAACGCCAGGTTGATGGGCATGGCGCCGACCGGCAATGGCCGCCGCGAGTCGTTCGCGCACCTGACCCTGCCGCGGATGACCAACACCTACATGCTGGCCGGCCAGCACACCCGCGAGGAAATGATCGCCTCGGTCAAGCGCGGCCTGCTGGCAGTGAATTTTGGCGGCGGCCAGGTCGACATCACCTCGGGCAAGTATGTGTTCTCGGCCACCGAGGCCTACCTGATCGAGGATGGCAAGGTCACCGCGCCGGTCAAGGGCGCGACCCTGATCGGCAACGGCCCGGAAACGATGCAGAAGGTGCGCATGGTCGGCAACGACCTGGCACTGGATGCCGGCGTGGGCATCTGCGGCAAGGACGGACAGAGCGTGCCGGTCGGGGTCGGCCAGCCGTCGTTGCTGATCGAAGGCCTGACCGTCGGCGGCACCCAGGCCTGAGGCGCCGCCGTGGCCGGATCAGTCGTCCAGCAGGTCCTCGTCGCTGAGGTCGTCGAAGTCGAATTCAGCCTCGGCTTCGTCGGTGTCTTCCGGCGGCGTGTCCAGATCGGCGGCATCGGCCAGGCCGTCGGCCGCGCCGCTGGCCAGCAGCTCACGCAGTACCTGGAACAGCTCGCGGAAGGCGCGCGGCGGTTTGTTGCGGGCTTTTTCGGCCAGCGCGTTGCGCACCAGCGTACGCAGCTGCTGGCGGTCGGCGTCGGGGAACTGTGCAATCAGCTCGGCCAGCGCGGCATCGCCCTGGGACAGCAGGCGCTCGCGCCACTGTTCCACCCGGTGCATCTGCGCCACTTCGCGCCGGCTCACTTCGCTGGAGGCATCGAGCACGTCGCGGATGGCCTGCAGCGCTTCATCGCTTTCGCGGCGCATCTGCTTGGCCAGAAAGGCCAGCTGGCGCTTGCGCGCACCGTGGGAAGTGATGCGCTTGGTGTACTCGATGTGCGGCATCAGGTCCTCGGGAATCGGCAGCTTGGCCAGCTGCGCCGGGGTCAGCCCGACCAGCTGCTCGCCCAGGGCCAGTACCTCCAGCGCCTGGCGGCGGTTTTCGCTGCGGCTGATATCACGGTACTCACCGGTTTCTTCGTCACGTCCACGCATCGTCAAACTTTCCAGAAATCATGGCCTGGCCGGTGCCGGGCCCAAGCACACAGGATAAAGCATTGAACCCGATCGCCCTGAACACGGCCAAGGCCGATGACAGCGCCCAGCGCCTGGAACAGCTGGCCGATACCGCCCAGCGCATGCTCGAGCGTGCCCGCCAGCTTGGTGCCAGCCAGGCCGAGGTCAGCTGCAATGAAGACAGTGGGCTGGAGGTCAATGTCCGCCTCGGCCAGGTGGAGACGGTGCAGTCCAGCCGCGACCGCGGGCTGGCGATCACGGTGTATTTCGGCCAGCGCCGCGGCAGTGCCTCCACCGCCGACCTGGCCGATGCCAGCATCGAGGCCACCGTTGCCCAGGCCTGCGCGATCGCACGCTACACCGAGGCCGACCCGGCCGCCGGGCTGGCCGATCCGGCGCTGATGGCCAGCCAGTTTCCCGACCTGGATACCTGGCACCCGGCCGCACCCGATGCCGACCAGGCGCTGGCGCTGGCACTGGCCTGTGAACAGGCCGGGCGCGAATTCGATGGCCGGATCAGCAATTCCGATGGCGCCGGGGTGTCGAGCAACACCAGCCTGGCGGTGTATGCCAACTCGCACGGGTTTGTCGGCCGCGAGCGCAGCTCCAGCCATTCACTGAGCTGTGCGCTGATCGCCGGCAGCGGTGATGGCATGCAGCGCGATGGCTGGTACAGCGCCGCGCTGGCCTTTGCCGACCTGTGGCAGCCTCAGGCGGTCGGGCAGAAGGCGGCCCAGCGCACGCTGGAGCGGCTGGCGCCGCGTTCGCTGCCTACCGCACAGATGCCGGTGCTGTTTGCACCGGAAGTCTCACGTTCGTTGATCGCGCATCTGGTCGCGGCCGTTTCCGGTGGTGCGCTCTACCGCCGCGCCAGTTTCCTGCTCGACAGCGTTGGCCAGGCGCTGCTGCCGCCGTGGTTTGCGATCGAGGAACGGCCACTGCTGGCGCGTGGCTGGCGTTCGACCGCTTTCGATGCCGAGGGCGTGGCCACGCGTGATTCGATGCTGGTCGATGGCGGCGTGCTGCAGCGCTATGTGCTGGGTAGTTATTCGGCGCGCATGCTCGGCCTGCAGACCACCGGCAATGCCGGCGGCGTGCACAACCTGCAGGTACGCGCCAATGCCCCGGGGCTGCTGCAGATGGCCGCGCAGATGGGGCGCGGTTTTCTGGTCACCGAACTGATGGGCCAGGGCGTCAATGGCGTGACCGGCGACTATTCGCGCGGCGCGGCCGGCTTCTGGGTCGAGAATGGCGAAATCTGTTATCCGGTCGATGGCGTCACCATTGCCGGCAACCTGCGCCAGATGTTCCAGCGCATCGTTGCCGTCGGCGAGGATGTGGATCCACGTTCCTCGGTGCAGGTCGGCTCGATTCTGGTCGATCAGATGACCGTGGCCGGCAATCATTGAGTATGCTTGTCGCCAGTCGCGCAGGGGGACCTGCAGCCGCGACCGTGACTTTCCATCCGTCATAACCAACCTCCAGGGAATGCCATGACTTCGTACGAAAACCAGACCCCGCCGCCGCCGACCAACAGCGGTGATGACAATACCCTTGCCCTGCTGGTGCACCTGTCGGGCATCCTGCTCGGTTTCGTCGTGCCGCTGATCGTCTGGCTGGTGAACAAGGACAACCCGAACAAGGCCTTCCTCAACGACCAGTCCAAGGAAGCGCTGAACTTCCAGCTGACCCTGCTCGGTGTCTACATCATCGGCACCATCCTGAGCCTGATCCTGATCGGCGTGCTGATCAACCTGGCCGCGTGGGTCGCCTGCATCGTGCTGTCGATCATGGCCGGCCTGGCCGCGCAGAAGGGCGAGTATTACCGCTACCCGTTTGCGGTCCGCCTGATCAAGTAATCGATCATTGCAGCAAGCAAAAAGCCCGGTCAGTGACCGGGCTTTTTGTTGCGCTGGCGTGTTGGCTCAGTGCCGGCGGTGCACGGCCAGGCGTGCCAGGGCGCGCAGCGCATCGGCGTTGTCGCCATGGGCCTGCAGGCAGTGCAGCATCTGCGTTTCCAGCTGCACCAGGTACTGGCGTGCACCGTCCAGGCCAAGCAGGGCCGGGTAGGTGGATTTGTCCTGGGCCTGGTCCTTGCCGGCGGTCTTGCCCAGGGTGGCGCTGTCGGCCTCGATGTCCAGGATGTCATCGCGCACCTGGAAGGCCAGGCCGAGCAGCTCGGCAAAACGGTCCAGCCCGTCCAGGATGGCTGCATCATCGCTGCCGGCCAGCGCACCCATGTGTACCGCACTGCGGATCAGCGCGCCGGTCTTCAGGCCGTGCATCCGTTCCAGCCCGGCCTGGTCCTGGCCGGTGCCGGTAGCGGCGATATCCAGCGCCTGGCCACCGCACATGCCGGCGGCACCGGCCGCGGCACTGAGCGAGCGCAGCCAGCCAACGGCGATGCCGGGATCGACATCGGCGTGGGCCAGCAGCTCGAAGGCCAGCGCCTGCAGCGCATCGCCGGCGAGGATCGCGCTGGCCTCGTCAAAGGCGATATGGGTGGTCGGCTGGCCACGACGCAGCGCATCGTCATCCATGGCCGGCAGGTCGTCATGCACCAGCGAATAGGCATGGACCAGTTCCACTGCCGCGGCCGGGGCATCGAGCCGGGCGATATCGGCACCGGTACAGCGGCCGGCGGCATACACCAGCAGCGGACGCAGGCGCTTGCCACCGCCCAGTACCGAGTGGCGCATGGCCTGGTGCAGGCGTTGCGGTGACTGTGCGGCGGCGGGCAGGGCAGCTTCCAGCGCCTGTTCGACACGGGCGCGCCATTGTTCCAGCAGATCGTCGGTAGTCATGCGCTGGGAGGATCGAAAGCGACGGCGGTGTCGGGCTGGGCCGGATCGTTGAGCAGGTTCACCCGCAGCTGGGCCTGTTCCAGCGCCTGCTGGCACTGGCGGTACAGGCCGACGCCACGCGCATAGGCGTCCAGTGACTGTTCCAGCGGCAGTTCGCCGGCTTCCAGGGTGGTGACCAGTTGCTCCAGTTCCTGCAGGGACTGCTCGAACTGGGCAACCGGGGAGGGGGGGGGAGAAGACTTCTTGGTCATGGCCGCCAGTGTGGGCGGCTGGCCGGGTGGGGTCAATCCGCCGTTGGCCAGCAGCGCTGCAGACAGGCACCGGCCGCTACCCGTGGCGGGGAAAAACCCTGTGCCAGCAGCGCATCACCGGCGGCCAGCAGTTCGTCCCCATCCCACAGCAGGGGCAGCGACAGGCGTTGCCACGGCGGCAGGTGGGCCTGCTGCAGGCAATCCTTCAGCGCCGTGGCATGGGTACGCCCAGGCAGACGCAGACGCTCACCACCCTGGCGCAGGCGTACCTGCAGCACCCGCGAAAAACCGGGGGCGCCGTGCAGCTGCCAGACGCTGCCATCGGGCAGCGGCAAGGGCTGGCGGCCATCCCAGCTGGCCTGCCAGCCCGGGTCCAGCGCCGGTGCGGGTGCCAGCAGGTGCAGCTGGTCGCGCCAGCGGCGCAACTGCCAGCCACCGGCCCAGCTCACCCGGGCCTGGCGGTCATGCGCGCTGGCCAGCACCTGCTGGTCCAGCCGCTGATGCTGCTGGCCGGGCAGGGGCGGGGCCCCGCGCTGGCGCAGCCAGGCCCGGATCAGCCGGGCGCGCTGGTTGCTGGCCAGTGCGGTGAGGGCGTTGATCGGCAGGTAATCGTGACGGCCGGCCAGCTGTGCCAGCAGCTGCTGGTCGTGCAGGGCAAGCAACTGCGCATCCTGGGCGCAGCGTGCGGCACTGCCGGCCAGCGCCTGGCTGGCGTGCGGCCAGCGCCGGGCCAGCAGCGGCAGCACCTGCTGGCGCAGGAAGTTGCGGTCAAAATCCGTGTCGGCATTGCTCGGATCATCAATCCAGCGCAATGCGTGTGCCTGCGCGTAGCGGTGCAGCTGTTGCCGGCTGTAGTCCAGCAGTGGCCGCCACAGCGGGTGTGGGCCGATCCGGCTCCAGGGCTGCATCGCCGCCAGGCCATCGCAACCGGAGCCACGCAGCGCGCGCAGCAGGAAGGTTTCGGCCTGGTCCTCGCGGTGATGGGCCAGCACCAGCTGCTCACCGGCGCGCAGGGCGTGGATGAAGGCCTGGCGGCGGGCATCGCGCGCGGCGGCTTCCATGCCCTGGCCGTGGTTGTCCACCTGGACACGGATGACCTGCAGCTCCAGCTGCCACTGCGCAGCGAGCTGCTGGCAGTGGTCGGCCCAGTCATCGGCCTGCGCCTGCAGGCCGTGATGGATATGGATCGCGCGCAGGCCACGCCTGCCGATGGCCGGATCGGCCACCAGCCAGTGCAACAGCACGGTGGAATCAAGCCCGCCGCTGAAGCCGACCACCAGCGGTGCAGCGACAGGCGGTGGCGGCGGTAGCGGCGGCAGTGGCATGGCAGGCGGGGCGTGGCGTGGTGACCGCTGATGCCGCAGCTGCATCAGCGGTAGTGGCAGCGCGTTACGGCTGGGCCGCCGGGCGCTGGAACTGCTGCAGCCGGGGCAGGGTCACCGGGACGCCATTGCTGTCGCAGTTGCCGGCCTGGCACAGCGCCTGGCGCAGCCGCGGGGTGGCCTGGATGATCACGTGGTGCAGGCTGTTCTGCTCCAGCGTGCCATGCAGCGAGTGGCTGCCCGGGCCGCGGGCCCAGACGCCGACATCCTCACCGCCATGGGTTTCGCTGGTCATCGGCACCAGCGCTTCCTGCATGTAGTCCGGATGGGCGGTGTCGACCCGGGTCAGGTCCGGGCGGCCGGTGGCGGCGACCACACCGCGGGCGCGGTGCGGATGGGTCTTCGGTCCGGCCGGCTGGTGCCCGCTGGCGCCGGTATAGCCGGGGCCATTGGCATAGCTGAGCGTGGTGTAGGGCAGGCCCATCGCATCACGCGCCAGCTGCAGCGGGCCGTCGCCATCCTCACCGCCAAAGTCCTGGACCTTGCCCAGGATGTCATTGCCGCGGGCCGGGTAGCCGACGAAATTGAGCGTATGCGAGTGGTCGGCGGTGACGATGATCAGGGTTTCGCTCTCGTCGGTGGCCTCGGCCGCGGCGCGCACCGCATCGGACAGGGCGATGGTGTCGCTCAGTGCGCGGTAGGCATTGCCTGCGTGGTTGGCATGGTCGATCCGCGCGCCTTCCACCAGCAACACGAACCCTTCCGGGTTGCGCGACAGGTTGGTAATCGCGGCGCGGGTCATCTCCGCCAGCGAGGGCTCGCCGGCGCCGTCCTGGGCGCGGTCATGCTCGTACTGCATGTGGTCCGGCTCGAACAGGCCAAGCACGGCGGGGGCAGTGGCAGCCTGGGCCATGAACTGCTCCTTGTTCCAGACATAACGGCCGGCCGGATTGGCCGCCTGCCATTCGCTGATCAGATTGCGGCCATCGGTACGCCGGCCGTGCTGCTGCGGGTATTCCGGATCGGCCTCGCCGGTCGGGGTGAAGTAGCTGCGGCCGCCGGCCAGCAGCACCTGCGGGCCACGGCCGTAGCGCGGGGCATCGAGCAGCTGCTGGGCGATGTCGCGGCAGCCTTCGGCCTGGGCCTGGGCCGGGACGCCGGCTTCCCAGTTGCGTTCCGGGCTGTGCGCATAGGTGGCTGCCGGGGTGGCGTGGGTCAGGCGGGCGGTGGTGACGATGCCGGTGCCCAGGCCGGCAGCATCGGCCAGCTGCAGCCAGCTCAGTACCGGCTTGCGCAGCGAATCGACGCAGTCGGTGCGCTTGCCTGCGGCGACACCGATCGCGCCCATATGGGTCTTCACCCCGGAGGCAATCGCGGTCATGGTGCCGGCCGAGTCGGGGGTCTGCGCATCGGTGTTGTAGGTCTTGGCAAACGCGGTGGCCGGGAAACGCTCCCAGCTCAGCAGGTTCTCCTCGCCCGGGGCGCCAGCGCGCTGGCCTTCGAAAATGCGGGCGGCAGCCACCGTGGTCAGGCTCATGCCATCGCCGAGGAAGACGATCACATTCTTCGCCTGTCCGCTCATCGCGCCGCGTGCGGCCGCTTCGGCGGCGCCGTGGCGATACCACCACTGCGCGGTTTCACCCTGTGGGCGGCTGATGGCCGGCACATCGACGGTGAGTGCACCTGGCTGGCTGGTTGCAGCCGCGGCGGGGGTGGCAGGACTGCTGGCGCAGGCGCTGAGCAGCAGGGTCGACAGGGCGGTTGCCAACAACGTGGAGCGGGACATGGCATCACGATCAATCAGGGGATGCCCATTATGAGCCGGTTCGACGACAGTGGTGATACAGCGCTGTTCCATAAATGACGACCTGATGCCGCCGGTCATGCGGTATCGTGCATCGCCTGCAACAAGGACCCTCCCGATGAATCTGCTCAAGGCCTGGCTGGGCCGCCCTTTCTGGCAGCGCGTGGCTGCCGGTTTCGTGCTTGGTGCATTGGCCGGCTGGGCGCTGGGGCCCGCCGCCCAGGACTGGTTCGGTCCGCTGGGCGAGCTGTATGTCACCCTGATCAAGATGATCGCCGTGCCGCTGGTGTTCTTTGCGGTGATCAATGCAGTGTCCTCATTGCACGGGCAGCAGTCGGTGGCTGCGCTGGGGACGCGTACCTTCTTCTGGTTCGTGGTCACCGCCGCGCTGGCGGTCTGCGTGGCCTTTGCCGTGGGCAGCGTGCTGCAACCGGGCGTGGGCATGAGCGCACTGGCCCCGGACCCGGCCTGGACCCGGCGCGAGGTGCCGTCAATCGGCCGGGTGCTGCTGGATATCGTGCCCTCCAATGTGGTGTATGCGATGAGCGGCATCGGCACCAAGGTCAGCGCCGCCGGTGACACCGTGCTGGCCGCCGGGCGGGGCTCGATCCTGCCGGTGATCTTCTTTGCCGGCCTGCTCGGCTTTGCGATGGTCAAGCTGGGCGAGAAGGTCAGCCTGGCCCGCCAGCTGGTCGGCCAGCTGGCCGAGATGATGATCCAGGTCACCCGCTTCGTGCTGCAGCTGACCCCGATCGGCACCTTCGGCCTGATTGCCGGCCTGGTCGGCAGCTACGGGTTCGAGAAGCTGCTGCCGTTTGGCAATTTCGTGATCGCGCTGTACCTGGCCTGCGCGCTGCACATCGTGGTGGTCTACGGCGGGCTGCTGCTGGCCCATGGCTTGAACCCGCTGAAGTTCTTCCGTGGCGCCGGCCCCGGCATGCAGGTGGCCTTTGTCAGCTCCTCCAGCTTTGCCGCGATGCCGGTGGCGATGCGCTCGATCACCGACAACCTCGGGGTCAACAAGGATTACGCCGCCTTTGCCGTGCCGCTGGGGGCGAGCATCAAGATGGACGGCTGCGGGGCGATCTTCCCGGCGCTGTGCGCGATCTTCATCGCCCAGTACACCGGCATCCCGCTCAGCCCGGAGCAGTACGTGGTGATCCTGATCGCCTCGGTACTGGGCAGCTTCGGTACCGCCGGAGTGCCGGGCACGGCGGTGGTGATGGCCACCGTGGTGCTCAGTGCGGCCAACCTGCCGCTGGAGGTGATCGGCTACCTGCTGGCGATCGACCGCATCCTGGACATGATGCGCACGATGACCAATGTCACCGGCCAGATGCTGGTGCCGGTGATCGTGGCCCGCGAGACCGGCCTGCTGGATACCGCCCAGTACCAGCGCGCGCGTGCTGCGGGCGGGAGCCCGGCCGACCCGGCCGGGTGATCGGCCGCTGGCCGTTGGGATTACCCGCAAAGCCGCCGCAAGGCGGCTTTTTCATTGCCCTGTTGCCGCCGGGGTAACGCTGTAACAGGGGGTGTAACAGGGCTGTTACAGCGCCTCCGGGCCCCGGCCGGACAGGGCTCTGCGTCCCTTTCTGCGACATGAATGGCGGGGCCTGCTTCAGCTGGCGTTACCGCCAGTGAACACTGCGTTCGTGTCCATTTTCATTGCAAGCTGTTGAAATAAAAAGATATTTAAAGTTGGCACGGTTACTGCTTCGGTTCTGGTGAGTTGTCATCGGAGCCGCCAGGATGTCTGCATACCGCCACTGTTTGATTGCCGCTGCCAGCACGGCACTGCTGCTGGCCGCTGTGCCAGCACAGGCCTCCGGGGCGCGCCAAGGGGTAACGCCGCGTCCGGGTGAAATGGTGCTGCTGCGCGATGTCAGCGCCCGCACCGCTTACCGCCAGCAGCCACCGGGGATGGCCCTGATTGCCGACCCTTCGCCCCAGCGTGAGCTTGCCCAGACCCTGGGTACGCCCGATGGCATGCAGGAGCTGGACGAACAGGACTACGCCGATCTGGGGGCCAGTACACCGCCGTCGATGGCGGCCGCCTCCAGCACGGTCAGCCAGATCACCGGGCAGGCCCTGGGCAACAGCCTGGGCCGGGTGGTCGGGCGCAATGGCGTGCTGTCGGGGGATCGTCTGAGCGGGGCGATTACCGGCCCGACCGGGGCCATTGGGCGGGCCACCGGCAATATTGCCGAGCCGATCCGCAGCGCGCTGGCGCAGTTTCCGGTCGGCCAACCGGGCAGGCCGGGAGGCGGGCCATGAAGCGCTTCGTTGTGCGCTGCCGGTCTGGCGCCTGCCTGCTCGCCCTGGGGCTGTGCCTGCCCGGGCTGGCGCTGGCGCAGACCACAGCCGCTCCTGCGGATGGTTACAGCCAGATGCTGGGCTATCTGACCAACAGCCGCCTGGATGGGCAGGTGCTGGCCGGCGCCAATGGCTCGATCAAGCTCAACCAGGCCGCGGGTGACCTGAACCTGCAATACAACGGCCATGCCCTGGCTTCCGGCCCGCAGGCGCAGACCGCGCTGCAGGTCCAGCAGCGCGTCGATGACCACATCAACCTGGATACACCGCTGCTGGCCCGGGCCGAGCTGTCTGGGCAGGTACTGCAGGGCGGCAGTGGCCTGGCCTCGATCAACCAGGCCAGTGGCCAGGCCAATGCCCAGCGCAACCTGGTCGGCGTGGTCGCTGCCGCGCAGCTGGCGCACAGCCAGGAACCGGCCCAGGCCGCCACACCGCTGCCGGCACCGGGCAACAACACCGCGCGTCGTCTCACGGCGGCGGGGGTACGTGAAGCCATGGTCGGTGCGCAGGCACTGCGTGGTTACAGCGGTGTGCTGCAACTGAATCAGATCGCCGGGTCATTGAATGTCGTGGAGAACCGCCTGGGGCTCCATGTGCAGACCGGACCGTGACCAACCCAGGCCGTTTGTCGTAGTACCAACTGTCAACGAGAGAGAAAATCATGAACACGACGTACCGCAAACATGCTGTTGCCCTGGCCGTTGCTGCCGTGATCGCCGCACCGGCCGCCTATGCCCGCTCGCCGGGCCCGTCACACCCGCGTGGTCCGGACATCAACACCGAGATCAACACCGAGATCAACACTGAACTCAATACCGAGATGAACATGCGCTATGACCACGACCAGCGCCATGTCGTGCGTACCCATCGCGAAACCAGTGATATCGACCGCAACACCGATATCCAGCACACCGAGAACAGCAATACCGATGTGCGCCGTGAGGTGAATGACCACGAAGTCGGGGTCCGTCTGCGCAAGGATCTGTCGCTGAGCTCGGATATCGCCTTCTCCGGTGATCCGACCATCAGCGGCGATATCCAGATCGACTCGGCCGCCATTGCGGTGGTCGACAACCGCCAGAGCATCACCGGCAACAATGCGATGAACAGCCTGCTGGCCAACGATGCGGCCATCAGCGATGACGTCGCCGCCAATGCGTCGGGCAACCTGGGTTTCAACGTTGCCTCCGGTGACAACAACACCCAGGACAACGCTGCCTCGCTGTCGGCAGCCGATGCCTCCTTCAGCTTCGGCCTGGCCGATGCCGAGGTGTTCGTCAACCAGCATGGTTCGGGCAACACCACGATGAACATGGGCGTGACCAACGCCGCCGGCCTGTCGGGCAATGCCTTCAACGGCGCGGCCGGCAACATCGGTGTCAACGTCGCTGCCGGCAACAACAACGAGCAGAAAAATGCGTTGGCAGCCTCGGTGGCCACCAGTGCCTATGCGCAGTCCTCGATCAGCTCCAACCAGACCTCCAGCGGCAACTCGGTCGGCAACATGGGCTACTTCGATGAAGTGACCTCCACCACCCAGATCTCGCTGGGCGGCACGGTTGCCGGCACCACCAGCAGCAGCGGCAGCGGCGACTATGCCGGCAGCGGCAATTCCTACCAGAAGACCAACTTCTACGTGGACAACTGGACCGGCAACCGCCATACCGGCGGCAATCCCGATGGTCACAGCGACTGGGATATCGATACGCAGGGTGCGGTCGCCAACCCGAACCGTCCTGGCGTCGGTGGCATGGCCTGGGATACCGACGAGGAGGGCACCCTGGCGTATGAGGAGCTGGGCACCGCTGACCTGCAGGCCAGCCTGACCGGCACGGTGACCACCACCGACTTCATCGCGGTGTATGCCACCAATGCCGCCGGCCTGAGTGGCGCGGCCTTTGCCAATGCCTCGGGCAACATCGGCGTCAACGTCGCCTCCGGCACCGGCAACCTGCAGGCCAACAGCCTGGCACTGGCGGTGGCGCAACCCTCCACCGGCGGTGGCGGTGGCGGCGGCGAGTAACGCCGGCAAGTAACGCCGGCAAGGGAATGGCGGGGTTGTTTCCCTTCAACAGCTGAAACCCGGGGTCTCCGCCAGACACTGGGAATCGGGGTACTCCAGTTCCCACTCCCCCGGGGGCTGGGGTACCTGTCTTCTCGGGAGCGGAAGGATGATGCGCTACGCGGTGATCGCCATGTTGCTGTGGCCCGGGCTGGCCCTGGCCCAGCTGGTGAGTTTTTCCGGTGTGCTGCCCAATGGCGCGCTGTACCAGGCACCGGTACAGAGCATGCAGCAGCGCCGTTACGCCAACCTGGTGCGGCAACAGACCGATTACAGCTGCGGTGCCGCCTCGCTGGCGACGATCCTGCGTTATGGCTACGGCCTGGATGCCGATGAAGACACGGTGATCCAGGGCCTGCTGGGCGTGGCCGATCCGGAAGTGGTCGCACAGCGTGGTTTTTCACTGCTGGACATCAAGCGTTATGTGCAGTCGCTGGGCATGCGCGGACGGGGTTACCGGATCAACGAGCAGCGCCTGCGCGCGTTGCGGGTGCCGGCCCTGGCCCTGATGGATGTGGCCGGTTTCCGGCATTTCGTGGTCCTCAAGCAGGTCCATGGCGACACCGTGGAGGTGGCCGATCCGATCCTGGGCAACCGCAGTCTCAGTGTCGAGGAATTCATGGCGGCGTGGCCGTCACGTGCGGTGTTTGTGGTGATCGGCTCCGGCTTTGATCGCAACACCGTGCTGTTGCAACCGGTCCAGCGTCCCAGTGCGCGCAGCCTGTTGGCGCGCCAGGGGGTGCGACCGCTCAGTGAGGCCGAGCTGCTGGATTTTGGTTTCAGCCATGCCGACCTGTTTTGATCAGTTGATGAGGAGTCAACGCGATGAACGCGTGCCGCGCCAAGCGCATGAGCAGCAAGACAAGCGGGTGGCTGTTGCTGGGCCTGTTGGCCAGTACCGGCGCCCAGGCCGAAAACAGGGCCGACAGACCACGCCTGCAGGAGATCACCGATGCCGAACTGGCCGCGATGCGCGGCCGTTACACCCTGGCCGGCAATGCCGTGGCGTGGTTTGGCGTGAGCCTGATTTCGCAATGGCACAGTGCCGACGGCCAGCAGCTCAATGCCGGCCTGCAGCTGAACTTTGACCTTCGCTCCGGCAGTCCCCGCTTCAGTTACCAGCCCACCATCAGCATCGGCTATGACGACAGCAGCAGCGTCGCACTCAACGGCGGCAGCGTCCGCCATATCGACAGTGCGGGCCTGGCCAATGTCGATGGTTTCGTACAGGCGGTACAGCTGGCCGGCGATGGCAACCGGGTCAGCAACCAGGCGTTGCTGATCGTCCGTGATGGCAACCCCGGCGAAGCTGGAGCCGAACAGGGACCGCTGGCGCTGGATCAACAGGCTGGCCCTGCCAGCGTCCAGGCCTATGTCGATGGCCAGCGTGCCGGCGTGCTGCTGCAGCTGGCCGGGCAGGGCCAGGTCCGGCAGTGGCTGGGCAATGGCCAGATCGGCCAGGCCGTGGCCCTGGGCAGCGATGGCAGCTGGGTCAGCAACCAGCTGCGCATGGAGGTGGTACGCACGCCGATGAGCAATGGCGTTTCGCTGACACAAAACGTGGCCCAGGCACTGGCGAGCAGCCGTGGCCTTGGGCCGATCGGTGGGCCCTGACCGCGTCAGCGGCCAGGCAGCACCATGACTGATGAGGGCATATCCATGAAACCACTGGCGATGGCGGCGCTGGTTAGTCTGGGCTTGTTTACCCACCGCGCGATGGCGCAGGACGGGCAGCCCACCCCCGGTCCGGCAGGACAGCACGATGCCGACAGCGAGGAGCAGATGCAGGCCTTGCTCTCGCAGCTGGAGGCACTCAAGGCCAGCTACGCCCAGGAAGTGCGACGGCTGCGCGAACTGGACATGCAGGTGCAGGCCCTGCAGTCACGGCTGGGTGGGCGGGTGGCCGCGATGCCGGCCGCCCAGGCGCCAGCGGCGCAGGCCGCTGCCGCGGTCGCAGCCCCGTCGCCGCCAGCAGATGCGGTGGCGGCCGGCAATGTCGAGTCCGCCGGCCAGGCCGGCACGGCACAGGAGGCCGAACAGGCACGCAGCCAGGCCCTGCGCAGCGTGGAGGATGTCAAACAGCAGCAGTCGGCATTGTTCAACCGCCGGCTCAGCGTGGAAGCGGGCCTGAGCTATGCCCGGTATGACCGCAAGCAGCTCACCCTCAACGGTTTTCTGGCCCTGGATGCGATCTTCCTGGGCAATATCGGCATCGAGAACGTTGAATCGGATAGCGCTACGTTAAGCCTGGCCGCGCGCTGGGGGCTGACCCCGCGGCTGACCCTGAATGCCGAAGTGCCGTGGATCGAGCGCAAGACGGTGTACCAGAAAGGCGGTGCCGGCGGCTCGGCGGCGGCGATCGCCCAGGAAAGCTCGTCCGGCGGTGGCCTGGGCGATATGAGCCTGAGTGCCAACGTCAAGCTGTTCGCAGAACGCGAGCGCTGGCCGGAAACCGTGCTCACCGCCGGCATCACCGCACCGACCGGGCGCGAGCCCTATGGCGTGGACTGGAAGGTGATCGAGCGCGATGACGATGACTTCATCCGCTTTGCCGTGCCCGGCCGCCAGCCCACCGGCAATGGTGTCTGGCAGGCCAACGTCGGGCTGTCGATGGTCAAGACCGCCGACCCGGCGATCCTGTTTGCCAACGTCGGCTACATCTATTCCCGGCGCGCCAGCTTTGATGACCTGGATTCGAACCCGGACACGATCAACCCCGGTGACGTGAAGCTGGGCAATGTGTTCTACGCCGGTGCCGGGCTGGCGTTTGCCTTCAACGAACGCACCAGCCTGAGCCTGTCCTACAGCGGCCGCTTCAGCGCACGCGCCAAGACCCGCTACCGCGGCGGTGAATGGATGAAGGTGATTGGCAGCGATGGCAATGCCGGCACCCTGAACCTGGGCATGACCTATGCGATCAATCGGCGCGCGACCCTGGTGACCCAGCTCGGGGTCGGCCTGAGCCCGGATGCACCCGATTTCAGCCTGACCTTCAAACTGCCTTACGCGTTCTAGGCCGGCCGCTGGCCGCTCAGGGCATCTGCCGCTGGATCGCATGCCGGCGGCAGAGCCGGTAGATCGTCACCCGCGACAGGCCCATCGAACGTGCGGTGGCGCTGATGTTGAAATCGTTTTCCTGCAGGCAGCCGAGCAGGGCCTGACGCTCGGCCAGGCGGCGCGCATCATCCAGGATGCCGCCGGCAGCATGGGTACTGGCATTGGCCGTGGTCGCGCCGCCAGCGGCGGGCAGCTCCATCTCCTGCGGCTGGATCCATTCGCTTTCGCAGATCACCGCCGCACGCTGGATGCGGTTGATCAGCTCGCGCACGTTGCCCGGCCACGGCCAGTGGTTCATTGCCGCCACGCACTCAGGGCTGAAGCCGCGCGCCCGGCTGCGGTGGCGTTGGCGGAAATCCTGCAGGGCATGCTCGGCCAGCAGCATGATGTCCTGTCCACGCTCGGCCAGTGGCGGCAAGTGCAGCCGCAGCACATTGAGCCGGTAATACAGATCGCTGCGGAAACGTCCTGCACTGACGGCGCTTTCCAGGTCGATGTGGGTGGCGGCAATCACCCGCACATTGACCTTGACCGGTGTATGGCTGCCGATCCGTTCCAGCGTGCCTTGCTGCAGCACGCGCAACAACGCGGTCTGTGCATCGGCGGGGAGATCGCCGACTTCATCCAGGAAAACGGTGCCGCCATTGGCGTGCTCGAACAGGCCCAGACGGCGGCTGTTGGCGCCGGTGAAGGCCCCGCGCTCGTGGCCGAACAATTCGGACTGCACCAGCGAGGCGGGGATCGCGCCGCAGTTGATCGCCACCATCGGTTGCTGGCAACGGGCGCTGAGGCTGTGCAGGGCGTGGGCGGCCAGTTCCTTGCCGGTGCCGGTTTGCCCGGTGATCAGCACCGGTAGATCCACCGGTGCATATTTGCGCACGGTGCCGCGGGTGGTCAGCATCGCCGGGCTCTGCCCGATGAGCTTGTCCAGCGGGGTGTGGCCGGATTCGCTGCCATTGACCAGCAGGGCCTGCAGCCCGTCCACCAGCTGCTGCTGTTGCAGCGGAGCCTGCAGCACCAGGCTGCATTGCCGGCTCAATGCCCGCCAGGGCTGATGCTTGCCGGCATCGCCTTCGGGCAACAGGCACAGGCTGGGCAGGTTGGGGCTGCTGGCCAGGCAATCGAGCAAGGAGGGCAGGGCCTCGATGCTGCTCTGGCGCAGGTCAAACAGCAGGGCAACATGGTCCTGGCCACGCAGGCCCAGGGAGAAGGGTTGGTTTTGCGGCTGCTCGCGCAACGCCCAACCCTCGGCGGCCAGTAACAGCCGAGTGCTGTGTGGACACTGCCCGAACCAGATCAGGCAGCGTGGAGCTTCCTGCATCACTGCAGCCATCTCACTCCCCCAATTGCCATATACAAGCCGGTTACCCGGATGCCACGGCAGCAGCGAAAGGCGATGCTGACGCCATGGCCTGGAAATCTGTGATGACCATCAACCATACGCCATAAAAAAGGCCGCGCAAGCGCGGCCCGTTAATCACAGTGAAGCGTCTGTTTACATGTCAACGCGGCGTGCAGAGAGGAACTTGCCGCTCCAGTAGCCGTTGGCCATGCTGTCCACGCGCACGTCCTTGCCGCGGCTGGGGGCATGCAGGAAGCGGCCTTCGCCGACATAGATACCGACATGGTCAACGCGCTTGCCGTTGCGGCCAAAGAACACCAGGTCACCGACATTCAAGGCGCTGCGCTCAATGGCCTTGCCATTGGTGATGCTGGCCATGTCGCGCGAGACCCGCGGCAACTCGATGCCCAGCGCGGTACGGAAGACGTAGCTGACCAGCCCGGAGCAGTCAAAACCGCTTTCCGGTGAGCTGCCACCCCAGCGGTAGGGCGTGCCCAGCAGGGACATCGCGCGGGTGAGCAGTGACTGGCTCTTGCCGCTGGATTCGCCCTCGGCGTTGGCCGGGAGGCCCTGGCCGGCGTCGTAGGCGGCCATCAGGCGGCCGAGGTCGCCGGCAAACATGGCCGAACGATCCATCAACGGAATGGTGTCGCTGGCGGCCAGGTGCGGCAGCAGCGCGGCCAGGGTGGCGGTAGCGGCGGCATCGGCGCGGGCACGGGCACCGCTGGCAGCCGGAGCCGAAGGCGCCGGTACTGCAGGAGCCGCCTCGGTGCTGGCAGCAGGGCTGGTCGGGTTCTGTGGGGTGGCCTGTGCCAGTGCTGGCAGCGTCGTTGCCAGTGCCAGCAGGAGTAAAGCGGTCAGGCGCAGCGGGGGGCGCTTGGGCGCTGCGGGGTGCAGTCGTTCAGTCGTCACGCGGCGATCACAAAATGAGATTGGAGCGATAGTGCCGGACTTCTGACCAGAAAACGTAGTTTTTTCGTTAAATAATTGTTAAAAGATGCCAATTGGTTCACAGAACGCGCTTGGCGCCGCTGTAATGCCGCTGCCAATACGGGTTGTCCAGGGCATCCAGGCGCACGGTGCCGCCACTGCTGGGGGCATGCACGAAGCGGCCTTCGCCAACGTAAATGCCAACGTGCCAGACCTCGTCGCCGCTGCCGAAAAACACCAGGTCGCCACTGCTCAGGCGCTCGGCGGAAATCTTCGGTCCCTGCACCCTGGCCAGTTCCCGCGAGGTCCGGGGCAGGCGTAAATCCAGCATGTCGGCAAACACATAGGTGACCAGGCCGGAGCAGTCAAAACCGCTTTCCGGGGTGTTGCCGCCGTAGCGGTAGGGCGTGCCGACCAGGCCGAGGGCACGGATGGTGACCGAGGAGGCCGAAAAGCCATTGCCGCGGGCCTGTGCCGCTGCGGTGTCCGCCGTTGGCGGCCGGCTGGGCTGCGAGCTGCAGCCGGCCAGAACCGCCAGGCCCAGCAACGATGCGGCAATACGTGCGGGAACTGGCATGGGAGGCATGGAGTCCGGATAATGGTTGCCCTGTCGTTGCCGGCCATCATGTCGGCAACCCCGGTGGCAGATCAAGCCGCCTTTACCGGCTGCCCATCGGCAGCCCAACCCGAGTTTTGCCATGAAGATCGAAAAAGACCGCGTTGTCCGCTTCCATTACACCGTATCCGAAGTGGGCCAGGAGCCGATCGAATCGTCCAGGGACCGTGAGCCGCTGGCGATCCTGATCGGCCACAACAACATCATCCCGGGCCTGGAAAAGGCGATGCTGGACAAGCAGGCCGGTGATTCGATCAGCGTGGATGTGCCCGCTGCCGAGGCCTATGGCGAGCGTCGCGAAGGCCTGGGCCAGCGCGTACCGAAGAAGCATTTCGGCACCACCAAGGTGGCCGTTGGCCAGCAGGTCGTGCTGCAGACCAATTTCGGCCCGCGTGCGGTGACCGTGGTCAAGGTCGGCATGAGCGTGGTCGATGTCGACCTGAACCACCCGATGGCCGGCAAGGACCTGCATTTCGATGTGGAAATTGTCGAAGTGCGCGAGGCTTCGGAAGAAGAAATCGCCCACGGCCATGTGCATGGCGATGGCGGCCACCAGCACTGACGTGTGTGCTGCGTTTTGAGGTAAATGACGACCCGCCCCTGGCGGGTCGTTTACGTAGGGAACCCGGGATTAAGGAAGAAAGCCGATGTCGACCACGCCGCCGTTGATGCCACCGCCGTTGCAGCCCTTGCCGGCGCTGGAGCCCCAGAACCAGCGCCTGCCCGGGCTGGATGCGGTGCGCGGTTTTGCCCTGCTGGGCATCCTGTTGATGAACATCGAAGGTTTCAATGGCCCGCTATGGTTGTCCGGTGCCGGGGTCGAGCCTGACCAGGCCGGGCTGGACCGGCTGCTGGATACCTTCATCTATATCGTGGTGCAGGGCAGCTTCTTTCCGCTGTTCTCGTTGCTGTTCGGGATTGGCTTTGCGCTGATGGGCCAGCGCCTGCGTGCGCGCGGGGGAGCATTTACCCCGATTCACCTGCGCCGGATGGGCTGCCTGCTGGTGATCGGCCTGCTCCACGGCCTGCTGGTGTGGTCCGGCGACATCCTGCTGACCTACGCCCTGCTGGGGCTGTTGCTGCCGGCCTTTGATGTGCTGCCCAAACGCTGGCTGGGGCTGGCCGGCGCCCTGGGCATCGGCTGTGCGGTCATGGTCATGCTGCTGCTGGCCGGGTTGATGGCGATGATGGCCGCCAGCCCGGACAACCAGGCCTTCCTGCAGGCTGGCCAGCAGATCCAGGACGCCGTGCAGGCGCAGATGCAGGCCTATGGCCAGGGGACTTACTGGCAGGCGGTGAAGCAGCGCGGCAGCGACCTGTTGGCCGGGCTGCAGAACCTCTTTGTGATTGGCTCGCAGCTGCTGGGCCTGTTCCTGATCGGCGCCGCGCTGATGGCCAATGGCGCCCTGGCCGACCCGGCCGGACATGCGCGGCTGTGGGCATGGCTGCGCTGGGGGGCATGGCCGCTGGGCCTGCTGCTGAGCACCCTGGCGTGGTGGATTTCGCCGTTCAACCCGCCGTGGAGCCTGGCCTTTGACAGCCTGCTGGTACAGGCGATCAAACTGCTGGCCGGCAGCCTGATCGGCCTGGGCTGGCTGGCATGGGGCCTGCGCTGGCAGCAGCTGCTGCGCCCGTTGCGCGCGGTCGGACAGATGGCCTTGAGCAACTACCTGGCGCAGTCGCTGCTGTGCACCGGTTTCTTCTATGGCTACGGCCTGGGCTATTTCGGCCAGCTCCGGCGCAGTGAGCAGGTGTTGATGGTGCTGGCCGTGTTTGCGCTGCAGGCACTGCTGTCCTGGCTGTGGCTGCGCTGGTTCAACCAGGGGCCGGTCGAATGGTTGTGGCGGGCGGGCACCTATGGCCGCTTTGCTCCCCTGAAGCGGACAGGTCCCGGCGCGTGAGCGTGGATGACGTGGTGGTGGTCGGGGCCGGCGCGGTCGGTCTGGCCTGTGCGCTGGCCCTGGTGGAGCAGGGGCGCAGCGTGCGTGTACTGGAGGCCGGACGCATCGGTGGCGCGACCTCGTCGGGCAATTGCGGCACGATCACCCCTTCGCATGCGCCGCCGCTGGCGGCACCGGGCACCCTGTGGCAGGCCTTGCGCTGGTCACTGGACCCGGCCTCGCCCCTGTATGTGCGGCCTGGCCTGGACCCGGCGCGCTGGGACTGGCTGCGGCGCTTTGCGCTGCGCTGCAACCGGCATGACTGGCTGGCCGCTGCCACGGCGCGGGCGGCGCTGTTGTGTGATTCGCGCCAGCGCCTGGAGGACTGGGTGGCGCGCTATGACCTGCAGTGCGAATACCGGCCCAGCGGCCTGGACTATGTGTTTGCCGATGAACGCCATTTTGCCCAGCACTGCCGCCATCGCCAGGTCCTTGAGGGGCTGGGGATAGCCACCGAGGTGCTGGCGGCCGGCCCGTACCTGGCTGCCGAGCCGGCATTCAAGCCGGGCATCTGTGGCGCGATCCGGTTTCCCGGTGATGCCTGTCTGCGCCCGGAGAGGTATACCGCCGGGTTGGCCGCCGCCGCGCGTGCCCGCGGCGTGCTGATCCAGGAACAGTGCGCGCTGCAGTCCTTCACCCCGGAAAGTGACGCGGTGCAGCTGCAGACCAGCCACGGTGGCTACCGCTGCCGGGAGCTGGTGCTTGCCGGTGGGCCGTGGACGCCGCAGCTGGCCCGGGGCCTGGGCCTGCGGGTACCGATCACCCCGGGCAAGGGCTATTCGATCACCTGCCCGCGGCCGTCGCAGGTGCCGAGCCGGCCGGTGGTGCTGAAGGACCACTCGGTGTTCGTGATTGCCTGGGAGCAGGCCCTGCGCCTGGGCGGGACGATGGAACTGGGCGGTTATGACGACCGGCTCAATCCGACCCGGTTGGCGGCCATTGCGCGTGCCGCCCGCCGTTACCTGCACGATCCTGGCCTGGAGGGCGCGCAGCAGCCGTGGTATGGCTGGCGGCCGATGACCCCGGATGACCTGCCGTTGCTGGGCCGCAGCCCGGCGCAGCGGCGTGTCTGGCTGGCCGCCGGGCATGGCATGCTGGGGATCAGCATGAGCAGTGGCAGCGGCCAGTTGATCGCAGACCTGATCTGCCAGCGGCCCGCTGCCGTCGACCCGCAAGCCTATCGACCGGAGCGTTTTGCATGAGCAACGACACCTACGATCTGGTGGTTCTGGGCGCCGGTTCCGGTGGCCTGGCCGCCGCCATCCGCGCCGCCGGCCATGGCGCCCGGGTGGCGATCCTGGAACCGGCCGCGATCGGTGGCACCTGCGTCAACCTGGGCTGCGTGCCCAAGAAGATCATGTGGGAAGCGGCGCAACTGGCCAGCCATCTGCCGCGTGCCCGCGCGCTGGGGTTGGAGGTGCCGCTGCAGCCGGCGCTGGACTGGGCCCGGCTGGTCAAGGCGCGGCAGGCGCATATCGCGCGCATCCATGCCAGTTACCAGCGCCAGTTCGCGCAGGTGCAGCTCAGCGTACAGGGCTGTCGTGGGCAACTGCTCGGCGCCGGCAGGGTGGCCACTGATGACGGCCGCCAGCTGCAGGCCCGGCACATCCTGCTGGCCACCGGCGCGCGCCCGCGGCTGCCGGTTTTCCCCGGCAGCCACTGGCTGCACAGTTCCGATGATGTGTTTGCCTGGCAACAGCGGCCGCAACGGGTGGCGATCATCGGCGGCGGCTATATCGCGGTGGAGCTGGCCGGCCTGTTGCAGGCACTGGGCAGCCAGGTGCACCTGCTGGTGCGGGGCAACGTGCTGCTCAATGGGTTTGACAGCGAGTTGGCCCAGGCGCTGGCGGCGGCGATGGCCGCGCAGGGGATCACGCTGCACTTCGGGGTGACGGTACAGGGGCTGGACGGCCAGCCCGGCGCCCTGCAACTACGCGGCAAGGACCTGCCGGACGGCCACTTCGATGCGGTGATTGCCGCCACCGGACGCGAGCCGAATGTGCAGGGGCTGGGCCTGGAGCAGGCCGGGGTGGCGCTGGACCGGCGCGGCTTCATCGCTACCGATGACAACAGCCTGGCCACCACCGCCGAGGGGGTCTGGGCGGTGGGCGATGTCACCGGCCAGCTGGCGTTGACGCCACTGGCAGTGGCACAGGGCCGGCGCCTGGCCGATGGCCTGTTTGGCCGCGGTGCCGGCCCGGCGATCAATCCCGAGCTGGTTCCCAGTGTGGTGTTTTCGCATCCGCCGCTGGCCCGGGTCGGCCTGGATGAAGCCTGTGCCCGCGAGCGCTTCGGGCCTGTCCAGGTCTATCGCGCCAATTTCCGTTCGCTGGAGGAGGGCGCCGGCGGTGGCCAGCAACGCCACCTGTTCAAGGTGATCTGTGCCGGCAACGAGCAACGGGTGGTCGGGGTGCACCTGCTCGGCGAGGGCAGCGATGAAATCCTGCAGGGGTTTGCCGTCGCCCTGCAGTGCGGCGCGCGCTGGGAGCACTTCCGGCAGACCCTGCCGATCCATCCCACCGCCGCCGAGGAAGTGGTGCTGGCCAAGTAGGCGCTGGTATGCCCCGCGTTTGGCCCGATGCCGCGGCGCGGGGCGATAATGCCCGGCTTGTTCCAGGATCAATTGACGTGAGCGCAGCCCCCGATTCCCCGCTTGCCGCCCGTGCTGCCACGGCATCGCGGCGTCTGGCACTGTCCGGCCTGGCCCTGGCCGCGATCGGCGCGGTGGCTGCCTCGGGCAAGGCGATCATCGTCAAGCTGGCCTACCGCCACGGCATCGATGCGATGTCGCTGCTGGCTCTGCGGATGCTGGTGGCCTTCCCGTTTTTCGTGGCGATGGGGCTGTGGGCGGCCCGGCGTTCGTCCCGGACGTTGTCGCTGCGCGAGTGGCTGCAGGTCGCCGGCCTGGGTTTTACCGGTTACTACCTGTCCAGCTACCTGGATTTTCTTGGCCTGGCCTACATCAGCGCGACCCTGGAACGGCTGATCCTGTACCTGAGCCCGACCCTGGTGATGCTGATCGCGCTGGTGGTGCTGGGCCAGCGTCCCAGCCGGCAGCAGCTGCTGGCCCTGGCCGTCAGCTACGGCGGGGTGCTGCTGGCCTTCGGCCATGACATCGCCTTTGATGGCCGGCGCACCCTGATCGGCAGTGCGCTGGTGTTTGCCGGTGCACTCAGTTACGCCATCTACCTGTTCGGCAGCGGCCAGGTGGTGGCACGCATCGGTGCGTTGCGCCTGACCGCCTATGCCAGCGGCATCGCCAGCGTGCTGTGCGTGGGCCAGTACCTGTTGACCCGGCCGGCCAGCGGCCTGCTGGCTTTCCCTGCGCCGGTGTATTGGCTGTCCCTGCTCAACGGCACGCTGTGCACGGTGCTGCCGGTGCTGGCGATCATGATCGGGGTCAAGCGGATCGGCCCGGCGCTGGCCGCGCAGGTGTCGATGCTCGGCCCGGTATCCACCATCGTGCTCAGTGTCTGGCTGCTGGCCGAGCCGATGGGCCTGTGGCAGAGCGCCGGTACCGCGCTGGTGCTGGCAGGCGTGTTGCTGGTTGGCCGTGGTGCGGGGCGCGGCCGGTGAGCGCGGCCGACAGGATCCTGGCCGCGGTGCAGGCCATCGGCCCTGGCCAGGTCCGTTCGTATGCGCAGGTGGCCGCGGCGGCGGGCCTGCCCGGGCGTGCCCGCCAGGTGGCCCGGGTACTGGCCGGCAGTGAGGGCCGCCTGCCATGGCACCGGGTGGTACGCGCCGATGGCCGGATTGCCTTTGCGCCCGGCAGTGCCCAGGCGGCCGAACAGGCGGCGGCTCTGCAGGCCGAAGGCGTGGTCGTGGTCAATGGCCGGGTAGCCCGGGCATGGCGGCCGGCACCGGCACTGGATGCCTGGCTGTGGCAGCAGCCGGACCGGCCCCCGGTATGATGGCGGCAGATCGTTTTGTGGAGTAGTCATGCTGTCACGCATCCCCCCCGTGACCCGTGCGCTGTTGATCGCCAATGTGGCCATGTTTGTAGTGCAGTTGCTGCTTGGCGACCGCTTTACCGACTGGCTGGCGTTATGGCCGCTGGGCAGCCAGCCGCGGCATGCCTTTGAGAGCATCGGCACCTTCATGCCGTGGCAGTTGCTCAGCTACGGCTTCCTGCATGGCGATTTCATGCACCTGTTCTTCAACATGCTGGCGCTTTTCATGTTCGGCCCGCCGCTGGAAGCGGTCTGGGGCGAGCGCCGTTTTGCCACCTACTTCCTGCTGGCCATCGTCGGTGCCGGCATCTGCCAGTTGCTGCTGGCCGCACTGACTGGCAGCCAGGCCTCGGTGATCGGCGCGTCCGGCGCGGTGTATGCGCTGCTGCTGGGCTACGGCCTGCTGTTCCCCAACCAGCGGGTGATGCTGCTGTTTCCACCGATCCCGATGAAGGCGCGCACCTTCGTCATCCTGTTCGGTGTCGGCGCGTTGTTCCTGGGCATGACCGGATTGCAGCCGGGGGTGGCCCACTTTGCCCACCTCGGCGGGATGATCACCGGCTGGCTGTTGATCCGGCACTGGCGCAACGGCGGTGGCCGTCGCGGTGGTGGCTCCGGTGGCAGTGGCGGCAAGCGTGACCACCTGCGGGTGATCAAGTAAGCCTGCCGCAGCGTGCAGGGCCATGACCAAAGGCGCCATCACGGCGCCTTTTGTCATCGATGTGGCTGGAGTGGTTACGGCCAGATCTGCAGTTGTTGATCAGCCGGCAGCTGCATCGGCTGGCCGGCGCTGCAGCCAAAGGCCTGGCCGAAGGCTGGCAGGTTGGCCAGGATGGCGTTGACCCGCAGCGGGCCCGGCAGCTGCACCTGGCCGGTTTGCCGCGCCAGTGCCTCGCCGGGGGATACCGCCTGTGGCCACAGCTGTGCCCATGCGCTGAAGAACTGCTGGCGCTGCGTGCTGCCGGCCTGCGGCTCGATCTCCTGCCAGGTCTGCCAGGCCAGTTCCAGCCCGGACAGGTCGGCCAGCGCCGAATCACGTACCAGCGCCGGGTTGATCCTGGCATCGGCCACGCCGGGATACGCCAGCCCGGCCAGCTGCCGTTCCATCCGGCTGGTCAGCAATGCCCAGGCTGTCTGGTCGGCCGGTGTCCACCAGCTGCGCAGCTCGCCACGGGCATCGACCAGGGCGCCCTTGTGGTCGATGGCGCGGCTGAGCTCATGGCCGACCAACGCGCCGAAGCTGCCGAATTTGGCCGCCGTGGTTGCCGCCGGGTCAAATACCGGTGGCTGCAGCACCGCCGCGGTGGCAATCAGCCGGTTCTGGGCAATGTCATAGGCCAGTGCCGGCTGTTGCGGCAGCACCTCCCAGCGGCGGTCGGCATTGCTCTGGCCGATGCGCCGCATCTCCTCGCGCTGGCGCCAGGTGGTGGCAATGAGCATGTTGCTGCCGAAACTGCCGCGCCCCATCGGCTGCACGCTGTAATCCAGATCGCGCAGCGGCGCGCCGATCTCGATCTTCATCGCCTGCAGTTTGGCCCGCGCCTCGGTCCTGGCCGCTTCACTGAGGTGTGGGGTGGCGATCACGGCGGCGATCTGCGCATCGCGCAATTTGTCGATGATCAGCCCGGCCTGGCGGCGGTCGGCAGTGGTCAGGTGGGTGGCGGTGTACTCGCGGCCGAGCATCGGCCCGGCGGCGAGATTGATGGCCTGCAGCACCTGCTCCCAGCGCGCCGGCGGGGTGCTTTGTCCGCGCAGCAGCCGGCCCCGGAATTCAAACTCGGCCTCGCGGTAGTGGCGCGACAGGTACGGGGCCATCGAATCGCCCACCCGCCAGCGCAGGTAGGCCTTCCAGTCGGCAAGGGGGTGGTTGCCGACCAGCCGGTCGACGCTGGCAAACACCGCCGGTTCGGCCAGCGAGACCTGGCCGGCGCTGACCCCCTGGGCCTTGAGGAAATCGCCAAGGCGCAGGTGGCGGTACTGGCGGTCCAGGCCGGCCACGGCGACCGGGGCGTAGTTGTTGAACGGGTTGTTGATCCTTGCCAGCGCCTGCGACGGGGTGGCCAGCGCGGTTTCCAGTGCCAGCACCGCATCGGCCTCGCGCTCCAGGCGGTTGGCCGGGGTGCCGGTCAGGGCGAGGATCTGTTTGATGTAATCACGGTAACGGCTGCGCACATGCTGGATCGGGGCATCGTCACGGGTGTAGAAGGCCGGATCCGGCAGCCCGGTGCCGCCCTGCATGAAATATCCCAGGTGGCGATCCAGCGCCTTCAGGTCGATATCGGCGTTGAAGTTGAAGGCCACAGGGATACCGACCTGGTGCAGGGCGGCGATGGTGGCTGGCAATTCGCGGTTGCGGCCCAGCGCGTTGATCCGGGCCAGCAGCGGTGCGATCGGCCTGGAGCCATCCGCTTCCACCGCCGCCTCATCCAGGCCCGAGGCCCAGAAGTCGCCGAGCAGCTTCTGCACCTCGTTGGCCGGCTGTTGCGCGGCGGCATCGAGCAGCGCCTTCTGCTGGGTCTGGGCATTGCCGGCCAGTTGCGCCAGGGCACTGTTGGCACCGGTGGCCGGCAGTGGGTTGGCGGCCAGCCAGCCGGCATTGGCCAGGTGGTAAAAATCGCTGCAGGCCGGGGCCACGGCCGGGGCGCGTGCGGCGCGCCGGCGTTGGGCATCGGCATCGGCACTGGCTGTCAGGCCTGCCAGGCCCAGGCAGACAGTGATGGCAACAACAAGCGGACGGTTGGCGATCATGGGCGGCCTTGACGGGACGGCAGGCCTGGCAGTGTAGCAATCGCCCGGCGTGGTGCCGTCGGGCACAGACAACAACGGCCCGGTGTTGCCACCGGGCCGTTGCCTGCAGCAGCGAAGGCGCTTACCAGATCACGATATGGTCATCGCCCTGGCGGCTCATGGCGCTGCCAGGCTTGCACTGGAAGGCAGCGGCAAAGGCCGGCAGGTTGGACGGCGCGCCACTGGCACGGAACTGTGCCGGTGCGTGCGGGTCGGTGGCCAGGCGCACCTTGGCATTTTCCGGGGTGTACTTGGTGCGCCACACGGTGGCCCAGTTGGCAAAGAAGCGCTGGTCGCCGCTCATGCCGTCGATGGCCGCCACGTCCTTGCCGGCGGTGGCCAGCTTGTAGGCGTCATAGGCGGTGGCCAGGCCACCCAGGTCGGCGATGTTCTCGCCCAGGGTCAGGTGGCCGTTGACGTGCTGGTCGCCCACGGTATACAGGTTGAACTGGTTGACCAGCTTGCCGGTCAGGCTGGCAAAACCCTTGGCATCGGCATCGGTCCACCAGTTCTCGAAGTTGCCGGTGGCACCGAAACGGCTGCCCTGGTCATCGAAGCCGTGGGTCATCTCGTGGCCGATCACCGCACCGATACCGCCGTAGTTCAACGCGTCATCGGCGTTGGGGTCGAAGAACGGCGGCTGCAGGATCGCGGCCGGGAACACGATCTCGTTGGCCAGCGGGTTGTAGTAGGCGTTGACCGTCTGCGGGGTCATGGCCCACTCGGTGCGGTCCACCGGCTTGCCGATCTTGGACAGGTTGAACTGGTAGTTGAAGGCATTGGCCGCACGCACGTTGGCCAGGTAGCCCTCGCGGCTGGTGGCAAGGCCGGACAGGTCACGCCACTTGTCCGGGTAGCCGATCTTCGGGGTGAAGGTGGCCAGCTTGGCCAGCGCCTTCTGCTTGGTCTCGGCGCTCATCCAGGCCAGGTTCTCGATCCGGGCCTTCAGTGCGGTGGACAGGTTGCCGATCAGGGCTTCCATCTTGGCCTTGGATTCGGCCGGGAAGGCCACCTGGACGTAGATCTGGCCCATGGCTTCACCGGCGCCGGACTCGATGGTGCCCAGCACCTTCTTCCAGCGCGGGGTCTGCTCCTTCTGGCCGTTGAGGGTCTTGCCGTAGAACTCGTAGTTGGCGGTGACGAAGTCGGAGCTCAGGTACGGCGAGGCACTGTCGATGGTGTGGAAGCGCAGGTAGGCCTGCCAGGTGGCGATGTCGGTATCGCCCAGGGCGGCGCTGACTTCCTGGTGGAAGGACGGGATGGCCAGCGAGAACTTGGCCGGTGCGGCCACGCCCTGGGAAGCGAAGAACTCGCTCCAGCTGAAGTTCGGGGTCAGGGTATCGGCCTCGGCCAGGGTGACCGGGTTGTAGAACAGCGATACGTCGCGGCTCAGTTCGACACTGGACTTGGACGCCTTGGCCAGGCGGGTCTCGAAGGCCACGACCTTGTCGGCCTGGGCGGCCGCGTCAGCGGCAGCGACGCCGGACAGCTCCAGCACGCGGGCCACATGGGCGCGGTAGGCGTCGAGCTTGTCCTTCTTGGCCGCGTCGGTGTAGTAGGTGGTGTCCGGCAGGCCCAGGCCGCCCTGGCTGGCATAGGCGATGTTGTTGGCCGAATCGGTGAAGTCGGCTTCGGCGCCGAAGCCGAACAGCGGGTTGAAGCCCTGGGCGGCGCTGCTGCGCAGCCAGGCAGCGACCGACTTGCCGTCGGTCAGCGCGGCGATGGCGTCCAGGTCGGCCTTGATCGGGGTGATGCCGGCAGCGTTGATGGCGGCCTCGTCCATGCCGGTGGCCCAGAAGTCACCGACGATCTTCTCCACGCCGGAGGCATTGGTCATCGCGGCGGCCTGCTCGGCCAGCTGGCGCTGTGCGGTGACCGAACGCTCGTCCAGGATGGTGAAGGCACCCCAGCTGCTGCGGTCACCCGGGATCTCGTTGGCGGCCAGCCACTTGCCGTTGACGTGGCCGGCGAAGTCGGTGCAGGCATCGATGGACGGATCAAGGTCGGAGGCATGGAAGGCGTTGTAGGCCGGCAGCTTGCTCTCGTCCAGGGTGAAGGCGGGCTTGGCTGCTTCAGTGCCCGCAGCCGCTGCGGCAGGTTCATCGCCGCCACAGGCGGCCAGCACGCCGGCCACGGCCAGCGACAACATCAGAAGCTTGGGAGTACGGGTATTCACGGTGCTGGCCTCCGGCCGAAAAGGGCATGCCCATGCATGCTGGATGCTGCAGACGATACGCCTGTTGGCCCGGCTGCAGGGGGTGTCGGAGGTCATGCAGGGAAAGCGGCGCCTGGCGATGGCCTGCACCAGTCATTGCACTCAGGTGCCGGGCTGTACCATAGGCGCCTGTTTGATTACCGATCGAGTTGCCGTGTCTGCCCAGCCCCTCACCCCGCCGTCCTCCCGCGCCGTCCAGGTTGGCCTGAAGCCGCATCCGCGCATTGCCAATGTCATTGCCGTGGGGTCGGGCAAGGGTGGGGTGGGCAAGTCCACCACCACGGTCAACCTGGCTCTGGCCCTGCAGCAGATGGGGGTGCGCGTGGGGGTGCTGGATGCCGATGTGTACGGCCCCAGTGTGCCGTTGATGCTGGGCCTGTCCGGCCGGCCGGAAAGCACCGATGACAAGAAGATCATCCCGATGCGCGCGCTGGGGGTGGACACCATGTCCATCGGTTACCTGATCGAGGACGATTCACCGATGATCTGGCGTGGGCCCATGGCCACCCAGGCCCTGACCCAGTTTTTCAATGACACCCTGTGGGATGCGCTGGATGTATTGCTGATCGACCTGCCGCCGGGCACCGGTGACATCCAGTTGACCCTGTCGCAGAAGATTCCGGTGGCCGGGGCCGTGGTGGTGACCACCCCGCAGGAAGTGGCCACCCTGGATGCGCGCAAGGCCATCGCCATGTTCGAGAAGGTCTCGATTCCCGTTCTCGGCCTGGTAGAGAACATGGCCGTGCATGTGTGCAGCAACTGCGGCCATGCCGAGCACATCTTCGGCAGCGGCGGTGGCCAGGCCATGGCGGCACGGTACAACGTGCCACTGCTGGGCTCGTTGCCGCTGGATGCCGTCATCCGCGAGCAGGCCGACGCCGGCACACCGATCGTCGCTGCGCAGCCCGACGCTGCGGTCAGTCAGGGGTATGCGGCCGTGGCCAGGGCATTGATGGCGCAGCTTGGCGGCCTGCCGCGTGCGCAGATCGCGCTCAATACCCTGATCAGCTGAAGACCACTCTGCCGACCGCACAGTGACAAGGCGACCGCCACGGTCGCCTTTTTTCATGCCGGCAATAACGTCCCGCGCCATGGTTTTCATCGGCACAGCCAAATGACAAAGGGCGGCCATTGGCCGCCCTTTGCGTGTTGCTTCAGCTCAGATCGGAAGTGATCAGAACTTGTACTTCAGACGCACGTACGGGGTACGGCCGTACAGGTCGTACTGGGTAGCGAACGCCGGCATGTTGCCGTAACGGGTCGCTGCACCGGTGGTCATCAGCGCCGGCTTGGTATCGAACACGTTGGACACGCCGACCAGGATCTGCCAATCCGGCTGATCGTAGGAGAACGAGGCGGTGTGGTAGATACGGGCATCAGCGGTGATGTCACGACGCGAGTTCGGACGGCCCTGATAGGTGAAGGTATCGGTGATGTCGGTGTTGCTGGTCTCGCCGATGTAGCTGGCCAGCCAGTTCCAGGTCCAGTCGCCGCGCTTGAAGTTCATACCCAGGTTGGCCACCAGGTCCGGACGGCCGACGTAGTTCAGCTGGTCCGAATCGGACAGGCCGCTGGCTTCGGAGCTGTCGAACAGCTGGCTGACGTCTTCCAGGGTGTAGGTGACCTGGGTTTCCAGGCCGAACTTGCCGAAGCTGAACTCATGATCCCAGTTCAGGGTCATGTCCCAACCGCGGGTGCGCTGCTTGTTCACGTTCAGGTACTGAGCGTAAACGTTGGTGATGGCATGCGCCTGCGGGCCGGTAGCCGGGTTGCGCTCCATCAGGTCACAGAAGGCGTTCGGGAACACGGCAGCGCCGTAGCAGCCGGAAACGATCTGTGCGCCACTCAGCGAGGTGATCTGATCGTTGACCTGGTAGTCGAAGTAATCCAGGGCGATGCTCAGGTTGGCGAAGGCCGGGGTAAAGACGATACCGGCGCTCTTGGCCTTGGAGGTTTCCGGGTTCAGGTTGCCCGCACCGCCACTGCTGTAGATGGTGGCGCTGGACGCACCGGCAGCGGTGTAGGTTTCCGGGATGCCGATGGCGGCGCAGTTGGCGCGGACCTGGTCGTTGGAGCTTTCACCCCAGCGGATGCACGGGTCGATGGCGGTCTGGCCCTGGAAGCCGGACTGATTGCCCAGGTACAGCTCGTACAGGCCCGGGGCACGGTAGGAAGTACCGATGGTGCCGCGCACGCGCAGGGCCGAGTTGATCTGCCAGTTCATGCCCAGCTTCCAGACGTTGTCCGAACCGTCAACGGTGTCGTAATCGAACACGCGGCCGGAGGCATTGACGCTCAGCGATTCAATACCGGTCACGCCCTTGATCAGCGGGAAGTCCAGCTCCAGGAAGGCTTCCTTCACGCTGTCCTTGCCAGCGGTCTGGGTGGCGCTGGAGGAGCCCCACAGGTTGCCGTTGCGCGACAGTTCGCCCGGCTGGTCGTCGATCTCGTAGCGACGGTATTCCAGACCGAAGGCAGTGCCGATGGCGCCGGCCGGCAGCTGGAACATTTCACCGCTGAAGATGGCGTTGACGGTGGACTGTTCGTAGGTGGTGTTGCCGTTGTCCCACACGCCCAGAGCGGCAACCAGTTCATTGGCCTTGGTGCCGTTGAGGTAGCCCGGGTCGAAGTAGTTCAGGGTGGCGGTGCCGCTGTTGGCCAGGGTCAGGTCGCCGGTAATGCGCTTGTCGATGGCCAGGTTGTTGTAGTCGCCGTCAGACTTGCTGTAGTTGGCATTGACCTGCCAGCCCCAGGTGTCGGTGGAGGCGAACAGGCCGTCCAGCTTGTTGGCGATGTAGAAGTAGTCCACGGCCACCTTGGTGGCCGAGTGGAACGGCATGACCGGCATGGCGTATTCCACGTCACCACCGGCCGGGCCTTCGACCACCGGGAAGAACTGGCGCCAGGAGAAGTTCTCGGTCTCGCGACGGTTGAACAGGGCCTGGGCCTTCCAGTTCACATCACCGAAGCCGAAGTCTGCGGCGATGTAGGCCGACTTGCGCTCCTGGCGGTTGATGATGTGCGAATCACCGTAGCCGGCGAAGTTCAGCGGCTCCTGGTAGGACGCCTGGGCGCTGTTGGCATAGGTGGTGTTCTGGCGCGGGGCATAGCCCTGGAACGGACCGATGGTGCTGCCATCACGGGTCGGCACATAGCGCGTACCCAGGAAGTAGTCGTCAATCACGTTGTGCAGCAGGTTGTTGCAGCCGGCCAGCGAGGTGCCGGCGTTGATCGAGTTGTCTACGCGATCGATACGGTTGCCGTTTTCGTCCATGGCCAGGTCTTCACCGCAGGCCAGGAAGTCGCGCTCGCCGCGGGTCAGTTCATTGTGGCGGTACCACTCGGCAGCGGCGACGATCGAGCCGTTGTCGAAGTTCCAGCCATTGGCCAGCGAGGCCGAGAACACTTCGCCACCGCCGTGCTGCGGGATACGCGAGGTCACGGTCAGTTCCGGACGGTCGAAGTTCTTCTTGGTGATCAGGTTGACCACGCCGGCGACGGCGTCGGAGCCGTAGATCGAGGACGAACCGTCCTTGACGATTTCAGCGCGCTGCAGGATGGCGGTCGGGATGACGTTCAGGTCGAACGCGCCCACGGCACCACGGGTACCGGCCGGGCCCGGGCGCTGGCCGTCGAGCAGGACCAGGGTGCGGTTGGCACCCAGGCCGCGCAGCGAGAAGGTCTGCACGCCGGTGCCGCCGTCGACGACGAAGCCGCCGAACTGGTGGTTGATCTGGGTTTCAGCAGCGCCGATGGCCGACTTCTGCAGGAACTCGCCGACGTTGACCTGGCCCTGGGCCTGGTTGGCTTCGGCTTCAATGGTGAACACCGGGGAGGTGGTCTCGTAGTCCGGGCGGCGGATCAGCGAGCCGGTGACCTGGATGCGGTCCAGATCGGTGGCACCGGCCTTCGGGGCCTGCTGGGCCGGGGCTTCCTGGGCCATGGCCAGACCGGCAGTTGCCTGCAGTGCGGCTACAACGGCAACGGTCAGCGGCAGGCGACCGAAGCGGGAATTGGATTTCTTCATGTGTCTCTCCGGGGTTCTGTTACAGCTAATTTAATCCAGTGTATGTTGGGTCTTAACGTAAACGCAACATTAACATCACATTTTCAGCGCGTGATGGAACTGCTTTCTGTGCTGCTTGCATTCATCTTCGGGCTTAGAGACCGCCCGGGCCGCACTCGTCACGCAGGAAGTCCTCCATCAGGGTCAGCGTCTGCTGCACATGCCGCGGATACCACGGCATGCTGTGGGGCATGTCGGCGATCAGCTCGAAACGCGCCGGCACCTTGCCCTTGATGGCGTTGTAGAAACCGCGGGCATGGAAGGCCGGGGTGCGTACGTCACGGTCACCCACGTACAGCAGGGTCGGCAGCACGGCCTTGTCGGTGTTGAGCATGGGGTCCATGCCCTTCACGGTGCGGCCCTGCAGGATGCGCTGCAGGCGGTTGTCGCTCCAGCTGGTGCCCAGGCGGCCGAGGTCGGTGACCGGGGCGCCGGAAATCGCACACTGGTAGGGCGAGGGCGAGCGCACGGCGGCAGCGGCAGCGGCGAAGCCGCCATAGGAGTAGCCGAAGATGGCGATGCGGTCGGCATCGGCAATCTTCTGCTCGACCAGCCACTTGGCACCATCGTCCTTGTCATCCTGCATGGCCAGGCCCCACTGGTTGTCGCCGGCCATCCACAGCTCACGGCCCAGCCCGGCCGAGCCGCGGTATTGCGGGCGCAGGACGGCGTAACCGCGCGAGGTCAGGAAAGGCACCCAGCCCGAGCCATCCCAGCCGGTGTAATCGCGTGCCCAGGGGCCGCCATGCGGGTGGATGATGGTCGGCAGCGGTCCCTTTTCCGGACTCCAGCCAGCCGGCAGGTCCAGGATCGCCGGGATCTGCGTGCCGTCACGTGCCGGGTAGTTCACCCAGCGCTGCTCGCCAACACTGCTGGTGTCCAGGTTCGGGCGTTCCGAGCCCAGTGCGACCAGGCGGCGGCGGTCCACCAGAACGTGATAGCTGGGCGGGGTGTCATGTGCACTGACGCGGAACACGACGCGGGTCTTGTCCGCGTTGTAGTTGATGATGCTGACGTTCTTGCCGGCAAAGCTGCCCTGCAGTGCTGCCTGCAGCTGCTCCATGGTCGGGTCGGTGTAGACGGTGGTCACCGACGGGCCATTGACACGGAAGCCGAGGACCTGGTTGAAGTCGCCTTCGTGCTTGCCGAACACCACCCCGCCGATATCGAACTGCGGGTGGCTGGCCAAGACGTCAGGCAGGTACTGCTGGGTCTTGGGATCATACAGACGCAGCTGGGCGTGTTCGGAGAACTGGTCGGTGATGACGTAGAAATTGCCGGTCGCATCGTCGATGCCCTCGATGCTGACGGAGTAGCGCTCGGTCAGGCGGGTGCTCAACGGCTTGTGGACCACGAACTGGCCGCCAGCATCGCGGATCAGGACCTGCACTTCGTACTCCGAGCCGCCAACCGGCTCGATCTGGCTGCGGGTGAGCAGGTCACCGTTGCGCGGGTGGAACAGGCCGGGCGAGGAGCGGCCGCCACCACTGAACAGCAGTTCGCTGTTGCCGGTGCGCAGGTTGTAGCGCAGGTAATTGGAGCTGAACGAGGTCGGGTCCAGGCGCGAAATGATCACGTGCTCCGGATCCAGCGGCAGCGAGTTGGCCAGTGAGGCGGTACCGGCCAGCTCCAGGCAGCGCAGGGTGGCTTCGCTGACGCCGGTGGTGCGCTTGTTGCTGGCAAAGGCCTCGTCGAACTTGCTGTGTTCGAGGTTGGTCATGTAGGCCTTGCTGACGAAGGTCTTGGTCGAACCGGTGGAGTTGCCTTCACCGCAGCCGCCCAGGGCGCCAGTCCATTCCTGGCGTGCTATGGCCAGGATGTGGTCACCCTTCAGCGCGTTGGCGCCGATGAACTTCATGCGGTCGGCCGACGGGGTGATCCGGGTCGGGCCGGCCTCCAGTCGATCCATGTCCCAACTGGCCAGGGCGGTGTCCTGGCCGCTCTTGTCACCCGGGGCGGCGATCAGGGCCACCAGGGTCTTGCCATCCGAGCTCATCGAGACCGACTGGATCGCCGGCAGCTGCGCCAGCTGCTCGGCGGGAATCGGGCCTGCCACTGCAGTGCCGGCGATGAATGTTCCGCCAATGCTGAGGGAAATGGCCAGTGCGATCGCGCGCGGGGCCTTACCGACGGTGGCGAAATTTTTGATTACGGTCATGATTTAATGCTCTGTTCAGGCTTTGCATGCGGAAAACTAACAGAACCTGCGCATTTGTAACACTGGCAACAGCTGGTGCTGGCCGGGGCAGGCCTGTCAGAATCACGGCTGATCCGGCGCACGCCGGCCACCGTTTCAGGAGCCCCATGAGCATCAAGAGTGACCACTGGATCCGCCGGATGTCCGAGCAGCACGGCATGATCAATCCGTTCGAGCCAGGGCAGGTCAAGCACGGCGGCGATGGCAACCGCATCGTCAGCTACGGCACCTCGTCCTACGGTTATGACGTGCGCTGCGCCAACGAGTTCAAGGTGTTCACCAACATCAACTCCACCATCGTCGACCCCAAGCGCTTTGACCCGGGCAGCTTTGTCGATGTGGTCGGCGATGAATGCATCATCCCGCCCAACAGCTTTGCCCTGGCGCGCACGGTGGAGTACTTCAAGATTCCGCGCGACGTGCTGGTGGTGTGCCTGGGCAAGAGCACCTATGCCCGCTGCGGGATCATCGTCAATGTCACCCCGCTGGAGCCGGAGTGGGAAGGCCATGTGACCCTGGAGTTCTCCAACACCACCCCGCTGCCGGCGCGCATCTATGCCAACGAAGGCGTGGCACAGATGCTGTTCTTCCAGTCCGACGAGGTCTGCGACACCTCCTATGCCGACCGTGCTGGCAAGTACCAGGGCCAGACCGGCGTGACCCTGCCGCGCACCTGAGCGGGCGCAGGCGGGCAATGAAAAAGGCGCGGTTGCCCGCGCCTTTTTCGTGTCCGGTCGTGGCCGTCAGCGGCCGCGCTTGAACAGCATGCCGATGCCCACGGCCACCAGCAGGGCCGGCCACCAGGTGGCCAGCAGGGCGCCCAGGTTGCCATCGATCCAGCCCAGGTTGCGGGCCAGGAAGAACAGGCCGACAACAATCAGCACGACGGCGGCGAACAGGTTGGAACCCATGGTGGTGCATCCGGCAGGTAGTGGCAGGGGGGCTTATCCTAGCCGCGAACGCCAGTGCGCGACACGCTCGGCCAGCATATCGGGGGTAAAACGTTCGGCAGCACCGGAGCCCCAGACCGGGCCGGGCCAGGCGGCATCGTCACGGTGGCGGCCTACCACATGGATATGCAGCTGGGGCACGATGTTGCCCAGGGCGCCGATGTTGACCTTGTGCACGTGCGGCTCCTGGCGGATCGCCCGGCCGGCACGGTTGAGCTCGACCAGCAGCTGCAATTGCTGGGCATCGCTCAATTCGGGCAGTTCGGTCAGGCCGGGCAGCCGCGGCACCAGCACCAGCCACGGAAAACGGCTGTCATTCATCAGCCGGATCTGCGACAACGGGCCATCGGCAACAAACACACTGTCGGCAAGCAAGCGCGCATCAAGCTGGAAATCGCAATCCACCGTTGCAGTCTCGGTCATTTCAGTTTCTCGCTGAAAAAAGCCAGGGTGCGTTCCCGCGCCAGATCGGCGCTGGGGGCGTGGTAGTTCCGGCCGACTTCGCGGTTGAAGGCATGGTCGGCCGGGTACACGTATACAGGCATTGTGGGCTGCCTGGCACGGTGCAGTGCAACGACATCGGCAGGGATGGAGGCATCGAGCAGGCCGAAGTGGAAGATGCATGGCGCCTTGAACGGTGCATCCAGGAACGGCGCATTGCGCGCACCGTAGTAGCTGGCCGAGGGCAGGCCCAGGCGCTGCGCTGCGAGCATGGCCACGGTGCCTCCCCAGCAGTAGCCGGAGGTGCCGACCTTGCCGTACCGGCTCAGGTAGCTGGCGGCGCTGTCGACCACATCCAGCGCCCGTTCCAGGCCCAGTTCATCGACCAGTGCCAGGCCGCGGGCGACATCGTCCGGGCCGTAGTCCAGTTCCGTGTCCGGGGCGATCAGGTCGAAGAAGGCCGGGGCCAGTACCGCATAACCGGCCATCGAGGCGCGGGTGCAGACGGCGCGGATGTGCGCGTTGACACCGAAGATCTCCTGGATGATCACCAGCGCGCCGCGTGGGGTCCCCAGCGGCAGCTGCTCCCAGGCCTTGATCGTGCCGTGGGGGGTGGAAAGTTCGATCCATTGCGACATGAGGGGCTGCCTATGTGAAGAACTGCAGTGACAGTAGCAGGCCGGGCGTGTGGATGCAGGTACCAAAGGTGTGGGTCGGCGGTGGCTCAGGCGCAGGCCGGTATAATCGCCGGTTTGCGCTGCGGCCATCCCGGCCGCGCGCGCTGATTGTGTAGAGCCCCATGTCCCAATCCAATCCCAAGGTCGGATTCGTTTCCCTTGGCTGTCCCAAGGCGCTGGTCGATTCCGAACGCATCCTCACCCAGCTGCGGGTGGAGGGTTACAGCATCGTGCCGTCGTATGACGCCGCTGACGTGGTGGTGGTCAACACCTGCGGTTTCATCGAGTCGGCCGTGGTGGAGTCGCTGGACGCCATCGGCGAGGCGATGAACGAGAACGGCAAGGTGATCGTCACCGGCTGCCTGGGCAAGAAGTCGGAGATGATCCGCGAGCACTACCCGAACGTGCTGTCGGTGTCCGGCCCGCAGGACTACACCACGGTGATGGAGGCGGTGCACGCGGCCATCCCGCCAAAGCACGACCCCTTCGTGGACCTGGTGCCGGATTACGGCATCAAGCTGACCCCGCGTCATTACGCCTACCTGAAGATTTCCGAAGGCTGCAACCACCGCTGCAGTTTCTGCATCATCCCCTCGATGCGTGGCGACCTGGTCAGCCGCCCGGTCGATGAGGTGCTGCGCGAGGCCGAGCGCCTGGTCAAGGGCGGTGTGCGCGAGCTGCTGGTCGTCTCCCAGGACACCTCGGCCTACGGCGTGGACCGCAAGTACGCCCCCGGCACCTGGCGCGGCAAGGAATATGCCACCCGGATGAAGGCGCTGTGCGAAGGCCTGGGCGAGCTGGATGCCTGGACCCGCCTGCACTACGTCTACCCGTACCCGCACGTGGACGACGTGGTGCCGCTGATGGCCGAAGGCAAGATCCTTCCCTACCTGGACATCCCGTTCCAGCACGCCTCCCCGCGCATCCTCAAGTTGATGAAGCGCCCGGGTGCGGTGGACAAGACCCTGGAGCGGGTGCTGCGCTGGCGCGAGATCTGCCCGGACATCACTGTGCGTTCGACCTTCATCGTCGGCTTCCCTGGCGAGACCGAGGCCGAGTTCGAAGACCTGCTGGCCTTCCTGAAGACCGCCCAGCTCGACCGCGTCGGCGCGTTTGCCTATTCGCCGGTGGAAGGCGCCACCGCCAATGCGCTGCCGGACCAGCTGCCCGAAGAAGTGAAGCAGGAGCGTCTGGCCCGCTTCATGGAAGTGCAGGCCGAGATCTCGGCCGCCAAGCTGGAAGCCAAGGTCGGCACCGTGCAGCAGTGCCTGGTCGATGCGATCGAGGACGGCATTGCCGTGGCCCGTTCCAAGGCCGATGCGCCGGAAATCGATGGCCTGGTGCACATCCAGAACGGTGCCGAGGCCGGTCTGCGCGTGGGCCAGTTCGTGGATGTGGAAATCACCGACTGCGATGAGCACGACCTGTTCGGTGATGCTATCGCCGCCGAGCAGCCCACCGGCCCGGCGTTCAACCTCAAGGTGCTGTGAGCCGGGCGGCTGTCCCGGTGAACCGACAGGGCGGCCAGGTGCCGCCCTGTTGCGTTGGGGGTGGTGTTGCCTGCGTGTCGGCTGCCGAAGGCGCTGCACCTGTCGTGCGTGCAACAGGAGTGCTTGCCAACGGAGTGCTTGCATGAGCGGGCAGGGCAGTGCGCCGCGTCGCTTCGTGCCACCGTTGCGTGGTGAGGTGGAAGCGGAGTGCTTCGATCATCCACTGCTGGCCCCGTTCGGGTGCTGGCGCGCGCTGCTGGAAGCGCTGCAATGGCCGGACATGGCCGCCCTCAATGCTGCCGTGGCGGTGGCTGGCAAGTGGTTTGTGCGGCAGGACGAGGCGCTGCTGGCCGACGGGCTGCATTACGAGCAGCGCATCGCCGCCGGAGCAATCGCCACCCGCGAAGCGAACTGGCACGACTTCTTCAATGCCTTGGTCTGGGCGCGTTACCCGGCGATCAAGCGGGCGCTCAATGCGCGCCAGTGCGCGGCCATCGCCGAGGTTGGCACACGCCAGCGCAATCGGGCCCAGCAGGCGCTGACCCAGTTCGACGAGAGCGGGCTGGTGGTGCGGGTGCGCGACCGGGCCTTGCTGGCCGCCTGGGATGCGCATGACTGGCGCACGCTGTTTGTCGACCAGGCCGCTGCCTGGCAGCGTGGCGAGATGGCGGTTGCCGCCAGCGTCGGGCATGCCTTGCTGGAGCAATGTCTGTTGCCTGGACGACGGATCGTCGGCAAGGCGCTGGTGGTGGTCGCCAGTGACGATGCGGCCGCGATTACCCAGGTGGTGCAGGCCATCAGCGAAGGGCGTGTGCTGCAGCAGGCGGCCGAATTGCGACCGTTGCCGCTGGCCGGCATTGTCGGCTGGCATCGGCAACAGGACAGCGGTTTTTACGCCGATGCCGATTATTTCCGGCCGCGGCGTGCAGGGCGGGTCTATCCGCCCCCGCTGCGGGCGCAGGCTTGAGTCGGCGACTCAGCCGTCGTAGCTGACATCCACCACCACAAAGCCGGTGCGCCCGCCGGGCAGCTCGACCTCGAATTCGTCATCGATGCGTTTTTTCAGCAGGGCACGGGCCAGCGGCGAGTCAATGGAGATATAGCCGGTCGCCGCGTCGGTCTCGTCCGGGCCGACCAATCGATAGGTGACTTCGCTGCCATCGTCGATGCGCTCCAGCACCACGGTCGCACCGAAGAACACCGCTTGCGGATCGGACGGTGCGCCTTCAACCACGCGCAGCACTTCCAGCCGCTTGGACAGGTAGCGCACGCGGCGGTCGATCTCGCCCAGCTGCTTCTTGCGGTAGGTGTACTCGGCGTTTTCCGAGCGATCGCCTTCCGCGGCGGCATCGGCCAGGGCCTTGACCACCTCGGGCCGGCGCACGCGCCACAGCTCATCCAGCTCGGCCTTGAGCCGGTCATGCCCGGCACGGGTGATCAGGGCGGTGCTTTTCTCGCCCGGCGGGCGCCAACGGCTCATCGGTGGTGCGTTTCCAGCAAAAGAAGGGGGAGCAAGGATAGCCGCTGCCCCAGGCCTTGTGGCCCGGGTGTGGCTTTCAGGACGTGGCCGGTGGCAGGGTGGCCAGGGCCGCCTGCAGGCGCCGGCTCAGCTCCGGCTCCGGCGCGCTGGCCAGGCCCTGGGCGATCAGCTGGCGGGCGCCGTCGGCATCGCCGTGCAGGTCGGCGGTGAGCAGGGCGGCCTGCAGGGCCCAGCCGGCCAGGCGCGGCGACTGCGGCCAGCGTTGCAGCAGTGCGCGCAGGCCGTCATGGGCCAGTTGGCGTTGGCTGCGCGCCAGCGCTGCGTGTACCAGCTGCTCGCCGGTATCGGCCAGCGCCGGGGTGAAGCCGGGATCCTCGGCCAGCGCGCTGCGCCACAGTGCCAGCGCCTGGCTGGTCTGGCCCTGCTGCAGCCGGTGCAGCAGCCACTGGCCGGCATGGGCCTGGCGCTGCGCCAGCGGTGCCTCGGCCAGCAGGGCGTGCAGCCGGGCGTGTACCTCCTCGCCGACTGCGGCGGTGCGCACGGCCTGCTCCAGCAGCAGGCGCGCGGTCTGCTCGCGGCCGTCGTGCTGCAGCCGTTCGACCCGGGCCAGCAGCGCCTGGTCGGCCCGTTCGCCGGGTGAGGGCAGGCGCTGCTCGGCCGGTGCCCCCTGGGCCTGGAAGCCGAGGGCGTGGCGGTAGCTGTGCACCATCACCCCGAGCAGGCGGAAACTGGTGAACAGGGCCATGGCATAGCCGAAGGTGGACAGCGGCCAGGCCAGTGCCGCCGGCAGCCCGCGGTGGGCCAGGCCGAACAGCATCAGGGCGGCCAGTTGCAGTACGGCGATCATCAGCAGCGCGACCGCATACGGGCCGGCAATGCGTTGCAGGGTGAACACGGCGGTGGCCGGGTTGAGCGCCTGGCGCAGGCTGCCGTCCAGCGCCAGCGAGATCAGCCACACCGGGTGCAGCACGAACAGCACAACGATCAGGGCCAGCGTGGCCCAGGGACCGAACAGTTGCCCACACCACACCACCGAGGCCAGGCACAGGGCCATCAAGGCCACCAGCCGCAGCACGCCGCCATCGAGCAGCTCGCCGGGATGCTCGGGCGGGGCGGGGTTGCCGTGCGCGGCGCGGCGCAGGACTTCAAAGCCGTAACCATAGGTCGCCAGCCAGGTGATGCCGAGCATGATTGTTCCGACCAGGCCGGGCAGGGCGGCCAGCAGTGAAAACAGCGCCAGCGCGCTGCTGGCCAGCAGTACCGAGGCGTGCAGGGGGTAGAGCAGTACCTGCGGCAGCTGTTCCCAGAACGGCAGCTCGCGCGGGGGCGTGGAATGGGCGGAGCGGTGGTGCTGCATGGCGTTCCTTGCGTGCAGGGGCGGTCGGTGGAAGCGTCGGGCCGACAGTTGGCCGGCGCAGGCTCAGCGGCGGCCGAAGATGCCGCCGAGAATGCCGCGCACGATCTGGTTGCCGATCTGTGCGCCGAATTTCTTGCCGGTCTTGCCCATCACCGATTCGCCGATTGTCCCGCCGATGTTGCGCCCGATCTGCGCACCGACGTTGCGGGTGGTCTGCTTGGCCACCGACTCGACCACGCCCTGGCGGCGACCGTTGCCGAACATGAACTCACGGATCGACTGGCCAAGGCCACCTTCACCGTTCCTGGCCTCCGGCGCATTGGCCTGCGCGGCCAGCTGCTGGGCGCGGGCGGCGAGGATCTCCTCGGCCGATTCACGGTTGATCGCGGTGTCGTACTGCGCACCGACCGGGCTGGTCGCGCGCACCTGCGCGCGTTCGGCCTCGGTGATGGCGCCCATCCGGCAGCGTGGCGGCGCAATCATCGTCTCCTGCACCGGCGCCGGCACGCCCTTGTCCTGCAGGGTCGAGACCAGGGCGATGCCGGTGCCCATCGCGGTCAGGGTGGCACGCACGTCCAGCTTCGGGTTGGGAACAAAGGTTTCGGCCGCTGCACGTACCGCCTTCTGGTCGCGTGGGGTAAACGCACGCAGGGCATGCTGCACGCGGTTGCCGAGCTGGCCGAGCACGTTGTCGGGCACGTCATCGGGCAGCTGCGAGCAGAAGTAGATACCCACACCCTTGGAGCGGATCAGCCGCACCACCTGTTCGATGCGCTGCTGCAACGCGGCCGGGGCATCGTTGAACAGCAGGTGGGCCTCGTCGAAGAAAAACACCAGTTTCGGTTTTTCCAGGTCGCCCACTTCAGGCAGGGTTTCAAACAGCTCGGAGAGCAGCCAGAGCAGGAAGGTGGAATACAGCCGTGGCTTGAGGATCAGCTGGTCGGCGGCCAGGATCGAGATCATCCCGCGGCCCTGGTGGTCCACCCGCATCAGGTCGGCCAGCGCCAGCGCCGGCTCGCCGAAGAACTGCTCGCCGCCATCGGCCTGCAGCCGCAGCAGTGCACGCTGGATCGCACCGATGGAAGGCGCGCTGACCAGCCCGTACTCGGTGCTGACGGTCTTGCGCTCCTCGGCCACCAGGTTCAACAGCGCCCTGAGGTCATCCAGATCCAGCAACAGCAGGCCACGGTCGTCGGCCAGCTTGAAGACGATGTCCAGCACCCCGGCCTGGGTGTCGTTGAGTTCCAGGATGCGCGCCAGCAGGGTCGGGCCCATTTCACTGACCGTGGTGCGTACCGGGTGGCCTTGCTGGCCGTACAGGTCCCAGAAAATTGTCGGGTTGCCGGCCGCACTGTAGCCATCCACGCCGATCTGCGCCGCGCGCGCGGCCAGCTTCTCGTTGATCTGCCCGGGCATGGCCAGGCCGGCGACATCGCCCTTGGCATCGGCCATGAATACCGGCACGCCGATGCGCGAGAAGTTCTCGGCCAGGGTCATCAGGGTCACGGTCTTGCCAGTACCGGTGGCCCCGGCGATCAGCCCATGGCGGTTGCCGAAGCGCGGCAACAGGTGAACCGGGATGTTGTCGGTGATGCCCTTGCCGAGCAGGATCGGATCCATGGCGGTGCCTTGATGAATGGTTACTGCAGGCATTCTAGCCAGCGTCCGTCCGGCTTGTCTGGCGGCTTGTGGCTGCCGCCCGCCGCCGCTACCCTGCCTGCCTGCCCGTTGCAAGTGCCTGCCATGTCCAAGTTTTCTGTCGTGCTCCGTCCGCTGTCACTGTTGCTGGCCGCCGGGTTGTTGATGCCGGTGCCCGAGGCACACGCCCAGCGCGTATCGGCGCGCGACCGCGAGAAGATCACCGCGCTGCAGACCCGGATGACGCAGGCAGAACAGCGGTATGTCGCGGCCCTGGCACTGGTGGAGGCAGCCGACCCGAAGGGCGGGGGCGAAGCCGATGCCGCGCTGGAGGACATGGAGGATGTGCTGGCCGAGTGCGTGAACCAGCGCGGTTGCCAGCTCGGCGGCCTGCTGGCCAGCTACAAGCGCCTGCTCAAGGGGCAGGTCGATGGCACCACCAGCGAGGACGAGCTGGGCATTTCCAGTGGCCCGGTACTGGCCGACCCGGATCATGTCGCCCCGCTGGTGGCCGATGTACCCGAAGCGGCGCGCGCGGCGCAGCTGCTCAACGACCACCGGCATGCGTTTGACGAGATGGTCGAGTACAACCCTGCGGTGCAGGCCGGCATCCGCCGCTGGCTCACCGACATGCGTCCGGCGCTGCTGACCAGCTACGAAAACTACATGAACCTGCGTGCGGTGATGTGGCCTGAATGGGAAAAGCGTGGCCTGCCCGAGGCGTTGCTGTTCGGGATCATGGCCAAGGAGTCCAACGGCCGGGTGCATGCGACCTCGCGCGCCGGTGCGGCCGGGCTGATGCAGTTCATGCCGGCCACCGGGCGGCGTTTCGGCCTGGGCCCGGATGGCACCGGGTTTGATACCCGCTATGACGCGCGCAGCGCCGCCGAGGCCAGCGCCGCCTACATCAACGAGAGGATGGGGCCGTTGAACCGCAACATCGAAATGGCGCTGGCGGCCTACAACGGCGGCGAGGGCCGCGCCGCGCGCGTGTACCGGCAGTCCGGCGGGCAGAGCTTCTGGAGCCAGTGGTCCTACAATGAATTCCCGGCCGAGACCCGTGACTACGTGCCGATGGTGATCGCCGCGGCCTGGATCTTCCTGCACCCGCAGCAGTACGGAGTGGAGTTTCCGCGGGTCAATGCCCAGCCGACGACGATCAAGCTGGCCAAGTCCACCACCATCTACGAGCTGACCATCTGCCTGGGCAGCAACAACACCCGCGATGGCTACATGCGCGTGCTGCGCAACATGAACCCGCGTTACCAGGCCGATGGCTGGATTCCCGCCGGTACCACGATCAATGCCACCACCCGGATTGCCGGCCTGTACAACCGCTACTGTGTCTCCGGCCCGCGTGCGGACCTGGCGCGGGCGCTGATCACCGCCGATGTCAACGCCGCGATCATCCGCCCGCAGGCCAATGCCCTGCATGCCAGCGTGGCGGTGGGTGACATCAGCAATGCCCAGGACGCGGCGCCGGTGGTGGCCCCGCCGGCGGCGGCACCGGCACGCAGCACGCCGCGCAGCCACACCGTGGCCCGTGGCGACACCTTGAGTTCGATCGCCCGCCGCTACGCGTGTTCGGTCGGCCAGCTGGCCCGCGCCAACAACCTGCGTGCCCCGGCCTATGCGCTGCGTCCCGGGCAGAAGCTCAGCCTGGAGGGCTGCCGCGCGCGCTGATCCGGCCAGGCCGTCGCTGCGATGCCGGCCAGCCGCTTGCACCCAGGACCGCCCAACCGGGCGGTTTTTCATTTCCCGGCACGGGCGCTGGCGGTTGCAGCGATTTGTTCACGGTTTTCCCCTATATTTGATCCGCGTCACAGTTGTCCGGTGGGGATCGGGCAATCAATCCGGCAATGGATGCCGGGGGAACAAACGCCTTGGGGGGAGCCAATGAATCAGTTGACCGTGGTCAGGTTTCGTGTGCGTTATCGGTTGGGGGAGTACCTGGAAGTCGTCCGCCTGCAGGCGCAGGCATCGCCGGCGCTGGCCGCGGCGGGCAGCTGGCGGCGTGGCTGCTGTCTGGCGCTGTTGTCGCTGTTTGCCACCGGCGTTTTTTCCATCAGGGCCTGGCAGGCCGGCAGCAGCCATTTCCATATCGACGTGGCCGGGCTGCGACGGCGTTCCCGGCGCGGAGTGACCTTCATTGCCTGGGCGGAGGTCATGCAGATCTCTGAAACGGCGCACGGCTATCTGGTCAGGGGGACGCAGAGCTGGTTGCTGCTGCCGTTCCGGGGTCTTTCCAGCGAACAGCAGGGGGAGCTGATGCAGATGTTCCAGGTCTATGCCCGAACGTCAGCAGCAGCCATCGTCAGTGCCCCGATGGTGCCTGGCTGAGCGGGCAGGGTGCCGTGTGCGTGGCCTAAGAACATGATCACCGGTTGACCGCTGGCCGATGCTGGCTGTCGGCATGCGCTCGGTTCCGGCTTCCGTTAACCCTGGAACCGGGCGGCCTGCTCCAGGCAGCAGAGGCGAGGGGCTACAGGGCGCGGCTGATGGTGAAGCTGCCAAACACCGGTGGCTGGCGCTGGCCGTCGAATTCGCGGGTGCTGTGGTAGCGGGCCAGGGCGAATTTCCAGCGATCCTTCATCACCGCCAGGCCGTAGCCGCCCAGCGCCACCGCGTGGCGCTTGTCCACCCGGTGGCTGTTGCGCCAGGTGTTGCCATCCAGGGTGATGTCGCGCACCACCCAGGCGGCATTGGCGGTCATGAACGCATGCCAGGACCAGCCAGCGGTGCGGCCGCCACGGGTGGGCGCGGTGTTCTCGCCGGCCGGCCGCAGCGGGGTGCTGCCGAAGTCGTCGGGCAGCTTCCAGCCAACGCGCAGTTCGGCACCGGCGTTGGCGCGGGTGGACAGGTTGCCCAGTGCGCCGCCGTAGTGGCTGATCGCATCCCAGCCCCAGCCGGTGGCGCGGTGGCTGTCATCGGCCGGCCAGCGCTGCATGCGCTCGTGGGTGAGCATGAGCACCGGCTCGTTGTGCAGCTGGTTGTCCCAGCCCTGGAAGCGGTCGCCGCCGAGCAGGTCATGCACCGCGCCCTGCACCTGCTTGCCCTGGGCCCAGGGGCCGACCACGCCGAGGGTGAGCTGGGTGGTCTGCAGGTGGTTGTCGCGGCGGGCGTTGTAGCCAAAGCTGCCGATCAGCACGCCGGCATACGGGCGGTCCTGCTCGATCAGGTCCTGGCGCGCCGAATCCTTCGGGGTGTAGATGCGCTGGGCCAGGCTGAAGAGCATGTTCTGCTGGTCAAACCGGCCAGCGTGCAACTGCTCCAGATGGCGGTTGATCCAGCGCGCCGGCTTCGGCAGGCACGGGTCGTCGGTGTAATCGAGCAGGTTGGGCGAGACCAGGGTCAGCTGGGCGCCGTTGCTGTAGCCCTGGTCCTGGGCCTTGCCGCCGAACAGGTCGTTGTCGACGCGGAAATTGACCTGCGGCGGATGGGCACGCAGGGAATCATCCGGGCAGTATGTCGCGGTGCTGGCCGCTGCCGGTGCCCCCAGCACGCTCAACAGGCCGAGCAACCCGAGGGGAACAAGTCGTTGACGCATGGCAGCAGGCAATCCGGTGGCAGGGCAGGCGCTACCCTACCTGCCCGCTGCCCGGCCAGCCACCGGGCTGGTCGTACCGGACTGTTCTGAAAACGGCATGCGGCGCCCGTGTCAGCCGGTCAGCGTGGCCAGTTTCTGCCCCAGGCGTACCGGGCTTTCGGCCGCCAGCTGCGGGTTGAGCTCGGCCACGCCGCGCGGCAGCAGCACGATCACGGTGGAGCCGTAGTTGAAGCGGGCCATCTCGGCAAACCGTTCCAGGGTGATGCCCTGGCCACGCCAGTCCTTGCGGGTCACCCTGTCGCCGTAGGCCGGGATCTCCTCGCCGCTCCACACCGTTTCCACCCCGGACACCAGCAGGGCGCCGACCATCACCTGCACCATCGGGCCGAAGTCGGTATCGAAATGGCAGACCAGGCGTTCGTTGCGGGCGAACAGCCGCGGCACGTTGGCCACCGCATCGGTGCCGACGCTGAACAGGCGGCCGGGCACGTGCACGGTCTCGCGCAGGGTGGCGCGTACCGGCATGTGCACGCGGTGGTAGTCACGCGGGGACAGGTAGATTGTCGCGAACAGGCCATCGTTGAACGGCTTGGCATCGTCGGCATCGCCGAGCAGCTCGGCCGCGGTGAAGGACTGGCCCTTGGCCTGGAAGATGCGGCCGTGCTCGATCGGGCCGAGCTGGCTGATGTGGCCATCGGCCGGCATCAACAGCGCCTTGCGGTCCGCGTCCGGCGTGCGTGCGCCGGCCTTCAGGGCACGGGTGAAGAAGGCATTGAAGCTGGGGTAGCTGGCCGGGTCCGGGTTGGCGGCCTCGTCCATGTTGACGCCGAACTTCTCGATCACCGTGCCGATCAGCAGCTGGGACATCCTCGGGTCGGTCGAATACGCCAGGCGCCGTGCCCAGGAGGACAGCAGGCGGTGCGGCAGGGCGTAGGTCAGGGCAGTTACCAGACTCATGGGGCGGTCTTCCGGGTCAGTTCGGTCAGGTCGGCGGCAATGGCCGAGGCGTTGAAGGGCGGGCGGATCAGGCCGGCCAGCCGGCCCTGCGGGTCCAGCACGGCCAGGCTGGCCGAGTGGTCGACGCTGTAGTCATCCGGGTTGTTGGCAAAGTTCTCGCCCTCGGCCCTGGCAAACACCATGCCCAGCGAGGTGGCGAATTTTTCCAGTGCCGGCAGCTCGCCGGTGGCGGCCAGGGTGTCGGCATGGAAGGCATGGGCGTATTCGCCCAGCCGTGCCGGCGTATCGCGCTGCGGGTCGACGGAAACCAGCAGCAGGCGTGGCCGGGTGGAGTCGGGCAGGGTGCGCCATTGCTGCTGCGCGGCGGCCAGTTCCAGCAGCGTGGTCGGGCAGACATCCGGGCAGCTGGTGAAGCCCAGGAACACCAGCGTCCAGTGGCCACGCAGCTCGCCGGGTATCAACCGGGTGCCATCGGACTGGGCCAGGTTGAAATCGGGCAGTTCGCGCGGGCTGTTGTACCAGGTGATGCTGGAAATGTTGCCAGCATGTTCGCCGGCGGGCCGGTTGAACAGCTGGTTGCCGGCCACCAGCCCCAACCCGGCGGCCACGGCCACGGCCAGGATGATGATCGAATTGCGGTTGAACATGGGGGCGGTTTCCTGTGCAACGAAGCGCTCAATATACCGGGGCGGCCCCTATAATCGGCGGTCTTATTGCTTGTGACGTACCGACATGACCAGCCAAGTGGCCGCGCAACTCCACACGATCATCGACCTGATCCGCTACGGCGCCAGCCGTTTCAATGCTGCCGGGCTGACCTTCGGCCACAGTTACGACAATGCGCTGGACGAAGCCACCAGCCTGGTACTGCATGCGTTGCACCTGCCGCCGGACCTGGGCCCGGCCTATGGCGCGGCGCGTGTGCTGGAGGAGGAAAAGGCGCACATCCTGGGCCTGTTTCAGCGCCGCATCAGCGAGCGCGTACCGGCGGCCTACCTCAACGGCGAGGCCTGGTTTGCCGGCCTGAACTTCATCAGCGATGCGCGTGCGCTGGTGCCGCGCTCGCCGATCGCCGAGCTGATCCTGAACGGTTTCGAGCCGTGGCTGGCCGGGCGCGAGGTCACCCGCGCGCTGGACCTGTGCACCGGCTCGGGCTGCATTGCCATCGCGATGGGCCATTACTACCCGAACTGGCAGGTCGACGGCAGCGACATCAACGATGCCGCACTGAGCCTGGCCCACGAGAACCGCGAGCGCCTGCTGGCGCACAACGTCCAGATCCTCAAGTCCGACCTGTTCGAGGGGCTCAAGGGCCGGGTCTACGAGCTGATCGTCACCAACCCGCCGTACGTGACCAACCAGGAAACCGACGAGCTGCCGGACGAATACCGCCATGAGCCGGAGCTGGCCCTGCGTGCCGGTGACGACGGCCTGGACCTGGTGCTGAAGATCCTGCGCGATGCGCCGGAGCATCTGAGCGAGGACGGCCTGCTGATCTGCGAGGTCGGCGATTCGGAGCAGCACGTCAATGCGCTGCTGCCCGAGCTGGACCTGGCCTGGATCGAGTTCAAGGTCGGGCAGATGGGCATCTTCGCCGTCGAGGCTGCCGAACTGCGCCGTCATCACGCGCGCATTGCCGAACTGGCGGCTGCTCGATGAGCGCCAACTCCTTCGGCAAGCTGCTTACCGTCACCACCTTTGGTGAATCCCACGGTCCGGCCATTGGCTGCGTGATCGATGGTTGCCCCCCGGGGCTGGCGATCAGCCCGGAGGAGTTCACCCTTGATCTGCAGCGCCGCGCCACCGGGCGCTCGCGCCACACCTCCCAGCGCCGTGAGGCCGACGAGGTGGAAATCCTGTCCGGGGTGTACGAGGGCCTGACCACCGGCACCCCGATCGCGCTGCTGATCCGCAACACCGACCAGCGCAGCAAGGACTACAGCAACATCACCGCGCAGTTCCGCCCGGGCCATGCCGACTACGCCTACTGGCACAAGTACGGCATCCGTGACCCGCGCGGTGGCGGCCGTTCCTCGGCCCGTGAGACCACCATGCGGGTGGCGGCCGGGGTGATCGCCAAGAAATGGCTGGCCCAGCGCTACGGGGTCACCGTGCGCGGCCACCTGTCCCAGCTGGGCGAGCACCGCCCGGCCGGGTTTGACTGGTCGGCGGTGGAGGACAACCCGTTCTTCTGGCCGGACGCGGCCCAGGTGCCGGCGCTGGAGGCCTACATGGATGCGCTGCGCAAGTCCGGCGATTCGGTCGGTGCGCGGGTGGACGTGGTTGCCGAAGGCGTACCGGCCGGCTGGGGTGAGCCGGTCTACGGCAAGCTCTCGGCCGAGCTGGCCAGCGCGCTGATGAGCATCAATGCGGTCAAGGGCGTGGAGATCGGTGACGGCTTCGAGTCGGCCGCCCAGCTCGGCAGCGAGCACCGTGACCTGATCACCCCGGCGGGCTTTGCCTCCAACCATGCCGGCGGCATCCTCGGTGGCATCGCCACCGGTCAGCCGATCCGGGTCTCGCTGGTGCTCAAGCCGACCTCCAGCCTGCGCCTGCCCGGCGACAGCGTGGATGTGGATGGCAACCCGGTGCAGGTGGTGACCACCGGCCGACATGACCCCTGCGTGGGCATCCGCGCCACCCCGATCGCCGAGGCGATGGTGGCCCTGGTGCTGATGGACCAGGCGCTGCGCCACCGTGCCCAGTGTGGCGATGTGGCAGCGGTGTCGCCGCAGATTCCGGGCAGCATCGATGGCTGAGGCGCTGGCCCCGGCCAACGCCTTGCTGCCGGCTGCCATGCCGGTCAAACCGCTGTGCGTATCCGTTGCGGGGCCGTTGCCGGGCTACAAACGATAGGGGGCCGTTGTGCAGGTCGTGTGGCGGCTCCCTCCAACCCGGTTCCTGTTGCGCCTTCTTCCTCTCCCCCCTTTTCGAGTGTTCCCCCATGAGCAATGCATCCCGTCAGTTCCACGTTGCCGTTGTCGGCGCCACCGGCGCCGTTGGCCAGACCATGCTGGCCATCCTGGCCGAGCGCGGCTTTCCGGTCGGCAAGCTGAGCGTGCTGGCTTCGGCCCGATCGGCCGGCAACAGCATCGAGTTCAATGGCGACAAGGTCACGGTGCAGGACCTGGCCACGTTTGACCCGGCCGGTGTGGACATCGCGCTGTTTTCGGCCGGCGGTGACATATCGCTGGAATACGCGCCGAAGTTTGCCGCCGCCGGTGCGGTGGTGATCGACAACTCCTCGGCCTTCCGTTACGAGGACGACGTGCCGCTGGTGGTGTCGGAAGTCAACCCGGAGGCGATTGCCAACCGCCCGCGCGGGATCATCGCCAACCCGAACTGCTCGACCATGCAGCTGATGCCGGTGCTGGCGCCGATCCACCGCGCCGCCGGCATCACCCGGGTCAACATCGCTACCTACCAGTCGGTGTCCGGCGCCGGCCAGAGCGGTATGGAAGAGCTGGGCAAGCAGACCGCGCAGCTGCTGGCATTCCAGTCGGCCGAGCCGAAGAAGTTCCCGGTGCAGATCGCCTTCAACCTGATCCCGCACATCGATGCCTTCCAGGACAACGGCTACACCAAGGAAGAGATGAAGCTGGTCTGGGAGACGCGCAAGATCCTTGGCGATGACAGCATCCAGGTCAACCCGACCGCGGTGCGGGTGCCGGTGTTCTACGGCCATGCCGAGGCCGTGCACCTGGAGACCCGCGACAAGATCAGCATCGAGCGCGTGCGCGAGCTGCTGGGCGCAGCGCCGGGGGTGGAAGTGGTCGATGAGCGCACTGCCGGTGGCTACCCGACCCCGGTGACCCATGCCTCGGGCAACGACCCGGTGTATGTGGGCCGCCTGCGCGAGGACATCTCCCATCCGCGTGGCATCGCTTTGTGGGTGGTGGCCGACAACATCCGCAAGGGTGCGGCGCTCAACGCGGTGCAGCTGGCCGAACTGGTCGCTGCCCAGGCCTGAAGGGATGCCGGCACCGGCGCGGGCGTATGCCTGACGCCGGTTGCTGGGTATATTTGTGCGATGAATAAACGGGCACGGGGCGCAAGGCGCCCGCTTCAAGGCGCGATCGCGCTGGTTCTGGCGCTGGGTTCCAATGCCGCAATGGCCTTGGGCCTGGGTGACATCCGCGTATTGTCCCAGCCGGGCCAGCCCTTGCTGGCCGAAATTCCGGTGGTCAGTGCCGATCCGGGCGAGCTGGAAGCGGCAAAGGTCGCGTTGGCCTCGCCGGCCACCTTTGCCCGCGTCGGCCTGGAGCGTCCTTCCGGGTTGATCAGCGCGCTGCAGTTTGATTTTGCCCAGGATGCGCAGGGGCGGGCGGTGATCCGCGTGCGCAGCGCCACGCCGGTCGATGTGCCGGTGGTGAGCTTCCTGATCGAGGTCGACTGGGGCCGCGGCAGGCTGGTGCGCGAGTATTCGGCACTGGTGGACCGTCCGCATACCGCCGCAGCGATCCAGGCACCGCAGATCCAGGCGCCGAGCCTGGCGCCTTCCAACACCATCGTGCGCGAACCCGGGGCGGCTGCCCCCGTTGCCCTTGCGCCGATGCCACCGGCACCCGCGCCGGCTGCTGCGCCCACGCCCACAGTGGCCGCCGCGCCGCGCCCGGCGGCGGTCGCCGCACCGGCATTGCCGCCCAGCGGGGTGATCGCCGTGCAGGCCGGGCAGACCCTGTCGCAGATCGCCAGCGACGTTGCGCGTGGCAGCCAGGCCAATCTGGAGCAGGCCATGGTGGCCCTGCTGCAGGCCAACCCGCAGGCATTCATCGGCGGCAACATCCACCGCCTGCGCAGTGGTGCACAGCTGCAACTGCCCGATGCCCAGGCCCTGGCCGGTGTCGGCGCAGCGCAGGCGCGGGCGATCGTGCGCGAACAGACCGGCCAGTGGCAGCAGGCCCGGCGTCCGCTGCCGCAGCCCGCGGTGGCCCCGCCGGCAACCGCACCGGCAACGCCGGCCGCGGCGCCCGTTGCGGCCGTCCAGTCCAGTGGTGCCCGTCTTGAAATCGCCCCGGCCGTGGCCGTGGATGAAGCCGCTACGGCGAGCGTATCGGGCACCGAAGCCGGTGCCCAGGGAGACATGCTGGTGAGTGAGCAATTGCGTCAGGCCCGCGAAGATCTGGCCACCCGGGATGCCGAGTTGGCCGAGCTGCGCGAGCGCGTGGCCGAACTGGAAAAGCTGCGTGAGCAGCAGTCGGCGTTGATCGCGCTCAAGGACAATGAAATGGCCGCCGCACAGAAGCAGGTGGCCGACAGCAATGCCCAGAGCCCGTCCGAGGCAGGAGGGGCTGCGGCGTGGATCTGGGGCGGCGGCCTGCTGCTGCTCGGTGCCGCCTTTGCCGCGTGGCTGGCACGCCGGCGCAAACCGCGCGCGTTGCCGCCCTTGTCGGCCAGCGCCGCCGCCGAGCAGCCGCTGGATCAGCCTGCAGTGGCCGATGCTGCGCCTGAGCGGGTGGATGCCGAACAGCTGATTTCCGCCCTGCAGGCAACATCCGGGCAGCCGGCGAGCACTCCGGAGCCGCCGCAGGCAGCGCAGATCGATGATGCCCCGGCGATGCCAGCGGCTGCTGCGCCGCTGCAGGTCTTGCCGTTGCCGGCACAGGACGTGGCGGTTGCCGGGCCGGAAGTCCCGGACACGGATTTGCCGTCCCCTGCCGATGTCACTGAGGACCTGGCGGCCAAGCCGCCGGTCAATCAACCGGTCAATCCGCCGCTGCGGCCTGATGTGGTGTTTGATCCGTTCCAGCTGCCGGCCAACGAGCGCGAGCTGCCGATGACCGATGCCACGCTGGCAGATGACAGGCTGCTGCCGGCGCAGGGCGACGGGCAGTCCCCGCCTGCCGGCTTGCCGGTGCCCGGCAGTCGCGAGCGCCTGGAACTGGCCATTGCCTATCTGGACCTGGGCGATGCCGATACCGCGCGCACCCTGCTGGAAGAAGTGGCCGCCGCCGGTGACGGTGCCGCGCGCGATCAGGCGGTGGAATTGCTGGGGCGTCTGGGCTGAGTCCCGGCGGTTTTCAAGGGACGTTGCTGATGCGTTACGCGGCAGGAATCGAATACGACGGCAGCGCCTTCAAGGGTTGGCAGTTTCTGGGCGAGGGTGGCCCGAGCGTGCAGGCGGCACTGGAGCAGGCGCTGTCCTCGGTGGCCGATGTCCCGGTGAGCGTGATGTGCGCCGGGCGCACCGATGCCGGTGTCCACGGCCAGTGCCAGGTGGTGCATTTTGATACCGAGGCCGTGCGCGACCCGCGTGCCTGGACCCTGGGCACGACCACCCGGCTGCCGCCGGAAGTGGCGGTGCGCTGGTGCCAGCCGGTCAGTGCCGATTTCCATGCGCGCTTTTCGGCGCGGGCGCGGCGCTACCGCTACCGCATCCTCAACCGCGCAGTACGTCCGGCCCTGGGCCGTCAGTTGCTGAGCTGGGAGCGCCGGCCGCTGGATGCACAGGCAATGCACGAGGCGGCGCAGGCGCTGCTGGGCGAAAACGATTTTTCCGCCTTCCGCTCGGCCGAATGCCAGGCCACGCATGCGCGCCGCAACCTGCAGGCGATCAGCGTGCATCGCGATGGTGAGGTGGTCGAGCTGCAGGTACAGGCCAATGCCTTCCTGCACCACATGGTGCGCAACTTGGTCGGTTCGCTGTGCCTGGTCGGCAGTGGCGAGCGTCCGCGCGAATGGATGGCCGAACTGCTGGCCGGACGTGACCGCAACAAGGCCGGCCCGACCGCGCCGTCGGCCGGGCTGGTGTTTGTCGGCCCGCTGTATCCGGCGCTGTGGCAGTTGCCCGACGAAGTGACCGACCCGGCGCTGCAGCCATGAGCCTCACCCGGACCCGGATCAAGTTCTGTGGCATGACCCGCGCCGGTGACGTGCGCCTGGCTGCCGAGCTGGGGGTGGATGCGATCGGCCTGATCTTTGCCTCGGGAAGCAAGCGCCAGCTCAGCCTGGCCCAGGCGCAGGGACTGCGTGCGGCGGTGCCGCCGCTGGTGGATGTGGTGGCGCTGTTCCGCAACAACAGCGCTGAACAAGTGCGCCAGGTGCTGCGCCTTGTGCGGCCGAGCCTGCTGCAGTTCCATGGCGAGGAAGAGGAGGCGTTCTGCGCCAGCTTCCAGTGGCCGTGGCTCAAGGCAGTGGCGATGGGGGGCGGCCACCGCGTGCAGGCGTGTGACCTGCTGCAGCGTTTCCCCTCGGCCAGTGGCCTGCTGCTGGACAGCCATGCGCCCGGCGGCAGTGGTGGCAGCGGCCAGGCCTTTGACTGGGACCAGGTGCCCGAGGGGTTGCACCGTCCGTTCCTGCTGGCCGGTGGCATCGGCCCGGACAACGTCGCCGAGGCAATCATGCGCACCCGTCCCTGGGGGGTGGATGTTTCCAGTGGCATCGAGGCCGCGCCGGGGATCAAGGATGGCCAGAAGATGCGCGCCTTCGTCGAACAGGTACGCCTGGCCGACCAGCAACTGGCCTGCCAGGGCTAGGGTTGCACTGGCGCACAGTTCTGTCGCCGCCGGGCGATACGGCGGTGGCAGTTGCTCTATGATCGTCCGCTGCATTGCCGGGATAAGGCAGGGCTGACCTGCCAGCACCGCTGGCCAGGGGGGATCACCGGGGTCACAAGGAGGTTGTATGCAGCTTTTCCTGCAGGTCGTGCTGGCGTATCCAACGTTGCCGCTGAGCATCGTGCTGACCGTGTGCCTGCTGTACTGGCTGCTGGTGGCTGGCGGCCTGCTGGGTGATGGCCTGGGCCTGGAGGCTGGCGATGGCCTGGAGCTCGATGCCGGTACCCATGGCCTGGCTGCGATGCTGGCCCGCTTCGGTCTGGGCGGCGCACCGTTGATGCTGGTGCTGAGTCTGTTGACCTTCTTTGCCTGGACCCTGGTCTACCTGCTGCAGCTGCTGGTGCTGCAGCCGCTGCCGGATCTGCTGCGCTGGCTGCTGGGAAGCGCGGCGCTGCTGCTGGCTCCGCTGCTGGCGGCCTTTCCCACGGCGGTGGTCCTGCGTCCGCTGCGCCTGCTGCTGCTGCGCCTGCGCCCGGCGGCACAGCGGTCCCTGCTCGGGCGCGTGGCCGTGGTCAGCTCGCCCGAGGTCACCGCCCAGCAGGGCCGGGCAATGCTCGCCGACGGCGGCGCCGGCCTGTTGCTCCAGGTGCGCAGTGCACAGGGAACGACCCTGCTGCGCGGCCAGGCAGTGTTGCTGGTGGAGTACGACCGGCAGGCGTATTGCTATCACGTAGTGCCCGCTGATGCGTTGGAACCGGCATCGGCATCAAGGTCTTTATTTGAATCTGGCGACAAGGAGAGCAGTTGATGAGCATGGCTGTGTATGCACCGTTTGTGATCGGTGTCGGTGGTTTGCTGGTGGTCCTGGTCGGTCTTGCCGGCCTGTTCAAGGCGTTCTACCGCAAGGTGGACCAGGGCGTGGCGCTGATCGTCAACGACATGAGCGCCACGCCGAAGGTGCATTTCACCGGCGCCCTGATCATCCCGGTGCTGTACCGCGCCGAGCTGATGCGCATCAGCCTGATCACCCTGCAGATTGATCGTCGCGGCAAGGAAGGGCTGATCTGTCGCGACAACATGCGTGCCGACATTGCCGTGGCCTTCTACCTGCGGGTCAATGAAACCCAGGAGGACGTACTGCGCGTGGCCAAGGCCATCGGCGCGGACCGTGCTTCGGACAAGCATGCGGTCGATGAGCTGTTCAATGCCAAGTTCTCCGAGGCGCTGAAGACGGTCGGCAAGAAGTTCGAGTTCACCGAGCTGTTCGAAAAGCGCCAGGAATTCCGCGATGAAATCATCAAGGTGATCGGCAACGACCTCAATGGCTATGTGCTGGAGGACGTGGCCATCGACTACCTGGAGCAGACCCCGAAGGCGCTGCTGGACCAGAGCAACATTCTCGATGCCGAAGGCATCCGCAAGATCACCGAGCTGACCGCACGCCAGAACGTGATCACCAACGAGCTGGAGCAGAACGAGAAGCTGGCCATCAGCAAGAAGAACGTCGAGGCCCGCGAGGCGCTGCTGGCGCTGGAGCGGCAGCAGGCCGAGGCCGAGGCCCGCCAGCGCCGCGAGGTGGAGACCGTGCGTGCGCGCGAAGAGGCCGAGACGCTCAAGGTGCAGGAGGAGCAGCGCCTGCTGGCCGAGAACGCACGCATCGAAGCCCAGCAGCTGATCGAGATCCGCGACCAGAACCGCCTGCGTGAAGTGGAAGTGGCCGAGCAGAACCGTCAGCGCGCGGTGGCCATCGAGGCCGAGCGGGTGGCACGCGCCCGCCAGCTGGAGCAGGTCACCACCGAACGCGAAGTGCAGCTGCAGGGGGTGGAGCGCGACAAGGTGGTCGAGCAGGGGCGGATGGATGTGGCCAACATCACCCGCGAGCGGATTGCCATCGACAAGACCGTGGCCATGGAGGAAGAGCGGATCAAGGAAGTGCGCCAGGTTTCCGAGGCCGACCGCCTCAAGCAGGTGACCATTCTGGAAGCGGAGGCCAAGGCCCAGGAACTGCTGGTGCGCGAGATCAAGGAAGCACAGGCCCGCGAGGCCTCGGCCCGGCACAAGGCGGTGGAAATCACCACCCTGGCCCAGGCCGAGTTCGAGGCTTCCGGCAAGCAGGCCGAAGCCAAGAAGCTGCTCGCCGAGGGTATCCGCGCCGAACGTGCCGCCCCGGGGCTGGCCGATGCGCAGGTACGTGAGGCCGGCGCGCTGTCGATCGAGAAGGTCGGCATTGCCGAGGCGCGGGTGATCGAGGCCAAGGCCGATGCCAACCTCAAGCAGGGCCATGCCGATGCCCAGGTGCTGGCGCAGACCCTGCAGGCCAAGGCGCAGGGCGAGGAGGCAATGGGGCGTGCGAAGGCGGCGGCGGCCGAATCGATCGGCAGCGCCGAGGCGACGGTGGTGGAAAAGCGTCTGTTTGCCGAGGCCGAAGGCCTGACCCGCAAGTTCCAGGCCATCGATGCGCTGAGCGACAAGGCACGTGGGCATGAGGAATTCCGGATGATGCTCGATACCAGCCTGAAGCAGGCACTGGCCTCGATCGATGCCGGCAAGGAAGTGTCCAGGGAAAACGCCGAGGTCATCGCCACCGCACTGCGCAATGCCGATATCGACCTGGTCGGCGGCGATGGCGGCATGTTCGAGAACCTGATCAAGGCGGTATCGCTGGGCAAGTCGATTGAAGGCCTGGTCGACAAGAGCCCGATCGTGCAGGACCTGATGCAGCGCTACCTGGGCGTGGCGCGGCCGCAGGCGCTGGACCTGGAAAAGGCGGACTGAACGGAGTGCTGAGAGCGGCATGGCCAGCATTGGCCATGCCGGTTTCCCGGTACGGGCGGAGGGGCGCCGACAAGGCGTGCAAGGCAGGAAGCGTGGAGCATGTCAGAAATTCAGGATCAGGTGGCCAGCGGCGATACGGTGGATCAGGCAGTCGCCCTCGGCGGTGCCTACGAGGTACTGCGTCGACGGCTGGGTGAGCAGGGCCAGCAACTGCAGGCCGCGGCCGAGGCGCTCAACCAGCAGCGTCTGGCCGAGTTCGGCGACAGCCGGATGGCGGTGCTGGGGCGCTTCCGCATCCGTTCCGAGAACAACGCCGTTGGCCGCGACGTGGTCCAGGTGGGCAATGACTGCCTGCTGTTCGGCTACAACGTCTATATCGGGCTGAAGAGCCAGACCCGGGTCGAGGATGTGTTCAGCCTGTATCGCCTGGTCCAGGGCGCTGACGGCTATGACGTGACCCCGGTCGATCCGGCCGGCAGCTTCCTGGGCCAGCCGGAATTCGTGCGCGATTTCACCGACCTGTACGCCTACTACAAGCATGCCCGGCTGTTGCAGCTGATCGTGCGCGACGGGCGCCTGCTGGCCGCCTTCCAGATCGGCGAGCGCAGCACCGATGTGCGCGTGTTCCGTTGGTCGCTGGCTCCCGATGGCCGGCTGGAGTACCTGGATTCGCGCGGCGAGCGCGACATCGTGCTGCCGCCCCCCTTTGATTTCGAGTGGACCCGGGCCGGGCGCGAGATGATGGTCAATGGCCGCCATCCGCACCTGAACATCCTGGACACGCTGTTCGTGGAGACCCTGGGCGGGGATCTGACCATCAAGGTGGAGAACAACACCGATACCGGGCAGGGGATCTACAGCGAGCCGGTCGAGGATGCGACCCAGTCGCTGGATGATGCGCAGATCGAATTTGCCCAGCTCGGCACCCTGATCCTGCTGCGCGTACTGCCCTATCGTGAAACCCAGTGGCGCGGGCTGATCTACAACAGGCTCACCGGCCAGGTGCTGCGCAACGATGCCATTGTCCAGGCCTGTGTGCAGCTGCCCGAGGACCATGGTGTGATCTTTCCTGGCGGCTGTTACCTGCAAAGCGGGGAGTACCGCCAGTTCGAGGCCGGCCTGGAGGGGATGCAGTTCAAGCGCTGCATCCGCTCGCCCAATGGCGAGGATGTGCTGTACATCTTCTACGACCGTGAGCAGGGGCGCTCGGCATTGCTGGTCTACAACACCATTGCCCGCAGCCTGCAGAACCCGGTCATCGGCCATGGTTATGCCCTGCTGGCCGATGGCCGGCTGGTGCTGTTCCATGCCGAAGGGGATGCGCCGACCCGGATCCATCCGATGCAGGTCTGGCAGACGCCTTTCTACAGTGACGAGCATGCCGCCAGCCGCCCGGCCAGCAACACCTTCCTGGGGGCAATCGGCAACGCCGAGCTGGTGCGTGGCATTTCCAACCTGCTGTCGGTGGCGCGCAGCATTGCCAGTCCGGAAGTGTCGCTGCCGCGCTACCAGCGGCTGGTGGCCCAGGCGCGCAGCCTGTTTGACAGCCATCACTGGCTGGACAGCCCGCACTGCGGGGACATGTCCAAGCTGCTGCATGCCATCAGCAGCACCGGCGAAGCGGTACTGGACGAGTTCGAGAAGGTCCAGTCCATCGCCGCGCAATCTGCCCAGGGCATGGCCCAGGCCGGGCACGACCATCGTGCCCTGATGGCACGGCTGCAGCCGGAGAACTGGCAGCAGGTCGATGAATTCGTCCAGGCGCTCACCGCGATCGGCCAGCAGCGCGGCCAGCTGCTGGCCACCCGTGAGTTGCGCTACATCGATACCGCGGCCATCGATGCCATGCTCGCTGCCCTGCAGCAGGCCGGCGAGCAGGTCGGGGCGGCAACGGGACGCTTTCTGGCCAGCGACAGCGCCCTGCAGCCGTTCAACCAGCGCCTGCAGCAGCTGGATGCGGCCGCACAGGCAGCAGACAGTGCGCGCGAGATCGCCGAGCAGCTGGCGCAGATGCAGGCGATGGCCGCTGACCTGGACATGCTGGGCGAGTTGATGGCCAGCCTGCATATCGACGATGCCAGCCTCCACACCCGGGTGGTGGAATCGATCTCGGCCCTGTATGCCCGCCTGAACCAGGCACGCGCGCGTGCCGAGCAGCGCCGGCGCAGTGCCGGCAGTGCGGAGAACATCGCCCGGTTTTCTGCCCAGTTCGCGCTGCTGGAGCAGGCGATGGCCAGTGCGCTGGTCCAGGCCACCGATCCGGAAAGGGCCGACGAGCAGCTCTCGCGCCTGCTGGTGCAGCTGGAGGAGCTGGAAGGCCGGTTTGGCGAGCATGAGCAGTTCCTGGCCGATATCGTCGACAAGCGGCAGGAACTGCTGGAGGCATTTGACAGCCACAAGCAGTCCTTGCTGGACCAGCGACAGCGCAAGGCGCGTGCCGTGCTGGAGGCGGCCGACCGGTTGCTGGAGGGCCTGCCACGCCGCGCCGAGCGCTTCGAGCATGCCGAAGCGCTGCATGCCTTCTTTGCCGGCGACCCGCTGGTGCTCAAGCTGCATGAACTGAGCGAGCGCCTGCGCCAGTACCACGACAACGTCAAGGCCGACGACATCCAGGCCCGGCTCAAGGCCATTGCCGACCAGGCCGTGCGTGCGCTGCGTGACCGCAGCGAGCTGTACGAGGCCGGCGGCAATGTCATCAAGCTGGGGCCGCGCCACCGTTTCAGCGTCAACAGCCAGGCGCTGGATCTGACCCTGGTCCCGCACGGGCAGCAGCTGGCCGTGCATCTGACTGGCACCGATTACCTGCAGGTCATCCAGGACCCGGAGCTGGAGCAGGGGCGTGCCTATTGGCAGCTGAGTCTGGATTCGGAGTCGCCGGTGCTGTACCGCGGTGAGTATCTGGCCGGCAGCATCTGGTTGGCGGCACGTGCCGGCAGCGACGGCCTGGACATGCCCCGGCTGCAGCAGGCGGCCGCTGATCCGGCGCAACTGCAGCAGCTGGTGCGCGATTTTGCCGCGCCGCGTTACCGTCAAGGCTATGAACGTGGCATCCATGACCACGATGCGCAGCGGATCCTGCAGGCCCTGCTGCCGCTGCAGCAGGGAGCCGGGGTGTTGATCCATCCGCCGTCCATCCGCGCCCTGGCCGTGCAGTTCTGGGCCAGCCAGGCCGGGGCTGCCGAGGTGGCCGACTGGGCGCAACGCAAGGCCGGGGCCGATGTGCTGCAGCGCCTGTTTGCCGATGACAGTGCCCAGCGTCTGCTCGAACAGGAGATCAGTGCGTGCATCGAGGCCCATGGGCACAGCGCCGGGCTGGCATGGCAACCGCAGCAGTGCGCACAGGCAGCGGCGTACCTGGCCGAAGAGCTGGCTGCCGGCCAGCCGGTGTTTGCTTTCAGTTGCCAGGCACGCAGCCTGCTGGAACAGCTGCGCAGCCAGTTGCAGGCCGCCGGCGAACATCCACGCTTTGAACAGCTGCTGGCTGCCGCCAGCAGCGAGTCGGCGCGTTGGACCTTGGTTGCCCAATGGCTGGCCGCGTTGTGCCGGCAACCCCAGCTACAGGCCCTTGAACGCCATGTCGAGGAGGCGGCCGCACTGCTGCTGCATGGTCCGGCGCTGCATCACCGGATCAGCGAGGCCGGCCTGTCGCTGACCGTCAGCGGCTTGCTCGGTGAACACCCGCGCATCGTCGACGGCAACCTGGACGTGGCCCTGGATGATTTCCTGGCGCGCATGCAGCAGCATTTGCAGCAGTTCCAGCCCGGCTTTGCCGCCTACCAGCAGGTGCGCAACCGGATCATCCAGCGCGAGCGCGAACAGCTGCGGCTGGAGGAATTCAAGCCGCGCCCGTTGTCTTCGTTTGTCCGCAACAGGCTGATCAACGAGGTCTACCTCGGCCTGATCGGCGACAACCTGGCCAAGCAGATGGGCACCCTGGGCCAGGGCAAGCGCAGTGACCTGATGGGCCTGCTGATGCTGATCAGCCCGCCCGGCTACGGCAAGACCACGCTGATGGAGTACGTGGCCAGCCGCCTGGGCCTGGTTTTCATGAAGATCAACGGCCCCTCGCTTGGCCACCAGGTCACCTCGCTGGACCCGGCCCAGGCGCCCGATGCCACCGCGCGCCAGGAACTGGAAAAGATCAACCTGGCATTGGAAATGGGCAGCAACACCATGCTGTATGTCGATGACATCCAGCACACCCATCCGGAATTCCTGCAGAAGTTCATCTCGCTGTGCGATGGCACCCGCCGGATCGAGGGCGTCTGGCGCGGGCGCAGCCGCACCTATGACCTGCGCGGCAAGAAGTTCTGCGTGGTGATGGCCGGCAACCCGTACACCGAGTCCGGCGAGGTGTTCAAGATCCCGGACATGCTGGCCAACCGTGCCGACATCTACAACCTCGGCGATGTGCTGGGCGGGATGGAAGAGGCGTTCAAACTCAGCTACATCGAAAACAGCCTGACCTCCAACCCGGTGCTGGCACCGCTGGCCACCCGCGACATGGCCGACCTGTACCGGCTGGTGGACATGGCCCAGGGCAGGGAAGTCTCCAGCAACGACCTCGGCCATGGTTACAGCCAGGCCGAGATCAACGAGATCGTCGCCACCCTGCAGCGCCTGCTGCAGGTGCGCGAGGTGGTTTACCGGGTCAACCTGCAGTACATCGCCAGTGCCGCCCAGGATGACCGTTACCGGACCGAGCCGGCCTTCCGCCTGCAGGGCAGCTACCGCAACATGAACAAGCTGGCCGAAAAGGTCTCGCCGGTGATGAACGCGCAGGAGCTGGAGCAACTGCTGGATGACCATTACCAGGGCGAGTCGCAGCTGCTGACCACCGGCGCGGAGGAGAACCTGCTCAAGCTGGCCGAGCTGCGTGGCCGGCTGGAGCCAGCGCAGCAGGCACGCTGGGAGCAGATCAAGCGTGATTTCCTGCGCAACAAGGCCATCGGTGGCGACGATGCCGATGTCGGTGGGCGGATCGTGGCGCAACTGGCCGATATTGCCGCCGGCCTGCAGCACCGCACCGAGCCAGCGACGGCAACGGCAACACCCGCAGCGGCCGCGCCGCCCTGGGATGAATTGCTGCAGGCACTGCAGGCGCTGTCGCCACCGTCGCCCGGTACGCAGCCGCCGGGCAGTGCGGTCAGCGTCGAGCAGCTGTCGCCGTTGCTGCAGGCCCTGCGCGAGAACCAGCTGCAGCAGCTGCAGGCCAGCCGTGCACTGACCGAACTGGCCAGCCGCCTGGGCCAGCATCGTGGTGACGCCGCGCCTGCGCCGGCAGCGACGGCGGCCCCGCGGCCGCGCAATTCCGCCACCCGTCGCATCGACACCGCCCTGAACCAACATTTTTATGGCGAGCTGCCGCCGGAACCGGGCGGGGCGCTGGAATGACCCGGGAGTGTGCCGCGCCCCCGGCCAGTGGCTGGCCGCCGGTCGATCCGCAGGCGCCGGCCTCGGTGATGGCGGCGGCCGGCTATGCGCAGCCCTGGTTGTCGCGGCTGCTGGCGCTGCCGGCGGTGCCGGCCACCTCGGCAGCGGCACTGGCGCTGGTGGTCGAGCTGGAGCATCTGCAGCTGGCCCTGCTGGCCGACGATGCCCGTGCCCACCAGCGCCGGGTGGGCTGGTGGGGGCGACTGCTCGGCCGTGATGTGCAGGCGCAGGCGCAGGCGCAGCAACTGGCTGCCGGCATCGCTGCTGTCATCAGCCGTGCCGACGCCCATGCGCGCCTGCTGGCGACGGACATCCTCGACCAGCAGCAGTGGGCTGACACCCTGGCCCAGGCCGGGCCGGCACTGGAGGGCTGGCTGCAGGCGGCTGGCCAGTTCGAACAGGCTGCAGCGCTGGAACCAGCCATTGTCCAGGCGCTGCAGGCGCGGCGGTTGCACCTGCAGCGGATGGCGTTGATCGCCACCCAGTGGCAACAGCAGTGGTTGCAGCTGGTTGCCGCCGGGCAGCAGCTGCTGCAGCGCTATGCCGCGCTGCGCGATGTGCTGTTGCCGGCATGGCGTCAGCAGGCCGCGCTGCGTGCGCTGGACCCGGAATTGCATGACAAGATCATGGCCGAGCTGGCGCAGATGCGCCGCCGGCTGTCAGTGGCGGCCGAGCCGCCGTCCTCATCCTCGTGACCGCCCCAAGGGAGTTGACCCCGTGACCCAAGACCGCCTTCCCGCTGCTGCCGCCGATACCCTGGATCCTGCGCTGTTGACCCAGCTGGGCCTGGAAAGCGGCGACCTGGTACAGATCCAGCAGCTTGCCCAGGGCCTGGCCGATGCCGGTCCCGGTGGCCTGCACGTGTTTGGCAGTGAAGTGGCTGGGAAGAGTGCCGCGTTTTCCGCCCAGCTGCTGGATCAGGTGCGCAACCGCGACCTGGAAGCCTCCGGCGAGAAGCTCGGCGAGGTGGTGCGCATCGCGCGCACGCTCAAGCTTGATGCGGTGGGCCAGCGTTCGCGGCTGCCGGTGATCGGTGGCCTGATCGACCGCATGCGCGCCAGTCGTGGTGAATTGATGCAGAAATTCAGCGACAGCAATGCCCAGATCGAGCAGCTGATGGCCGATGTCGGCGTGCAGCAGGCGGCACAGTCGCAGCGGGTGCAGGAGTTTGACCGCATGCACGCGATGGTGCGCCAGGAGCGGCACGCGCTGGGCCTGCATGTGGCCGCCGGCAAGCTGCAGCTGGCCCGCATGGAGGCCGAACTGGCCCAGCTCGCCGGCCAGGAGGATCCGCTGTCGCGCACGCGCCGCAACGAGCTGGACCATGCCGTGCGCCTGCTCGACAAGCGCATCGGCGACCTGCTGGTGATGCAGCACGCGGCCGAGCAGTCATTGCCGATGATCCGCATGATCCAGGCCAATGCGATCCAGCTGATCGAGAAGTTCAACGCGGTACGCGACATCACCATCCCCTCATGGAAGCGCCAGTTCGCCATCCAGCTCTCGCTGCAGGAGCAGAAAAACGCGGTGGCACTGTCCAATGCGATCGACGATGCCAGCAATGAGCTGATGCGCCGCAATGCCGACCTGATGCGTCAGACCTCGGTGGATACAGCGCGTGCCAACCAGCGCGCGGTGATCGATCTGGCCACGCTGCGGCATGCCCATGAGCAAATGATCGCCACGGTGGAGGAGGTGCGCAGCATCCATCGCGAAGGCATGGCCCAGCGCCAGCAGGCCGAGCAGGATCTGCTGCGGATGCGTGAGGATATGCAGCAGCGCCTGGCGCAGATCACCCGCCAGGGCTGAACGGGCTCAGCGGGCGAGCTGGCGCCGCAGCCAGGCAATCAGCCGGTCCAGGCGCGGGTCGCCATGGTTGTGGCGCGTGCACAGTGCCCATTGCCCGCCGGTGGCGGCAAAACCCCAGGGCGCGAGCAGGCGCCCGCTGGCCACATCGTCGGCCACCAGTGGTTCGGGTGCGATTGCGACCCCCAGCCCGGCCACGGCTGCTTCCAGCAGGTAATACAGGTGGGCAAAGCCGGCGCCGAGCTGCATCTGTGTGCTGGCCAGCTGCTGGCTGGCCAGCCAGCTCGGCCAGGCCTGCGGGCGCGAGGTGGTATGCAGCACCGGTTGGGCCAGTACCGCCGACGGCGCAGCCAGGCGCAGCGTTGCGGCGCCTGGCAGCTGCGGGCTGAAGACCGGGCCGATGCGCTCCTCTGCCAGTGCATGCGCCTGCCAGTTGGCAGGCCACGGTGGCTGGCCGAGCAGCAGTGCCGCGTCCAGTCCCTCCAGGGCCGGGGCGAGGTCGCCCTCCAGTACCGCCAGATGCACGCGCAGCTCCGGCAGGTCGCTGGCCAGCCGGCCCAGCCGCGGGATCATCCAGCGCGCCAGCACGCTGCCGGAGCAGCCCAGCACCAGCGGGCCATCGTCAGGTCGCCGCTGCAGGGCCTGCCAGCTCTGGCGCAGCTGGTTGAACGCGGTGGTGGCGGCCTGCTGCAGCTGTTGCCCGGCCGGCGTCGGGCTGAGCCGGCGCCCGGTTTTTTCCAGCAGGGGCTGGCCCAGTGCCTGCTCCAGTACCTGCAACTGGCGGCTGACCGCGCCATGGGTGACATGCAGTTCGGCGGCGGCGGCGCTCACGCTGCCCAGGCGGACCGTGGCTTCGAAGGCGCGTAATGCAGTCAGAGGCGGCAAAGGTTGCGTCATTGTGTGAGTTTAACTCACGGGTCAAGCATAAAAGTCGCTTGTCCATGCGGGCTCAGGATCGCTAATGTGAGCCCATTGAAACAATCACGTTGCAGGTGACACATGGCCGCTGGGCATATTGCAGATTTCCATACCTATCCCGATGCCAACGGTCATTTCGGCCCGTACGGCGGCAGCTTCGTCGCCGAGACCCTGATCGGGCCGCTGCAGGAGCTGGCCGCCGCCTATGACGCGGCGCGGGTGGACCCCGGTTTCCAGCAGGCCTATGACAAGGACCTGGCCCACTACGTCGGCCGGCCGAGCCCGATCTATCACGCGCAGCGGCTCAGCCGCGAGGTCGGTGGTGCGCAGATCCTGCTCAAGCGCGAGGACCTGAACCACACCGGCGCGCACAAGATCAACAACACCATCGGCCAGGCGCTGCTGGCCGCGCGGATGGGGAAGAAGCGGATCATCGCCGAGACCGGTGCCGGCCAGCACGGCGTGGCCTCGGCCACCGTGGCCGCCCGTCTGGGCCTGGAGTGCGTGGTCTACATGGGCGCCACCGACATCGAGCGCCAGAAGATCAACGTTTACCGGATGAAGCTGCTCGGCGCCACCGTGGTGCCGGTGACCAGCGGTTCGGCCACGCTCAAGGACGCACTCAACGAGGCGATGCGCGACTGGGTCACCAACATCGCCGACACCTTCTACATCATCGGTACCGTCGCCGGCCCGGACCCGTATCCGCGGATGGTGCGTGACTTCAATGCGATTGTCGGGCGTGAGGCGCGCGAGCAGATGCTGGCCGAGTACGGCCGCCTGCCCGATGCGATCACCGCCTGCGTCGGTGGCGGCTCCAACGCCATCGGCCTGTTCCATGCCTTCCTCAACGACCCGGGCGTGGCCATTTATGGTGCCGAGGCTGCCGGTGACGGCATCCACACCGGCCGCCATGCCGCCTCGATCAGTGCCGGCCGCCCGGGCGTGCTGCACGGCAACCGCACCTATGTATTGTGCGATGACGATGGCCAGATCACCGAGACCCACTCGATCTCCGCCGGCCTGGACTACCCGGGAGTCGGCCCCGAGCATGCCTTCCTGGCCGACAGCGGCCGCGCCACGTACGTCGGCATCACCGATACCGAGGCGATGGAGGCCTTCCACCGCCTGACCCGGGTCGAGGGCATCCTGCCGGCGCTGGAGTCCAGCCATGCGGTGGCCCAGGCGATCAAGCTCGCCCGCGAGCTGTCGCCGGACAAGCTCGTGCTGTGCAACCTGTCCGGCCGTGGCGACAAGGACGTGCATACCATTGCTGCGCGGGAAGGGGTTCAGGTCTGATGCCAGCCGCACTTGCGTCCCTGTTGCTGGCCCTGGGCGGGGTTGCCGCGCCAGCCCAAACCTTCGATTGCGTGGCCGGGCTGTGCATCGGCCAGCCGTTCGACCTGGCCGCGGCCAGGGATGACTGGCAGGTGGAGGACTGGCCCGATCCGGACCAATGCACCCAGGTGTCCGGTGGCCACCTGCCTGCTGGCGTCGGCATGATGCTGCAGGATGGACGCATCGCGCGCTTCGAGATCGGCCTGTCCGACCCTGGCGATGCCGCACCCGAAGCACCGTTCGGCCTGCGTCGCGGCATGTCGCTGACCGAAGCGGGGATACGACTGCCCGACGAAGGGGTTGAGGTGGACATGCACAAGTATTCCTGGCCGCCCGGTCTTTACCTCGACTGGCTCGATGCCGCGCACGACCGCGCGCTGCGCGTCGAACTGCCGGGTGCGGAGGTCGAGGTGATCCTCTGGGGCCGCGTCGAGGCGGTCCAGCTCAGCGAGGGCTGCGTGTGACCGCCTGCCTGCCTGTCTTGCCCTTTCTCCGGATAGATTCCCCATGAGCCGCATTGATGCCTGTTTCGCCCGCCTGAAGGCCTCCGGCCGCAAGGCCCTGATTCCCTTCATCACCGCCGGTGATCCATCGCTGGAGGCCACGGTGCCGGTGATGCACGCACTGGTCGCCGCCGGCGCCGACGTGATCGAGCTCGGCGTGCCGTTTTCCGACCCGATGGCCGATGGCCCGACCATCCAGCGCGCCTCCGAGCGCGCGCTGGCCCGTGGTGCCGGCATGCGCTTCGTGCTGGAAGCGGTGGCGCAGTTCCGGCAGACCGATGCCACCACCCCGGTGGTGCTGATGGGCTACCTCAACCCGGTGGAGATCCGTGGTGCCGAAGGCTTTGCCGCCGCCGCGGCCGAAGCCGGGGTCGATGGTGTGCTGCTGGTGGACCTGCCGCCGGAAGAAGCCGATGAGCTGCGCGCGGCGTTTGCCGCCCGCCAGCTGGCGCTGGTGCTGCTGGCGTCGCCGACCACCCCGCAGGCACGCATCCAGCGCCTGTGCCGGGATGCGGCCGGGTATCTGTACTACGTCAGTTTCAATGGCGTGACCGGCGCCAACCAGCTGCTGGATATCGGTGCGGCCAGTGGGCGCCTGCGGCAACTGCGGCAGGCCTCGCCGGTGCCGGTGGTGGCCGGTTTCGGCATCAACGATGCCGCCAGCGCGGCGGCGATGGCCGTTGACGCTGACGGCGTGGTGGTGGGCAGTGCGTTGGTGGCTGCGCTGGCAACCGCGGCCGACCCGGCTGCGGCGGCTGGTGCGTTCCTGGCGCCGCTGCGCAAGGCGCTGGACGCCCTGTGACCCCTGGCGCGCCCTGCCGGTCATGGCTGGCAGGGCGTGTGGTGTCAGGCCAGACATCGTGCCGTGTGCACGGTGTCGAAAGTTCAACTCCATACGGATGGGTCTACACCGGTACGCTGCGCTAGACTGTGCCGGTTGCGGCCCTGGCCGCTTTGAACGGAAACCTGCTCCCGTATGAGTTGGCTCAGCAAGTTGATGCCCGCTGGCATCCGTACCGATACCGCTCCGGCGAAGAAACACAACATGCCCGAAGGGGTGTGGGACAAGTGCAGCAGCTGCAATGAGGCGCTGTACCGTCCGGAGCTGGAAGAGAACCTGATGGTCTGCCCCAAGTGCGGGCACCACATGGCCATCCGTGCCCGTGCCCGTCTGGCTGCCCTGTTTGACCCTGCCAGCACGCAGGAGATCGGTGCCCGCCTGGCGCCGGTGGATGTGCTCAGGTTCAAGGACTCCAAGCGCTATGCCGAGCGCATCAAGTCCACCCAGAAGGCGACCGGCGAATACGATGCCCTGGTCGCGCTGCGCGGCACCCTGAAGGGCCGGCCGCTGGTCGCCTCGGCCTTCGATTTCGCCTACATGGGCGGGTCGATGGGCTCGGTGGTGGGTGAGCGCTTCGCGCTGGCGGCAGAAACCGCGCTGGAAGTGGGCTGTCCCTTCGTCAACTTCTCCGCCTCCGGCGGCGCGCGCATGCAGGAGGGCCTGTTGTCGCTGATGCAGATGGCCAAGACCTCGGCCGCACTGGCCAAGCTGCGTGAAGCCGGGCTGCCCTATATTTCGGTTCTGACCCACCCGACCACCGGTGGCGTGTCGGCCTCGTTTGCGATGCTGGGCGATATCAACATCGCCGAGCCGTATGCACTGATCGGCTTTGCCGGCCCGCGGGTGATCGAGCAGACCGTGCGCGAGACCCTGCCCGAAGGTTTCCAGCGCTCGGAGTTCCTGCTCGAGCATGGCGCCATCGACCAGATCTGCGACCGCCGCCAGCTGCGTGACCGGCTGGCCGATCTGACGGCCCTGCTGATGAATCAGCCGGCCCATGCCGACCAGGATGTTGCTTGATGTCTGAACGTCGCTATTTTGGTACCGATGGCATCCGTGGCCGGGTTGGCCACGGCGTGATCACCGCAGAATTCGTGCTGCGCCTGGGCAATGCCCTGGGGCGGGTGCTTTCGGCCGAGGGCCGCCGGCGGCCGGTGGTGGTGATCGGCAAGGACACCCGGATTTCCGGTTACATGTTCGAATCGGCACTGGAGGCGGGACTGGTGGCCGCCGGTGCCGATGTGCAGCTGCTCGGGCCGATGCCGACGCCGGCCATTGCGTTTCTGGCCCGCACCCTGGGCGCCGATGCCGGGGTGGTGATCAGTGCCTCGCACAACCCGTATTTTGACAATGGCATCAAGTTCTTTTCCGCCCTGGGCGAAAAGCTTGATGACGCCACCGAGGCGGCCATCGAGGCGGCCATCGACCAGCCGTTGCTGACCGTGGATTCGGACCGGCTGGGCAAGGCGCGGCGCTCGGTGGAGGCGGTCGGCCGTTATGTCGAGTTCTGCAAGGCCAGCGTGGCGCGCGGGTTTGACCTGCGCGGCATGAAGATCGTGCTCGATTGCGCCCACGGGGCGACCTACCAGATCGCACCGCTGCTGTTTGCCGAGCTGGGTGCACAGGTCAGTGTGATCGGGGCCGCGCCCAATGGCCTGAACATCAATGACGGTGTCGGTTCGACCCATCCGCAGGCGCTGCAGCAGGCCGTGCTGGAACAGGGCGCGGACCTGGGCATCGCCTTCGACGGCGACGGCGACCGCGTGCTGATGGTCGATGACCAGGGCGCACTGGTTGACGGTGACGGGCTGCTCTACGTGCTGGCCCGGGCCTGGCAGGCCAATGGGCGTCTGCGCGGCCCGGTGGTGGGCACCCTGATGACCAACTACGGTCTGGAGCAGGCCCTGGCCGGGTTGGGCCTGGCCTTCGTACGTGCCAATGTCGGCGACCGCCATGTCCACAAGGCCCTGGTCGAGGGGGCTGGCATCCTCGGTGGCGAGGCCTCCGGGCACCTGCTGTGCCTGGATCGCGCCAGCACCGGCGATGCGATCATCAGCGCCCTGCAGGTGCTGGAAGTGCTGCGCAGCCAGGCGCTGACCCTGCGCCAGGCCTTGCAGGGGCTGGTCATGGTGCCGCAGGTCACCGAAAACGTGCGCCTGTCGGGCAACGCCAGGGCGGTGGTGGCTGCGCCGGGCGTGGTCCAGGCATTGGCACAGGCGCAGGCGGCCGTGGCCGGGCGGGGGCGGGCGTTCCTGCGTCCATCCGGTACCGAGCCAGTGGTGCGGGTGACCGTCGAGGCCGACAACGACCAGCTGGTGCGCCAGACCCTGGACGGCCTGGCTGCAGCGGTGCGCATGGCCGCGGCCTGAGTGCGCGGGGCAGGGCCGGCTGCATCCGTAGCAGCCGGTCCGCTTAGCCTGCCGGATTGAAAAATGCAATGACTTCAGTCGGGCCAGGTTGGGTTGGAAAAGCGCATAATCGCTGCCCGCCAACCACCCGGCGCTCGAGCGCCCGTGCCCTGCAGGCACGCAAACCATGAGTTCATCATGACCGCACGTATCCCGACCCTGGATATCACCCGTTACGACACCGACCGCGACGCGTTCGTGGCCGAACTGGGCGCTGCCTACCGCCAGTGGGGCTTTGCCGGCATCAGCAACCATGGCATCAGCCAGGAACTGATCGACAACGCCTACGCCGCTTTCCGCAAGTTCTATGCACTGCCGGAAGAGACCAAGAAGAAGTACCACCTGGCTGGCCAGGGCGGTGCGCGCGGCTATACCCCGTTCGGTATCGAGACCGCCAAGGACTCCAAGCACTTCGACCTGAAGGAGTTCTTCCACATCGGTCGTGAGATTGCTGACGATTCGAAGTATCGCGACGTGATGCCGCCGAACGTGTGGCCGGAGGAGGTGCCGGAGTTCAAGCAGTACGGCCTGGCCCTGTACAACGCCCTGGATGCGCTGGGTGCGCGCGTGCTGGCAGCGCTGGCCCTGCACATCGGCCTGCCGGAAGACTTCTTTGTCGACAAGGTCGATGTCGGCAACTCGATCCTGCGCCCGATCCACTACCCGCCGATCACCACCGAGGACATCCCCAACGTGCGTGCCGGCGCCCACGGCGACATCAATTTCATCACCCTGCTGGTCGGGGCATCCACTGCCGGGCTGGAAGTGCGCTCGCACGACGGTGAGTGGGTGCCGTTCACCTCTCAGGGCGACACCATCGTGGTCAACATCGGCGACATGCTGCAGCGCCTGACCAATCATGTGTACCCATCCACGATCCACCGGGTGGTCAACCCGGCCGGTGATGCGGCACGCCAGCCGCGCTATTCGGTGCCTTTCTTCCTGCATCCGAACCCGGACTTCCTGATCAAGACCCTTCCGGGCTGCATCAGTGCCGAGAACCCGGACCGCTATCCGCAAGCCATCACCGCCCACGGCTTCCTGGAAGAGCGTCTGCGGGAAATCAAGCTCAAGTAAGTGTTTGTTGGCTTGCAGTGCTGATGTTGGCGCCACCGGTTTTCCGGTGGCGTTTTCATGTCGATATGCGGCAGGCGCGAATGGATCGGCTATCCTTGCGCGCCTGAATCACCGAGGAGTGGCCTGATGCGTCGCAAGATTGTTGCCGGTAACTGGAAGCTGCATGGCAGCCGGGATTTCGCCACCAGCCTGGTGGGGAAGGTGGCGGCCGCACTGCCGCTGGATGGGGTGGAAGTGGTGATCCTGCCGCCGCTGCCTTACCTGGGCGACCTGGTCGAGGATTTCCAGCACACCACGCTGGCCTTCGGTGCGCAGGATGTCAGCAGCAACCAGGAAGGGGCCTACACCGGCGAGGTGTCGGCAAAAATGCTGGTGGATGTGGGGGCGCGTTTTGGCCTGGTCGGTCATTCCGAGCGCCGTCAGTACCATCACGAATCCAGCGAGCATGTTGCGCGCAAGTTCCTTGCTGCCGTCAATGCCGGGCTGCGGCCGATCCTGTGTGTGGGTGAATCGCTGCAGCAGCGCGAAGCCGGTCTGACCGAGGATGTGATCGCCTCGCAGCTGCGGCCGGTGCTGGACCTGGTCAGTGCTGCGGCCTTCGAGGGCGCGGTGGTGGCCTATGAGCCGGTATGGGCGATCGGCACCGGACGCACCGCCAGCCCCGCCCAGGCCCAGGCCGTACATGCCTTCATTCGTGGCGAAGTGGCGCGCTACGATGCTAGAATTGCCGACTCCCTGCCGATCCTGTATGGCGGTAGCGTCAAGCCTGACAATGCTTCCGAGCTGTTTTCGCAGCCGGATGTCGATGGTGGGCTGGTCGGCGGTGCTTCGCTGGTGGCGGCAGATTTCATTGCCATTGCCAGTGCAGTCACCCGCTAAGTTTTCGATACACCTTCCGCGGACTCAAAGCCCATGTTGATGATTGTCCTGAATGTGATCTATGTGCTCGTCGCCATTGCGATGATCGCGCTGATCTTGCTCCAGCGTGGCTCCGGTGCCGCGGCGGGTTCCGGCTTCGGTGCAGGCGCCTCCGGCACTGTTTTTGGCGCGCGTGGTGCGGCCAACTTCATGTCCAAGTCCACCAAGTGGCTGGGCGTGGCCTTTTTTGCCATCAGCATGTTCATGGCCTGGTACGCCACCCATGGCGGCCGCATCGAGGGGACTGACCTCGGGGTGATGTCGCAGGTGCCGGTGGCCGAGGTGCAGACGGCGCCGGTGCCGGCGGCTCCGGCGGCTGTCCCGGTGGCCCCGGCTGCAGTGGAGCCGGCGGCTGTGCCGGCTCAGGCGGAAACGTCGGTTCCGGGTGAAGAAACTGCCGAAAAGCCCGCACAAAACAACTGAAGGCGGTTACAATAGCCGCTGCACCGATCTTCATGGTGCAGGCATTGCCCAGGTGGCGGAATTGGTAGACGCACTACCTTGAGGTGGTAGCGACGCAAGTCGTAGGGGTTCGAGTCCCCTCTTGGGCACCAATACTTCAGAAGTACATTCGGAGCATGCGGACCTGCAGCCTGTCTGCTCCGTCATTTCCCATGCCAAAGCGCCGTTCGGCGTCGTAGGCAGAGGCAAGAGAGAATCGCTGTGCTGGCCGAATATTTGCCGTCTCTGCTGTTTCTGATCATCGCTACCGGCATCGGCATCACGCTGATGGCGGTCAGTCGTTTTCTTGCGCCGCGTAATCCTGATGCCCAGATGTTGTCGCCCTATGAGTGCGGCTTTGAGGCATTTGAAAACGCACGCATGAAGTTCGACGTGCGCTATTACCTGATCGCGATCCAGTTCATCGTCTTCGACCTGGAAATCATCTTCATCGTGCCGTGGACCCAGGTCTTTATGGATCTGGGTGCCCGTGGTCTGGTGACGATGGGCCTGTTCGTGGGCATGCTGTTTCTCGGTTTCATTTATGTGTGGAAGAAGGGAGCGCTGGAATGGGAGTGATACAGACTCTCGATGGCTTGATGCATAACCCGGTCCCGCTGGGACAGGTCGATGACATCCTGCGCCCCGAAGGCGAGAACCCGCTGCTGGAAAAGGGCTACGTCACCACCAGTGTCGATGCCCTGTTGAACTGGGCACGTACCGGTTCGATGTGGCCGATGACCTTCGGCCTGGCCTGCTGCGCGGTGGAAATGATGCACTGCGGTGCAGCGCGCCTGGACCTTGACCGCTATGGCGTGGTGTTCCGCCCGTCGCCGCGTCAGTCTGACGTGATGATCGTGGCCGGCACCCTGGTCAACAAGATGGCCCCGGCGCTGCGCAAGGTCTATGACCAGATGCCCAACCCGAAATGGGTGATCTCGATGGGCAGCTGCGCCAACGGCGGTGGCTATTACCACTATTCGTATTCGGTCGTTCGCGGTTGTGACCGTGTGGTGCCGGTGGATGTCTATGTGCCGGGTTGTCCGCCGACCGCCGAAGCGCTGGTCTACGGCATCCTGCAGCTGCAAAAGAAGATTCGCCGCGAACACACGATCGCGCGTTGACCTGTCCACCTTACAAGAGCACGCCAAGCCCCATGGCACAGCAAGCCTCCCCCTTCATCGACCGACTTGCAGCGCGTTTCGCCGGCGCGCAGGTCACTGTGGTTGAACCGCGTGGCGAAGTGACCCTGGATGTGCCGGTGGCCGATTGGCTGTCCACCTGCCAGGCGTTGCGCGATGAGCTGGGTTTTGAACAGCTGATCGACCTGTGTGGCGTTGACTACATGGGCTATGGCGACGATGAGTGGGACACTTCGGACGTTTCCTCTTCCGGTTTCAGCCGCGGCGTTGAAGGTCGCGGTGTCGGTCGTTTCGGCTGGGGGCAGGGCCCGCAGCGTGAAACCGCCGACGGTCCGCAGCCGATGGTCATGCCGAGCCGGCGTTTTGCGGTGGTGGCGCAGTTGCGCTCGCTGCAGCACAACCTGATCCTGGCCGTACGCACCTTTGCTCCGGACGATGGCCTGCCGGTGGTTGCCTCGCTGTGCGCTGTCTGGCCGGGCGTGAACTGGTTCGAGCGTGAAGCCTTCGACCTGTACGGCATCCTGTTCGAGGGTCATCCGGACCTGCGCCGGATCCTGACCGACTACGGCTTTGTCGGCCACCCGTTCCGCAAGGACTTCCCGCTGATCGGCAACGTCGAAGTGCGTTACGACGAAGAGAAGCAGCGCGTGGTCTACGAGCCGGTGACGTCGGTCGAGCCGCGTGTCGGTGTGCCGCGCGTTCTGCGTGATGATGCCCGTTTTGCCACCGCTGCCGGTGAGCGTGCCCAGCAGGAGGCAGCCAAGTGAGTGATATTGCCCAGGCTTCCCGCGCCTTTGCCAGCAATGCCGGCGAAGACCGTCAGGAAATCCAGAACTACACGATGAACTTCGGTCCGCAGCACCCGTCCGCGCACGGCGTGCTCCGTCTGATCCTCGAGATGGACGGTGAGACCATCATGCGCGCCGATCCGCATATCGGCCTGCTGCATCGTGGTACCGAAAAGCTGGCCGAATCCAAGCCGTTCAACCAGTCCATCGGTTACATGGACCGGCTGGATTACTGCTCGATGATGTGCAACGAGCACGCCTACGTGCGCGCGATCGAGAACCTGATGGGGATCGAGGCGCCGGTGCGTGCGCAGTACATCCGCACCATGTTCGACGAAATCACCCGCATCCTGAACCACCTGATGAACATCGGTACCGGTGCGCTGGACCTGGGTGCGATGGCGGTGATGCTGTACGCCTTCCGTGAGCGCGAGGAGCTGATGGACTGCTACGAGGCGGTCTCCGGTGCGCGCATGCATGCGGCGTACTACCGCCCGGGCGGTGTCTATCGTGACCTGCCCGATGCGATGCCAAAGTACAAGGAGTCGCGCTGGCACAAGGGCGCCGCACTGAAGAAGCTCAATGCTGCGCGCGAAGGCTCGATGCTGGATTTCCTGGAGAATTTCACCCAGGAATTCCCGGGCCGCGTCGACGAATACGAGACCCTGCTCACCGACAACCGCATCTGGAAGCAGCGTACCGTCGGCATCGGTGTGGTTGATCCGGAACTGGCCAAGGCCTGGGGCATGACCGGCGTGATGCTGCGTGGCTCGGGTATCGAGTGGGACCTGCGCAAGAAGCGTCCGTACGCTGCCTACGCTGACATGGACTTTGACATCCCGGTCGGCGTCCAGGGTGACTGCTACGACCGTTACCTGTGCCGCGTGGCTGAAATGCGCCAGTCCAACCGGATCATTGCCCAGTGCGTGAAGTGGCTCAAGGCCAACCCAGGTCCGGTGATCGTGGACAACTTCAAGGTCGCCCCGCCCAAGCGCACCGCGATGAAGGACGACATGGAAGCGCTGATCCATCACTTCAAGCTTTTCAGTGAAGGCTACAGCGTCCCGGCCGGTGAAACCTATGCAGCGGTGGAAGCGCCCAAGGGCGAGTTTGGCTGCTACCTGATCAGCGATGGCGCCAACAAGCCCTTCCGCGTGCACCTGCGTGCGCCGGGCTTTGCCCATCTGTCCTCGATTGATTCCTGCGTCCGTGGGCACATGCTCGCCGACGTGGTCGCCATGATCGGTACCTACGATCTGGTGTTCGGCGAGGTAGACCGGTGATCACGGTCGAAATGAACCTGCTGGCCGGCGCTTGCGCCGGCCTGGCTATTGGATTTGTTGATTTTGCATCTGAGGTCGGCTGATGAAGGCGACAGGAAATTTCGAGGCGGCGCGCGACGTCGACCCGATGGTGGTGTTGAGCGACAAGACTCGCGCGCACATTGATCACTGGCTGAGCAAGTTCCCGCCGGACCGCAAGCGTTCGGCGGTGCTGCAGGGGCTGCATGCTGCCCAGGAGCAGAACAACGGCTTTCTGACCGACGAGCTGATCGCCGGCGTGGCCAAGTACCTGGACCTGCCGCCGGTATGGGCCTACGAGGTCGCCAGCTTCTACTCGATGTACGAGCTGGAGCCGGTGGGCCGTCACAACGTGGCGATCTGCAACAACATCAGCTGCTGGCTCAACGGCGCTGACGAGCTGATCGCGCATGCCGAGAAGAAGCTCGGCTGCAAGGTCGGGCAGAGTACCGCTGATGGCCGCATCTACCTCAAGCGCGAGGAAGAATGCCTGGCCGGTTGTGCCGGTGCGCCGATGATGGTCATCAATGGCCATTACCACGAGCGTCTGACCAAGCAGAAGGTCGACGAATTGCTGGACGGTCTGGAGTAAGCGCCATGGCAAACCATCAATCCAACGGGCCGGTCGGCCCGGCGCCGCAGCCGCACAACGTGGTCTACACCACGCTGCATTACGACACCCCGTGGTCGTATGAGAACTACCTCAAGACCGGTGGTTACCAGGCGCTGCGCAAGATCCTGACCGAAAAGATTCCGCCGGCTGACATCATCGAGATGGTCAAGCAGTCCGGCCTGCGTGGTCGTGGCGGTGCCGGCTTCCCGACCGGCCTGAAGTGGTCCTTCATGCCCAAGGGCGATGTGCAGAAGTACATCCTGTGCAACTCGGACGAATCCGAGCCGGGTACCTGCAAGGACCGCGACATCCTGCGTTACAACCCGCATGCGGTGATCGAAGGCATGGCCATTGCCTGCTATGCCACCGGCTCCACCGCCGGTTACAACTACATGCGTGGCGAGTTCCACCACGAGCCGTTCGAGCATTTCGAGCAGGCGCTGGCCGATGCCCGTGCCAACGGCCTGATCGGCAAGAACGTGCTCGGCTCGGGCGTGGACATAGAGATCCACGGCGCGCTTGGCGCCGGCGCCTACATCTGCGGTGAGGAAACCGCGCTGATGGAGTCGCTGGAGGGCAAGAAGGGGCAGCCGCGCTACAAGCCGCCGTTCCCGGCCAACTTCGGCCTGTACGGCAAGCCGACCACGATCAACAACACCGAGACCTATGCCTCGGTGCCGGCGATCGTGCGCAACGGCGCCGACTGGTTCAAGGGCCTGTCCAAGACCAACAACGGCGGCCCGAAGTGCTTCTCAGTGTCCGGCTGCGTGCAGAAGGGCGGCAATTTCGAAGTGCCGCTTGGCACCACCTTCAACGAACTGCTGGAAATGGCCGGCGGCCTGAAGCCGGGTCGCAAGCTCAAGGGTGCCATCCCCGGCGGTGTATCGATGCCGGTGCTGACCGCCGCCGAGCTGGACAACCTGCCGATGGACTACGACACCATCCGTGCGCTGGGCTCGGGCCTGGGTTCGGGCGCGATCGTGGTGCTGGATGACAGCGTCTGCTGCGTCAAGTTTGCCCGTCGCATCAGCCAGTTCTTCCACAAGGAATCCTGTGGCCAGTGCACCCCGTGCCGCGAAGGCACCGGCTGGATGCACCGCACGTTGCAGCGCATCGTCGATGGCAAGGCCACGATGGAGGACCTGCACCAGCTCAAGACGGTAGCCGGCCAGATCGAAGGCCACACCATTTGCGCGTTCGGCGAAGCGGCGGCATGGCCCATCCAGGGGTTCCTGCGCCAGTTCTGGGACGAATTTGAGTATTACATCGTCAACGGTCATTCGATGGTTGACGGCAAGAACGCGGAGGCTGCTGTCGCATGAGCGCGCAACCGGTAAACACGAACGTGCCACCGGATCACGTGACCATCGAAATCGATGGTCGCGCCTTGGTTGTACCCAAGGGGTCGATGATCATCCATGCCGCCGACAAGGCCGGCATTCCGATCCCACGCTTCTGCTACCACGAGAAGCTGTCCATCGCTGCCAGCTGCCGCATGTGCCTGGTCGATGTGGAAAAGTCGCCCAAGCCGTCGCCGGCGTGTGCGACCCCGGTGATGGACGGCATGAAGGTCCATACCCGTTCGGACAAGGCGCTGAAGTTCCAGCGTTCGGTGATGGAATTCCTGCTGATCAACCACCCGCTGGATTGCCCGATCTGTGACCAGGGCGGCGAGTGCGAGCTGCAGGACCTGTCGATGGGCTACGGCCGCAGCATCAGCCGCTTCAACGAGCGCAAGCGCGTGGTTGCCGACGAGGACCTCGGGCCGCTGGTCGCTACCGAGATGACCCGCTGCATCCAGTGCACCCGTTGCGTGCGCTTTACCGACGAGATCGCCGGCACCCAGGAGCTGGGCGGGATGTACCGCGGTGAAAACCTGCAGATCGGCACCTATGACGGCAAGCCGCTGACCACCGAGCTGTCGGGCAACGTGATCGATGTCTGCCCGGTGGGCGCGCTGACCAACAAGGTGTTCCAGTTCAAGGCCCGCCCTTGGGAGCTGTCTGCGCACCAGTCGCTGGGCTATCACGACGCGCTGGGTTCGAACCTGCTGCTGCACGTGCGCCGCGGCGAAGTGCTGCGCACCGTGCCGCGTGAAAACGCCCAGGTCAACGACTGCTGGTTGTCCGACCGCGACCGTTATTCGCACCAGGGCCTGTACAGCGCCGATCGTGCCGACGTGCCGATGAAGAAGGTCAACGGCCACTGGAGCCCGGTCAGCTGGGCCGAGGCATTGAGCGAGGCGGCCCGGATCCTGTCGGCCAACAAGGGCGATGATCTCGGCCTGCTGGTGCACCCGGCCACCTCCAACGAGGAAGGCGCGCTGCTGGCACGCCTGGCCAAGGGCCTGGGTTCGAGCAATATCGACCACCGCATCAACCAGCGTGACTTCTCCGATGCCGCCACTGCTGCCGTCTTCGGCATGCCGGTTGCCGAGATCGAGAAGGCCGCCCAGATCGTGGTGTTCGGCAGCCACCTGCGCCATGAGCTGCCGCTGCTCAATGCACGCCTGCGCAAGGCCCAGGTTGACAACGGTGCCAAGGTCCACGCCATCAATCCGGTGGACTTCGACTTCACCTTTGGCTTGGCCAGCAAGCAGATCGTGCCGCCGTCACAGATGGCCGCTGCATTGAATGACCAAGGCCTGCGTGCTGCCGTGGCTGCGGCCAACGGCAATGCGCTGATCCTTGTCGGCGCCATCGCCGAGAACCATCCGCAGGCTGCCGTGCTGCGTCGCGCCGCTGCCGAGTTTGCCGCGGCCACCGGTGCACGCCTGTGCCGGATTCCGCAGGGTGCCAATGCCGTGGGCCTGTCCCACTACGGCGTGCTGCCGGCGGGCAAGGATGTCTCGGCCATGCTGGCCGCACCGCGCAAGGCCTATGTGCTGTATGGCATCGAGCCTGGCCTGGATTTTGCCGACAGCGCCACGGCGCGCAAGGCCCTGGCCGGTGCCCAGGTGGTGGCTTTCAGCCAGTACGCCTGCACCTCGACCCGTGATCTGGCCGACCTGATCCTGCCGATTGGTGCTTTGCCGGAAATCGAAGCAACCCTGACCAACCTGGATGGCCTGCAGCAGCGCACCAGCGCTGGCGGCAAGCTCCCGGGTGAGGCGCGCGAAGGCTGGCGTGTGCTGCGCGCACTCGGTGGTGAGCTGGCCCTGGCTGGCTTTGAATTCACCGACCTGGCCGGGCTGCGCGACAGCCTGGTCACCGAATCAGTGACGGTTGCCGCTTCGCCGGCTGCCACGCTGCAGGACGAGGGCCAGGAAGTGGTCGCAACCGCCGGCATCTATCGCGGTGACGCGGTTGTGCGTCGTGCGGCGGCACTGCAGGCGCACCCGCTCAACGTCGGGCCGCAGATGGCGGTCAATCCCGCTGATGCTGCCCGTCTGGGTCTGGTTGCAGGTCAAATGGCCAAGGTCGGTACCGATGCCGGCCGGGCGACCCTGCAGGTGGTTGTGGACGCCCGCGTCGCCGCGGGTGCGGTCTGGATTGAATCGGGCCACGGCGCAACCGCGCCGCTGGGTGCCGCTCGGGTGACGGTGGTGGCTGCATGAACGAGTTGCTGTTGAACCATGTTGCTGACCCGTTGGGTCAGTGGTTCGCCGGTCTGGGTGACCTGGGCGTGCTGGTCTGGACCGTGCTGAAGATCCTGCTGATTGCCGTGCCGGTGATCACCGCAGTGGCCTTCTACGTGCTCTGGGAGCGCAAGTTGATCGGCTGGATGCATGTCCGTCATGGGCCGATGTATGTCGGTGGCGGCATCCTGCAGACCTTTGCCGACGTCTTCAAGCTGCTGTTCAAGGAGCTGGTCGAGCCGGCCAACGCGCACAAGGCGATGTTCATCATCGCCCCGCTGCTGACCCTGGCGCCGTCGTTTGCAGCCTGGTCGGTGATCCCGTTTGACGGCCAGTTGGTGTTGTCCAATGCCAACGTCGGCCTGCTGTACCTGCTGGCGATGACCTCGCTGGGTGTGTACGGCGTGATCCTGGCCGGCTGGGCATCCAACTCCAAGTATGCGTTCCTGGGTGCCATGCGCTCGGCCGCGCAGGTGGTCAGCTACGAGATCTCGATGGGCTTTGCCCTGGTCGGTGTGATGATCGCCGCCGGTTCACTGAACCTGACGGCCATCGTCGAGGCCCAGAGTGGCAATGCCGGCCTGTTCGAGTGGTACTGGCTGCCGTTGCTGCCGATGTTCATCATTTACTGGGTTTCCGGTGTTGCCGAAACCAACCGCGCCCCGTTCGACGTGGTCGAAGGTGAATCGGAAATCGTCGCCGGCCACATGGTGGAATATTCCGGCGGTGCCTTTGCGCTGTTCTTCCTGGCCGAATACGCCAACATGATCCTGATCAGCTTCCTGATCGCGATCTTCTTCATGGGCGGCTGGTTGAGCCCGATCCAGGGCCTGGTCTCGGCTGATATCTCGCCGTGGATCAACTGGATCTGGAACGGCGGCTGGCCGTGGTTGTTCCTGAAGGTGTTCTTCTTCGCCAGTTCCTTCATCTGGTTCCGCGCCAGCTTCCCGCGCTTCCGCTATGACCAGATCATGCGTCTGGGCTGGAAGGTCTTCATTCCGCTGAGCATTGTGTGGATTGCGGTGACCGCGTTGATGGTGTTTTTCGGTGTGATTGAAAAGGGCGTCTGAGGATGAATCAGGTAACTCATTACTTCAAAAGCCTGTTGCTGCTGGAGCTCCTCGGCGGCCTGTGGCTGACGCTGAAGTACACCTTCAAGCCGAAGTACACGCTGATGTACCCGATGGAAAAGTTCCCGCAGTCGCCGCGGTTCCGCGGCCTGCATGCACTGCGCCGCTACCCCAACGGGGAAGAGCGCTGCATTGCCTGCAAGCTGTGCGAGGCGGTCTGCCCGGCGCTGGCCATCACCATTGATTCGGCCAAGCGCGAAGACGGCACCCGCCGTACCACCCGCTACGAAATCGATCTGTTCAAGTGCATTTTCTGTGGTTTCTGTGAGGAGTCCTGCCCGGTCGATTCGATCGTGGAGACCCACATCATGGAATACCACTTCGAAAAGCGTGGCCAGAACATCCTCACCAAGTCCAAGCTGCTGGCTATCGGCGATCGTTTCGAGAACGAAATCGCCGAACGCCGTGCCGCTGACGCTGCTTACCGTTGAGGTCAGGAAACATGGATTGGGTAAATATTCTTTTCTGGATCTTCGCCAGCGTGGCCGGTGCCGCGGCCCTGGCGGTGATCAGCGTGCGCAACCCGGTGTATTCGGTGTTGTTCCTCATCCTGACCTTCTTCTCGGTGGCCTGTACCTGGTTGCTGGTAGGCGCTGAGTTCCTCGGCGTGACCCTGGTGCTGGTCTACGTGGGTGCGGTGATGGTGCTGTTCCTGTTCGTGGTGATGATGCTGGACATTGACACCAAGAACCTGCGCGAGGGCTGGGTGCGCTACCTGCCGGTCGGCGCGCTGGTTGCGGTGGTGATGCTGGTGCAGATGCTGGCCCTGATCGGGGTCAAGGCCCGTTCGGCCACGCCGTTCCCGGTGGACAATGCCGCAGCCATTGCTGCCGATGAATCCAACATCACCTGGCTGGCACGCAGTCTCTACACCGACTACCTGCTGCCGTTCGAGTTCGCTGCTGTCATCCTGACCGTGGCCGTGGTCGCCGCGGTGATGCTGACCCTGCGTCGCCGTACTGGCGTCAAGAGCCAGAACCCAAGCCGGCAGACCATGGTCAAGGCCCGCGATCGCATGCGCATGGTCAAGATGGCGGTTGAAACCCCGGAAGTGCATACCGCACGCAAGCCGCTGGATGCACAGGAGGGTGGGCAATGATCACGTTGGGACACATGCTCGGCCTGGGTGCAGTGCTGTTCTGCATCTCGCTGGCCGGTATCTTCCTTAACCGGAAGAACATCATCGTTCTGTTGATGTCCATCGAGCTGATGCTGTTGTCGGTGAACATCAATTTCGTTGGGTTCTCACGAGAGCTGGGCGACACGGGCGGTCAACTGTTCGTGTTCTTCATCCTGACCGTGGCTGCTGCCGAAGCGGCTATTGGTCTGGCAATCCTGGTAACCCTGTTCCGTACTCGCCGCAGCATCAATGTGGCCGATGTCGATTCGCTGAAGGGCTGATCCACAGATGGATATCACTCTCTCCAAGAGTCTGTTGATCGCAGTGGTGCTGGCACCACTGTTCGGCAGCATTATTGCCGGCCTGTTCGGTCGCCAGGTCGGGCGCCGCGGTGCGCAGTACGTCACCATCGGTGGCGTGATGCTCAGCTGCGCCCTGTCCATTTACACCTTCTACCAACTGCTGTGGGGCGGTGCGAGCCCGTTCAACGAGAACGTCTACACCTTCTTCCAGGTCGGCAACTATGCCGCCCACGTCGGCTTCATGGTCGACAAGCTGACCGCGATGATGATGGTCGTGGTCACCTTCGTGTCGCTGCTGGTGCACATCTACACCATCGGCTACATGGAAGAAGACCCGGGTTACCAGCGTTTCTTCAGCTACATCTCGCTGTTCACCTTCTCCATGCTCACCCTGGTGATGAGCAACAACTTCCTGCAGCTGTTCTTCGGTTGGGAAGCGGTGGGTCTGGTGTCCTACCTGCTGATCGGTTTCTGGTTCAAGCGCCCGACCGCGGTGTTTGCCAACCTGAAGGCGTTCCTGGTCAACCGCGTTGGTGACTTCGGCTTCCTGCTCGGCATTGCCGGCGTGCTGCTGGCTTTCGGCACCCTGGACTACGGCACCGCCTTCGCCCGTGCAGGTGAGGCTGGTCTCACCCTGGCACAGCTCAAGCATGTGTGGCCGTCGCTGGCCGAGGGCGGCACGATCATGGCGGCGATCGGTGAGTGGTCGCTGATCACCACCATCTGCGTGTGCCTGTTCGTCGGTGCGATGGGCAAGTCGGCCCAGGTGCCGCTGCATGTCTGGCTGCCGGACTCGATGGAAGGCCCGACCCCGATTTCGGCGTTGATCCACGCCGCGACGATGGTGACCGCCGGCATCTTCATGGTCACCCGCATGTCGCCGCTGTTCGAGCTCAGCCCGACCGCACTGGAATTCGTGCTGTTCATCGGTGCGACCACCGCCTTCTTCACCGGCCTGATCGGCATCGTGCAGAGCGACATCAAGCGCGTGGTGGCCTACTCGACGCTGTCGCAGCTGGGCTACATGACCGTCGCGCTGGGTGTGTCGGCCTATTCGGCAGCCGTGTTCCACCTGATGACCCACGCCTTCTTCAAGGCCCTGCTGTTCCTGGGTGCCGGCTCGGTGATCATCGGCATGCACCATGAGCAGAACATGTTCAAGATGGGCGGCCTGCGCAAGTACATGCCGCTGACCTTCATCGGCATGTGGATCGGTACCCTGGCCCTGGTCGGTACGCCGTTCTTCTCCGGCTTCTACTCCAAGGACACCATCATCGAGGCTGCGGCGCTCAATGCCCACGCCGATGGCGCTTCCTGGGTGGCCACCTACGGCTACTGGGCCGTGCTGGGCGGCGTGATCGTCACCTCGTTCTACAGCTTCCGCCTGTTGTTCCTGACCTTCTACGGCAAGGAGCGTTTCCGCGACAACCAGCACGACGACCATGGCCATGACGCCCAGCACGACGACCACGGTCATCATGGCGCGCATGAGCCGCACGAGTCGCCGTGGGTTGTGACCCTGCCGCTGATGCTGTTGGCGATCCCGTCGATCTTCATCGGTTTCTTCACCGCCGGTCCGATGTTGTTCGGTACCGACTGGCAGGGCCATGCGCCGGCATCGCTGATTCCGGGCCAGGTCATGGGCTTCTTCACCGGTATCGTCGACTTCGCCGATCCGGCCCGCGACACCGTGGCCAAGGTCGGTGCCGAGTTCTGGCACGGTGCGGTCAACTACGCCATTCACGGCATGATGATGCCGGCCTTCTGGTTGACCCTGGCAGGCTTTGCGCTGGCCTGGGTGATGTATATCGCCAAGCCGGAGCTGGCCACCGCCGCGCGCAAGACCTTCGCCCCGGTGGTTTCCCTGCTGGAAAACAAGTACGGCTTTGACAAGCTGTGGATCGATGGTTTCGCCGGCGGCAGCATCAAGCTGGGCAAGGCTTCCCGTGCCGTGGACACCGGTCTGGTCGATGGCGTGATGGTCAATGGCTCGGCCAAGCTGGTCGAACTGTTCTCCAACCTGCTGCGCCGTACCCAGTCCGGCTACCTGTACCACTACGCGTTCGCGATGATCATCGGCCTGATTGCCCTGCTGGGCCTGCTGATGCATTACTGGCGCTGACAAGATGGAAATGACTGACGTGTCCAATTGGCCCCTTCTCAGTGTCCTCATCTGGCTGCCGATCATTGGCGGCGGCCTGATCCTTGCCCTGCGCAATGCCCAGGCGGCGCGCTGGGCCTCGATCGGCGTTGCCGCGCTGACCTTCGTGCTCAGCCTCGGCCTGCTCACCGGCTTTGATGCTGCCAACCCGGGCCTGCAGTTCATTGAACAGCGTGCCTGGATCCCGGCCTTCGACATCGGCTACAACCTGGGGGTGGATGGCATCGCCATCGCTCTGGTGCTGCTGACCACCTTGGTCGGCCTGCTCGCCCTGATCGGTGCCTGGGGTGTGATCAGCAAGCGGGTCAACCAGTACGTGGCCGCCTTCCTGATCCTGGAAGGCGTGACCGTGGGCATCTTCGCGGCAACTGACGCGATGCTGTTCTACGTGTTCTTCGAGGCCATGCTGATCCCAATGTTCCTGATCATCGGTGTCTGGGGCGGCCCGCGTCGCATCTACGCGGCGATGAAGTTCTTCCTGTACACCTTCCTCGGCTCGGTGCTGATGCTGGTGGCCCTGGTCTACCTGTACATCAAGGGTGGCAGCTTCCAGCTGGCCGATCTGTATGCGTTGCCGCTGAGCGCACAGGAACAGACCTGGATCTTCTTTGCCTTCCTGATCGCCTTCGCGGTCAAGGTGCCGATGTTCCCTGTGCACACCTGGCTGCCGGATGCGCACGTGGAGGCTCCGACTGCCGGTTCGGTGATCCTGGCCGCCATCGCGCTGAAGATCGGTGGTTACGGCTTCCTGCGCTTCAACCTGCCGATCGTTCCGGATGCTTCGCAGGAATGGGCATGGCTGGTGATTGCACTGTCGCTGATCGCCGTGGTTTACATCGGCCTGGTCGCCCTGGTCCAGGACGACATGAAAAAGCTGGTGGCGTATTCCTCGATCGCGCACATGGGCTTTGTCACCCTGGGCATCTTCATCGTGCTGCACCTTGTGCGTGAGGGCGGCAACCTGGATGCGGCCCGTCTGGCGCTGCAGGGTGCGATGGTGCAGATGATCAGCCACGGTTTTGTTTCCGGCGCGATGTTCACCTGTATCGGCGTCCTGTATGACCGCATGCATACCCGCCGCATTGCCGATTACGGCGGTGTGGCCAATGTGATGCCGTGGTTTGCCGTGTTCGCGATGCTGTTCTACATGGCCAACTCGGGCCTGCCCGGTACCAGTGGTTTCGTCGGCGAGTTCATGATTGTGCTGGCCAGCTTCCAGTACAACCCGCTGGTTGCGTTTGTGGCGGCAACCACGCTGATCGTCAGCGCCGGCTACACGCTGTGGCTGTACAAGCGCATCTTCTTCGGTGAAGTGGCCAACAGCCATGTTGCCGAGCTGAAGGACATCAACGGACGTGAATGGCTGGTATTGGGTGTGTTCGCTTTCTTCACGCTGGCCGTGGGCCTGTATCCGAAGCCGTTGACTGACCTGATGGAGCCGTCCATCGCTCAGCTGGCGATGCAGATTGCCACCAGCAAGCTGCCTTGATCGGCCCGACAAGTGAATTGATTTCAGGATTTGATGATGACAACGCCGACCCTACCGCCGATGTCCGTTGCTGATCTGGCGCCGCTCGCTCCCGAGCTGGTGTTGATTGGTGGCGCCTTCGCTTTGATGATCGCTGACCTGTTCATCAGCAACCGCAACAAGGTGTGGACCCACTTGCTGTCGGTGCTGGTGCTGGCCGCGGTCCTGTTCATGCTCGCCACCGGTGTGGGCGGGCAGGGCGAGGTGCTCAACGGCATGTTCGTCCGTGATACCGCTGCCGACGTGATGAAGGTGGTGATCGTGCTGGTCACCGGGATGACCCTGGTCTACGGCTTCAGCTACCTGCGCGAGCGCAACCTGTTCCAGGGCGAGATCGCGGTGCTGATCCTGTTTGCCACGGCCGGCATGATGGTGCTGGTCTCGGCCGGCAACCTGCTGATGGTCTATCTGGGGCTGGAACTGCTGGCGCTGTCGTCCTATGCGCTGGTGGCCTCCAACCGCGAAAATGGCCTGGCCTCCGAGGCAGCGATGAAGTACTTCATCCTCGGTTCGCTGGCCTCGGGTCTGCTGCTCTATGGCATGTCGCTGATCTACGGCGCCACCGGTACGCTGGATCTGTCTGATCTCAGTGCCGCCATTGCCACCTCCGAGGAGGGCGTGCTGCTGTTGACCGGCGCGGTGTTCATGATTGCCGGTGTGGCCTTCAAGCTGGGTGCAGCGCCGTTCCACATGTGGCTGCCTGACGTTTACCAGGGCGCGCCGGCACCGATTGCGATGTTCATCAGCTCGGCGCCCAAGCTGGCGGCGTTCGGCATGGCCTACCGCCTGCTCGAGCAGGGCGTGGGTCCGCTGGCCGAACAGCTGCAGCTGATGCTGGCGGTACTGGCGGCACTGTCGCTGGTGATCGGCAACCTGATGGCCCTGGCGCAGAGCAACCTCAAGCGCATGCTGGCCTTCTCCACCGTCTCGCACATCGGTTTCCTGCTGATGGGCATTGCCGGTGGTGGCCAGGATGGCTATGCCGCGGCGATGTTCTACGGCATTACCTATGCGCTGATGTCCACCGCGGCTTTCGGCGCGATCATCGTGCTCTCGCGCAAGGGCTTCGAGGCCGAATCGATCGACGATTTCAAGGGGCTGAATGCGCGCAACCCATGGCTGGCTGGCCTGGTGCTGTGCATCATGGCCTCCCTGGCCGGTGTGCCGCCGTTGCTGGGCTTCTTCTCCAAGATGTTCGTGCTCAGTGCCGCGGTCAACGGTGGTCTGCTGTGGCTGGCCATCCTTGGCGTGATTGCTTCGGTAGTGGGTGCGTTCTACTACCTGCGCGTGATCAAGGTCATGTACTTTGACGAGCCGGTCGGCGAAGCGCCGCCTGCCAATGACGACCGGGTGGTCGGCATCCTGCTCGGAGTCAATGCACTGGCCTTGCTGGTACTGGCAGTGGCCTTCAACCCGATCATGGCATGGTGTCAGCAGGCCTTTGCCCATCTGGCGTGATTTAGGGCTTCCCTGAAGCGTTAAGTTGGTGTAATATCCTCCCCACAGTAAACGCAGGGTGTCGTTGTCAAGCGCATCCTGCGCCACATCCGGAAACGGGGTGGCAAGCAACATCGGCCTGCCAGGGCTGGGATTGCTTGGGATTCATCGGTCAGTGCTTGCGCTCCGGGTGGTCCGTTGAGAGATTCTGTTGCGGGGTGGAGCAGTCTGGCAGCTCGTCGGGCTCATAACCCGAAGGTCGCAGGTTCAAATCCTGCCCCCGCTACCAGGTCCAAGTGACGGCAGGTTCAAGTGGTTGCCTGTTGCTCACTGACAAGTTCTGTTGCGGGGTGGAGCAGTCTGGCAGCTCGTCGGGCTCATAACCCGAAGGTCGCAGGTTCAAATCCTGCCCCCGCTACCAGCTTGATGTTGTGGCAAGGCTTGAGTTTTTCTCTTTCCTGTCGCATCATGTGCAACTTCTGTTGCGGGATGGAGCAGTCTGGCAGCTCGTCGGGCTCATAACCCGAAGGTCGCAGGTTCAAATCCTGCTCCCGCTACCAGTTGACAACGCATTTCCATGCGCGGTCATGCTGGGCTCCAAGGGTCTGTGCCCTTGATACCGGAATCCAGTATTACCGGAGTTGTACCGGATAAGGGCCCAGAGGGCCCTTTTTCGTTTTCTGGCGCCGGCAGGTCACCTGCGTGGCGCCTCTACCAAGAATTATCAAGGCAAGCCGTGAGCGACAAGGCAACTGAAATCGCCAACCTGCTGGCTCCCACCGTACAGGCGCTGGAGCTGGAACTGCTGGGCGTGGAATACCTGACTGCACCGGGCGGCGCGACCCTGCGGCTGTACATCGATGTGCCGCAGTCGCTGCTGGAGAAGCGCGGTGAAGTGGATATTGATGACTGTGAGCGCGTGAGTCGTGAGGTGTCGGCGCAGCTGGATGTTGAAGACCCGATCAGCGTCAACTACACCCTGGAAGTGTCCTCGCCAGGGTTGGACCGGCCGTTGTTCACCCTGCAGCACTACCAGCGTCACCAGGGCGAGTCGGCCAAGGTCACGTTGAAGCTGGCCAGCAATGGTCGTCGCCGTTTGCAGGGTGAAATCCTGTCTGTCGATGAACAGCGCAACGAAGTGACCTTCGGCGTGGACAACGCACCGTTTGTGGTCAGTTTCGATAACATCGACAAAGCCCGCATCATTCCGGACTGGGCCGCTCTGGGCCTGGCTCCATCCAAGCCGAAGGGCCCGGCGCCGAAAAACGCCGACAAGGCCACCAAGAAACCATCCAACCAGTCGGCGGCCAAGAAGCCGCGCGCGGAGTAAGCCAACAATGAGCAAGGAACTTTTGCTGGTCGTGGATGCGGTCGCCAATGAAAAAGGTGTGCCGCGTGAAGTGATTTTTGATGCCATCGAAGCTGCGCTGGCTTCGGCGGCCAAGAAGCGCTATCCCGACCAGGACGTGCTGGCGCGAGTGACCATCGACCACAAGGATGGCAGCTATCAGACCTTCCGCCGCTGGGAAGTGGTGGCCGACGATGTCGTGATGGAGTCGCCGGATCGTCAGATCCGCCTGATGGACGCCATTGAGGAGTCCGAAGGCGCGCAGGTCGGCGACTACATCGAAGAGCCGATCGACAACCCCGATTTCGGCCGTATCGCCGCCCAGGCTGCCAAGCAGGTGATCGTGCAGCGGGTGCGCGAAGCCGAGCGCCAGCAGGTGGTGGATGCCTGGATCGACCGTGTTGGCGAGCTGATCACCGGTGTGGTCAAGCGTGTTGAACGCGGCAATGTGTATGTTGACCTGGGTGGCAATGCCGAGGGCTTCATTGCCAAGGACAAGGGCATCCCGCGCGACGTGCTGCGTGCCGGTGACCGCGTCCGCGGCTACCTGGCCGAAGTGCGTTCCGAGCCGCGTGGCCCGCAGCTGTTCATCAGCCGTGCCGCACCGGAATTCATGATCGAGCTGTTCAAGCTGGAAGTGCCGGAAGTGGGCCAGGGGCTGGTCGAGATCAAGGCCTGTGCCCGTGATCCGGGTGACCGCGCCAAGATTGCCGTGCTCACCAATGACCCGCGTACCGATCCGATCGGTGCCTGCATCGGCATGCGTGGTTCGCGTGTGCAGGCGGTATCCAACGAGCTCAATGGCGAGCGCGTGGATATCGTGCTGTGGAACGAGAACCCGGCAAACTTCGTCATCAACGCGATGGCGCCGGCCGAAGTGCAGTCGATCATCGTCGATGAAGACCGTCATTCGATGGACCTGGCGGTGGCCGAGGATCGTCTGGCCCAGGCAATCGGCAAGGGTGGGCAGAACGTGCGCCTGGCCAGCCGTCTGACTGGCTGGCAGCTCAACGTGATGACCTCCGAACAGGTCCAGGCCAAGAGCGAGGCCGAGCAGGCCACTGCCCGTCAGCTGTTCATGGACAAGCTGGAAGTGGACGAGGAAATTGCCGCCATCCTGGTGGGCGAGGGCTTCGGCACGGTGGAGGAAGTGGCCTATGTCCCGGTCGGCGAACTGCTGGCAGTGGACGGCTTTGATGAGGACATCGTTGAAGAGCTGCGTGCACGTGCACGTGATGCCCTGCTCAATGATGCCCTTGCGGTGGAAGAGGCTGATGACGCGCCGGCAGCGGACTTGCTGGCTGTCGAAGGCATGGATGAGGCGACTGCCTTTGCCCTTGCGGCAAACGGTATTCGCACCAGTGAGGACCTGTCGGACCTGGCGGCCGACGAGATCCTCGAATTTGGCATCGAGGGCATGGACCAGGAGCGCGCCGCGGCGCTGATCCTGGCCGCTCGTGCCGAGGAGATCGCCCGCCTGGAGCGCGGCCAATGAGCCAGCGATGACCCCGCCCCTGGTCCGCCCAGGGCGTAGAATTCGCGCCCCTCTCCGCTAGTGTGAGGGGGGCGCAAGAACGATCATAGGATCTCAATGTCGCAGCAAACTACCATCCGCAAGCTAGCCGAACTGGTCAATACGCCAGTGGACACCTTGCTTGAGCAGCTGGCCAACGCCGGCATGAAATTCAGTGGCCCTGACCAGGTGGTGACATCCGCCGAGAAGGTCAAGCTGCTGGGTTTCCTGCGCCGCAGCCATGGCAAGACCGAAGAAGCGCCCAGCGCTGATGCCGGTGCTGCCAAGAAGATTACCCTGGCGCGCCGCAAGGTCCAGGAAGTCACCGTGGACAGCAACAAGGGCGGCCGTGGCAAGACCACCGTCAATGTGGAAGTCCGCCAGAAGCGCAGCATCCCCAGGAGCCCGGGGGGCAGCGCCAAGATGACCCCGGCCGAAGAGCGCGCCGACATCCTGCGCAAGCTGGAAGAATCGCGTCAGCGTAATCTGGAAGAGCAGCGCATGCTGGCCGAGAAGGACCGCATGCGTGACGAGGCGCGTGAGCGCGAGCGTGCTGAAGCCGAAGCGGCCAGGCAGCGGGTGGAAGACGAAAAGCGTGCTGCCCAGGCGGCTGCCGAAGAGGCTGCGCGTGCGCCGGCCCCTGTGTCGGCGCCGGCACCTGCTCTGGCGGCCAGTCGCGAGGCCTCGCCGCCGGCACGTGCCGCACGTCCGTCGGCACCTGCTCCGGCAGCTGCCCCGGCCCGCAAGCCTGCCGGCGGTGCTGCCGGTGCCGATGACCGCAACCGTTCCGGGCGCGGTGGTCGTGACGATGCCGGCAGTCGCTTTGGCGGCCAGCTGCATCTGTCGGCCGCTGACCGCAACCGTCGCGGCCCCTCCAGCAATGCGCCGGGCCGTGGTCGCCCGGGTGCCAAGGGCCCGGCCGGACGTCGTGGTTTTGACAACCGCAGCAGCAACAACAGCAATAGTGGTCCGCACGGCTTCGAGCGCCCGACCGCGCCGGTGGTGCGTGAGGTTGCCATTGGTGAAACCATCACCGTGGCCGACCTGGCACAGAAGCTGGCCCTGAAGGGCGGCGAAGTGGTCAAGGCGCTGTTCAAGATGGGCGTGATGGCGACCATCAACCAGTCCATCGACCATGACACCGCTGCGCTGGTTACCGAAGAGCTGGGCCACAAGGCGGTACGTGCTTCCAGTGACGATGCCGAAGACGCATTGCTGGCGCTGGTGGATACCGACCAGGGCGAAGCCACGCCGCGTCCGCCGGTGGTGACCATCATGGGCCACGTCGACCATGGCAAGACCTCGCTGCTGGATTACATCCGCCGCACCAAGATCGCCACCGGCGAAGCCGGCGGCATTACCCAGCACATCGGCGCCTACCATGTGCAGACGCCGAAGGGCGTGATCAGCTTCCTCGATACCCCGGGCCACGCCGCGTTTACCTCGATGCGTGCCCGTGGTGCCAAGCTCACCGACGTGGTCGTGATCGTGGTAGCCGCCGATGACGGTGTGATGCCGCAGACCAAGGAGGCGATCCAGCACGCCCGTGCGGCCAACGCGCCGATCGTGGTGGCCATCAACAAGATCGACAAGTCTTCGGCTGACCCGATGCGGGTCAAGAGCGAGCTGCTCACCGAGCAGGTCGTGGCCGAGGAGTTCGGTGGCGACGTACAGATGATCGAGATCTCGGCCAAGACCGGCCAGGGTATCGATGACCTGCTCGATGCGATCAGCCTGCAGGCCGAAGTGCTGGAATTGAAGGCCGTGACCGAAGGCCGTGCCTCGGGTGTGGTCATCGAGTCCTCGCTGGACAAGGGCCGTGGTCCGGTGGCTACCGTGCTGGTCCAGGCCGGTACCCTGAAGAAGGGTGACTACCTGGTCTGTGGCGTGCAGTACGGCCGTGTGCGTGCCCTGTTCGATGAAACTGGTGCACAGCCCGATGAGGCTGGCCCGTCGATTCCGGTCCAGGTGCTGGGTCTGTCCGGCGTGCCCGATGCCGGCGATGACTTCGTCGTGGTCGAGGACGAGCGCCTGGCCAAGGAAGTGGCGCAGCAGCGTGAGATCAAGCGCCGTGAGTCGCGTCTGGTGGCTTCGGCCGGCAGCCGCATGGAAGACATCATGGCGCAGCTGGGCAAGGGTGAAGGCCAGCAGGTGTTGAACCTGGTGATCAAGGCCGACGTGCAGGGTTCGGTGCAGGCACTGAGCCAGGCGCTGGTGGCCCTGTCCAATGAGGAAATCCGCATCGACGTGATCCGCTCCGGCGTCGGTGGCATTACCGAGTCGGACGCCAATTCGGCCGTTGCTGCCAAGGCGACGGTGATCGGCTTCAATGTGCGTGCCGATGCGGCTGCGCGCAAGATCATCGAATCCAACGGTGTTGACCTGCGCTACTTCTCGATCATCTATGACGTGATCGACCAGGTGAAGCAGGTGGCCTCCGGTCTGCTGGGTGTGGAGATCCGCGAGGAAATCATCGGTATCGCCCAGGTCCGCGACGTGTTCCGTTCCTCCAAGTTCGGCGCGGTTGCCGGCTGCATGGTCATCGAGGGCGTGGTCAAGCGTTCCAAGCCGATCCGCGTGCTGCGTGATTCGGTGGTGGTGTTCGAGGGTGAGCTGGAATCGCTGCGTCGCTTCAAGGAGAACGTCGATGAAGTCCGCAACGGCACCGAATGCGGTATCGGCGTGAAGGCTTACAACGACGTCAAGCCGGGTGATCAGATCGAGTGCTTCGAGCGTATCGAAGTCGCCCGCAAGCTGTAACGTATGCGCCAGGCCCGGGATACCCGGGCCTGGACAGGATTGACGGAGGCATCTATGCCGAAAAGTTTTCACCGTACCGACCGCGTGGCTGCCCAGCTGCGCCGTGAACTGGGTACCCTCGTGCACGACGCCGTACGCGAAACCGGCTTGCCGTCGGTCAGCGTCTCGGATGTGGAAATCAGCCGTGACCTGGCCCATGCCAAGGTGTTTGTCACCGCGCTGATGCCCGAACGTTCGGAAGAGGCGGTCAAGGGGTTGCGTGCGATGGCGCGCGAAATCCGCATGGAGCTGGCCCGGGCCATGAAGCTGCGGCATGTGCCGGAGCTGCATTTCCATTACGACCAGTCGCTGGATCACGGCGAGCGTATCTACAACCTGTTGCGTGACCTGCCTGAGTTGCAGGGTGATCAGCCGGCTGCCGATGACGGCGCTGAAGACGAAGAAAATCCGTCGCGCTGATCTGCGAGCTGGCCGCAAGGGCCTGTCATCGACCACGGGCGGCTGTCAGGCCGTCCGTATTTTTTTGTGTATCAGCCATGCGTGAAAAGATTACCTTCCGCCGTCTGGACGGCATCCTGCTGCTGGACAAGCCACAGGGATTGAGTTCCAACAACGCGCTGCAGGTGGCCCGGCGCCTGTTGCGTGCCGAAAAGGGCGGCCACACCGGTGCGCTGGATCCGCTGGCCACCGGCCTGTTGCCACTGTGCTTTGGCGAAGCCACCAAGATCGCCGGCCTGTTGCTGGGCTCGGCCAAGGCCTACGAGGCGGAAGTTGCCCTGGGCAGCACCACCGATACCGACGATGCCGATGGCCAGGTGCTGCGTACCCGCCCGGTGCCGGCGCTGGAGCGGTCACAGGTCGAACAGGCATTGCGCGGTTTCATCGGCTTGATCGAGCAGCGGGCGCCGATCTACTCGGCACTCAAGCAGGGCGGCGAGCCGCTGTATGTCAAGGCACGTCGTGGCGATGACATCCAGGCGCCGGTACGCCAGGTGCAGGTGGAGGCGATCGAGCTGCTGTCGCTGGACGGTGATCGCCTGCGCCTGCGCATTGTCTGCGGCTCGGGCACCTACATCCGTTCGATCGCGCGGGATTTGGGCGAGGTACTCGGCTGCGGCGCGCACATCACCGCGCTGCGCCGGCTCTGGGTTACGCCATTTGATGCCCCGAAGATGTACAGCCTGGAACAACTGCGCGAGATCCTGGCGCAGGGCGGCGAGGCGGCGCTGGAGGCATGCCTGCTGCCGGTGGGGCAGGGGCTGGCCCATTTTGCACGGATCGACCTGGATGACAGCCAGGCCCAGCGTTTCAACCTGGGCCAGCGCCTGCGCAACCCGGATTGGGCCGCGGGGTTGAATGCCGTGTTTGACCCGTCCGGGCGTGCAATCGGTCTGGGGCAGGTCGATGCCGAAGGGCTGCTGGCATCGCAGCGTCGCTTCAATGGCTGAATGACTTCGCTGCAGTGCATCAGCTGCCTTGTCGCTGACTCCGGCTGCCAGTACAATTTGGCGGCCTTGTTGGCTCCATGCCGACCGGGTCAATCCCATCCAAACCGGCGGGCATGTGTGGTTGCGTCAACAAGGACGCTTCTGCCGGCCTCGCATCTTTAGAGAAGCAATCATGTCGATCGACACCCAGAAGGTCATTGAAGAAAACAAGCGCAGCGCTGCCGACACCGGTTCGCCGGAAGTGCAGGTTGCCTTGTTGACTGCTCGCATCGAGCAGCTGACCGAACACTTCAAGGTCCACAAGAAGGATCACCACAGCCGTCGTGGCCTGCTGCAGCTGGTCAACCGTCGCCGCAGCCTGCTGGACTACCTGAAGTCCAAGGAAATCGGTCGCTACAAGGCTCTGATCGAAAAGCTCGGCCTGCGCCGTTAATCAGTTTCCCACCGCGGCGCAGCGATGCGCCGCGGTTTGTTTTTGGCTGTAGCTGTTCTGTACAAGTGCCGGATCCTCCCGGCAAACCGTTGGTGGCATGGGTTGCCAGCGGCCCAACTGAAGAAAGCATTCCGAAAGGACACCCCTCGTGGCAAAAATCACCAAAACCTTCCAGTACGGCAAGCACACCGTCACGCTTGAAACCGGCGAAGTCGCCCGTCAGGCCAGCGGTTCGGTCATCGTCAAGATGGACGACACGGTGCTGCTGGTCACTGCCGTCGCCGCCAAGAGCGCGCGCGAAGGCCAGGACTTCTTCCCGCTGACCGTGGACTACCAGGAAAAGTTCTACGCCGGTGGCCGTATCCCGGGTGGCTTCTTCAAGCGTGAAGGCCGTGCAACGGAAAAGGAGACCCTGATCTCCCGCCTGATCGACCGTCCGATCCGTCCGCTGTTCCCGGAAGGCTACAAGAACGAAGTCCAGATCATTGCCACGGTGATGTCGATGAACCCGGACGTGGACGGGGACATCCCGGCCCTGATCGGCGCCTCGGCGGCCCTGTCGCTGGCCGGCACCCCGTTCAAGGGTCCGATCGGCGCCGCCAAGGTCGGTTACAAGGATGGCCAGTACATCCTCAACCCGACCGTTACCGAATTGAAGGACTCCCAGCTTGAGCTGGTGGTCGCCGGTACCGCCAATGCGGTGCTGATGGTGGAATCCGAAGCGGCCCTGCTGAGCGAGGAAGTGATGCTCGGCGCAGTGACCTTCGGCCATCGCGAAATGCAGAAGGTCATCAACGCGATCAACGAGTTGACCGTTGAAGCCGGCACCAAGCCGAGCAGCTGGGAAGCGCCGGCCAAGAACACCGCGCTGATCAGCGCGCTGCAGGAAGCGGTCGGCGGCAAGCTGGCCGAAGCCTTCCAGATCCGTGACAAGCTGCAGCGCCGTGACGCCATTGCCGCCATCAAGAAGGACGTGATGGAAGCGCTGGCCGGCCGCGCCGAAAGCGAGGGTTGGAGCAGCGCCGAGCTGTCCAACGAGTTTGGCGAGCTGGAATATTCGACCATGCGTAACGCCGTGCTGGACACCAAGGTCCGCATCGACGGCCGTGCGCTGGATACCGTGCGCCCGATCACCGTCAAGGCCGGCGTGCTGCCGCGTACCCACGGCTCGGCGCTGTTCACCCGTGGTGAGACCCAGGCCATCGTGGTCACCACCCTGGGCACCGCCCGTGACGGCCAGGTCATCGACGCCGTTTCCGGTGAGTACAAGGAAAACTTCCTGTTTCACTACAACTTCCCTCCGTACTCGGTGGGTGAGTGCGGCCGTTTCGGTGCGCCGAAGCGTCGCGAGATCGGCCACGGCCGTCTGGCCAAGCGCGGCGTGCTGGCGGTGATGCCGACCATCGAGGAATTCCCGTACACCATTCGTGTGGTGTCGGAAATCACCGAATCCAACGGCTCCTCGTCGATGGCCTCGGTCTGTGGTTCCTCGCTGGCCCTGATGGACGCCGGCGTGCCGGTGAAGGCGCCGGTGGCCGGTATCGCCATGGGCCTGGTCAAGGAAGGCGACAAGTTCGTCGTGCTGTCCGACATCCTGGGTGACGAAGACCACCTGGGCGACATGGACTTCAAGGTGGCTGGCACCTCCGAAGGTATCTCTGCACTGCAGATGGATATCAAGATCGAAGGCATCACCGAAGAGATCATGAAGCAGGCGTTGGAGCAGGCCAAGGGCGGCCGTCTGCACATCCTGGGCGAAATGGCCAGTGCGCTGACCGCGCCGCGCGAGGAGCTCTCCGATTACGCCCCGCGCCTGCTGACCATCAAGATCCACCCGGACAAGATCCGCGAAGTGATCGGCAAGGGCGGCTCGGTGATCCAGGCCATTACCAAGGAAACCGGCACCCAGATCGACATCCAGGACGACGGCACCATCACCATTGCTTCGGTGAACAATGCCGCGGCCCAGGAAGCCAAGCGTCGCATCGAGCAGATCACCTCGGACGTCGAGCCGGGTCGTATCTACGAAGGCAAGATCGCCAAGATCATGGACTTCGGTGCGTTCGTCACCATCCTGCCGGGCAAGGACGGTCTGGTCCACGTCTCGCAGATTTCCTCCGATCGCGTCGAGAAGGTCTCCGACGTGCTCAAGGAAGGCGATGTGGTCAAGGTCAAGGTGCTGGAAGTGGACAAGCAGGGCCGTATCCGCCTGTCGATGAAGGCCGTGACCGAAGGTGAGGACGTGGCGGCCGCCGAATAAGGCGCTGTCCGTTCATGACCTGAAAAAGCGGGCCGCAAGGCCCGCTTTTTTGTTGCCTGCGGCATAACCCCAACCACAGCGGCGGGATAACCTGCTGGCAGCGCTGGCGCGGCAGCTGCAGGCTGGATTGGTTTGAAACGGAGCTGCACGGATGCGGCAGTTACAGCCAATCGATGGGCTGATGGTGCTGGCAATGGCCAGCGGTGCCGGGCTGGGCCTGTTGCTGCCCGGGCTGTTGATGCGCGGTTGGCTCTGGCTGTGCCTGCCGTGTGCGCTGCTGGTGGCCTGCAGGGCTGCGCAATGGCGCCTGCCGGCCTTGCTGCTGCTCGGGCTGGCCCTTGCGCAGCTGCATGCAGCGCACGTACTGGACCGGCAGTGGCCGGCCGCGCGCAATGGTCAGACCCTGACGCTCAGCGGGCAGATCATCGGTCTGGTCGAGCAGCAGCCCGGACGCAGTCGCTTTATGTTGCAGGTGGACCGGCCGGCCGCCAGACAGGCCGGCATGCGGGGGCGACGGCTGGCCGTGGTCTGGTCCGATCCGCTCGATGGCAGTGTCGATGCCCAGCGCCTGCAGCTTGATGCCGGGCAGTCCTGGCAGCTGCAGTTGCGCCTGCGCCGTCCCGACAGCCGGCACAATCCCGGCGGGTTTGATGCTGCCCGGCATGCACTGGCCGCCCGCATCCATGCCAATGCCTACGTGGTACCGGGCCGGCAATCCCTGCGCGGCAGTGGCCAGGGACTGCAGCCCTGGCGGGCGCGGATGTCGCGACGGATCGAGCAGGCGCTGCCAGCCGCACAGGCGCGCTTCGTGCGGGCGCTGGCATTGGGCGACACTGCTGGACTGGACGAGCACGATTGGCAACGGTTGCGGGTCACCGGGTTGACCCATCTGGTGGCGATCTCCGGCTTCCATGTCGGCCTGCTGGGCATTGTCGCGGCGCAACTGGCCTGGTTGCTGTGGCGTTGCTGTCCGCCGCTGGCGATGTGGCTGCCGCGGCCGCAGGCGATGGCCGTGGCGGCACTGTCCGGTGCGCTGCTGTATGCGGCGGTGGCCGGCATGGGGCTGCCGGCCGTGCGCACGGTACTGATGATTGCGGTGGTCTGTCTGGCGCGCCTGTCCCGGCGGGTGACGGGCATCTGGCAGAGTCTGTCATTGGCGCTGCTGGCGGTGCTGCTGGTGGATCCGCTGGCCCTGCTGGCTGCGGGTTTCTGGCTCAGCTTTGCCGGCGTGGCCTGGCTGGCCTGGAGTCTGCCGCATGGCCCGCTGCCGCCGTTGCGCGGTCTGCTTGCCGCACAGGCAGTGGCCAGTATCGGCCTGCTGCCGTTGACGGTAGTGCTGTTCGGCCAGGCATCGCTGGTCGGGCCATTGGCCAACCTGCTGGCCATTCCCTGGTGGTCACTCGTGGTGGTGCCGCTGTGCGTGCTCGGGCTGTTGCTCGAGGCGCTGCTCGCGGGCGCAGGCCAGTGGGCCTGGCGCTGGGCCGGGCAGGCGTTCATGCCCAGCTGGGAGCTGTTCGGGTGGATGGCCGACAGCCGCTGGGCACTGTGGTGGTTGCCGGAAAGCAGCCTGCTGGCAGCTGCCCTGGCGTTGCTGGGCGCTGCCTGGCTGTTGTTGCCGCGTGGCGTACCCGGGCGCTGGCTGGCCCTGCTGCTGTGGCTGCCGATACTGTGGCCGCAACGGGAACTGCCGGCTGCGGCCGGACAGCTGGATATGCATGTGCTGGATGTCGGCCAGGGACTGGCGGTGGTGGTGCGCACGGCCAACCATGTCCTGCTGTATGACACCGGTCCGCGCTCGCGCTCCGGTTTTGATGCCGGAGCCCGCATCGTGCTGCCGGCGCTGCATGCACTGGGGGTGCGCAGGCTGGACCTGCTGATGCTCAGTCATGGTGATGCCGATCATGCCGGCGGGCTGGAGGCAGTGCGGCAAGGCATCCCGCCAACGCGCGTGGTCGGGCCTGCAGGGATGCCACAGTCGATCCAGGGCAGCTGCCTGGCCGGTGATCACTGGCAATGGGATGGCGTGCGCTTTTCCGTGCTGCATCCGGGGCTGCATTTTCCGTACCTGGGCAATGACGCCAGTTGTGTGCTGCGCGTCGACAGTGCGCAGGGCAGCGTGCTGCTGACCGGTGACATCAGCCAGGTTGTCGAGCAGCGGTTGCTGCAGCAGGATCGGGCCGCCGTGCGCGCGCGCGTGGTGCTGGCCGCCCATCATGGCAGTGACAGTTCCTCGCTGGGCGGGTTCGTGCAGGCCACAGGCGCCGAGCTGGTGGTGGTCTCGGCCGGGGCAGGCAACCGTTTTGGTCACCCACATCCGGTGGTGGTCAGGCGCTGGCAGCATGCCGGTGCCGAAGTGCTCAACACGGCCGACAGCGGCGCGGTACGGATATGGCTCGACGGGCAGGGGCTGTCGGTGCGGCAGCGCCGGTTCTGGCGCCAGCGGCTGTGGGATGGCGGTGGTTGAGCGGTGCTGGCTGCTATCCTATCGCGCAGATAGCTTGTGGCCGATGGCCTGGGGGTTTGAACGTGTGGGAACTGGTCAAAGCCGGCGGTTGGCCGATGCTGCCGCTGATTGTGCTGGGCGTGTTGGGCGTTGCCATCATTCTGGAGCGGCTGTGGACCCTGCGCCGCAACGAGGTGCTGCCTCCGGGCCTGGGGCAGGAAGTGCGCAGCTGGGCGGCGCGCGGACGGCTGGAGCCGGCACACCTGCAGACGCTGCGTGACAACTCCCCGCTGGGCGCATTGCTGGCCGCTGCATTGGAAGCGCGCAACCGTCCGCGCGAGCAGATGCGCGAGCGCATCGAGGATACCGGCCGCCATCTGGTGCACCGGATGGAGCGCTACCTACCGGCACTGTCGACGATTGCCTCGGCCGGACCCTTGCTGGGTCTGCTGGGTACGGTGATCGGCATGATCCAGATGTTCCTGGGCCTGATGGACCATGGCGCCGGCGATGTCAGCCAGCTGGCCGGCGGCATCGGCAAGGCCCTGGTGTGCACGGCCACCGGCATGGCAGTGGCGATCCCGGCCCTGATTGCGCACCGTTATTTCCGTGCACGCGTCAGCGGTTATGTGGTGGAAATGGAAAAGGAGGCTGCCGCGCTGATGGATGCGCTGGATGGCCGTCCGGCGGTACTGGCTGCAGCGGCTGCTGCAGGCAAGCCGGCCGAGGCCAAGGGCGCTGCCCCCGTGCAGCAGCCGGCGCGGAGCTGACATGCGCATTGGCGACAACAGCAGCCAGGATGACACCCATATCGATCTGGTACCGCTGATCGACGTGATCCTGGTGTTGATCATCTTCTTTGTGGTCACCACCACCTTTGATGTGCGTTCCACCATCCAGCTGGAGCTGCCCAAGGCCAGCGAGCAGCCGGCCAGCGAACCGCTGCGTGGGCTGGGGGTGCTGATCAATGCCGATGGACGCTATTTCGTCAACGACCAGGAAGTGCTGCGTACCGATATCGAATCGCTCAAGCACGCGCTGGGGGAAGCGGCTGGCGATGACCGTCAGCAGACCGTGCTGCTGCGCGCCGATGCCCGCACCCCTTACCAGGCGGTGGTCACCGCACAGGATGCGCTGGGCCAGCTGGGCTTTCGCCGCATCGCCATTGCCACTGCGCCGGAAGTGAAGCAATGAGCCAGGCCGAAACTGCCTGGCAGACCTATGCCAGGTTGCTGCGTTTTGCCAAGCCTTACCGGGGCCTGCTGGCGATGGCGGTGGTCGGGCTGTTGATCGAGGCCGGTGCCGGCAGCTACTTCCTGGTGATGATGAGCCCGGTCACCAACAGCCTGGTCAATCCGAGCGAGATCAACGTTTGGATGCCATTGGCCATCGTCGGTCTGTTTCTGTTGCGCGGGGTAGCCGGCTACCTGACCGACATCGGCATGGGCAAGGCCGCACGCAGCATCGCGCGCGATCTGCGGATGCAGGTCCTGGACAAGTACATGCGCCTGCCCGGGCAGCGCTTTGATGCTGAGCCAGTGCCCTCGATGCTGGTACGCCTGGGCTCCGATGCCGACCAGGTGGCCCAAGCGGCGGTGGATGCGACCAAGGTGGTGGTGCAGCAGTCGCTGCAGGCGCTGGGGGCACTTGCGGTGATGCTCTGGTACAGCTGGCAGGTGACCCTGGCCATCTTCGTGCTTGCCCCGCCGCTGGCCTGGGTCATGAGCAAGGTGGCCAAGCGCTACCGCCGCATCAGCCACCGCATCCAGGAAAGCAGCGCCGAACTGATGCAGTCGGCCGACCAGACCCTGTCGGCCAACCAGGACGTCAAGATTTATGGCGCCCAGCAGGGCGAACTACAGCGCTACCAGGGCCAGGCCAATGTCCACCTGCGCCTGGCGGTGAAGGTGGAGGCCACGCGCAGTATTTCCTCGGCCATGGTGCAGCTGATCGGTTCGGTCGGCCTGGCCGCGTTGCTGCTGATTGCCAGCTACGAGGCAACTGCCGGGCGTCTGGCCGTGGGTGACTTTGTGACGCTGATGCTCTCGATGATGACCATCATCCCGGCACTCAAGCAGCTGACCAATGTGCAGAACATGACCCAGCGCGGCATTGCCTCGGCGCAGCGTCTGTTCAGCGTGCTCGATGCCGAGGATGAGCCGGACACCGGCACCCGTGCATTGCAGCGCTGCCGTGGCGAACTGGAGTTCCGTTCGGTCACCGCCACCTATGAGGGCCAGACCAAGCCGGCCCTGCAGGATGTCAGCTTCATTGCCCGCCCGGGCACGGTGACCGCGATTGTCGGGCGCTCGGGCAGTGGCAAATCCACCCTGATCAAGCTGATTCCGCGATTCTATGACGCACAGCAAGGCCAGATCCTGCTCGACGGGCATCCATTGCAGGACTATCGCCTTGCCGACCTGCGCCGGCAGATCGCGATGGTCGGCCAGCAGGTGATGCTGTTTGACGGCAGCATCGCCCAGAACGTGGCCTACGGTGAGCTGGAACAACGCAGCGCCGAGCAGCTGGACCAGGCCATTGACGGTGCCAATGCCCGTGAATTCGTCGCGCAGATGCCAATGGGGCTGGAGGAGCAGGTCGGTGCCAAGGGCGGGCGTCTGTCCGGCGGCCAGCGCCAGCGCCTGGCCATCGCCCGCGCCATGCTCAAGGATGCGCCGATCCTGATCCTGGATGAGGCCACCGCGGCGCTGGACAATGAATCCGAGCGCCTGGTGCAGGACGCGCTGCACAAGCTGATGCCCGACCGCACCACCCTGGTCATCGCCCACCGGTTGTCAACGATCGAGCATGCCGACCAGGTGCTGGTGATGGACCAGGGCCGGATTGTCGAGCGCGGCACCCATGCCGAACTGCTGGCTGCCGGTGGCCTGTACGAGCACCTGTACCGCATGCAGTTCCGCGACGGGCAGGGCTGATGGGCAGGCAGACTCCCGAGTACTGGTACCAGGATGGCGTGCCGGTGCCGCTGTGGGCCTCGGCACTGGCTCCGTTGTACGAAGCGGTGGTGCACCTGCGCGGCAGCCTGTACCGGCGCGGCTGGTTGTCACGCCACTCGCTGCCGGTACCGGTGCTGGTGGTGGGCAATATCACTGCCGGTGGCACCGGCAAGACGCCGCTGACCATCGCCGTGGTCGAACGCCTGCGCCGTGCTGGCTGGAAGCCGGGGGTAGCCAGCCGTGGCTACGGGCGTCAGCAGGCCAAGGCCTCCCGCTGGGTGGATGCCGGCACGCCTGCCACCCTGGGCGGCGATGAGCCGGTGCTGATTGCACGCAAGACCGGCGTGCCGGTGCGCGTGGATGTGGACCGGGTTGCTGCTGCCCGAGCCCTGGTGCAGGCCGGCTGCGATGTCATCATCAGCGATGATGGCCTGCAGCATTACCGGCTGGCACGCGATATCGAAGTGGAAGTGGTCGATGCCCAGCGCCGTTATGGCAATGGGCGGATGATCCCGGCCGGTCCGCTGCGCGAGCCGGTCGGGCGGGCGGCGCAGTGCGACTTCCGTATCGTCAACCTGGGGGTGGACGGGCGTGCGCAGGACGTGGGCTTTGGTCAATGGCCGATGCGCCTGGATATCACCCAGGCAGTTCCGCTGGCCGGTGGCCGCGAGCGCGCCTTGTCCAGCTTTGAAGGCCAGCGCGTGCATGCGGTAGCCGGCATCGCCCACCCGGAGCGGTTTTTCCAGATGCTGCGGCAACGGCAGATTGCCGTGGTGCCGCACGCGTTTGCCGACCATCACCAGTTCACCCCGGCCGATTTTGACTTCGGCAGCCGCTTGCCGGTGCTGATGACCGAGAAGGATGCGGTCAAATGTGCCGCTTTTGCCCAGCCCGGACAGTTCAGCGTGCCGTTGCAGGCCGAGCTGCCCGAGGCACTGTGGATCAGCCTGCTGGACCGCCTGGAGCAGCTGCGGCCACGCTAGTGTGTGCACTTGGTGCACACTAGCCCGCTCGTGTTTTGTTGAGCTGCCACCATGAGCGCCCCTGATTTCGTTGTTGCCATCCCGGCCCGCTACCATTCCTCACGCCTGCCGGGCAAGCCGCTGGCCTTGATTGCCGGTGAGCCGATGGTGGTGCATGTGGCGCGGCGCGCGTTGGCCGCCGGCGCACGCCAGGCCTGGGTGGCCACCGATGACCAGCGTATTGCCGATGCCCTGGCCGGCCTGGAGGGCATCCAGGTGGCAATGACCGCTGCCGGACACGCCTCCGGCACCGACCGGCTGGCCGAGTGTGCGGCCATTGCCGGCTGGAGTGATGACACCGTGGTGGTCAACCTGCAAGGCGATGAGCCGTTCGCGCCGGCCGCCGGGATCGTCGCCGTCGCCACCGCCCTGGTCCAGCAGCAGACGCCGATGGCGACCCTGGCCACGCCGGTTGCTGACGCGCCAGTGCTGTTTGATCCCAATGTGGTCAAGGTGGTGCGCGACGCAGGCGGCCGCGCACTGTATTTTTCGCGTGCACCGATCCCCTGGCCGCGCGATGCGTTTGCTGTCGATCGCAGCCGCTTGCCTGCGGGCAATCACTGGCTGCGCCATATCGGCATCTATGCCTACCGCGCCGGTTTCCTGCGCCAGTTTGCCGCGATGCCGGCAGGCGGCCTGGAACAGCTCGAATCGCTTGAGCAGCTGCGGGTACTGGAGGCCGGTCATGCCATTGCTGTCGGCCTGGCGCCACAGGCGTTCCCGCCGGGAATTGATACCGCCGAGGACCTGGCCCGTGCCAATGCCTGGCTGGCGGCGCAGTGACCGCCCTGCTGGTGGTGTGCCTGGGCAACATCTGCCGTTCGCCGCTGGGCGAAGGAGCGTTGCGGGCAGCGCTGCGGGCGGCAGGGCAGCAGGACCATGTCCACGTTGATTCGGCTGGCACGGCCGGCTGGCATAGCGGCAAGCCGCCGGATCCGCGTGCGCAGGCTTGTGCGCTGCGTCACGCTGTGGATATCGGCCAGCAACGTGCGCGCCAGCTGCAGGTTGAGGATTTTTTCCGGTTTGACTGGCTGCTCTGTGCCGACCGCGACAACCTTGCCGCTGCCCGCGCCATGGCACCGCCAGGACTGGAAAACCGCGCCGTACTTTGGCTGGAGTGGGCCGGGCTGGGCCAAGGCATGCAGCTGCCCGATCCGTACTACGGCAGCGATGCCGACTTCGAGCAGGTCTGGGACCTGGCCAGCGCCGCCGCCCGTGCCACCTGCCGACGAGTGGCACGGTAATTGCCTTTAGGCATAATCGGGCCATGGACGCTACCCAACTTTCCCAGGATCTGCCCGAATCGGCCACGTGGCTCAATGCCCCGCCGGCAACGTTGATGCATTTTCAAGGCCGGCCACTGGTGGTTGCCTTCGTCAATGCCGCCTCCCGCTGGTGCAGCCAGCGGCTGCAGGAGCTGCAGCAATGGCAGGCGCGTCATCCAGGGCGTTTGCAGGTGGTGGTGGTGCAGGTGCCACGCTTTGATTTCGAGCGCGATGGCCAGCGTTCCCTGGCCCTGTTGGCCCAGGACGGCATCCAGGCACCGGTATTGCTCGATACAGGTTGGGAAGCATGGCGGCGCTTTGCGGTGGACAGCTGGCCGACCCTGGTGATGATTGATTCCAGCAGCCGCGAGGTTGAACGGCTGGTCGGTCTCGGGCAGCCGTTGGAGCCGGCGCTGAGCAGCCTGTGCCAGGGGGTCAAGCCAGCACCGTCGGCACTGGACAACCTGCAGCTGCTGGCGGTTTCCACCGCCGGGCATGAACTGCGTCACCCGCGTGGGCTGCAGGTCACCCAGGATCGTCTCTACATTGCCGACACCGGCAAGCACCGGGTGCTGGAATGCAACCACCATGGTCGGATCCTGCGCCAGTTCGGCATGGGTACCGCCGATTGGGCCGATGGCAGCAGTGATGTGGCCGCCTTCAACCGCCCGCACGGGCTGGTCCTGGGGCATGGGCATCTGTACGTGGCTGATACCGGCAACCACGCCATACGCAGGATCAATGTGCTCAGTGGCCAGGTCGATACCCTGATCGGCACCGGCAAGGCCGGTACGCCACGCGAAGGGGTGCTGGCCCAGGCCGCCGACAGCCAGCTGCAGCAGCCTTCGGCGCTGGCCCTGCTGGACAACCAGCTGCTGCTGGCGATGACCGGCGACAACCAGGTCTGGAGCTATGACCTGGGCAGCCGCAAGCTGGCCTGTCGCGCAGGTTCGGGCGCACTGGAGCTGCGCGATGGCAGCGGGCCGATGGCCGCCTTTGCCCAGCCGGTGGCGTTGACCACGATGGATGGCACGCTGTATGTCTGCGATGCGCTCAGTTCGGCAGTGCGTTCGTTGCAGCTGCGTGGCGGGCTGGTGCAGACCGTTGTAGGCCAGGGGCTGTGGCAGCACGGCCTGGTCGACGGCAACCGTGCCGAGGCTCTGCTGCAGTTCCCGCAATCGGTGGCAGCCGACGCCGATGCGCATCTGCTCTGGGTGGCCGATGCCGGTAACGGCAAGCTGCGCAGGATCAAGCTGCCCGGGGCCCAGGTAACCAGTGTCGCGCTGGATCGTCCGCTGTATGGCGCCTCGGCGATCGCCGTCCAGGCCGGTGTGGTGTGGATCGCCGATAGCGAAGGTTGTGCTGTGCTGCGCTACGATCCTGCTACCGGCGAGCTCGCCGACATTCCGATTGGGCAATGAGCCATAGCAGTACGGCTGAACATGCGTTTGACGGCAAGGCCTTTGCAGCCAGCTTGAGCACCGCTCCCGGCGTTTACCGGATGTATGCCGCCGATGAGACCTTGCTGTATGTCGGCAAGGCCGGGGCGCTGCGCAAGCGGGTGGGCAGCTATTTCAATGGCTCGCCGAAAAACGCGCGCATCATGTTGATGCTCAGCCAGGTGGCACGGATGGAGGTGACCGTCACCCGTACCGAGGCCGAGGCGCTGCTGCTGGAAAACCAGCTGATCAAATCCCTCGGGCCGCGTTACAACGTGGCCCTGCGCGATGACAAGAGCTACCCGTATGTGCTGCTCACGCGCGAGCGCTGGCCGCGGATTGCGCTGCATCGTGGGCCGCGCAGCCACAACGGGCGGTATTTTGGCCCTTATCCGGGTGTCACTGCGGTACGCGAGACCCTGAACCTGATGCACAAGCTGTTTGGCCTGCGCAGTTGCGAGGACAGCGTGTTCCGCAATCGCACCCGGCCGTGCCTGCAGCACCAGATCGGACGCTGCCTGGCGCCGTGCGTGGAGCGGGTAAGCGAGCAGGAATATGGCCAGGCCATCCACCGGGCGGCGATGTTTCTGGATGGCCGCAGTGATGCGTTGATCCATGAACTCAGCCAGCAGATGCAGGCGGCCAGTGATGCGCTGGAGTTCGAACAGGCGGCGCGTCTGCGTGACCTGGTCAAGTCCCTGCGCAGCATGCACAACCGGCAGTTTGTCGATGGCCAGGCATTGGACCTGGATGCCTTGGCCTGTGCCATGGACGGTGCCAATGCCTGCGTGATGCTGCTGTCCTTCCGTGATGGCCGCAACCTGGGCACACGGGCGTTTTTCCCGCGCACCAATGGCCAGGACAGTGCCGAGGAGGTGCTGGCCGCGTTCGTGTCGCAGTATTACAGCGAGCAGGCCGCGCCGGCCGAGATCCTGCTGGACCGGGAGATCGAGGAGGCCGGCTTGATCCAGGCCGCCTTGAGCGAGGCCAGCGGCCAGCGGGTACAGCTGAAATGGAAGGTACGCAATGAACGTGCCGGCTATATCGAACTGGTCAGCCGCAATGCACAGGCGGCGCTGGTGCAGGAGTTGTCCAGCCGTGGCGCCCAGCGCGTGCGCAGTGAAGGGCTGCAGGCGTTGCTGGAGTTGCCGGCGGCACCGAACCGGGTGGAGTGCTTTGACATCAGCCACACCATGGGCGAGGCCACGGTGGCCTCCTGTGTGGTGTTTGATGCCAATGGCCCGGTGAGCAGCCAGTACCGCCGCTACAACATCACCGGGATCACCCCGGGCGATGACTATGCCGCGATGCATCAGGCACTGGAACGGCGCTTCCGCAAGGCCGTGGAGCAGGATGGCGTGCTGCCGGATGTGCTGCTCATCGACGGCGGTGCCGGGCAGCTGGCGCAGGCCCAGTCGGTCCTGGACGGGCTGGCGGTGCAGGGGGTGATGCTGGTTGGTGTAGCCAAGGGGCCGCAGCGGCGTGCCGGCGAGGAAACTCTGGTGCTGCCGGATGGGCGCAGCCTGCGCCCGGGCGCGGCCAGCCCGGGCCTGCAGTTCATCCAGCAGGTGCGCGACGAGGCACACCGCTTTGCCATTACCGGCCATCGTGCGCGGCGGCAGAAAGCGCGCAACACCAGCCGGCTGGAAGATATCGAGGGCATCGGGCCCCGGCGGCGGGCAGCCTTGCTGCGTCACTTTGGCGGGCTGGGGGGGCTCAAGGCGGCAGGGCAGGCCGAGATTGCCCGGGTCGAGGGCATCAATGCCGCGCTGGCAGCGCGTATCTACGCTAATCTTCACGGACTGCCGGAAGTAGTTCTGGCTGATGAGTCGACCTGAAGCAATGAATTTGACCCTCCCCACGTGGCTGACCCTGCTGCGCATCGTGATGATCCCGGTGCTGGTACTGGCCTTTTACCTCCCCTACAAATGGACCAACTTCGCCTGTGCGGCGGTGTTTGGCCTGGCAGCGATCACTGACTGGCTGGATGGCTGGATAGCACGGCGCTGGAACCTGCAATCGGCCTTTGGTGCCTTCCTGGACCCGGTCGCCGACAAGCTGATGGTGGCCGTTGCGTTGTTTTTGATCGTGCAGGGGCATCCCACGCCGTGGATGGCGTTCTGGGCAGCGGTGATCGTCGGTCGTGAAATCGCGGTTTCGGCCCTGCGTGAATGGATGGCCGAGCTCGGCCAGCGTGCCAAGGTCGGTGTGGCCATGATCGGCAAGATCAAGACCACGGTACAGATGATTGCGCTGCTATGCCTGCTTTATTCGGTGACGCCGGGACAGCAGAAGACCAGCGAGATCTGGCTGGGCGAACCGGTTTTCCACCTCGGTGACTGGCTGCTGGCGGCGGCGGCACTGCTGACCCTGTGGTCTGGCCTGCAGTACCTGTGGGCCGCCTGGCCGAGCCTGAAGGTCGACGAACAGGCCGCCCGTAAAAAAGTGAAATCCAAGCCGTAAATTGTGTTGACGTGTGCGTGAAGTGGTGTATTATTTCGCCTCCCAAGCGGGAATAGCTCAGTTGGTAGAGCGCAACCTTGCCAAGGTTGAGGTCGCGAGTTCGAGTCTCGTTTCCCGCTCCAGCTTGATTCCAGTGCCAAAACCTGGTGCATGCTGCCTCTGTGAAGCGGGTTGGGAAAAAATGCGGGAATAGCTCAGTTGGTAGAGCGCAACCTTGCCAAGGTTGAGGTCGCGAGTTCGAGTCTCGTTTCCCGCTCCAGCTTTATCCGGCCGCAAGGCCGTGGTCACCACCAGTCACCAAACGGTGGGGCATCCATGCGGGAATAGCTCAGTTGGTAGAGCGCAACCTTGCCAAGGTTGAGGTCGCGAGTTCGAGTCTCGTTTCCCGCTCCAAGATGCAGTGGCCAAAAACGCCTTCCAGCAGGCGTAAGCTTTGATTTGAAGTGCTTTGAAGGCAGGCAGTCAAGGCAACAAACGCTGGCGTGAAACGTGAAATGCAGGTATCATGTTCACATTCCAAGCGGGAATAGCTCAGTTGGTAGAGCGCAACCTTGCCAAGGTTGAGGTCGCGAGTTCGAGTCTCGTTTCCCGCTCCAGATCAATGCAATGTCCAGCATGCGAGGGCATCGCCTGGTAAGCAAACAGTCTTACCAACCAGTTGTTGGCCTGATGGCAGAGTGGTTATGCAACGGATTGCAAATCCGTGTACGCCGGTTCGATTCCGACTCAGGCCTCCATAAGATTCAAGCATTCAACCCGCGAAAGCGGGTTTTTTGTTGCCTGCGTTCTGGGTGCAAGGCGGCCACGCCGGGCTCGATATGCGGCAGATACGCTGGTTTTGCCGTGGGATGTCCTCCGTCATCGGCCGGGTAAGTTTTCTGTGCGGGTTCTGCTCTGGCAACGCGGTGCTGCAGGGGGAGCATCTGTGCCTGGCCGGTCAGGCCTGCTGCAAGGTTGTCCAGGCTGATCTGCCTGATCCTTGTCGAGGCTCTGGCAGCACTGTTGCCAGCACGAGGATGCCGCAGCAGTTTTCGCTGTGGATGCCGGCGCGGGTGGGCACGAGGCGGGCTGGTCGCGCGATTGGTTCAAGCACTACGACGTGCTGCAGGGTGCGGGCGCGGGCTGCTCAGCGGTTTTTCAATGCAGCAGCAGCCAGCTGCTCAGGGCGCTGCCCAGCGCGATGACCAGGGCGACCACGGTGCGTGGACGCATGATCCGTGCTGGCTGCTCCTCTGCGTCTGCCTGGCTTTGGCGACGGATCAGGCCGCCGGGCAGGCCGTGCGCGGCCAGTTGGCGGTCGCAGACACTGATGCACAGGCCGCAATCCAGGCAGTTGCCATCCACGCCATTGCGGATATCCAGCTTCAGGGGACACTGCTGTTGGCATTGCGCGCAGTCCAGGCAATCGCCGAGGCGATCAGGCGCAAAACGGGGCCAGCTGCCCGCGATGGCTGGGTTGGCGGCACGAAAGACGTAATCCTGCGCGGTGGTGGGATTGAGCAGGGTACGGCCACGGGCATGGATGCCGGGCAGGCCGGGGGCGCGTGCGCCGCGCGGTTCACCCCGGCGTAGCTGGTAGCGCACATGCGGGGTGTGTTGGTCGGTGATCCAGGGTTGCAGGCGGGCAAACGGGCACAGCTCGGTGCACAGGCGCGTTCGCAGGAAACGGATATTGGCCCAGGTGGCGGCGGCATAGAAAACCGCCCAGAACACCGTCCAGTGATTCCAGCCAGCGGCATCGGGAGGCAACAGCTGGCGGACCGGAGTGAAATAGCCGACAAAACTGATCCCGGTCCAGATGGCCAGCAGTGCCCACAACAGGTTGCCGCCGTGTCTGCCCAGTTGCATCAGCTGCTGGTACAGGCTGCCGAGAATGGATTGTGGGCAGAGCAGCCCGCACCACAGGCGACCGCCCAGGTTGGTCAGCAGGTAGAGCAGGGCCAGGCCAGATACTGCCAATGCCAGCAGGGCGGGCAGCTCGTCGGCTGCAAGTTCGATGCCCAGCAGGTAGGCATGACGGCCGGCCAGGTCAAACAATACGGCCGGCTCGCCGTTGATTGACAGCCATGGCAGCAGATAGAAGCTGCCCAGCAACAGCAGTGCGCTGAGTCTGCGCGGCCAGCTGAATGTCAGGGCCGCCGGTAGCGGTGGTCTTGGCATGCTCAATCCCACTCTTCATCCAGGCGTGATGGTGCCGGTGGAGCAGGGCGCAGCAACAACCAGGTCAGGCTGCTGGCCAGGCTGGCCACCCCCCAGAACATGAAAAACCCCAGGCTGTAGCCGGTCAGGCGGCTGTCTGCCAGTGCCGGCCAGCTGATCGCTGCCAGCGCAAGCGGATCAATCATCGCGAAAAACACCAGGGTGGCCAGTCCGGCGACAACAAAGGCCGGCCACACGATGAGGCCGATGGTGCGCAGCACGGTGGCAGATGAGGGCGACGAGGCGGGCTTGGGCATGTGGGCTCACAGCAGGGCCGCTGCGTGGAAAGCGCGCGGCTGAGGCAGGACGCCCAAGGCTAGAATCCGCGGCTGGCACTGACATTGATTCCAATCAATAGTGCCGCCGCTGCAATGGCCTGCTGGATTGATCCGCATCAAGGCCCGGCACGGGGAGGCATGGGATCCTGCCGGCATGGATACTCAACCTGCATCGGCAGCCAGTCTGGGCTGGAACTTCGATCCGGAGCTGCTGCGCCGGCATGATCGGCCCGGTCCACGCTATACCTCCTATCCCACCGCCCCGCAGTTCCACGACCGGTTCGGGGTGGATCAACTCACCGCGGCGGCGGCGCGCAGCAATGCCAGTGGCCGGCCGCTGTCGCTGTATGTGCATGTGCCGTTCTGCACCAGTCCGTGCTTCTACTGTGGCTGCAACCGGGTGATCACCCGCGACCACGGACGTGGCCAGGCCTATGTCGAGCGTCTGTTGGCCGAGGCGGCGCAGATGGCGGCCTTGTTTGGTCCCTGTCGCGAAGTGGTGCAGCTGCACTTTGGTGGCGGGACGCCCAATTTTCTCAGCCCCCAGCAGCTGCAGCAGCTGGTGGCCGGCCTGCGTCGGCTGTTCCGTTTCAGTGCCGACGCCAGCCGTGATATTTCCATCGAACTGGACCCGCGCATGATCACCCCGGCCCAGGTGGCCGAGCTGGGCGCCATCGGCTTCAATCGCGCCAGCCTCGGGGTGCAGGACATCAACCCGGTTGTGCAACAGGCGATCAACCGCATCCAGCCACTGGAGCAGACCGTGGCGGTGATGACGGCCTGCCGGCAACACGGCCTGCGCTCGGTCAATGTCGACCTGATCTATGGCCTGCCCGGCCAAACCCTGGCCGGCTTTGCGCAGACCGTGGATGCGATGCTGCAGCAGCGGCCCGAACGCCTGGCCATTTACGGCTATGCCCATCTGCCGCATCTGTTCCGTGCCCAGCGTCAGATCATCGAGGCCGATCTGCCCAGTGCCGAGGACAAGCTGGCCCTGCTGGGCATCGCGGTGGAAAAACTGACCGCTGCCGGTTACCAGTACATCGGGCTGGACCATTTCGCGCTGCCCGATGATCCTTTGGCAATCGCCCAGCGCCAGGGCCAGCTGCACCGCAATTTCATGGGTTACACCACCCATGCGCAGACCGACCTGATTGGCTTGGGGGTCAGTGCGATCAGTCACATCGACAGCAGCTACAGCCAGAACCCACGTGAATTGCCGGCCTGGGAAGTGGCCGTTGATGAGGGGCGCCTGCCGGTATGGCGCGGGATGGAGCTCAGTGCCGATGACCAGGTGCGGGCGGCACTGGTGCAGGAGCTGATGTGTCACGGCCAGCTGGACATCGCCGAATTCGAACGCCGGCATCAGTTGGTGTTTGCTGATTATTTCGCCGCTGACCTGCAGCGCCTGCAGGCCCTGCAGGACGATGGTCTGGCCCGGATGAGCAACGGGGTGATTGCGGCTACCGAATGGGGGCGGCCCTTGCTGCGTCTGCTGGCGATGTGCTTTGACCCGTACCTGCATGATCAGCGCAGCACGCAACGCTATTCGCGGGCAATCTGAGCGCTGGGCAGTATTCCGTGTTGTGGGCTTTTCAGGCACCCTATGCGGGTCTGCCCGGGTGGCGAAAGTGGTAGACGCAGCGGACTTAAAATCCGCCGGGGGCAACTCCTTACCGGTTCGATTCCGGTCCCGGGCACCACATGAAACCGCCGCAAGGCGGTTTTTTGTTTTCCTGTCTTCCGGGCGGACGTCCATCGTGCCGAGGGTGGGGGCGGCGCAGCAGTACAGGGCCCGCCTGTGGCAGCGGGTGGCAGCAGGTTGACCGCAGCGGACACCGCGGTGTGGCTGTGGCTGGCAGGGCGATCCTGTGTGTCTGCGCTGTTCCAGGGCCGCCCTGGTGGGCCGGCGGCGCAGCGTGCCGTGACCGGCGTTACGCTTGCCAGCCCCACGCTGTCGGGGTATTCGCTGCCAAAGCGAATGTCGCCATCCGCGGCACGCTTGTCATTTGTCCGTTTGCGCTTCGCGCCTGCCCGAGCGCGCAGCCTGGCCAGACCCATGCATGGCCGATGACGGCCTTGGGAAAGCGTGCGTGCGGCCATGCACTGAAGCCATTTCGTTCAAGCCGTGGGTTGGCTTGATGCGATCGGCGCATGCCGCAGCCGCGCACTGTAAGTGAGTGCTGCTCGAGTGATCGGCTGCGGGCGGTTTTCTGTGCTGATCCCGGCGGGTCAACAACAGAGGCCACGGTTTGAACTGTGCATCAGGAAGCTGCGCTATGACAGGTCGTGATGCTGCGCTACAGCATGAGCGTGCGGTGTTTCTGGCCGAAAATAGCCGCTGCTGTGGCGCGGTGGTTGTTCGTCATTGCTGATGCGCTTGATCGGCGTGTCGAGCTGAACAGATCCATGCTGCGCCACCAGTAAATCCCCTGGTTCAGGCCATGAAATCGACGGTGCAACCCATCTTGTCGACTCGCGGCTGTAGACTGCCCCCGTTCATTTTTTGAGAGTTCTCATGCATCGCTACTTGGTGTACCTGCTGGCCATTATTCTGCTTCCAGTGTCGGTGGTGCTTGCCTTCAAGTGGCCCTCCTGGTACTGGGGCTCAGCGTTGTTTGCAGCGATGATCATCATCGGCACGGTGGATATCCTGCAAAACCGCAGTGCCCTGCGGCGCAACTATCCGGTACTGGTTCATTTTCGCTACTTCTTTGAATCCATCGGCCCGGAAATCCGCCAGTATTTTGTGCAGAACGATCTGGAGAACGTGCCGTTCTCGCGCCAGGACCGCAGCCTGGTCTACCGCCGCTCGCGCAACGAGATGGATGTGCTGCCGTTCGGTACCCTGCGCAGCGCCTACCAGGTCGATTACGAGTGGATCAACCACTCCATGCGCCCGGCACGCATCGACAACACCGACTTCCGCGTCACCATCGGTGGACCGGGGTGCACCCAGCCTTACTCGGCCAGTGTGTTCAACATCTCGGCGATGAGCTTTGGTGCGCTATCGGCCAATGCGGTGCGTGCACTCAATGGCGGGGCCAAGCTCGGCAACTTTGCCCAGGACACCGGCGAAGGCAGCATTTCGCCGTACCACCGTGAGCGCGGCGGCGACCTGATCTGGGAAATCGGTTCGGGCTACTTTGGTTGCCGTGACGAGCAGGGGCGTTTCAACGAGGAGCGCTTCATCGCCAATGCGACCGACCCGCAGGTGAAGATGATCGAGATCAAGCTTTCCCAAGGGGCCAAGCCGGGCCATGGTGGTGTGCTGCCGGCGGCCAAGGTCAGCGAGGAAATCGCCTTGACCCGCGGGGTGCCGATGGGGGTGGACTGCGTGTCACCGCCGGGTCATTCGGCCTTCTCCAACCCGGTGGAGCTGCTGCAGTTCGTGGCCCGCCTGCGTGAGCTGTCCGGTGGCAAACCGGTCGGTTTCAAGCTGGCCATCGGTCATCCCTGGGAGTGGTTCGGCATTGCCAAGGCCATGCAGGAAACCGGCCTGATGCCCGACTACATCGTTGTCGATGGTGCCGAGGGCGGTACCGGTGCGGCACCGGTGGAGTTCATGGACCATGTGGGCGTGCCGATGAACGAGGCGCTGATGCTGGTGCACAACACCCTGGTCGGGTTGAACATCCGCCAGCACATCCGTATCGGTGCCGCCGGCAAGATCACCAGTGCCTTCGATATCGCGCGCACGATCTCGATGGGCGCGGACTGGTGCAATGCCGGCCGTGCCTTCATGTTCTCGCTGGGCTGCATCCAGGCATTGAGCTGCCATACCGACAAGTGCCCGACCGGGATTGCCACCCAGGACCGCGCGCGCTCCAGCAACCTGGACCCGACCCAGAAGACCGCCCGCGTGTTCAACTACCACCGCAATACGATGCGCGCGCTGGGTGAACTGCTGTCCGCTGCCGGCCTGACCCATACCGACCAGCTCGGGCCCGAGCACATCCTGCGCCGGGTATCGCCAACCCAGATCCGTTCGCTGGGCTCGCTGTACCGCTTCCTGGAGCCCGGTGAGCTGCTCGACGGTCAGCCCGAGCACAGCGTGTTCCGCGATTACTGGCCGCTGGCGCGCACCGATTCGTTCGATCCGCCGCAGCGGATCCAGCACCTGCGCGACAGTCGCCTGCATTGAACCGCCAACGCTGCTGACAAAAAGCCCCCGCCTGGGCGGGGGTTTTTTGTTGCGCGCTCGATGGACGTGGCCAGCTCAGTGCGGACGTGCCAGCCAGGCCAGGGCGCCCTCGGCTGCGACCAGGCCGGAGGCAAAGCAGGCGGTGAGCAGGTAGCCGCCGGTCGGGGCTTCCCAGTCGAGCATCTCGCCGGCACAGAACACCCCGTCAAGCCGGTTGAGCATCAGTGCCTGGTCCAGGCCTTCCAGGCGCACGCCACCGGCCGAACTGATGGCTTCGGCCAGTGGCCGCGCTGCGCGCAGGGTCAGGGGCAGGCGCTTGAGGGTGCGTGCCACCGCATCCAGGTCATCACCGGCCCCGCGGCCGAGGATTTCGTAGAGCAGGGCCGCCTTGACCCCGCCGATCCCGGCCTGCCGGCGCAGGTGTTCGCTGAAGCTGCGGCCGCGGCGTGGCGCGTCCAGATCCTTGCGCAGCCGCTCCAGTGAACGGCCGGGAACCAGGTCCAGTTCGAGCAGGGCCTGGCCGTCACGCTGCACAGCCTGGCGCAGGTCCGCAGACAGGGCGTAGATCAGGCTGCCCTCGATGCCGGCCTGGCTGACCACGCATTCGCCCTGCAGCTGCTGCGGCTGGCCCTGCAGGTCATGCCAGTGGGCGATGACCGGCTTGAGCGGGGCGCCGGCCTGGCGCTGGATGAAGTGCTCGCTCCAGGCCACATCGAAGCCGCAGTTGGCCGGTTGCAGCTCGGCCACTTCCACGCCGGCCTGGCGCAGGGGCGCAACCCACTGGCCATCGCTGCCCAGCTGCGGCCAGCTGCCGCCGCCGGTGGCCAGGATCACCGCGTTCGCACGTACGGCCAGCTCACCTTCCGGGCCGGCCAGCCGCAGCCGGCCATCGGCCTGCCAGCCGAGCCAGCGATGGTTCACCCGCAGCACCAGCCCCTGTTCCTTGAGCCTGCGTACCCAGCCGCGCAGCAGCGGGGCCGCCTTGCGGTCATCGGGAAATACCCGGCCCGAGCTGCCGACATAGGTGTCCACGCCGAGTCCGGCGGCCCATTGCCGCAACGCCGGGCCGTCAAACCGGTCCAGCCAGTGGCCGACCTGTCCGGCACGCTCACGGTAGCGCTGGTCAAACTGCGGCCGTGGCTCGCCGTGGGTCAGGTTCAGCCCGCCCTTGCCGGCGATCAGGAACTTGCGTCCGGGCGAGCCCTTGGCTTCGAACAGGGTCACCTGGCGGCCGGCGGCGAGCAGGCGCTCGGCGGCCATCAAGCCGGCAGGTCCACCGCCAATGATCGCGATGTCGGTTTCCAGCAGCGTCATCAGCGCGGCTCGATACCAAGCAGCTGCACCTCGAAGACCAGCGAAGCGTTGGCCGGCAACGGGCCGACCCGGCGCTCGCCATAGCCATACTCGGGCGGGATCATCAGCACCCGGGTGCCGCCCACCTGCATGCCGGCCACACCCTCGTCCCAGCCGCGGATCACCTGGCCACCACCGACGGTGAAGCTGAAGGGCTGGCCGCGATCAAGCGAGCTGTCGAACTTGGCACCACGCTGTTGTGGTGCATCGGCGTCGAACAGCCAGCCGGTGTAGTGCACGCTGACCGTTTGCCCGGCCTGGGCCGACGCGCCCTCACCGCTGCGCTGGTCGATGATTTCAAAGCGGGCGATCGGGTCGCTCGCTGGCAGCGCCTGTGGCGCCGGGGTGCAGGCCATCAGCGCAGCCAGCAGGGGCAGGGCAAGGAGGAGGCGGGGAGGTAGGGCCATGGGCGTAGTGCTTCAATCGACGTGTTGCCGGATCGACTAGGTTAACAAGCGATGCCGCTATCATGCTTGGCATGGCACGTCTGCTTTTCAAACTGCGCCACGTCGAGGCCGATGAATTCGACGAAGTGACCACCGCGCTGGATCAGGCGGGGGTGGACTGGTACCAGACCAGTGCAGGGCTGCTGGGCTTCAGTGCGCCGGCGCTGTGGCTGCGTGATGCGGCCGACTACGAGCGCGCGCGCGCGGTGATTGCGCTGAGCCAGCAGCAGCGCGCCGAGCGGCTGCGCCAGGCCCGGCGGGAGCAGGCGCCGGAAACCTTCACTGGCCAGTTGCGCCGCGCACCGCTGCAGGTCTTGGGCGGGCTGCTGTTGATCGTGCTGATCATCGGCCTCGTGCTTGGGCTGCCCTGGCTGCTGTGGCGCTGAGCCGGCCCGGCATCGTTACAATAAGCGCATGATCGTCAATACCGCCGCTTACCATTTCGTCGCCCTGGATGCGCTCCAGAGCCTGCGTGAAACCTTGTTTGAACGCGCGCAGCAGCAGGGCCTGAAGGGCACCATCCTGGTGTCGCCGGAAGGCCTGAACCTGTTCCTGGCCGGCACGGCCGAGGGCGTGGATGCGTTCTACGCACCGTTGCTGGCCGATGTGCGTTTTGCCGGCATGGTGATCAAGCGCAGCTACAGCCAGCACCTGCCGTTCGCCCGCCTGAAGGTCAAGCTGAAGAAGGAAATCATCAGCTTCCGCCGGGCCGATGGCCAGCCGCTGGATTACCCGCGCTCGCCGGGCGTGGCGCCAAAGACCCTGGCGCGCTGGCTGGCGCAGGGGCATGACGATGCCGGCAAACCGGTGGTGATGCTCGATACCCGCAACCAGCAGGAGGTGGCCCATGGCACCTTCAGCGATGCGTTGACCTTTGCCATCGACAAGTTCACCGATCTGCCGGCGGCGCTGGAACCGCATCGTGAAGCGCTCAAGGACAAGACCGTGGTGAGCTTCTGCACCGGCGGCATCCGCTGTGAAAAGGCCGCGCTCTGGATGGTAAATGACGGCATGGACAACGTACTGCAGCTTGATGGCGGCATCCTGGCCTATTTCGAGCAGGTTGGCGGGCAGAACTACGAGGGCGGCTGTTTCGTGTTCGACGAGCGCATCGCGCTGGATCCGCAGCTGCGCCCGCTCAAGGATGAGCCGTTGCCGCCGCTGCAGTCCCCGGCACAGGGACGAACCGAATGACCGTTGCACGCATCCCGTTGTCACTATTGGACCTGGCCCCGGTTGCACAGGGGCAGGAAGTCGCTGCCGCCTTTGCCCATATGGGGCAGCTGGCGCAGCTGGCCGATGCGCTGGGTTACCACCGCTACTGGCTGGCCGAGCACCACAACATGCCTGGGGTGGCCTCGGCAGCAACGTCGGTACTGATCGGGCATCTGGCCGGTCTGACCCGGCGCATCCGGGTGGGGGCCGGCGGCATCATGCTGCCCAACCACAGCCCGCTGCAGGTGGCTGAGCAGTTCGGCACCCTGGCCAGCCTGTATCCCGGGCGGATTGACCTGGGGCTGGGGCGTGCGCCGGGCACCGATCACGCCACCGTCCGCGCGTTGCGCCGTTACCAGGACCAGGCCGATCGTTTCCCGCACGATGTGCAGGAGCTGCTGCATTACCTGGAACCGGTGCAGCCCGGGCAGTCGGTGCAGGCGGTGCCTGGCGGCGGCATTGGTGATGGGCTGCCGGTGTGGCTGCTGGGTTCGAGCACGTTCGGGGCCCGTCTGGCCGCGCAGCTCGGCTTGCCGTATGCCTTCGCCTCGCACTTTGCACCGGACCAGCTGGAAGCGGCGCTGGCGTTGTATCGCAGCCAGTTCCGGCCGTCGGCGCGCCTGGCCAGTCCGTATGTGATCGTGGCGATGAACGTGGTGGCCGCCGATACCACCGCCCAGGCGCGTTACCTGTTCAGCAGCCTGCAGCAGTTGTTCGTCAACCTGCAGCGTGGCGCCGCGGGCAAGGTGCCGGCGCCGGTGGATGATATCGACCAGGTCTGGTTGCCGCACGAGCGTGCCGGGGTCGAGCGCGCACTGGCCATTTCCGCCGTCGGTGATTGCGGCCAGGTTGCCAGTGCGATGGCGGCGGTGGTGCAGCAGCTGCAGCCCGATGAGTTGATGATCACCGCCAATATCCATGACCCGGACGCACGGCTGCGTTCGTTCGAGCTGGCCATGCAGGCCTGGCGCAGCCTCAGCTGAGCAGGCTGTTGCCCAGCTGGGTCAGATAGGTCAGCAACTGGCCGGAGCTGATGCCGAAGAAGGCGATTGCCACCACGCCGCCGATCCAGTTGAGCAGCATCAGGCGTCCGTCGCATTCGAGCAGGGCCAGCGCAAACAGCATCAGTTGAAAACCGAACAGGTAGTTGGTGAAGGGAATGGGCAACGAGAGCAGCAGGCCCAGTACCAGCAGCAGCAATCCGGTGAAAATACGTGCCGGTAATGGTTCGATGGCCAGGCTCAGGCGGGGCTTGAGCAGGCTGTCCAGCCAGGTAAGTGGCCGCTGCAGCTTGCCGACAAAGCGGTGCAGCGTACTGCGCCTGGGGCCGCGCCGGGCAATGGCCCGTGGCAGCCACGGGCTGCGCAGCCCGATCAGCATCTGCATGCCGATCAGCATCACCAGCGGGCCGCTCAGTGCCCCTGCCACCCCGGGCAGCGGGATGAAGGCCGGCAGGATTGCCAGCAGCAGGAACATGCCGAACGCACCCTGCGCCAGGCCGCCCAGCACATCGGCGATATGCAGGCGCTGGCTGGGGTCGCCCTGGCTGGCGATGGCAAGCAGGGTACGGATGCCTTCATTGCGCGGGATGCCCGACGGGCTCGGCTCAGGGCGTGCGGTCATCATCATCGCAGTCGCTGAGCTGGCGCAGCATGATCTTGTCCACGCGGGCTCCATCAAGATCGATGACCTCAAAGCGCCAGCCTGACAGATCAAACCATTCGCCGGTCTGCGGGATGCGGCCGAAACGATCGATGCACAGGCCGGCAACGGTGTTGTAAGCGGCCTGTTCTGGCTCGGGCAGTTCCAGCCCGGCGATGACATCACGCAGGTCTTCCACCGGCAGCGAACCATCGACCAGCAAGGAGCCATCGGCGCGGGTGACCACCAGCGGTGCATCCTCGTCGTGGTCGGCGACCTGCAGTCGGCCAACCACGGCGCCCATCAGGTCGGAAATGGTGACCAGCCCCTGGATCTCACCGTATTCGTCCACCACCAGGGCCATCGACTGATGCTCTTCGCGGAAGATTTCCAGCAGCTTCATCGCATGGGTGGATTCGGACACATACACCGGCTCGCGCAGGTTCTGGAACAGGCCATCGTCCTTGCCGTGGGTGAGCAGGGTTTTGACTTCCAGAATGCCGGCGATGTCCTGGTCATTGCCGCGATAGACCGGGTAGCGTGAAAACGCATGCTCGCGCATGGACTCCAGGTTGGCCTCCTGGTCGTGGTGGGTGTCCAGCCAGGCAATCCGGTTGCGCGGGGTCATCAGGCTTTCGGCCGTGCGGTCACCTAGGCGCATCACGCGATTCATCATGTCCCGCTCCAGGCTGTCGATGACACCGGCCTCATGGCTTTCGGCCACCAGCATGCGGATTTCCTCCTGGCTGACGGCATCGGCCTGTTCCTTGCCCAGGCCCAGCAGGCGCAGCACCAGGCGGGTCGAGCGCGAAAGCAGCAGCACGAACGGGTAAGCCAGGGCGGCCAGCCAGGCCATCGGAACGGCCACCACGCCGGCGATCTGCTCCGGCCGGGTGATGGCCAGGCGTTTGGGCACCAGCTCGCCGAAGATCAGCGTCAGATAGGTGATCAGCGCGACCGCGGCAGCCTTGCCGGCGGCATCGGCATGGGCGAACTCCGGCGCAAAGCGCTGGATGACCGCGGCAAGTTCGCGGCCGATGGATTCGCCACCGAACACACCGGTCAGGATGCCGATCAGCGTGATGCCGATCTGCACGGTGGAAAGAAAGGCTTCGGGCTTTTCGGCCAGCGCCAGTGCGCGCGCGGCGCGCTGGCTGCTGTTGGCCTGTTGCTTCAGGCGGCTCTTGCGCGAGGTCATGACCGACATTTCGGACATGGCAAAGAAACCGTTCAGCAGAATCAGCGCGATGACAATCAGAAACTCAAACACGGGCCTTCCCCCGGTTGGTTGCCCAGGGCAAGGGGCGTGGATGATCGGTGCAGACAGCGCAAAAGGCAGCCCGCACCTGCGGGGGATAAGGGTCGTCGTCCATAGGTCGCACCCGAAGGTGCAGCAAGGATGCTAGCAGAGCAGGTGGTTGTTGCGTAAACGCCCGTTCAGCTTGCGGCAGGCGGGTTGTCATCAAGGTTTCGCAAAAACGCCAACGCAGCGTCATAATTGACAGCTGATGCCATCCCCTCCGTGATGGCGACCTCCAGGTTTCTTATGTTCTCACTGCAGACCATTTTTGGGTCCGGCAAGCAGTTCTATGTCTTGTTGGACGATGCCGCCCAGGCAGCCCATGACAGCGCCAAGGCGCTGCACACGATGATGCGCGAAGGCGAATCCCTGCCGGCGCTGGACGCTTTCAAGCTGGCCCGGCTGCGCGGTCGCGCCAGCTCTGAAAAGATTGGCCAGGCGCTGGTGGACAGCTTCATCACGCCGATCGAGCGTGAGGACATCGAAGCGCTGGGTTCGGCCCTGTACAAGATTCCCAAGCAGATCGAGAAGTTTGCCGATCGCTATTCGCTGGCGGTCAAGCATCTGGACCAGATCGACTTTGCCCCGCGTGCGGCGATGCTGGAACAGGCTGCGGCGGTGGTGGTGGAGATGGTCGCCGACCTGCGTCACATGAACCTTGACCGGATGACGGCGCTGAATGAGAAGCTGCGCGCGCTGGAAAATGAAGCCGACCGCCTGATGCTGGAGCTGTACCGCGACATCTACTCCGGTCGTCTGGATCACCTGCAGATGTTCCTGCTCAAGGAATTCTTCGAGATCCTGGAAAAAGCCATCGACCGCTGCCGTGGCGCCGGCGTGGTGGCTTACCAGATCGTGCTGAAAAACAGCTGACGGGGGCTGCAGATGCTCACCCTCGTACTGGTGGTGATCCTGGCGGCGTTGGTGTTTGAATTCATCAACGGCTTCCACGATACCGCCAACTCCATCGCCACGGTCGTGGCGACCAAGGTGCTCTCGCCCGGGCATGCGGTGATGCTGGCCGCTTTCATGAACCTGATCGGCGCGCTGACCGGTACCGCGGTGGCGATGACCATTGCCAATGGCCTGATCAATACCGAGGTCGTGGTGGTCACCCCGCAGGTGATCCTGTGCGCGCTGCTCGGCGGCATTGTCTGGAACCTGATCACCTGGTGGAAGGGGCTGCCGTCGTCTTCCTCGCACGCGCTGATTGGTGGCCTGTGCGGTGCCGCGCTGGCTGCCGCGGCCAACAACTGGGATGCGCTGATCTGGTCGCAGCAACTGGGCAACTGGGCGCAGAACAAGGGCCTGCTGTGGAAGGTGTTCGTGCCGATGATCACCTCGCCGATTGCCGGTTTCCTGCTTGGCATCGTCGTGATGTGCCTGCTGTGGGCGCTGATCCTGCTGTTGTCCAAGGTGGGCGGTGCCATTGGTCGCCTGGCGCGTCCGCGCTTTGTGAACATGTTCTTCGGCAAGGCGCAGATCGCCTCGGCTGCCTACATGGGCTTTGCCCACGGCCACAACGATGCGCAGAAAACCATGGGCATCATCGCAATGACCCTGATCAGCGCCGAGGCCACCGGTGTGCTGGATGACCTGCCGTCCTGGCTGGGCTTCCTGCATCCTGGTGCCAATGCCGACGGCGGCATTGCGCTGTGGATCGTGCTGACCTGCGCCATCGTGATGGCTGCCGGTACGGCTTCCGGTGGCTGGAAGATCATCAAGACCCTGGGCCACAAGATGGTCAAGCTGCACCCGATCCATGGTTTTGCCGCCGAGACCAGCTCGGCCACCATCCTGACCATGGCGGCCCACTTCGGCATGCCGGTTTCGACCACCCATTCCATTTCCACCGCGATCATGGGGGTGGGCTTTGCCAAGAACCCGCGCTCGCTGAAGCTGGGGGTGATCGAGCGCATCCTGTGGGCCTGGGTGCTGACCATTCCGGCCTCGGCGTTGTGCGCCTGGATCATCCTCAAGGGGATGGCGGCACTCGGCCTGGCCTGATTCGGGGGCGGTTGCTGCTGTGGATTGCCTGGAAGGCCCGCCGCGTGCGGGCCTTTCCTTTGGTCAGGAAAAAAGCAAACCCGCCATGCGGCGGGTTTGTTCATCCGGCTGGACAGCACGAAAGGGCTGGGCTTGGCCAGATCAGACTTCCAGCGAGGCCAGGTCGCCCTTGGTTTCCAGCCAGCCCTTGCGGTCACTGGCGCGCTTCTTGGCCAGCAGCATGTCCATCAGGGCATGGGTCTGGTCCAGGTCATCGACGGTGAGCTGGACCAGGCGCCGGGTGTCGGGATGGATGGTGGACTCGCGCAGCTGCGAGGGGTTCATCTCGCCCAGGCCCTTGAAGCGGGTCACGCTGGGTTGGCCCTTGCTCTTTTCGCGGGCGATCTTCTCCAGTACCGCGCGCTTTTCGTCCTCGTCCAGGGCGTAGAACACCTGCTTGCCGAGGTCGATGCGGAACAGCGGCGGCATCGCCACGAACACATGCCCGGCGCGGACCAGGGCCGGGAAGTGCTTCAGGAACAACGCGCTGAGCAGGGTGGCGATATGCAGGCCATCGGAGTCGGCGTCGGCCAGGATCACCACCTTGCCGTAGCGCAGGCCGGAGATGTCCTCCTTGCCCGGGTCACAGCCGATGGCGATGGCCAGGTTGTGCACTTCCTCGCTGGCCAGCACCGAGGTCGAGGCGACCTCCCAGGTGTTCAGGATCTTGCCGCGCAGCGGCATGATCGCCTGGAAATCCTTGTCACGGGCCTGCTTGGCGCTGCCGCCGGCCGAGTCGCCCTCCACCAGGAACAGTTCGGTGCGCGACAGGTCCTGGCTGATGCAGTCGGCCAGCTTGCCCGGCAGTGCCGGCCCGGCGGTGACCTTCTTGCGCACCACCAGTTTTTCGGTCTTCAGGCGGGCGCTGGCGCGTTCGATCGCCAGCTGGGCAATGCGTTCGCCCATTTCCACGTTCTGGTTCAGGGCCAGGGCGAAGGCGTCATGTACCGCACCCTCGACAAAGGCGGCGGCCTGGCGTGAGGACAGGCGCTCCTTGGTCTGGCCGGAGAACTGCGGGTCGGTCATCTTCATCGACAGCACGAAGGTGACCCGGTCCCAGACATCTTCCGGGGCCAGCTTGACCCCACGCGGCAGCAGGTTACGGAAGTCGCAGAACTCGCGCAGGGCCTCGGTCAGGCCGGTGCGCAGGCCATTGACGTGGGTGCCGTGCTGCGCGGTCGGGATCAGGTTGACATAGCTTTCCTGCACCAGCTCGCCTTCCGGTGCCCAGGCCAGGGCCCAGTCCACCACCTCGGTTTCCTTCTTCACGCTGCCGACAAACAGGTTGGGCGGCAGGATCTCGCGCTCGCCGATCTCGGCCTTGAGGTAATCGCGCAGGCCGTCCTGGTACAGCCAGCTGTCGGTCTCGCCGGTGGCCTCGTCGGTCAGGGTGACGGTCAGCCCCGGGCAGAGCACGGCCTTGGCACGCAGCAGGTGGCGCAGGGCACGCACATTGATCTTCGGGCTGTCGAAATACTTCGGGTCCGGCCAGAAGCGCAGCCGGGTGCCGGTGTTCTTCTTGCCGACGCTGCCGACCACTTCCAGCGGACTGGCGCGGTCGCCATCACGGAAGCTGATGCGGTGTTCTGCACCTTCCCGTTTGATGTGGATTTCCACCAGCGTGGACAGCGCATTGACCACCGATACGCCCACGCCATGCAGGCCGCCGGAGAAGGTGTAGTTGCGGTTGGAGAACTTGCCGCCGGCATGCAGCCGGGTCAGGATCAGCTCCACGCCGGGGATGCCTTCCTCCGGATGGATGTCCACCGGCATGCCGCGGCCGTCATCGGCCACTTCGCAGCTGCCATCCTTGAACAGGGTCACCGACACGGTTTTTGCGTGCCCGGCCAGGGCTTCGTCGACCGAGTTGTCGATCACCTCCTGGGCCAGATGGTTCGGGCGGGTGGTATCGGTGTACATGCCGGGACGGCGCTTGACCGGGTCAAGACCGGAGAGGACTTCAATGTCAGCGGCGTTATAACGGGTGTTCATGGGCGGCGTAACAATAAGTTGACGGGCAAGTGTGGCGGTTAAGACGAAAATTTGCACCCGGCATGTTCAGTGTCAGTGCGCCGCGAAAGCGCTATCATTGCCTCCCGGTTGGACAGTACTGCGCTTTTCGCCGTACCAGGCCGGCCTCCGATCAAAAGGAGTGATGCCATGAAGCCCCGTACCCTGCTGACAATTGCCGCCCTTGTGGCTGCGGCTGTCGCCATCCCGGCGGCGCTGGCCAGCAATCCGCCGCCGCCGGCGGCGGACAAGTCCACGGCAGATTCTGCCGAAAAACCCACTGATGAAGCCAAGGCCCGTGCTGCCCGCCGTGCTGCTGCCGCTGCTGCGCACCGTGCGCGTGGCGAGCAGGCGCCGCCGCAGCGCGAGGAAGAAGAGGAAGCCAAGCGCAAGCCGTAAGGCTTGCAGCTGCCGTTTGTGCGCCCCGGTCTGGATCGGGGCGCACTTTTTTGTTTTCGCAGCCAGTGGCCGGGTGGTCGCTGGTTTTCATTAAATTCTTGTTTCCGGGAGGCTTTAAGCCCCATGACTCCCCTGATTTTTGTTACCGGTGGTGTGGTGTCCTCGCTTGGCAAGGGCATTGCAGCGGCGTCGTTGGCCTCGATCCTCGAGGCGCGTGGCCTGAAGGTCACGATGATGAAGCTGGACCCCTACATCAACGTCGATCCCGGCACGATGAGCCCGTTCCAGCACGGCGAGGTCTATGTCACCGATGACGGTGCCGAGACCGACCTGGACCTGGGCCACTACGAGCGCTTCGTACGCACCCGTCTGAGCCGCAAGAACTCGGTCACCACCGGCCGGATCTACGAGAACGTGATCCGCAAGGAGCGCCGCGGCGATTACCTGGGCGCCACCGTGCAGGTGATCCCGCACATCACCGACGAGATCCGCCGCTGCATCGACGCGGCCACCGAAGGCTTCGATGTGGCCCTGGTGGAGATTGGCGGTACCGTCGGTGATATCGAATCGCTGCCGTTCCTGGAGGCCATCCGTCAGGTGCGCACCGAGCGTGGGGCATCCAAGGCGCTGTTCATGCACCTGACCCTGGTGCCGTTCATCGGCGCGGCCGGCGAGCTGAAGACCAAGCCGACCCAGCACTCGGTCAAGGAGCTGCGTTCGATCGGCATCCAGCCGGACGTGCTGCTGTGCCGTTCCGAGCAGGTCATTCCCGATGGCGAGCGGCGCAAGATCTCGCTGTTCACCAATGTCCCGGAACGCGCGGTGATCTCCGTGCCGGACGTGGACGTGCTGTACAAGATCCCGATGGGCCTGCACCGCCAGGGCCTGGACGAGATCGTCATCGACCAGCTGGGTCTGCGTGAAAAGGTCGGCCCGGCCGACCTGCATGAGTGGGAAGATGCCGTCGACGCCACGGTCCACCCGGACGATGCGGTGACCATTGCGGTGGTTGGCAAGTATGTCGACCACCAGGATGCGTACAAGTCGGTGGGCGAGGCGCTCAAGCACGGTGGCCTGCGCCAGCGCACCAAGGTCACCTTGAAGTGGCTCGAGGCGCAGGACCTGGAAGGCAGCGACATGTCCGCTCTGGCCGATGTCGATGGCATCCTGGTGCCGGGCGGCTTCGGCGACCGTGGCTTCGAGGGCAAGGTGCTGACCTCGCAGTACGCACGCGAGCATGGGGTGCCGTATTTCGGCATCTGTTACGGAATGCAGGCGGCCGTTGTCGACTATGCCCGCCATGTGGCCGGGCTGGCAGGGGCCAATTCCACCGAGAACGACCGCCAGACGGTACACCCGGTCATCGGCCTGATCACCGAATGGCGCACTGCCGCCGGTGAGGTGGAAAAGCGCGATGAGAAGTCCGACCTGGGCGGCACCATGCGCCTGGGTCTGCAGGAGCAGCGGCTGAAGCCGGGCACCCTTGCCCACCAGCTGTACGGGCGCGATGTGGTGGCCGAGCGTCATCGCCACCGCTACGAGTTCAACAACCGTTACCGAACCCAGCTGGAAGAGGCGGGCCTGGTGATCTCGGGCAAGTCGATGGATGACACCCTGGTGGAGGTGGTCGAGCTGCCGCAGCAGGTGCATCCGTGGTTCCTGGCCTGCCAGGCGCACCCGGAGTTTCTGTCCACCCCGCGCGAAGGCCATCCGCTGTTCATCGGCTTCATTGCCGCGGCCCGTGCGCGCAAGGCTGCCAGGGCCGGCTGAGCGGTTACAGATCCACCGCGGCAGGCACTTGTCTGCCGCGGCAGCTGCCACCATCTAGCGCTGGTCACGGCGTCTACGCCAACGAGGAAACAAGATGAAACTGTGTGGTTTTGAGGTTGGCCTGGACCAGCCGTTGTTCCTGATCGCCGGTCCGTGCGTGATCGAATCGATGCAGCTGCAGCTGGATACCGCCGGCAAGCTGAAGGAAATCACCGGCCGGCTGGGGATGAACTTCATCTTCAAGTCCAGCTTCGACAAGGCCAACCGCACCTCAGGCACCTCCTTCCGTGGCCCCGGCCTGGAAGAGGGGCTGAAGGTGCTGGCCGAGGTCAAGAAGCAGATCGGCGTGCCGGTATTGACCGACGTGCACGAGTACACCCCGATGGACGAGGTTGCCTCGGTGGTGGATGTGCTGCAGACCCCGGCCTTCCTGGTGCGCCAGACCGACTTCATCAAGAAGGTCTGCGCCGCCGGCAAGCCGGTGAACATCAAGAAGGGTCAGTTCCTCTCGCCCTGGGACATGGCCCCGGTGGTGGAGAAGGCCAAATCCACCGGCAACGAGCAGATCATGGTCTGCGAGCGTGGTGCCAGCTTCGGCTACAACAACCTGGTCAGCGACATGCGCTCGCTGGCGGTGATGCGCGATACCGGTTGCCCGGTGGTGTTCGATGCCACCCATTCGGTGCAGCTGCCGGGCGGGCAGGGGTCCAGCTCCGGTGGCCAGCGCGAGTTCGTGCCGGTGCTGGCGCGCGCAGCGGTGGCAGTGGGTATTTCCGGCCTGTTTGCCGAAACCCATCCCGATCCCAGCCAGGCGCTGTCCGACGGCCCCAATGCCTGGCCGCTGGACCGCATGGAAGCCCTGCTGGAAACCCTGCTGGAGCTCGATGCGGTGACCAAGAAGCACGGTTTTTCGCGCTTTGCCTGAGTGAACCGTTGTCAGTGGCGGCGCCCGGTGGGCGCCGTTGCTTTACCTGCTGCATGCTGGTCCGGTGGCCGATTTGGCGCAAACCGGCTGGGCAGGGGATAATCGCCACCGGCCGTACAGGCCTTCTTCCATTTTGACGGTAACGACCTCGATATGACCGCTATCCGCAGCATCCATGCCCGTGAAATCCTCGACAGCCGTGGCAACCCCACGCTGGAAGCCGAAGTCACCCTGGCCAACGGCGCCTTTGGGCGCGCCGCCGTGCCGTCCGGTGCCTCCACCGGCACCAAGGAAGCGGTGGAGCTGCGCGATGGCGACAAGACCCGCTACCTGGGCAAGGGCGTGCGCAATGCCGTGGCCAACGTCAACACCACCATCGCCCAGGCGCTGGCCGGTTTTGATGCCGCCGACCAGGCCGGCCTGGATGCGAAGCTGATCGCGCTGGATGGCACCGAGAACAAGGGCCGCCTGGGCGCCAATGCGCTGCTCGGGGTGTCGATGGCTGCCGCGCATGCCGCCGCTGCCGCTGCTGGCCAGCCGCTGTGGCAGTACCTGGCCGGCAAGACCGGCGTGGTCCCCAGCCTGCCGGTGCCGATGATGAACATCATCAACGGCGGTGCGCATGCCGACAACAATGTCGACTTCCAGGAATTCATGGTCCTGCCGGTCGGCTTTGATTCCTTCTCCGAGGCCCTGCGCGCCGGCACAGAGATCTTCCACGCGCTCAAGAGCGTGCTCAAGGGCCACGGCCTGAGCACCGCGGTGGGTGACGAGGGTGGCTTTGCACCGGACTTCCGCTCCAACGTCGAGGCGCTGGACACCATCCTGGAGGCGATCGGCAAGGCCGGCTACACCGCCGGTGAGGACATCCTGCTCGGCCTGGACGTGGCCTCCAGCGAATTCTTCGAAAACGGCAAGTACAACCTGGTGGGCGAGAACAAGCGGCTGACCAGCGAGCAGTTCGTCGACTTCCTGGCCGGCTGGACCGCCCAGTACCCGATCATCACCATTGAAGACGGCCTGGCCGAGAACGACTGGGCCGGCTGGAAGCTGCTGACCGAGCGCATCGGCAACAAGGTGCAGCTGGTCGGTGACGACCTGTTCGTGACCAACCCGAAGATCTTTGCCGAAGGCATTGCCAGCGGCACGGCCAACGCGATCCTGATCAAGGTCAACCAAATCGGCACCCTCAGCGAGACGCTGGAGGCGATCGCCCTGGCCGACCGCAACCGCTATGCCGCCATCGTCTCGCACCGCTCCGGCGAGACCGAGGACACCACGATCGCCGACATCGCCGTGGCCACCACCGCCACCCAGATCAAGACCGGCTCGCTGTGCCGTTCCGACCGTGTGGCCAAGTACAACCAGCTGCTGCGCATCGAGCAGGCGCTGGGCGCGCAGGCCCGCTATGCCGGCCGTGACGCCTTCGTTTCGCTCAAGCGCTGAGTGCTGCGATGAAAGACTGGCGATGGCTGCTGCTGGTATTGGCCCTGGTGACAGGGTTGCTGCAGCATCGCCTCTGGCTGGGCCCGGGCAATTCCGGGCAGGTCCAGGCGCTGCAGGCGCAGGTGGATGCGCAAAAGCGCGACAATGCGGGCCTGCAGCAGCGCAATGATGCCCTGGCTGCCGAAGTGATGGACCTGAAGGACGGCGAAAGCGCCATTGAGGAACGGGCACGCAGCGAGCTGGGCATGATCAAGCCGGGCGAGAAGTTTTATCGCGTGGTGGAATCGAGCGCGGCACCCAGCGCGCCGGCACCGTTGAGTGGCGGGGTGGGGCGATGAGCAGTGCGGTCTGGGCGGTTGTCCCCGCTGCCGGGCGCGGCACGCGTTTTGGCGGGCCCACTCCGAAACAATACCTGCAGGCCGGTGGTCAGCTGGTTCTTGCCCATACCCTGGCCGCGCTGCTGGGCAATCCGGCCGTGGCCGGGGTCGTGGTGGCCATCGCCGAGGACGATGCTGACTGGCCGGGCTGGGCGGCCCTGGGCGACAAGCCGGTGATCAGTTGCATCGGCGGCGCGAACCGCGCGCAATCGGTGCTGGCCGGCTTGCTGGCGCTGCCGGAAAGCGTGCGCGCCGATGATTTCGTGCTGGTCCACGATGCCGCCCGGCCGAACCTGCGCCAGTCCGATCTGAGCCGGCTGCTGGAAGTGGGGCGGGCCGATCCGGTCGGCGCCATCCTGGCCGCGCCGGTGCGCGATACCCTCAAGCGTGCCGGCGATGATGGCGCCATTGATGCCAGTGAGCCGCGGGAGCGTTTATGGCGCGCCTTTACGCCGCAGATGTTCCGCCGCCACCAGCTGGTGCGCGCGCTGCAGCAGGCCAGTGCAGCCGGGGTGGAGGTTACCGATGAGGCGATGGCCATGGAGCGGCTGGGCCTGCGCCCGCTGCTGGTGGAGTGTGCCGAAGATAATTTCAAGATCACCACGCCGGCGGACCTGGCCCGATTTGAATTTGAACTCTCGCGTCGCGCCTGAAACCCGGGTCGCGTGCGGGTCACGCTCCAGGAGGCAGTGATGAGCAATACCCCGTTTGTGCCGGTGCGTATCGGCACCGGTTTTGATGTGCATGCCTTTGGTCCCGGCGATCAGCTGATGATCGGTGGCGTGCCGGTGGCCCACAGTTGTGGCGTGCTGGCCCACAGCGATGGTGATGTGGTGCTGCACGCGCTGTGTGATGCGATGCTCGGCGCGCTGGCGCTGGGCGATATCGGACAGCATTTCCCGCCCACCGATGAGCGCTGGAAGGGTGCCGATTCGATGGCCTTCCTGACCCATTGCAACCAGCTGCTGGCTGCGCGCGGCTGGCGCGTCGGCAATGCCGACATCACCGTGATCTGCGAGCGGCCCAAGGTGGGCCCGCATGCCCTGGCAATGCGCGAGCGTATCGCCCAGGGCCTGGGGATCGGGCTGGATTGCGTCAGCGTCAAGGCCACCACCACCGAAAAGCTTGGTTTCACCGGCCGCGGCGAAGGCATTGCGGCCCAGGCTGCCGTGTTGCTGGTGGTGCAGCCGTGAGTGATCTGCCACGGGCATTTGGCCCGGCCGTGATGACGGCGCTGCTGCGCAGCAGCATCGAGGATTTCCAGGTCACCGAATTGCCGGCCTTTGCCCCCAGTGGCGATGGCGAACACCTGCTTGTGACCGTTGAAAAACGTGGCCAGAACACCGTCCAGGTGGCCAAATGGCTGGCGCAGTGGGCCGGAGTGGGTGAGGCTGCAGTCAGCTACGCCGGGCAGAAGGATCGCCATGCGCTGACCGTGCAGCGGTTCTCGATCCACCTGCCGGGCAAGCAGTCGCCTGATCCGGCCGGCTTTGTTGCTCCCGGGGTGCGGGTGCTGGAGTGGCATCGGCACAACCGCAAGCTGCAGCGTGGTGCCTTGACCGGCAACCGCTTCTTGCTGGTACTGCGTCAGCTGCAGGGGGAGCGCGCCGCAGTAGAGGCGCGCCTGGCCCAGATCGCGGCCCGCGGTCTACCCAACTGGTTCGGTGAACAGCGTTTTGGCCATGCCGGCGGCAATATCGGCCAGGCCCTGGCGATGTTTTCCGGCCGCCGGGTGCGGCGTGACCAGCGCTCGATCCTGCTTTCGGCGGCGCGGTCGCAGCTGTTCAACCAGGTGCTCGCAGCGCGGGTGGCGGCGGGGAACTGGGACACCGGCCTGGACGGCGAGGTGTGGCTGCTCAATGGCAGCCGCAGCGTGTTTGGACCCGAGCCATTCACTGCCGAGCTGGCCGCCCGGCTGGAGTCCTTTGACATCCATCCTTCCGGGCCATTGTGGGGTGCCGGCCCGCTGCGTAGTGAAGGCGCTGCGCGGGTTGTCGAGGAGGCCGCCGTGGCCGATGACCTGTCCCTGCGCCTGCGCGCTGGTCTGGAACAGGCCGAGCTGCGCCAGGAGCGCCGTGCGCTGCGCCTGAAGCCGGAGGGGCTGGCCTGGCGCTGGCTGGAGGAGGATTGCCTCGAGCTGCGGTTTGCGCTGCCGCCGGGCTGTTATGCCACGGCCCTGGTGCATGAGCTGGGCGAGGTGGTGGATGCCAGCCAGCTGGCGCGCAGTGCAGGCCCGGCGCCTTGCGAGGACGCAGCCGGCGCAGACTGAGCGCGGCTTCCGGGTGGATATTGATGCGCCCCTGTCGGTCTTGCCGGCAGGGGCGTGTTGCTTTTCAGCGCCGGGCCAGTAGTACCAGTACCGCGCCGGTGCCGCCCTGGTTGGGCGGTGCCGAGTGGAAGGCCAGTACATCGGCGCGCAGCCGCAGCAGGCGGTCGACCAGGTTTTTCAGCACCGGCACCCCGCCATCGGCCTGCAGGCCCTTGCCGTGGATGATGCGCACGCAGCCCAGGTCGTGGTCATGGGCCTCGAGAAGGAACTGGCGCAGCAGGCGTTCGGCCTGCGCGGCGGTGGCACCATGCAGGTCCAGCTCGTCCTGGACCGAGTAGTGGCCCTTGCGCAGGCGCTGCAGGGTGCGGTTGGGCAGGCTGTCGCGGCGGTAGCTCAGTACATCGCCGCCTTCCAGCGGCAGCGCCGATTGCAGCAGGCGTGCAAATTCGCCGCGTGCCTGCGCTTCATCCTGTTCGGCCATGCGCGCGCGTGGCTTGGGCCGTGGGCGTTGTTGGGCAGGAATCGACGGCGACTGTTCGCGCATCGGGGTAACCGCACCGATTGCTGCACGGAACAGGGCCGCCGGATCCTCGTCATCTTCGGGAAACATCGCAACAGCCTACCGCAGGACGCTGATCAAGCAAGCACATCGGCAGTGGGGCCGCTATCATGGGGCGGTAATCGAGGAACCCCATGCGCGTATTAGTTTCCAACGATGATGGCGTCGATGCCGAGGGCATCGCTGTGCTGGCCGGGCATCTGCGTCAGGCCGGTCACGAGGTGGTCGTGGTGGCCCCGGATCGTGACCGTTCCGGAGCCAGCAACTCGCTGACCCTGGACCTGCCCATCCGCGTGCGTCGCATTGACCACGCCACCTATGCCGTCGCCGGTACGCCGACAGACTGTGTCCACCTGGCGCTCACCGGCATGCTCGACTTCGAGCCGGATATCGTGGTCTCCGGGATCAACAATGCCGCCAACCTTGGCGATGACGTGATCTATTCCGGCACCGTCTCGGCGGCGATGGAAGGGCGCTTCCTGGGCCTGCCGGCGGTGGCGGTATCGCTGGTCAGCCACAACCACCAGCCCAGGCACTTTGAAACCGCCGCCCGCGCGGCGGTGGCGATCGTGGCGCGCTTGGTTGCCGACCCGCTGCCTACCGACACCATCCTCAATGTCAATGTGCCCGATCTGCCGTACGAGCAGATCCGTGGCTATGAAGCCGGGCGGTTGGGCAACCGTCATCGCGCCCAGGGCTGTGTGCCGCATACCGACCCGCGTGGCAATGTCGTCTACTGGATCGGCCTGGCCGGTGCCGAACAGGATGCCGGGCCGGGTACCGACTTCCACAGTGTGCGCAGCGGCCATGTGGCCATTACCCCGATCCACGTTGATCTGACCCGTTACCAGGTGCTGGACAAGGTGGCCGGCTGGGTAACCGGTCTGGATGCGAAGCTGGAGGAGAGTCAGTGAAGGCGATGATGCGCGTGCCTGCGCAGGCAGCGGGGATCGGCATGACCTCCCAGCGCGTGCGTGACCGTCTGGTTGATCGTCTGCGCGAAGCGGGGATCAGTGACGAGGCCACGCTGGAAGCCATCCGGGTGGTCCCGCGCCATCTGTTCATCGATGAGGCGCTGGCCAGCCGTGCCTACGAGGACACTGCGCTGCCGATCGGCCATGGCCAGACCATTTCCCAGCCCTGGGTGGTGGCGCGGATGACCGAGGCGGTGCGCCAGGTGATGCCGCGCAAGGTGCTGGAGGTGGGTACCGGTTCTGGCTATCAGGCCGCGGTGCTGGCCGCTCTGGGCCTGGAGGTCTATACCGTGGAACGCATCGGCGATCTGCTGCGCCAGGCGCGCAAGCGTTTCCGCGCCCTGGGCATCGAAGTACGCAGCAAGCACGATGATGGCCATCTGGGCTGGGCCGAGCATGGTCCGTTCGATGCCATCGTGGTCACGGCCGCTGCCGCCGCCCCGGCCCTGGTGGAGGGGCTGGTCGACCAGCTCGCCGTCGGCGGCCGCCTGGTAGCCCCGGTGGCGGGCACGGGCAATGGGCAGTCACTGCTGCAGATCACCCGCCAGGCCGATGGCAGCCTGCACCAGCAGGTGCTGGCGCCGGTGACCTTTGTACCGTTGCTGACAGGACTACTGGATTGAATACCCATGAACCGGCGGTGGACGCCGCCGCGGAAGGCTCGCTGGGCGAACAGGTCGCGCGACTGATCGACGAGCTGCCGCACGATCACCTGCGGCTTGACGAATTGCTCCAGCGTGTCGGCGACGAAGGACTGTTGCTGCTGACGGTGATGATGACCCTGGTGTTCCTGATCCCGGTCTCGATTCCCGGGGTCAGCACCGTGTTTGGCGCGGCAATCGTGTTGATCGGCATCAGCCGCCTCAGTGGGCGCGCACTGTGGCTGCCGCAGCGCATTGCCCAGCGGCCGCTGTCGGCGCAGAAGCTGCGCCCGGCACTGACCCGCGGCCTGGTCTGGATTGGTCGGCTGGAACGGATCAGCCGGCCGCAGCGTCTGGCGCGCCTGGCCAATGGCCGGATGATCGACCTGGTCAACAACCTGTGCTTCATCGCCGCGGCCCTGTTGCTGATGGCGCCATTTGGCTTCATCCCGTTCAGCAACACCCTGCCCGGGTTGGCGTTGCTGCTGTATGCCATCGGCATGATCCAGCGCGATGGTGGCGCTGTCCTGCTGGGTCATCTGGCCAACATCGCCACCGTTGTCTACTTCGGGTTTCTGATCGGCGGCGGCGGTGCAGCCATGCACGGGCTGTGGCAACATTTTTCAGGTTGAATGATCGACAGTGCGCCTTTGCGGTGCCGGTTGATGGATCTAGGAGTCAGGAAATGATCGAAGCAAGCCGCTGCAAGCGGATGCAATGGATGGCAGGTTCGCTGCTGGCCGCGGCACTGTTGACCGCCTGCGGTACCGCGACCGTGCGTCCGTACTCTTCTGCCGGCGCTTCCGGCAGGAGCAGCACTCCGGCGGTCCCCGCCCGTTCGGTGGCCAAACCCGGGCAGACGGTCACCATCCGCAAGGGCGATACCGTATATGCCCTGGCACGGATCCACTCCATCACGCCGGCCGATCTGATCGCCTGGAACAACCTGCGCAATCCTTCCAGCATCCATCCCGGTCAGGTCCTGCGCCTGTATCCGCCTGGTGCAGGGGTTGCCAGCACCGGCAGCAATGCACGGCCGGTCACGCCGGCAGCTGGCGGCACGACCACGCCCGCCACGCGTCCGGCGGTCAGCACGCCTGCGCCGGCGATCTCCGGCATCAGCTGGCGCTGGCCGGCCGAAGGTGCGCTGGTCGGGCGGTTTGTTGCCGGGGATGCCACCAAGCAGGGTATCGATATTGCCGGGGCCAGTGGCAATGACGTGCGCGCTGCCGCAGCCGGCACCGTGGTCTATTCCGGCGCCGGGCTGGTGGGTTATGGTGAGCTGATCATCATCAAGCACAACGACCAGTGGTTGAGTGCCTATGGGCACAACCGCAAACGACTGGTCAACGAAGGCCAGAGTGTGCGCGTGGGCGAGAAGATTGCCGAAATGGGGCGCACCAGTGCTGCCCGCGACATGCTGCATTTCGAGATCCGCCATAACGGCAAGCCGGTAGATCCGCTGCAGTATCTGCCGCGCAGATGATTGCCGGCAGCAAACCGGGTCTGCAGTAAAACCAAAGCCAGGCACTGCCTGGCTTTGGTTTGTTCCGGCGGGCGAGCGCAGGCTCAGGCAGGAATGATCAGCGCCGTGACGACCCTGCGCGCTTCGCTGGCCAGCACGTTGTAGGTGCGGGCGGCCGCAGCATTGTTCATCACTTCAATGCCGATGCCCTGGGCCAGGCAATGGGCCATGATGGCAGCAGGTGGGAAGATCTGCTGGCTGCCGGTGCCGACAATCAGCACGCTGGGAGCCATCGCCAACAGCGGCTCCAGGTCCTGGATAGTGAGTGCGCGCGCATCGGTGACTGCCCAGTTTTCCAGCAGCTGGTTGGGCGCGATGGCAAAGCTGGCGGTAAGTACACGATCATTCACCTTGGCACGCTGGCCGTCAGCGGCACGCAGCGCGTAGGCATAATCGGGGCGGTCGTGGCTCAGGTGCATGGGGTGACTCAGCTGCGCGGCAGGACGATCTGGCGCTTGTCCTTGCTCGGGCGGTACAGCACGACGGTGTGGCCGATATGCTGGACCAGGGCCGCATGGCTGCCATCGACGATGGCGGCGATCAGTTCCTTGCGGCTGTCACGATCTTCGGCCGCGACCTTTACCTTGATGAGTTCATGTTGTTCCAAAGCCAGGTCCAACTCGGCCAGAAACGCCTCGCTGACACCCTTGCCTCCGGTCTGGAGCAGGGCCTTCAAATCATGGGCCTGGCCACGGAGGAAACGGGTTTGGGCGGAGGTGAGCTGGATAGACATGCAGTAGTGACAGGTTGCTAGGGGCGATCAGGGTATCATGGCCGCCCCGAACCACCGTATTGCCCGATGTCGCGTAGCAAAAGTAGTCAACGCTGGTTGAAAGAGCACTTTTCTGATCCCTTCGTAAAGAAGGCACAGGCCGAGGGCATGCGCTCGCGTGCAGCCTACAAGCTGGAGGAGCTGCTCGAACGTGACCGGCTGCTGAAACCCGGCATGGTGGTGGTCGACCTGGGCGCCGCTCCCGGTGGCTGGTCACAGCAGGTGCGCAGGCAGATGGGTGACAAGGGCCGTGTGCTGGCGCTGGATATCCTGGAAATGCCGCCGTTGGCCGGCGTGGAGTTCCTGCACGGGGATTTCCGTGACGAACAGGTGCTGGCCACTTTCGAGGGCATGCTGGGCGGGCAGGGTGTGGACCTTGTTTTGTCGGACATGGCCCCCAATAAGAGCGGTGTGGATGCGGTAGACCAGCCGCGGATGATGTACCTGGCCGAACTTGCGCTGGAATTTGCCGACAACCATCTCAAGCCCGGTGGTGCTTTCCTGATCAAGCTGTTCCACGGGGCAGGTTTTGATGATTATGTGAAACAAATGCGTCGCCGCTACGACAAGGTGGTGATCCGCAAGCCTGAAGCTTCACGTAAGCGTTCACCAGAAGTCTATGCGCTTGGCCAAGGCAAGCGCGCCCAGATCAAGTAAGCTCGAACCTATGACCCAGCGTCACGATTTGAAGGGAACCCGGAGCCAATGAGGATGAACGACTTGACCAGAAATTTGCTGTTGTGGATGGTCGTCGCCGTCGTCCTGATGGTGGTGTTCCAGAGTTTTTCGCCGCGCTCCGGTGGCATGGGCGCCGCTGCGCCGACTTATTCACAGTTCCTCGATGAGGTCGATGCCGGCAATGTGGCGCAGGTCACCATCAGCGGCGATGCGCGCGAAATCACCTATGCCACCCGCAATGGCCAGCGCACCAGCGTCAATGCACCGTTCGACCGTGACCTGATCAATGTGCTGCGTGCCAAGAAGGTCGACATCGTGCAGGAGCCGGCCTCGGGCCCGGGCTTCTGGTCACTGGTGCTGAATTTCCTGCCGGTGCTGCTGCTGATCGGCTTCTGGATCTTCATGATGCGCCAGATGCAGGGCGGCGGTGGTGCCGGCAAGGGCGCGATGTCCTTCGGCAAGTCGCGTGCCAAGCTGCTCAGCGATGACCAGGTCAAGGTCACCTTTGCCGATGTCGCCGGTTGTGACGAGGCCAAGGAAGAAGTCAGCGAACTGGTGGAGTTCCTGCGTGATCCGTCCAGGTTCACCAAGCTCGGCGGCAAGATCCCGCGCGGCGTGCTGATGGTTGGCCCGCCGGGTACCGGCAAGACCCTGCTTGCCAAGGCCATTGCCGGCGAGGCCAAGGTGCCGTTCTTCTCGATCTCCGGTTCGGACTTTGTCGAGATGTTCGTCGGCGTGGGCGCCAGCCGCGTGCGCGACATGTTCGAGCAGGCCAAGAAGCATGCACCCTGCATCATCTTCATCGATGAAATCGATGCGGTCGGTCGTCACCGTGGCTCCGGTACTGGGGGCGGCAACGATGAGCGCGAGCAGACCCTGAACCAGATGCTGGTGGAGATGGACGGCTTCGAGGGCGGCGAGGGCGTGATCGTGATCGCCGCCACCAACCGTCCTGACGTGCTGGACAAGGCGCTGCTGCGCCCGGGCCGCTTTGACCGCCAGGTCATGGTCAGCCTGCCCGACATCAAGGGCCGCGAGCAGATCCTGCGCGTGCACATGCGCAGGATTCCCGCCGCCGATGATGTGCGGGTGGATCTGCTGGCGCGTGGTACCCCGGGTTTCTCCGGTGCTGATCTGGCCAACCTGGTCAATGAGGCGGCGTTGTTTGCCGCGCGCCGCAGCAAGTCCGAAGTGGGCATGAAGGATTTTGAGGACGCCAAGGACAAGATCTACATGGGTCCTGAGCGGCGCTCGATGGTGATGCGTGAAGAAGAGCGGCGCAACACCGCCTATCACGAATCCGGGCATGCGGTGGTGGCCATGTCCCTGCCCAAGGCCGACCCGGTGCACAAGGTCACCATCATGCCGCGCGGTTGGGCCCTGGGCCTGACCTGGCAGCTGCCCGAGCACGATTCGCTGAGCAAGTACCGTGAGCGCATGCTCGAGGAGCTGGCGATCCTGTTTGGTGGCCGCATCGCCGAAGAGGTGTTTGTCGGCGAAATGTCCACCGGCGCTTCCAATGATTTCGAGCGGGCGACCAAGATCGCGCGGGCGATGGTGACCAAGTACGGCATGTCCGATGCCCTGGGCACCATGGTCTACGCGGACGAGGAGGGTGGCTACGGCATCCACAGCCGGACCATCTCCGAGGCAACGCAGCAGAAGGTCGATGCCGAGATCCGCCGGATCCTGGATGAGCAGTACGCGGTGGCGCGGCGCATCCTGGAAGACAAGCGCGATGTGGTCGAGGCAATGACCGCAGCACTGCTGGAGTGGGAGACCATCGATGCCGATCAGGTCAAGGCCCTGATGGAAGGTCGCCAGCCGCAGCCGCCGGCCGGCTGGGTCAAGCCGGACGCTGCAGGCAAGGGCGATGGTGATGGTCCGCAGGCCGGTCAGGCGGTAGTGGCTGACCCCACCCCCGGCGAGCCGGGTCCGGCAGCCGAACAGCCGGCCAGTCAGCACTGACGGCAGGTGGCACTGCAGAAGGGTCGGCACTGCCGGCCCTTTTTTCATTTCGGTGCTGTGGATGCCGGCGTGTGGTTTTGTGGGCGACAATGGCGGACGATTCCTTGTTGAGAGAGCTGCATGTCGACGCCTCCGTTGCCCGAGCCGGTCAATCACACGGCTGAATTGGTCATCGCCACGATTTTCGGGGTGATGTACGGCTTGAAAACCGGTGATTATTTCAGTGGCATCTTCATCGGCATCGTCGCCGGCGTGCTGCTCAGCGGGCTGCATACCTGGGTTGTCGTGCGCCGTCGCAAAAGGGATGGCTCGTGATGTTTGACACCCGCCCCAGCCTGCGCTGCGCCGGCCGTCGCCTGTACCTGGACCAGCCGCAGGTGATGGGCGTGCTCAATGTCACCCCCGACTCGTTTTCCGATGGCGGCCTGCACCTGGATCCGGCGCAGGCCCTGGTACATGCCCGGGCGATGCTGGAGCAGGGAGCCAGCATCATCGATGTCGGTGGTGAGTCCACCCGCCCCGGTGCCACTGCGGTCAGCGAAAGCGAGGAGATTGACCGGATCGCGGCGGTGATCGAACGCCTGGCCGCCGAACTGGACGTGGTGGTCAGTGTCGATACGTTCAAGCCTGCGGTGATGCGTGCGGCCATTGCCGCCGGCGCGCACATGATCAACGACATCCAGGCCCTGCAGCAGCCGGGTGCGCTGGAGGTGGTGGCCGGCAGTGACGTGGCCGTGGTGCTGATGCATGCCGTCGGTGGCCCGTACCAGGCCGGCAGCAGCGTCGAATACACCGATGTGGTCGAGCAGGTGCGCAGCTTCCTGGCCCAGCGGGTACTGGCCTGCGAGTTTTCCGGGATCGCCCGCGAACGCCTGGTGCTGGATCCCGGCTATGGTTTCAACAAGGACAGCACGCAGAATTTCCAGTTGCTGGCCCGGCAGCAGGCGCTGTGCGGCCTGGGCCTGCCGTTGTTGGCGGGCCTGTCGCGCAAGCGCTGCATCGCCGAAGCAACCGGTCGCGAGATCGCCGCCGAGCGCGTTGCCGGTTCGGTGGCTGCGCATCTGATTGCCGTGCAGCAGGGCGCGCAGATTGTGCGTGTGCACGATGTCGCTGCCACGGTCGATGCACTGAAGGTGTGGCAGCGCGTGGCTGCGCTGCGCCCGCCTGCAGATATGCCGGAATCGGCCAGACCCGCATGGCCGGATGACTGTTGAGCGGCTTTGCTTGCCGCCAACCAGGTGATTGTTTAGTTTCAGGTCATTGTCCTGATGTGGTCCGGTGTCGATGACTGCGAGTACCCCGCTGCTGGTAACGTTCCTGGCTTACCTGATGGTGATGATCGCCATCGGTGTCTGGGCGTGGTGGCAGACCAAGAGCTTTGACGATTACATCCTCGGTGGCCGTTCGCTTGGCCCGGTGGTGACGGCATTGAGCGCCGGTGCCTCGGACATGAGCGGCTGGTTGCTGATGGGGTTGCCCGGTGCGTTGTATGCCAGTGGCCTGGCCGAAGCCTGGATTGCCATCGGTCTGTGCATCGGCCAGTACCTTAACTGGCGCCTGATTGCCGGCCCACTGCGGGTGTACACCGAGCGCACCCACAATGCGCTGACCCTGCCGGATTTCTTTACCCACCGCTTCAACGACCAGGCCCGCGTGCTGCGGGTGATCTCGGCGCTGGTGATCCTGGTGTTCTTTGCCGTGTACTGCGCTTCGGGCGTGGTGGCCGGTGCCCGCCTGTTCGAGCAGGTGTTCGGCATCGATTACAGCACCGCGTTGTGGATCGGCGCGCTGGCCACGATCGCCTATACCCTGATCGGTGGTTTCCTGGCGGTGAGCTGGACTGACACGGTGCAGGCCACGCTGATGATCTTTGCCCTGGTGCTGACGCCGGTGATGGTGGCCATCGGTGCCGGTGGCCTGGATGCGGCCGCGCTGGCCATTGAACAGGTCGATCCGCAGCGCCTGTCCTGGGTCGGTGCCGGCGGGCTGGTGGCGGTGATCTCGGCCCTGGCCTGGGGCCTGGGCTATGTCGGCCAGCCGCATATCCTGGCCCGTTTCATGGCCGCCGACAGCATCAGGACGATTCCGGCGGCACGTCGTATCGGCATGGTCTGGATGGTGGCCTGCCTGGGTGGTGCGATCGCCGTGGGTTTGTTCGGCATTGCTTACTACGCCCAGAACCCGGAGCTGGCCGGCCCGGTCAATGCCAACCCGGAACGTGTGTTCATGGCCCTGGCCGGTGACCTGTTCAACCCGTGGATTGCCGGTGTGCTGCTCTCGGCCATCCTGGCTGCGGTGATGAGCACCCTGTCGTGCCAGCTGCTGGTGTGCTCCTCGGCCCTGACCGAGGATTTTTACCGCGGTTTCGTGCGCCCGAAGGCCAGCCAGCGCGAGCTGGTCTGGGTGGGCCGGGCCATGGTCGGTGCGATTGCCCTGCTGGCCATCTTCATCGCCCGTGACCCGGACAGCCGTGTGCTCGGCCTGGTCAGTTACGCCTGGGCCGGTTTCGGTGCAGCCTTCGGCCCGGTGGTGCTGCTGGCCCTGTTCTGGGAGCGGATGACCCGCAATGGCGCGGTGGCCGGCATCGTTGCCGGTGCCCTGACCGTGGTGCTGTGGAAGTACACTGGCAGTGCTCTGTATGAGATCGTGCCCGGCTTCATTGCCTGCACCGTGGCCATCGTTGTGGTTTCGCTGCTGGGCAAGGCGCCGGCGCCGGCCGTCGTGGCCACCCACAGGGCGGTGCACGCTGAGCTGCGCCAGCACGGTTACTGACAGCAGTCTGGAGTAGTGATGGGTGCAGATGCCCGTCCATCGGGCATTGCCCTGATGGGCCCGACCGCCTCGGGCAAGACCGCCACCGCGATTGCGCTGGCCAAGGCCCTGGGGGGCGAAATCGTCAGCGTGGATTCGGCCCTGGTGTATCGGGGGCTGGATATCGGTGCGGCCAAGCCGGACCTGGCTGAGCGCGCAGGCGTGGTCCATCACCTGATCGATGTGCGCGACCCCTGGGATGCGTATTCGGCCGCTGACTTTGCCGCCGATGCCCGCGCAGCGGTGGATGACATCCTTGCCCGTGGCAAGCTGCCGATCCTGGCCGGTGGCACCGGGCTGTACTTCCAGTCCCTGTTGCAGGGGCTCTCGCCGATGCCGGCCGCCGATCCGGCCCTGCGCGAGCAGCTCGCTGCCGAGCTGGCCGAGCGTGGACTGGCGGCCCTGCATGCAGAGCTGGCAGCCATTGACCCGGTGGCTGCCGCGCGCATCCATGCCACCGACCCGCAGCGCACCCAGCGGGCACTGGAGGTCTATCGTCTGACCGGCAAGCCGATCAGCTACTGGCAGGCCATGCCGCCGGTGGGCCGGTTGCCGGTGCGGATGCTCAAGCTGGTGCTGGCACCGGCTGATCGGGCGGTATTGCATGAGCGCATTGCCCGCCGTTTCGACGCGATGCTGGCCGGTGGGCTGCTGGAGGAGGTGTGTCGTCTGCGCGCGCTGCCTGGGCTGGCAGCACATCCGGCGCCGCTGGAGCTACCGGCGATCCGTGCCGTGGGCTACCGCCAGGCCTGGCAGCATCTGGATGGCGAATTCGACCTGGCCGGGCTGCGCGAGCGCGGCATTGCCGCCACCCGGCAATTGGCCAAGCGCCAGCTCACCTGGCTGCGTGGTGAGCTGGACGCGCGCTGGTTTGACCCACATCGCCAGGCCGCTGAACTGGAGCAGGCCGTGGCAGGCTTTATCGGATCTGCAGTCAAGGCGGGTATCGGCACAGCGGTGTAACATGGCCCGTGTTGTGCTGGCCCTGCGTTCTGCGCCGGTCAGCCCCCTTTTCCAATAAGAACAATAACGGGAGAAACCATGTCCAAGGGACAGTCGCTTCAGGATCCTTTCCTCAACGCTCTGCGCCGCGAGCGCGTGCCGGTGTCGGTGTATCTGGTCAATGGCATCAAGCTGCAGGGGACGATCGAATCGTTTGACCAATTCGTGGTGCTGCTGCGCAATACCGTCAGCCAGATGGTCTACAAGCACGCCATTTCCACCGTGGTGCCGGCGCGCAATGTCCGCGTCGGGCCGTCCGGCGGCTATGTGCAGTCCGCCGATGGGGATGACGCCAATCACGCCGATGAGGCGCAGTCTTGAGTTCCAAGCAGGTAAGCCTGAGTGTTTGATCGTTCAAAACGCGGCGAACACGCCCTGCTCATCCAACCCCATGCCGGCAAGCTGGAAGAGGATGTACTGGAAGAATTTGTCGATCTGGCCCGCTCTGCCGGGGCCAGCATCGCCGCCACCATCACCGCGCGGATTGACCGTCCCAACCCGTCGATCCTGATCGGCAGTGGCAAGCTGGAAGAAGTGCGCGCCGCTGCCGACGCCACCGAAGCCGACCTGATCCTGGTCAACCATGCGCTGAGCCCGGTGCAGGAGCGCAACCTGGAGCGGGCACTGGGGCGGCGGGTGATTGACCGCACCGGCCTGATCCTGGACATCTTTGCCCAGCGTGCCCACAGCCATGAAGGCAAGCTGCAGGTGGAGCTGGCCCAGCTGCGGCACATTGCCACCCGGCTGGTGCGCGGCTGGACCCACCTGGAGCGCCAGCGGGGTGGTTCGATCGGTTTGCGTGGGCCGGGTGAAACCCAGCTGGAAACCGACCGTCGCCTGCTGCAGAAGCGGGTGGACCAGCTGCAGAAGCGGCTGGAAAAAGTCGAGGTGCAGCGCACCCAGATGCGCCGTGCCCGGGTGCGCAGCGAAATGCCGCGCGTGGCCCTGGTCGGCTATACCAATGCCGGCAAGTCGACCCTGTTCAATGCCCTGGCCGGCGCCCAGGCCTATGCGGCCGACCAGCTGTTTGCGACCCTGGACCCGACCGTGCGGAGGGTCGGCATTCCTGGTGGCAACGTGGTGCTGGCCGATACCGTGGGCTTCGTGCGTGACCTGCCGCACGAGCTGGTGGCCGCGTTCCGTTCCACCCTGAGCGAGGCGCGGGAGGCCGACCTGCTGCTGCATGTGGTCGATGCGGCCGATCCCCACCGGCAGGAGCGGATTGCCCAGGTGGACGAGGTGCTGGCCGAGGTCGGTGCCGGTGAGCTGCCGCAGTTGCTGGTCTACAACAAGATCGACCGGATTGACGGCGCACAGCCGCGTCATGATGCCCAGGATGGTATTGCCGATCCTGCCCGGCGTGAGCGGGTCTGGCTTTCGGCCCGCGATGGCATCGGCCTGGATCTGCTCACTGCAGCCCTGGGTGCACGTCTGGGTTTTACCCGCATTCGTGGGCAGGTGGTGCTGCCGCCCTCGGCCGGTCGCCTGCATGCGCGTCTGCATGCCCTGGGCGGCATTGTCGATGAGCAATACACCGATGAGGGCTGGGTACTGGAGATCGACCTGCCGCGCAGCGAGGCTGAAAAGCTGGCTGGCAGCGCCGATGGTGGCCCGCTCAGGCCATTGATCCCGCAGCCCGAGCCGGAATGGTAGGCTGCTGAAGCGCGTTTGGCGGCAGATGGCAAACGGCCGGACCGACTCAGCGGTCCGGTTTTTGTTTTTTACATCACACCTGGCCCCGGCAACCGGCATTGACCGCGATGGATGCCGGCGCGGCTTCCATCGACCGCCTGTCAGCCCTTCAGCCCTGCACCGTCAGCCGACGCAGGGTCAGACAGCAGCGATGACGCGATGGCGTGCCTGAGTGGCCTGCAGCGTCATCCTTTCCCTCGATCCGGTCCAGGTGTGCTGTTGGCTGCCAGGGCAAGGCGCTCACACGGCCGTGACCTGTGCCTGAAGGCCGTGCGCTGCCGGTTGTTTGGTGTTCCTGATGCGTGCCTGGCTTGCTCAGGCCCACTGCCCGTGCGGGCGGCTGATCCGGTCCGCTCCATGCGGCAGGCGGGGCCGGCTGGCGTATCGGCAGCGTGCTGCTGCGCCAGGCAGACAAGACAGTGCGCTGCATTTTGCGTTACAAGGTGGGCAGCTTCCTTGTCAGCCAGGCGATGGTAATGAGTGCGGTAATCGATGATGACACCCTGCAGGCACAGGCCCAGGCGCTGGGCCGTTACCTGCAGCAGCAGCACCTGAGCCTGGTCACGGCCGAAAGCTGCAGTGGTGGCTGGATTGCCAAGCTGGTCACCGACATTGCCGGCAGCTCGGTGTGGTTTGACTGCGGCATGGTGGTCTACAGCTACGAGGCCAAACAGGCGTTGCTGGGCGTACGCGCACAGACCCTGGAACACTTTGGTGCGGTAAGCCGCGAAACCGTGCTGGAAATGGTCAGTGGCGCGTTGGCACGCTCCGGTGCCGGCATCGCCGTGGCCGTGACCGGGATTGCCGGCCCGGGCGGCGGCAGTGAGGACAAGCCGGTGGGCACGGTATGGATCGGCTGGAAGCGCCGCGGTGGCTATGCCCGCGCCCAGGTGTTCCAGTTCACGGGTGATCGCGACGCGGTACGCCGGCAGACCGTGGCGGCCGCCCTGGCTGGCCTGCAGCAGCCGGACTGAGGAGTCGGCCGATGGCGATGTGGGACACGCTGGGAACGGTGCGCGATCTGGGGCGGCTGCAGGAAATCGCGGCGGTCCTGGTCAAGTACGGCTTCGGTGATCTGGTCCGCCGGATCGGCCTGGCTGACGTGATGGAGCGTGCGGGCAGGCTGTTGCACCTGCGCGGCAGCGAGCAGCATGCGCGCCTGTCCAGCGCACAGCGCGTACGTCTGGCCCTGGAGGCGCTGGGGCCAAGCTTCATCAAGCTTGGCCAGGTTCTGGCCACGCGTGTGGACCTGTTTACGCCGGAGTGGATTGCCGAGTTTTCGCGTCTGCAAAGCAATGTGCCGGCGCTGCCGTGGGCCGAGATCGAAGGCCCCTTGGTGCATGCGCTGGGGCATCCGCTGGAGGAGGCATTTGCGTGGGTGGAGCAGCGGCCGCTGGCGGCCGGCTCACTGGCGCAGGCCCACCGTGGCTGGCTGCATGACGGCACCGCGGTGGTATTGAAGGTGCGCCGTCCCGGCATTGGTGAGGTGGTCGAGGCCGATCTGCGGCTGCTTGCGCGGCTGGCGGACATCGTCGAGGCACGGGTGCCGGACCTGGCCCGTTTCCACCTGCCCGAAGTGGTCAGTCAATTTGCCACTTCATTGCGCCGCGAACTGGATTTTGTCGCCGAGTGCCGCAGCGCCGAGCGGATGGCGAAGAATTTTGCCGGCTACCCGCAACTGAAGATTCCGCAGGTGTACTGGCAATGGACGCGTTCCTCGCTGGCGGTTCAGGAGTTCATTGATGGCATCGCCGGCAATGATTACCTCGCCCTCGAAGCTGCCGGTCTGGACCGCCACCAGCTGGCCCAGGCCGGTGCCAGGATCGTACTGAAGATGGTGCTGGAAGACGGTTTCTTCCATGCCGATCCGCATCAGGGCAACCTGTTCTTCCTGCGCGACGGACGGATTGCCCTGATCGATTTCGGCATGGTCGGACGCCTGAGCGAACAGCGCCGCGGCGAAGTGGCGCTGTTGCTGCATGGATTGGCGCAGCAGCGGCCGGCACAGGTCAGCGAGGTGCTGCTCGAATGGGCTGGCGGGCTGGAAGTGGACGAGCCGGCGTTGTTGCAGGACATCGCGGTCCTGGTCGACAACTACCGTGGTCTGGCGCTGAAAGACCTGCGTGTGGGCAGCATGCTCAACGATGTGACCGTACTGCTGCGCCACTACGGGCTGACCCTGCCGCCGGACCTGGCCTTGATGGTCAAGACCTTCCTTACCCTGGACGGGGTAGGGCGGCAGCTGGATCCGGATTTCGACATGACCGCAGCGGCCACGCCGTTCCTGAAACGTGCCATCGGCCGGCGTTACCGTCCTGAAGCGTTGTGGCGCCGTGGCAGCGAGCATGCCGACAACTGGTGGGATCTGGGTACCAGCTTTCCGCGAGATGCACGCCAGATCCTGCAATCGGTGCGCCGCGGTCGGCTGCAGCTGCGGATTGAAACCCGGGCGATGGATCGTTTCGGCGAGCAGGTACAGCGGGCGGCCAACCGCCTGGTGGTCGGTGTCATCACCGCTGCGCTGGTGGTGGGCTCGTCCATTGTCATGCACTCGGTCGGTGCGCATTCCAGTGCCTGGCTGCTGTCGCTGGGGGTTGCCGGTTTTGTCGGCGCCGCGCTGTGCGGGGTGTGGATCGTGCTGTCGATCTGGCGTTCGGCCCGGCATTAGCACTTTGCACAACAAGGCCACTTGCCAGCCGGCCTGTTGGTAGTAATACTACTAACCATGGACCTGACCGACACCCAGCAGGCGATCCTGGCTCTGATCGCACAACGTATCGAATGTGAAGGCCTGCCGCCGTCACAGACGGAAATCGCCCGTGCCTTTGGTTTCAAGAGCGTGCGCGCGGCGCAATATCACCTGGAGGCGCTGGAGCAGGCCGGGGCGATTGAACGCCTGCCGGGCAAGATGCGCGGTATCCGCATCCTGGCCGCACCTGGGGCCAGTGCCGGGGCAGGAGACAGTGCCGTGCCGCCGGGCGGACAGGAGCAGCTGCTGCGGCTGCCGATCCTGGGGCGGGTGGCCGCCGGGTTGCCGATCGGGGCCGACCTGCCCAGCGATGATTACGTGGTGCTGGACAAGGTGTTTTTTTCGCCGGCACCGGACTATCTGCTCAAGGTGCAGGGCGATTCGATGATCGATGAAGGCATCTTCGATGGCGACCTGATCGGCGTGCACCGTACCCGCGATGCGCGCTCCGGTCAGATCGTGGTGGCGCGTATCGATGAGGAAATAACCGTCAAGCTGCTCAAGATGGGCAAGGATCGCATCCGCCTGTTGCCGCGTAACCCGGACTACTCCCCGATCGAAGTACTGCCCGGACAGGATTTCGCCATCGAAGGACTGTATTGCGGGCTGCTGCGGCCCAATCGCTGAACCCCGGCAGCGCAGTGCGTCCAATCCTGACTCCCGCATGCATGGCTTGGCCATTGCCGGGCACGGCGGGCGACAATCACCCTGATACCCGCTTGCTGGCGTCTCAGCCTGTGCGATCAACGCCCACTACAGTGGCCGGCAAGCAACACTCACTGACTTGAGGAACACCACGATGGATGAGAACAAAAAGCGCGCACTGGCTGCGGCTCTGGGTCAAATTGAAAAGCAATTCGGCAAGGGCTCGGTGATGCGCATGGGCGACCGCGTGGTGGAGCAGGTCGAGGTGGTGCCTACCGGCTCGTTGATGCTGGATATCGCGCTGGGTATTGGCGGCCTGCCCAGGGGCCGGGTGGTGGAAATCTATGGCCCGGAATCCTCTGGCAAGACCACCCTGACCCTGCAGGCGATTGCCGAATGCCAGAAGCTGGGCGGCACCGCCGCCTTCATCGATGCCGAGCATGCCCTGGATCCGATCTATGCCGCCAAGCTGGGCGTCAATGTCGATGATCTGCTGCTGTCCCAGCCCGATACCGGTGAACAGGCCCTGGAGATCGCCGACATGCTGGTGCGCTCCGGTTCGGTGGACATCGTGGTGATCGACTCGGTCGCCGCGCTGACCCCGAAGGCAGAAATCGAAGGCGAGATGGGCGACCAGCTGCCGGGTCTGCAGGCCCGCCTGATGAGCCAGGCGCTGCGCAAGCTCACCGGCAACATCAAGCGCTCCAACACGCTGGTGGTGTTCATCAACCAGCTGCGCATGAAGATCGGCGTGATGATGCCCGGACAGAGCCCGGAAACCACTACCGGCGGCAATGCGCTCAAGTTCTACGCTTCGGTACGCCTGGACATCCGTCGTATCGGTGCGATCAAGAAGGGCGATGAAATCATCGGCAACCAGACCCGGATCAAGGTCATCAAGAACAAGCTGGCCCCACCGTTCAAGCAGGTGGTCACCGAAATCCTGTACGGCGAGGGCATTTCCCGTGAGGGCGAGCTGATCGACATGGGGGTGGACGCCAAGCTGGTTGAAAAAGCCGGTGCCTGGTACAGCTATGGCGACGAGCGCATTGGCCAGGGCAAGGACAATGCACGTGGTTACCTGCGCGAGCACCCGGAGTTGGCCGCGCGTCTGGAGGCCCAGCTGCGCGAGAAGTACCAGCCGGCTGAAGCCAGCCGCGAAGAAGGCGACGAGTAACGGTTGTGGCCGCCGGGTGTGGCGCGCTGTCAGTGACGCAAAGCACCCGGCGGCCCCCTTTCAGCCTGTCCCTGGCCGGGCAGGCAATGGAAGATGGTGATGGATGATGATGATCAGGGCACCGCGCCAAAGCGCCGTGCCCGCCGGGTGGAGCAGACACCCGTCCAGCGTGCCTTGGGCCTGTTGGTACGGCGTGAACATTCGCGGCTGGAATTGACCCGGAAACTGGCGGTACGCGGGGTCGAGCGCGAGGATGCCCAGGCGGCAGTGGACAAGCTGAGTCAGGCCGGTTGGCAGGATGAACAGCGCTTTGCGCATTCGCTGGTACGCAACCGTGCGGCGGCCGGCTATGGCCCGTTGCATATCCGTGCCGAGCTGGGAACCCATCGCTTGCCGGCCGAGCTGGTGGCCGAGGCAATGACGCAGTACGAGGGCGACTGGCAGCAGAATGCGTGCGACCTGCTTGCGCGTCGTTTCCCGCATGGGGTCGAGGAAATGGTGCAAAAGCGCAAGGCCATGGACCTGTTGGCACGGCGCGGATTTCCGATGGAGATCATCCGCCGCCTTGTCCAGGGGCGGGTGCAGGACTGGGACGATCAGGCCTGATACCCTACGGGACTGAAAATTCCCCCACGCAAGCCCGGCACTATCACCGGGCCTGCCCAGCCGGCCCGCGATCGCCAGCCCACATGACCAACACCACCAAAATCTCCACCGCGAAAATCCGCAGCGATTTCCTCAATTTCTTCCAGTCCAAGGGGCACACCATCGTGCCGTCGGCACCGCTGGTGCCGGGTAATGACCCGACCCTGCTGTTCACCAACTCGGGCATGGTCCAGTTCAAGGACGTATTCCTGGGCGCGGAAAAGCGCAGCTATGTGCGCGCGGCCGACGTCCAGCGCTGCCTGCGTGCCGGTGGCAAGCACAACGACCTGGACTCGGTGGGTTACACCGCCCGCCACCACACCTTCTTTGAAATGCTGGGCAACTGGTCCTTCGGCGATTATTTCAAGAAGGAAGCCATTGCCTGGTCGTGGGAACTGCTGACCAAGGTCTGGGGCCTGGACCCGGAACGCCTGCTGGTCACCGTCTACCACACCGATGATGAGTCCTACGACCTGTGGCACACGATGATCGGCTTGCCGCCGGAACGCATTGTGCGCATCGGCGACAACAAGGGCGCCCCGTATGCCTCGGACAACTTCTGGCAGATGGCCGATACCGGCCCCTGTGGCCCGTGCACCGAGATCTTCTATGACCATGGCGCCCACATCGCCGGTGGCCCGCCGGGCTCGCCGGACGAGGATGGCGACCGCTACATCGAGATCTGGAACAACGTGTTCATGCAGTTCGACCGCCAGCCCGACGGCTCGCTGCAGCCGCTGCCGGCACCGTGCGTGGATACCGGCATGGGCCTGGAGCGCATTGCCGCGATCCTGCAGCATGTGCACACCAATTACGAGATCGACCTGTTCCAGGCACTGATTGCCAAGGCGGCCGAGCTGACCGGTACCCAGGACCTGGAAAACAAGTCGCTGCGCGTGATCGCCGACCACATCCGCGCCTGTTCCTTCCTGATTGTCGACGGCGTGCTGCCCTCCAACGAGGGTCGCGGCTACGTGCTGCGCCGGATCATCCGCCGCGCACTGCGCCATGGCTGGATGCTGGGTGTCCGCGGTGGGTTCTTCCACAAGCTGGTGCCGACCCTGGTGGCGCAGATGGGTCAGGCCTATCCGGAACTGACCGCTGCCCAGGCAATGGTCGAGAAGGCCTTGCAGGCCGAGGAAGAGCGCTTTGCCGAGACCCTTGATTCGGGGATGAAGATCTTCGACGAGATTGTTGCCGGACTCGGCGCTACCACCACCATCGCCGGTGTGGACGCCTTCCGCCTGTACGATACCTATGGCTTCCCGGTTGACCTGACCGCTGACATTGCGCGCGAGCGTGGCCTGTCGGTGGACATGGCCGGCTTCGAGGTGGCGATGGAACAGCAGCGCGAGACCGCACGCGCGGCCGGCAAGTTCGGTGGTGGCGTCAGCCTGCCGGCCGAGCTGGTGGCCCAGCTGCAGCCGACCCGGTTCCTGGGCTACGAGGCGCACACCGCCGACAGCCTGGCCGTGGTGGCCATCCTCAAGGATGGCCGTCCGGTGGATGTCATTGCCGCTGGTGATGCTGCCATCGTCTTTACTGCCGCTACCCCGTTCTACGCCGAATCCGGTGGCCAGGTCGGTGATACCGGTGCGCTGAGTGCTGCCGGTGTGCTGTTCAACGTCAGCGACACCCAGAAGTTCGCCGGCCAGTTCCACGGCCATGTCGGCACCCTGGAGCAGGGGACGCTGAAGGTGGGCGACAGCCTGTCCGGTGGGATCGATGCGGCCCGTCGTGGAGCGACCATCCTCAACCATTCGGCCACCCATCTGCTGCACGCCGCACTGCGCGAGGTGCTGGGCACCCACGTCCAGCAGAAAGGCTCGCTGGTCGCCCCGGACCGCCTGCGCTTTGACTTCTCGCACTTCCAGCCGATCACTGCCGACGAGCTGGCCGTCATCGAACGCAAGGTCAACGAGCAGATCCGTGCCAACAATGCGGCCGAAGTGCACCACATGGGCATGCAGGAGGCGCTGGATTTCGGTGCGATGGCGCTGTTCGGCGAAAAGTACGGCGAAAACGTGCGCGTGCTGAAGATGGGCGACTACTCCACCGAGCTGTGTGGCGGTACCCATGTCAGCCGTACCGGTGACATCGGCCTGTTCAAGATCACCACCGAAGGTGGGGTCTCGGCCGGCGTGCGCCGCATCGAGGCGGTGACCGGACAGGGCGCGCTGGACGTGATCGCTGCCGAGGAGGCCCGTCTGGCCGAAGTGGCCGCCATCGTTGGTGGCCAGTCGGCAGAACTGGTGGAAAAGGTGCGTGCGCTGGCCGCGCGCAGCAAGCAACTGGAGCGTGAGCTGGAGCAGCTCAAGGCCAAGGCCGCGGCCGGTGCCACGGCCGATCTCGGCAGCCAGGCAGTCGAGGTGGCAGGCCTCAAGGTCCTGGCGGTGCGCCTGGAAGGCTTCGATGCCAAGGCCCTGCGCGACGCGATGGACCGGCTGAAGCAGCAGCTGGGTGATGCGGTGATCCTGCTGGCCGGTGTTTCAGAGGGCAAGGCTGCGCTGGTGGCGGGTGTGTCCGGGGTGGCTCTGGGCAAGGTCAAGGCAGGGGCCTTGATCGCGCACGTTGCTGCCCAGGTCAATGGCAAGGGTGGTGGCAGGGCGGACATGGCCCAGGGTGGTGGTGACGACTCTCCGGCACTGGTTGCGGCTCTGGCTGCTGTGCCCAACTGGGTGGAAGTGCAATTGGGCTGAACCATGCATTTTATCTGGCTTGAAGTGCATGGACGGCAAACGTTAAGATTCGCCACATTCCTTCCCGATGGGAAAGGCGCCCGGATCGCGGGCGCACTGCCGGCGGAAGTTATTCGTCGGTACCTAGGAGATTAAAACCATGTTGATCCTCACCCGCCGCGTAGGCGAAACCTTGATGATCGGTGATGCCGTCAGTGTGACCGTGCTCGGGGTCAAGGGTAATCAAGTCCGTATCGGGATCACTGCCCCGAAGGATGTGGCAGTGCACCGCGAAGAGATCTATCAGCGGATACAGCGCGGTGACGAGCCGGCTGCAGAAAGAGAAGAAAATAACGAATAAAAGGCTTTACGGATTCTGCCGGCACAGGTAAAATTACCTCACTGTTTCGGTGATGACCGCAAGCAAGAAACCCGGAGTGATGCCCGAGTGGCCGAAGGGGCTCCCCTGCTAAGGGAGTATAGGGTCAAAAGCTCTATCGAGGGTTCGAATCCCTCTCACTCCGCCAGTTTTGAAAACACCTGCCAATGGCAGGTGTTTTTTTATGTCCGGCAGTAACGCCGCTCCTGAACGCCGCTCCTGATCCGGCAGGGTATTTTTCACCCATGTACTGAGTGGGGTGGCCTGATGGCATCTCCATGCTGGCGGGTTGGGCTGGCTCTCCCCCGGTTGTTGTGCGCCGCTGTTTCCTGCTGGCCGAGCTCGGTGGAGTGGGTATTGTTGTTGTATTTCAACGTGACCAGGATGCTGTAGATGCGGCAATAAAAAACCACGACCGAAGTCGTGGTTTTTTTAATCTGGTGCGCCCGGAGAGATTCGAACTCCCGACCGCCTGGTTCGTAGCCAGGTACTCTATCCAGCTGAGCTACGGGCGCAGATTTACCCTCGAAAGGGTGATTCAAGTTGGTGCGCCCGGAGAGATTCGAACTCCCGACCGCCTGGTTCGTAGCCAGGTACTCTATCCAGCTGAGCTACGGGCGCATTGGCAACTTGAATTTTGCAATTAAACTTGCAAGTTTGTTTTTTTCGTGTGTGGTGCGCCCGGAGAGATTCGAACTCCCGACCGCCTGGTTCGTAGCCAGGTACTCTATCCAGCTGAGCTACGGGCGCATGTACGACACAAAAACAACAAGCATTGCAGGATTCAACATGCAACTGACAGCGTGGTGCGCCCGGAGAGATTCGAACTCCCGACCGCCTGGTTCGTAGCCAGGTACTCTATCCAGCTGAGCTACGGGCGCATCGATGTCAGGAGCGAGATTATGCGCTGAGACAGCCAATGCGTCAATGGTTTTGTGAAAATTTCAAAGGGCCATTCACAGCAGTGCCTCGGCAATCGCAGCGGGGTGACGGATCCAGGCAAAATGATTGGCCGCTACCCCCAGCTGCGCGGCAGTGAGCATGGCCGTTTGGTGACGGCAGCCGGGTATCCTGGCGCGCAATGCTTCCAGTGAGGATGCTGGTGCCATCCAGTCGTCCTCAAGGCATACCGCAATGCAGCCGAGATCAAGGCCGGCCATGTCCTGCTGCACCTGTGCAGGTATCCGATAGCGCCCGCTGCGTCCCACCCGGGCCCAGTCTGCAACAAGCCGACGGGCTTCCCGGCCGCCAAAGCCCAGCCGTCTGCCCGGCAGGTGGCCCAGCAGCAGGGCCATGCCCGGAAGCAGGGTGTATGCCAGTGGCAGCCAGTAGCGGTGGGGTGGCGGAAAGCTTGCCCAGTGTGGTGAGCCGGCGGCGACCAGCCACAGCCGCTGCAGCCCGGGAATATGGCTGGCAAAACAGCAGCTGAGCTGGCCGCCCAGGCTGTGTCCGCCCAATGTATCGACAGGCATCCCATGAGCGTTCAGGCAGGCCACTGCGGCAGGAAGGTCGGTGGCCAGCAACTGGGCAAATCCCCAGTCCTGGCGGCGGCTGGCGCGCAGCTTGCTGCTGCCATGGCCGCGCCATTCGTGCAGGGTCACGCTGCAGCCGCGTTGGGCCAGGGCATGGGCAAGGGGCAGGTAGTGGCGTGCACTGACTCCCAGTGCGGGCAGCCACAACAGGTGGCGCGGCGAGGCTGTCGCCGCGGCGACATGCAGCAATTCAAAGCGATGCCCATCACTGGCAGTGACCTGCAGCGTGAGCGCAGGGGTCATCGTGCGGCGCCGATATGATCCAGTATGCGGACGCTGCTTTTGCCCGGCTGATAGCCCCATTGCAGGCCGCGGGCCACATAGCCGATGGCGCCTTCGCAGGCGGTGGCCAGAGGCTGCTGCCGGCACAGCAGGGCGGTGATCGCCGAGGCCAGCGTGCAGCCGGTGCCGTGTGCTTCCAATGGCAGGCGCGGGTGGGTGAAGCGGGCCACTGTCTGCCCATCGCTGAAGCGGTCCACAACCTCGTTGCCTTCAAGCAGGTGTCCGCCCTTGAGCAGTACCGCCTGTGCACCCAGTTGGCGCAGTTGTTCCAGTGCAGCGTCAGCGCTGGCTGCATCGCTGATCGGCTGGCCCAGCAGGAATTCTGCCTCGGGGATGTTCGGTGTGATCAGCGTGGCCAGCGGGATCAGTCGTTCGCGCAGTGCGCTCAATGCACTGTCTTCAAGCAGGCGGGCACCGCTGGTGGCGATCATGACCGGATCGAGCACCACAAATGCCGGCCGGTACGTTTCCAGTGCATCGGCCACGGCATGGATGACCTCGGCGTTGGCCAGCATGCCCAGTTTGACGGCGCCGATAGTGAAATCATCGAAGCAGGCATCGATCTGCGCGCGCAGGAAACCCACCGGCGGTACATGTACGGCGCTGACGCCGCGGGTGTTCTGTGCGGTCAGGGCGGCGATGGCGGAAAGCCCGTGCACGCGATGGGCAGCAAACGCCTTGAGGTCGGCCTGGATGCCCGCGCCGCCGCCGGAGTCCGAGCCGGCAATGGTCAGTGCCGAATAAGTAGTGGACATGTTCATGGCCACGATTGTGCCCGGTTTTTCCGCGCTGGCTAGAGGCTGCGCCACAGCAGGGCGTAGAGCATGTAGCTGGCGCCGGCCAGGCCGGTCAGCAGTGCCGGGGCATACAGTGCCTGGTAGGTGTAGGCAGAAAACAGCAGCGCCCCGGCCATGGATCCGGCCAGAAAACCGCTGATGATCAGGCCGCTGAGGGTCAACCGATGCATGGCCAGCGGCAGGCCACGCAACAGGTGGCCCAGACCGATTCCCAGATCGGTGAACATGCCGGTCAGGTGGGTGGTGCGGATGATTGCCCCGGAAAAGGTGGTTGCCAGGGCGTTCTGGATGCCGCAGGCCGCCGCTGCGATCCATGCCCCGCCGATATGCTGACGGGCAAACAGCGGTACGGCCAGCAGCAGCAACGCGCACTCGATGATCAGCATCAGCCCATAACGACGGCCCATGCGCAGCTGCTGGTTCTGGATGATCAATCCACTCAGGGTCGCTCCGGCGCAGAAAGCCAGCAGCAGGCCCCAGAGATGGCCGATGCTGCGCCAGTCGCCTTGAGTCAGCGCAATGCCCAGCTGGCTGGTGGTGCCGGTGAGGTGGCCCAGGCCTTGGTGTTCAAAGCCAAGAAAACCGACCACGTTGACCATGCCGGCCACTGCAGACAGGCTGACGGCTCCCAGCCAGACCCAGCGAGGTAATTGTGCCGTCTTCACGTGGGTCAGGGTTGTGCCGGCACTGCCTGGATGAACTGTCCGCTTTGCGGGTCATACAGGGCATGCCAGCCGATATCGCAGGCGACGACGATGGCGCGGGTGGGATCGTAGCCGGCGTTGTCGGTGGCAGGAAAGCCGCGGACATAGATCTGGCGCTGGCCACGGCTGATGATGCCGACATACTGGCGATCGCCAGTGAGTGCCTCGGGCAGGCGGCTTTGCAACTGGGGCAGCCGGGCTTCGAGCTGGTCGATATCGCTGCGTGACGGTGCCCAGAAATCGGTGATTTCCACCTCCAGGCCGCCGGGGCAGGCGCGCACCAGCTCGGCGGCGACCAGTGGCCGGGTCACTACCCAGCTCTGTCCCGGGCGCTGCGCGGTAGGCACCTGTCGGGGCGTGGCAAGGTTGCTGCAGGCGGACAGGACCAGGCTGGTTGCGATCAAGGCCGGCAGCCAGGGGCGTGCGGTAGCGGTAGGCATCACAGAACCTCCGAAGCAAAATCAGCCAGCCGCGAACGCTCGCCGCGGCGCAGGGTGACATGGGCGCTGTGCGGCCACGGTTTGAAGCGGTCCACCGCGTAGGTCAGGCCGGAGGTGGTTTCGGTCAGATAGGGGGTGTCGATCTGCTCGACATTGCCCAGGCAGACGATTTTGGTCCCCGGGCCAGCGCGGGTTATCAGGGTCTTCATCTGCTTGGGCGTCAGGTTCTGCGCCTCGTCCAGGATCACATAGCGCGACAGGAAGGTGCGCCCGCGCATGAAGTTCAGCGAACGGATCTTGATCCGGCTGGCCAGCAGGTCATTGGTCGCCGCGCGGCCCCAGCTGCCACCACTCTGGTTGCGGGTGAGCACTTCCAGGTTGTCGGTCAGTGCGCCCATCCACGGCGTCATTTTTTCTTCCTCGGTGCCCGGCAGGAAACCGATGTCCTCGCCGACACTGACCGTGGCGCGGGTCATGATGATCTCGCGGTAGCGCTGGGTATCCAGCGTCTGCGCCAGGCCTGCGGCCAGTGCCAGCAGGGTCTTGCCGGTACCGGCGGTACCGAGCAGGGTGACAAAATCAATTTCCGGGTCCATCAGCGCATTCAGAGCGAAATTCTGTTCGCGGTTGCGCGCAGCGATACCCCAGACGGCGTGGCCGTCGTGGCGGTAGTCGTCCAGCAGCGACAGCCGGACCCGGCCGCTGTCGTCGATGGCGTCCACGCGTAGCTCGGCATCCTCATCGCCGACCTGGTGCAGGAACTGGTTGGGATACCAGCTCTCCTCGGGTAAGGCGGTGATTTCATAGCGGGTGCGGCCGTGGTCGGACCAGCTGCGCAGGTCGGCGCCATGCCGCGACCAGAAATCCTCATCCAGCTCGGTGGCGCCGGTGTAGAGCAGGCTGAAGTCATCCAGCGCGCGGTCGTTCTCGTAATCCTCCGAGACGATGCCAGCAATGGCAGCCTTGATCCGCAGGTTGATGTCCTTGGAGACAAACACCACCGGGGTGTCGCCGGACTGTTCCTGCAGCGCCAGGATCGCGCCGAGGATGGCGTTGTCAGGCACATGTGCGGCAAAGCGTTTGCCGGCATCGAAGTCGCCGGTCTGGAAGCGCAGGCGGCCGGCGCTTTCATGTCCACGCAGGTTGATGCTGCCGGGCGCCTGCAGGGCAATGCCGCCGGACAGGTCCGACAGGCCCGAGCCCTCGACCAGCTCATTCAGGAAGCGGCTGACCTGGCGCGCATTGCGGCTGGCCTCGCTGGTCCCCTTCTTGCCATGGTCCAGCTCCTCGATCACCTGCATCGGCAGGTAGATGTCGTGCTCCTCGAACTTGAACAGGGCAGTGGGGTCGTGCATCAGCACGTTGGTATCCAGAACATAGATACGCTTGCCTGAGGTCATCGCGGATTCCTGTGGGAAGTGGGGTGCCGTGGCGGGGAGGCGCCGGCCGGATCAGCCGCGTGTTGCCAGCAGGGTCTCCAGTACGGCCTGGGCATGGCCGGCAACCTTGACCTTACGCCAGCTGGCCGCAATGTGGCCATCGGGGCTGATCAAGAACGTGCTGCGTTCGATGCCACGCACCTGTTTGCCGTACATGTTTTTCATCTTGATGACATCAAAGGCCTGGCACAGCGCTTCATCGGCATCGCTGATCAACGGGAAGTTGAAACCCTGCTTGGCGCAGAAGTTGTCGTGGGCGCGTACCGAATCACGCGATACACCAAACACCCGGGCGTCGGCTGCGGCGAAGCGGGGCAGCAGGGCGTTGAACTCCAGCCCCTCGGTGGTGCAGCCCGGGGTGCTGTCCTTGGGATAGAAATAGATCACCAGCCAATGCCCCAGCTGCTCGCGCAGGCTGCTGTGTGTGCCCCCGGACAGGGCCAGGGGGAGATCCAGGGTGGCGGCGTCCAGCAACTGTCCGTTGTCCATGCTGTCCTCGTTGATGATGGGATACAGGTGCGGCGCCGGGTCGGCGCCGCGGGGGATCAGAACTTCATCGGGTCCATGATCGCGTCCAGGTTCAGGTGGTCGCAGAACTCCAGGAAGTCATCGCGCAGCGCGGCGATGTGCGAATCGGCCGGCACACCGATGGTGATCTGTGCACTGAACATCTCCGCGCCGGTCTGCATGGCGCGATAACGCGTGCTTTGCAGGCTTTCGATGGTGATGCCCTGGCGGTCGAAAAAATCGGCCAGCTGGAACAGGATGCCCGGCTTGTCGGCGGCAATCACTTCAACGATGTAGGGCAGCAGGTTGGATTGCTGCGGTTTGGCCTGGGTGCGGTACCAGCTCACACGCATCCCGCTTTCCTCGCGCTCCAGGCGGCCAAGCATGGCCTCCAGCTTGGCCACCGCGTCCCATGAACCGGTTACCAGTGCGGTGAGCGAGACATCGCGGCCGACGGTAGCCAGGCGGATGTCGGCCAGGTTGCAACCGCTGTCGGAGATGCGTCGGGTCACACTGAGCAGGGGCGACTCCGGGTGGGTGGAGTAGGCAGTGATCAGGAGGTGGTTTTCGGCCGGTGAGGGCCGGGTATCGGTGTCAGTCAAGGCGGTTCCGGCAAGCAGGGGGATCGGGACGCCGTCATCAGGACGGTGTCCGCCACGAAGGAGCATATTGTCGCTGCTTTAGGGCCGCAAGTAACGTGTCCGGACCGGCGGCGGCCTTCGGCTGGGGGGGGCAAATTTGGCCTGGATCGACGCCGGTGGGTATCGAGCGCGGCGCGGATCAGGCATGCTTTGCCACGGAGCACGGCCGACAGGCTGGCGCACAGGCATGATCCGGCCGCTTGGACGGCTGTTAGCGGGAGAAAGAATCGATGCGTCATTGGGTGGTTGATGGCCGCGCCTGGCAGGCGGCGGCGTTGGCGGGCATGGTGGTGATGACGGCAACCGGTTGTTTTGGCAAGGGTGCGCGCGGTGATTTCGCGTTGCCGGCCGATCAGCGGCCGCTGGAAATCCCGCCGGCGCTGGTGGTGGCCGAAGCGGAGGGTTCCACGTCCGGTGCCGCGGTCAGTGCAACGGCCCCGCGCCCCGCGGCCAATGGTTTCACCATTGCCGGTGAGCGTGATGCGGTGTACCAGCGCGTCGGCCAGGTACTGGAAAGCATTGACGGGCTGCAGATTGCCAGCCGCGCGCAATTGCTCGGCTCCTATGATGTGGCCTACCAGGGCAGCAACTTCCTGGTGCGGATCGTGTCGGTGGATGCCGGGGCCTATGTCTCGGCGGTGGATCCGCGTGGTTTGCCGGCCACTGGTGAGGCTGCCACGGCAGTAATGGCGCAACTGAAGGCCGGCCTGGAAGGCTGAGCCGGTTGTGGCCTGATCGCCAATCAAAAAGGGCGCCAGTGGCGCCCTTTTTGTGTGTCAGCGCTCCAGATACTGGAGCTTGTCGGGGACGCCGTCCCATTGCCCGGCATCTTCCGGTGGGTCCTTGCGTACGGTCAGTACCGGCCAGCTGCGTGACAGCTCGGCATTCAGTGCGACAAAGCCTTCCTGGCCCGCCGGGACATCATCTTCAGGGAAAATGGCGCCGACCGGGCATTCCGGCTCGCACAATGTGCAGTCAATGCATTCGTCCGGATCAATGACCAGAAAGTTCGGGCCTTCATGGAAGCAATCCACCGGGCAGACTTCCACGCAATCGGTATGTTTGCACTTGATGCAGTTTTCGGTAACGACAAAAGGCATGGCAGGTGTCCTGCAGGTCGAGGCGCCGATTGTAGTGCGCGCATCGGAGGTGGCAAGGTGGGGCTGAAACAGAAAAACCCCGCGTGGCGGGGCTTTCTTTAGCGGCGACGCTGGTGCTCCCTAGGGGACTCGAACCCCTGTTTTAGCCTTGAGAGGGCCACGTCCTAACCACTAGACGAAGGGAGCGCTGTTGGTCGCGTCGTGCGATGAGCGGTAGTATAGGCAGGTCCTGTGTTCAGGGCAATCCTTGTTTTCACATTGGAACCGCCGTCATCAACCCGCAAGTTACCCCTCCATTCACACTGCGAGTCATCCCTCGTGATCAGCACACGATCTCGCGCAAGGACATCAGTCCCAATGCGCTGCGCGTGCTGTATCGCCTGCGTGAGGCCGGGTTTGGTGCCTATCTGGTCGGTGGCGCCGTGCGCGACCTGCTGGTCGCTGGCAATCCCAAAGATTTTGATGTCGCCACCGATGCCACGCCCGAGCAGATCAAGAACCTGTTCCGCAATTGCCGGCTGATCGGCCGGCGCTTCCGTCTGGCGCACGTTGTGTTTGGCCGCGAGATCATCGAAGTGGCCACCTTCCGTGCCAATACCGATGACGGTACCGGCGACCGTGAAGTCGAAAATGGCATGCTGGTGCGCGACAACGTCTACGGCAGCATCGAAGACGATGCCATTCGTCGTGATTTCACCTGCAACGCGCTGTACTACGCGATCGAGGATTTCTCCGTACGCGACTACACCGGTGGTTTTGAGGATGTGCAGGCCGGGATCATGCGTCTGATCGGCGAGCCTGAACAGCGCTACCGCGAAGACCCGGTGCGCATGCTGCGTGCCGTGCGCCTGGCAGCCAAGCTGGGTTTCACCATCGAGCCGGCAACCGCTGCGCCGATTCCGCAGTTGGCCCACCTGCTCGGTGATGCCGCCCCGGCGCGGCTGTTCGAGGAGATGCTCAAGCTGTTCCTCTCCGGCCATGCGGTGGCCAGTTTCGAAGGCTTGGAGCAGCACGGCCTGTTTGCCGAGTTGTTCCCGGAAAGTGCTGCGGCCCTGCGCACCAACCGCAGTGGTGCGTTGCGCCGGGTGATTGTCGAGGGCCTGGCCAATACCGATACGCGGGTCGCTGCCGGTGAGCCGGTATCGCCGGCCTTCCTGTTTGCGCTGCTGCTGTGGCCTGCGTATTGCCGGGCAATGGCGCGCTTGCAGAAGCAGGGCATGCCGGCCGAGGAGGCGGTGCGCCTGGCCGCCGATGTGGCCACCGCCGACCAGCTCGAACGGATTGCCCTGCCGCGCCGCTTCTCCCTGCCGATGCAGGAGATCTGGCTGATGCAGATGCGTTTTGCCAGCCGGCAGAAACGGCGGGTTTTCCGCACCCTGTCGCACCCGCGTTTCCGTGCCGCCTTTGATTTTCTGCTGTTGCGGCAGGCTGCGTCGGGTGAGCACGGCCAGGATGTGGTGTTCTGGCAGCAGGCACGTGAGCAGAGCGGTCGCGAGTTGGAGGCTTCCCTGGAGTCTTCGGCCGGCAGTCGCGGTGATCTGCCCGTGACGGCCGAGGGGGCGCGGCGCGCGCCACGCCGTCGCCGTGGCAGCCCGGCCGGGAGTGCGGATCCGGCCGCGGCCGAATGACTGCTGTGGTAGAGGCGTGCATCGGCCTGGGTGCCAATCTGGGCGATGCACAGGCCACGGTCGGCCAGGCGCTGGCCTGCCTGGCCGCCGATCCGGAGATCTCCCGGCTGCGGGCCTCGCCGCTGTACCGCAGCGCGCCCTGGGGGCGTCAGGACCAGCCTGACTTCATCAATGCCTGCGCGTGCTTCGTTACCGGGCTGACACCCCTGGCGCTGCTGGAAAAATTGCAGGCGCTGGAGTTGGCGCATGGCCGCCAGCGGCTTCCCGGGGGGCATTGGGGGCCACGCACCCTGGATCTGGACCTGTTGCTGTACGGCCAGCAGGTCATCGACCTGCCGCAGTTGCAGGTACCCCACCGTTGGATGCATGCGCGGGCTTTCGTGCTGGTACCGCTGGCCGATATTGCGCCACAGGCCGGGATTGCCGGCCATGGCACGGTTGCGGAGCTGCTGGTCGGCATGGATACAAGCCAAGTGGTGCCGATAGGGGGATAATGCTCCCCTTGTTGCCACTGCTTACTCCCCACATGAGCACATATGCTGATAGCAAGCCGCTGACCGTTCCGGGTCTGGCGCAGGCGCGCGCTGAAGGGCGCAAGCTGGCCATGCTGACCTGTTACGACGCCGGCTTTGCCCGTACCCTGGATGCCAATGGCGTTGACCTGATCCTGATCGGCGATTCGTTGGGCATGGTGGTGCAGGGCCACGATTCCACCTTGCCGGTGACTGTGGCCGACATGGTCTACCACACTTCCTGCGTGGCACGGGTGCTCCGGCGTGCGCTGCTGGTGGCCGACCTGCCCTTCGGTGCCGATGCCACTGCCGAGCGCGCCCTGGAGGCGTCGCTGCAGCTGCTCAAGGCCGGCGCGCAGATGGTCAAGCTGGAAGGGGCCGGGTTCAAGCTGGACATCATCCGCTTCCTGGTTGAGCGCGACATTCCGGTGTGTGCGCATCTTGGGTTGACCCCGCAGTCGGTACTGACCCTGGGGGGCTTTCGCGTTCAGGGGCGTGGCGATGCCGGTCAGCTTGTACTGCAGCAGGCGCGCCAGGTTGCCGAGGCCGGCGCCAGCCTGCTGGTGCTGGAGTGCATGCCCTCGCCGCTGGGCGCGCAGATCACCGCCGAGTCGCCCATTCCCACCATCGGTATCGGTGCCGGCGGCCAGTGCGATGGCCAGGTGCTGGTGCTGCACGACATGCTGGGCCTGGACAGCGGCCATCGCCGGCCGAAGTTCGTCAAGGATTTCCTGGCCGAAGGCGGCAGCGTTGCCGCCGCGGTGCAGGCCTACGTGGCCGCCGTGCGCGATGGTTCCTTCCCCGACGCCGAGCACGCCTACGCCTCATGATCGAGACTGTCACCCAACTCAAACGGCTGCGCGCGCTGGTGCGCAGCTGGAAGAAGGCCGGGCTCAAGGTCGCCCTGGTGCCCACCATGGGCAACCTGCACGAAGGCCATTTCAGCCTGGTCCGCCAGGCCCGCCGGCATGCCGACAAGGTCGTGGCCAGTGTCTTTGTCAACCCGACCCAGTTCGGCCCGAACGAGGACTTCGACCGTTACCCGCGCACGCCCGAGGCCGATGCTGCCGGGCTGGAAGCGGCTGGCTGCGACCTGGCCTGGATGCCCGGCGTCGATGAGATGTACCCGCTTGGCCTGGCGCACACCACCACCGTTTCGGTGAACGGCAACGTCGCCGCCGTCCTGGAAGGGGAGCGGCGTCCTGGCCATTTTGATGGGGTGTGCACTGTGGTCAGTCGCCTGTTCAACCAGGTGACGCCGGATGTGGCGTTGTTCGGCAAGAAGGATTACCAGCAGCTGGCGGTGATCCGTCAACTGGTGGATGAACTGCAGTTCCCGGTGGACATCATTGGTGCCGAGATCGTGCGCGAGCCTGATGGTCTGGCGCGGAGTTCACGCAACCAGTACCTGAATGAAACAGAGCGTGCCGTTGCGCCGCAGCTGCACCGGGTGCTGCGTGAGATGCGTGCGGCCTGTGCCGCCGGCCTGCCACGGCAACTGGTGGAGCAATCTGCCACCCAGGCGCTGGCCCAGGCCGGTTTCGTGGTCGATTACGCCGTGGTCCGCCAGCGTGACCTGGCCGAGCCGGTCGATGGCCAGCCCGGCGAGCGGGTCGCGTTGCTGGCTGCCCGTATCGGCACTACCCGGCTGATCGACAACATCGAGTTCTGAATGCAAGGCAGCAGGCGCTGGCGAGCATCCTCGCCGGCCCTGTTAGACTTGCCCTCTTTAAACAACGATGGCCGCTGCCTGCGGCACACACCATGCAACTGTCCCTGCTCAAGACCAAGATCCACCGCGCCACCGTGACCCACTCGGAGCTGAACTATGAAGGCTCCATCGCCATTGATGACAACCTGCTGCAGGCCACGGGCATCCGTGAGTTCGAGCAGGTGCACATCTGGGACGTGACCAACGGCGCACGCTTTTCCACCTATGCCATCCGCGCCGAGGCCGGCAGCGGCATCGTTTCGCTCAATGGTGGCGCCGCCCGCCATGTGCAGGTGGGCGACATCATCATCATCGCTGCCTTCGCCAGCATGAGCGAGGCCGAGGCTGATGCCTTCCAGCCGACGCTGGTGTATGTCGATGGCAATAACCGGATCAGCCATACCAATACCGGAATTCCGGTTCAGAAAGCCTGAGACGCACGCTGCGGGGAGTTGCAATGGCACAAGCCGGGTACAGGGACGCACTGGGTGCACATGCACGCCGTCTGGCGCAATCCAGCATTGAGGATCTAAACCGCAGACAGCCGGGAAGGGCGCAGCAGCTGGCGCTGCGTATCGGTCCGCTGTACGCCAATTTTGCGCGCCAGAGCTATGACCAGCCGGCGCTGGATGCGCTGTGGGCATATGGCCAGTCGCTGGAACTGCCGCAGGCGTTCCGCCGGCTGTTTGATGGGGCTCCGGTCAACCTGACCGAAGCCCGGCCTGCCCTGCATACCGCCTTGCGCAGTGATCTGGGGCGCGGTCCGGTGGCTGCAGCGGCGCGTGCGCAGGTGCTGGCCGCCGAGCAGCGCCTGGCCGCGATCGTGGCCGAGCTGGAGGCTTCGGGCATCACTGACATCGTCAGCATCGGCATCGGTGGCTCCGACCTGGGGCCGCGCCTGGTCTGCGATGCACTCAAGCCGCTGCAGGGCGCTCGGTTTGCCGTGCACTTTGTTTCCAATATCGATGGCATGGCCATCGAACGGGTCCTGGCCGGGCTGGACCCGGCGCGTACGGCCGGGATCCTGATTTCCAAGAGTTTCACCACGCAGGAAACCCTGTTCAACGGCGCGATCCTGCAGCGTTGGTTGGGGGATGCGGGCCGCCTGTACGCAGTCAGCGCCGACGTGCAGCGTCCACAGCAACAGTTCGGCATTGCTGCAGAGCGCGTGCTGCCGATGTGGGATTGGGTGGGGGGCCGTTACTCGCTCTGGTCCGCCGTTGGCCTGCCGATCGCCCTGGCCCTGGGCATGGATGCCTGGCGGCAGCTGCATGAGGGTGCGGCGCTGGTCGATGCGCATGTGCTGCAGGCGCCGCTGCAGCAGAACCTGCCGTTCCTGCACGGCCTGACCGAGATCTGGAACCGCAATGCATGCGGCCATGCCAGCCATGCGGTGATGTGTTACGACGCCCGCCTGGCCCTGCTGCCGGCCTATCTGCAGCAGCTGGTGATGGAGAGCCTGGGCAAGCAGGTGGGCGTGGATGGCCGGCCCGTCTGCGGCGATACCGTGCCTGTCTGGTGGGGCGGGGCAGGTACCGATGTCCAGCACAGCTTCTTCCAGGCCCTGCACCAGGGCACGCAGATGATCTGTGGTGAGTTCATCGGCTGCGTGCGCGGCGATGATCCGCATCCACTCTCCCACCAGGCCCTGCTGGCCAACCTGCTGGCACAGACCCAGTCGCTGGCCAATGGCCAGCCCAGTGCCGACCTGCAACGGAATTATCCCGGCGGCCGGCCAACCACCACCGTGCTGCTCGATGCGCTGACGCCGTACTCGCTGGGTGCGTTGATCGCCATGTACGAGCACTCGGTATACGTGCAGTCGCTGGCGTGGGGAATAAATGCGTTCGACCAGTTTGGTGTCGAGCTGGGCAAGCAGGTGGCCAGTGCGTTGCTGCCGGCCGTGCGTGACCGCTCGGTGACCGTGGACGATCCGGTGACGGCCGAGCTGCTGGCCCAGCTGCATCGCTGAGCTGCCACCGGTACGGCTCAGCCACGCCCGGGTGGCAGTTCCGGACTGGGGCGCTTGGCCAGCTTGCGCTGCAACGAACGGCGATGCATGCCCAGCAGGCGTGCGGCGGCGGAGATGTTGCCATTGGTCTCCAGCAGGGCCTGCTGGATGTGCTCCCATTCCAGGCGGCTGATGGGCGTCATTGTCTCCGGCAGTTCGACGCTGGTTTCGGCCTCGGTACTGCTGTCCTCGCCCAGGCCCAGTGCCCGCAGGATCACCGGCAGGCTGGCTGGCTTTGGCAGGTAATCATCGGCACCGAGCTTGATGGCTTCCACGGCCGTGGCGATCGAGGCATAGCCGGTGACCAGCAGGATGCGCATGTCCGGACGCAGCGCCCGCAACGGCTGGATCAGCTCCAGCCCCGAGTCATTGCCCAGTTTCAGATCCAGCAGGACAAACGCCGGCAGCTGGCTCTGCGCCAGTGCCAGCGCCTGGGTGCGGTCCGTGGCGGTATCGGCGTGGATGCCGCGCCGTGCCAGGCTGCGCTGCAGGGTGCGCAGGTACAGCGGGTCATCGTCGACGAGCAGGCCATCGATGTTCATTGGGCGTCCTGGTAATTAACCGGCAGGGTGAAACTGACGCTGGAGCCGGGTCCATCGGCGGGGCGCATCCATAACTGTCCCCCCAGCCGTTCAATGGTCGCATGCGACAGGGCAAGACCGACGCCGAGACCATCGCTCTTGCTGCTGTTGAACAATTTTCCCGGCAGTGCAGCCTGGCGCGGGTCAAAGCCCGGGCCGTAGTCGCGCACCTGTCCGTGCAGGTGTTGCCCGGCCAACTCCAGCTCCAGGTCGATGCGCTGCCTGCCAGCCTGCTGGCTGGCGTCGGCGGCATTGTTGAGCAGCACCATCAGCAGGTGGGCCACGGCAGGCTCGACGTGCTGCTGCAGTGGGGCAGTGGGATTGCGGTGCAGGTCAATGGTCGGGCGGACCAGCTGCCACTGCCAGATGACCTGCTCCAGGGTGATGGTTGCGCGCGCGCTGTGTTGTTGCGCCGGGGCTGCCAGTTCGTGCACCCGTTGCCGGCATTGGCCCAGGAGCAGTTGCGCGGTGGTGAGGTCTTCGTGCCATTCCTGGTTGGGTGCCTGTTCGGTCAGGTCGTCGATCAGCAGGGTCAATGTGGCCAGTGGGGTATTGAGCTCGTGCGCGACCGAAGCGGCATGGGTGGCCAGCGCAACGATGCCTTCGTTGCGGGTGAAGCGTTCACGCAGTGCGGCCAGTTCGGCCTCGCGGGTGCGCAGCGAACTGGCCAGGCGGGTGGCAAACAGCAGCACGACCACGCTGGACAGCAGGAAGTTGATCGCACTTCCCCAGCGTTGCAGTTGCGTCGGCGACAGGCTGGAGGCCGGCAGCTCGATGCCGGCCAGTGCGCTGGTCAGATACCCCAGTACGGCCGCTGCCGCTACCGCAAGGCTCCATGCCCGCGGCAAGGCCAATGCGGCCAGCGCAATCAGGATCACGAACAATGACCCGAACGGATTGGCGATGCCGCCACTGAAGCCGACCATCCAGGTCAGGACGGTGATGTCGACCAGGATGTGGCCGAAAGCAGTGGCCGGGGTGGGCTCACTGGCGCGTCTGGGCAGGTGCCACTGCACGATGGCATTGAACATCGCCAGTGCGCACACGCCGGCCCATAGTGGCAGCAGTGGCAGCTGCATCTGCAGCACGCTGCTGGCCACCAGGATGGCCACGGCCTGGCCAGCGGTGGCCAGCCAGCGCAGGCTGCACAGGGTGCGCAAAAACGGGGGGGGCGAGGAGCTCTGCATACTGTGGACGCTGGACAACGCGAGGATTGAAACAAGCCGCCAGTATGGCGTGGGCGGGTTAGAATAGGGCCATGTACGACGCCGTTTCCCGCCCAACTCCGCCCGCCGATGCCACTGCCTGGCCACGGCGCATCACCCACGCGGTCAATATCGGTGGTGTCCTCGTCGGCGGGGGCAACCCGGTGGTTGTCCAGTCGATGACCAATACCGATACCGCCGATGTCCAGGCCAGCGTTCGCCAGGTCGCCGAACTGTGGCGTGCAGGTTCGGAAATGGTGCGCTTGACCGTCAACAACGCCGAGTCAGCCGCGGCCATTCCGCGCATCGTCGACAAGCTGGCGATGATGGGCATCGAGGTGCCGTTGATTGGCGATTTCCATTACAACGGGCATCAGTTGCTGGCGGCCGAACCGGCCTGTGCACAAGCGCTGGCCAAGTACCGGATCAACCCGGGCAATGTCGGCTTCGGCAAGAAGAAGGACACCCAGTTCGCGCAATTGATCGAGTTTGCGATCCGCTATGACAAGCCGGTGCGGATCGGCGCCAACTGGGGCTCGCTGGACCAGGCACTGGCGGCGCGGCTGATGGATGAAAACAGCCAGCTTTCCGAGCCCTGGCCTGCGGCGCGCGTACTGCGTGAAGCACTGATCCGCTCGGCACTGGATTCGGCCCATACCGCCGTGGAGCTGGGTCTGGCCAAGGAGCGGATCGTGCTCTCGGCCAAGGTATCGGGGGTGCAGGAATTGATTGCGGTGTACCGTGATCTGGCCCAGCGCTCGGATTTTGCGCTGCACCTGGGGTTGACCGAAGCCGGCATCGGCTCCAAGGGCATCGTCGCCTCGGCCGCTGCTCTGGCCGTGCTGCTGCAGGAAGGGATTGGCGACACGATCCGCATCTCGCTCACCCCCGAGCCGGGGACTTCACGTACCCAGGAAGTGATTGTTGCCCAGGAGCTGTTGCAGACCACCGGGCAGCGTGCCTTTACCCCGATGGTAACGGCCTGTCCGGGCTGTGGCCGGACCACTTCGGAGTTCTTCCAGGAACTGGCCAAGGTGGTGCAGGCGCATGTGCGCCAGCAGATGCCGGTCTGGCGGATCACCCGGCCCGGTGCTGAAAACATGACGCTGGCGGTGATGGGGTGTGTGGTCAACGGCCCCGGAGAGTCGCGCCAGGCCAATATCGGCATCTCACTGCCGGGCAATGGCGAGGCCCCGGCGGCGCCGGTGTTCATCGACGGCGAAAAGGCGGTGACCTTGCGCGGGGACAACATCGCCAATGAATTCCTGGCGCTGATTGATGCGTATGTCGACCGACGTTACGCACCGGCAAGCGCGCAGTAACCCGCTATCGCGGCCCTTGCCGCGGCTGTGGTGGATGGCAGCCCTGACCGCGACGGGTTTCTTGGTCCATGCCTGGTTGGTCCATGTTGGTGCCTGGCAGGGAATTGATCACCGGCTGATGTGGTGGCTGCATGGTTGGGCCAGCCCCGGTTGGGATCGTTTTTTCCATGGGGTCACTGCGATCGGCCACGAGCGCGGCGTCATTCCGGTGGATGTATTGCTGGTGGTGCTGCTGTCGTTACGGCGGCGCTGGCGGCAGGCTTTCTTTGTGCTGGCCGCTACCGCGGGTTCGGGTGTGCTGAATTGGCTGGTTAAAATGCTCTTTGCCCGGGAACGGCCACAGCTCTGGCCGGCGTTGACTGATGCACACAACGCAAGTTTTCCCAGTGGTCATGCGATGGGTTCGTTCACGCTGATGCTGGTGTTGCTGATCCTGGCCTGGCCCAGCCGCTGGCGTTACCCGCTGTTGCTGTCTGCCAGCGGCTTCATTGTGCTGGTTGGCCTCAGTCGCCTCTACCTGGGCGTGCATTGGCCCAGTGATATTGTCGCCGGCTGGTTGCTGGCAGCGAGCTGGGTTTTTGCCATTTCTGCGTGTACAGCGCGTCAACAGGGTAGAGAACTGTGCCGCAGAACAGATATTTCCTAATGCCAGGCGCGCATCATGCTGACCATATTGGCGCAATCCAGGCCATAGCGTTGGCGAACGGCTTGCAGGACTCGGTGCCTAGACCACACCGGCAAGCCTTCATTGGCATCGTCGGCCTGGCGATGCACCATCAAGGAGGTGGTAAATGACGATCAGGGTTTACCTGCTCGATGATCATGCCCTTGTCCGCGCTGGTATGCGGATGATCCTCAGTAGTCAAACCGATATCGAGGTGGTCGGTGAGGCTGACAGTGGCGAGCTGGCCTTGCCGGAAGTGCGCAGGTTGCAGCCGGATGTGGTGCTGTGTGACCTGCACCTGCCGGGCGTCAGCGGTCTGGAAGTGACCGAGCGGATCATCAAGGGGCAACCGCATACCCGGGTGATCATTGTCTCGGTGCTCGAAGACGGGCCGATGCCCAAGCGCTTGCTGGAAGCCGGTGCTTCCGGCTATGTCGGCAAGGGGGGCGATGCCAGTGAGCTGCTGCGCGCGGTGCGGGAAGTGGCCCTGGGGCGGCGCTATCTGTGCTCCAGTGTGGCCCAGCACATGGCCCTGGCCCATCTGGATGGCGGCCAGTCGCCGTTTGATCTGCTGTCGCCGCGCGAGCTGGAGGTGGCGATGCTGCTCGTGCAGGGGATGCGTCAGGAAGAGATTGCGCGGCGCCTGAGCCTGAGTGCCAAAACCATCAATACCCATAAGGCGCGGCTTTTTGACAAGCTCAAAGTGCATGACACCATCGCGCTGGCGCGGCTTGCCAGCCAGTACGGGATGGCCGATGCCACCCACTCGCTGGATTGATCCGCGACTGGTTCAATCCCGGGTGTTGCTGGGTATCAACAAGAAGGGCGGCCAATGGCCGCCCTTCCTGTTTGCAGCTCAACGGCTTTGATCAGGCCGACTTGTCCTTGCCGGCAGTATCGGCGGCAGCGACCTCGGTACTGTCTGCAGGAGCCGGATCGATTGCCAGCTCGCCCTGCTGCGGTTGCAGCGTGGTGTCCTGATCGACCACTGCCTCGGCTGCGGCAACGGTTTCAGCAGCGACGGCCGTCGGTTCCACGCTTGCCGTTGTTGCGTGGCTGGTCTCGGCGAGGACGCTGGAACCGGCCGGTTCATCACTGGCCTCGGTGCTTGCTGTGCTGTCAGCGCTTGCCTCGACGCCAGTGGCCGGGACGGCCGGGCCTGAAGACACATGCGATGCCTCTGCCGGCTGGCTGACCTGCACAGCCTCGGTGGAGGCCGCAGGGCTGACCTGGGTCACCGCTGCCGTGCTGCCGGCATCGGCAGCAGTGGTGGCTGCCGGCTGCTGGGCCTGGGCTTGAACCGCAACTGCCGGACTGTCCGGAGTGCTGGCCTGGGCAGATTGCGGTGCCGTTGCTGCCGGTTCGGCCGCAGCCGTCGCCGTGGCGGTTACTGCCATGGCCAGGGTCTGCTCGCTGGTCTGCACCGGCTGGCCAAGGGGGGCAGTCCTGGCACTGCGTTGCTGCAGCCTAGCCGGGTTGGGCTCGTCATCAAAGTCGAACTCCATGCTGGGGGTAGTCACTGCCGGTTTGGCCGCGCGCTCGGTTGTGCCGGCATGCTCCTGGCCAGTGTCATCGCCCTCATGCTCGGCATCATCGCCCAGCAGGTCAGACAGGCTGTCGTTGTTTTCACCCTCTTCGCCGCTGGCGCTGCCTTCGTTGCCATTGCGGCGACGACGACGACCACCGCGACGACCACGGCGACGGCGGCCTGCTTCGGCGCTGCTTTCATCACCGGGCTCGGCATTGCCCAACACTTCTGCTGCCGGGCTGGCTGCCTCGTCATTGCCCTGTGCGGAGCTGTCGGTCGGCTCGGCGGCATTGGCTGCTGCCGGCGCTGCCTGTACGCCCGAAGCGGTGGCGATGACGGCAGTGCCGGTCATTGTTGCCGCGGCCACCGCAGTGCTGGCCACGTCAGTAGCCGGCAGGCTTTCAACAGCGGCGCTCTCGGCTACCGGTGCCGGTTGGGCGCGGCCGGTGCGCTCGCCACGCTCGGGCGCGGATTGCGGCTTGTCACCGCCCCTGTTCTGGCGCGGGTTGCTGCGCTCGCCACCCTGCTGGTTCGGTGTCTGCTGGCTGCCATTGCCTTGCGGATTGCCCGCTTGCTGGCCGCTGCCGGCAGTGTTGCTGCCCTGTTCCTTGCCGCGGTTACGGTTTTTCTGGCGCTTGCTGCCTTGCTGGCCGTCTTCACGCGGCATCTTTTCCAGGTCTGCGCGCACCGGCTGGGACTGGGCCATTGCCTGCTGGGCCGGCTTGTCGGCGTCCTGGCGACGGCGCTCATCGCGCGGCTTGTCCTTCTGCCGCTGCTGCGGGTTGTGGCCGTCCTTGTTGCCGCGATTGTTGCGGTTGTTGCGCGGGTTGCGGTTGTTGTCCGACTTTGCCGGCGCCGGGCGGCTATCGGTTTCGGTGGCACCGAACAGACGCTTGATCCAGCCGATGAAGCCGGTGCTGGCCGGTGCTTGGGGCGGTGCCGGCGCAGGAGCAACCGGCTGTACCGGGACCGGCTCACGCACCGGAGCGGGCTGGCTGTGCTTGACATTGGTGACTGCCGGGGTGGCCGGAATGTTCAGCTGTGCCTTGGTCAAGGCCAGTACCGGCAGCTTGCGTGGGGTGCCACGCTGGTAGCTGGGCTTGCTGGTTTCCTCGCCCAGCTCGTTTTCACGCAGGCGGGTAACCGTGTAATGCGGCGAGTGCAACTGCTCGTCGGCAACGATGATGATCGGTGATTTGTGCCGCTGCTCGATTTCGCGCAGTGCACCGCGCTTTTCGTTGAGCAGGAAGTTGGCAATCTCCACCGGGGCCTGGACCAGCACCTGCCCGGTGTTTTCCTTCATCGCATGCTCTTCGGTCACGCGGATGATCGACAGCGACAGCGATTCAATGCTGCGCATGCGCCCCTGGCCTTCGCAACGCGGGCAGACCAGCTGGCTGGATTCACCCAGGCTCGGACGCAGGCGCTGGCGGCTCATTTCCATCAGGCCGAAACGGCTGATGCGGCCCAGCTGGATGCGGGCACGGTCATACTTGAGCGCATTCTGCAGGCGGTTTTCGACCTCGCGCTGGTGTTTGGAGGAGGCCATGTCGATGAAGTCGATCACCACCAGCCCGCCGAGGTCACGCAGGCGCAACTGGCGGGCCACTTCCTCGGCCGCTTCCAGATTGGTGTTGAATGCGGTTTCCTCGATGTCGCCGCCCTTGGTGGCGCGCGCGGAGTTGACGTCGATCGCGGTCAGCGCCTCGGTCTGATCCATCACGATCGAGCCGCCGGACGGCAGGCGGACATGCCGCTCGTAGGCCGCTTCGATCTGCGATTCGATCTGGAAACGGTTGAACAGCGGAATGTCGTCCTTGTAATGACGCAGCTTGCGCAGGGTCTGCGGCATCACCTGCTGCATGAACTCGCGGGCGGTGTCATACATCTCCTGGGTGTCGACCAGGATCTCGCCGATATCGGCACGCAGGTAGTCGCGCAACGCGCGTACGATCAGGCGTGACTCCTGGTAAATCAGGAACGGGGCCGGCTTGGTCAGCGCGGCTTCGGCGATGGACTTCCAGACCTGCAGCAGGTAATCCAGGTCCCACTGCAGCTCTTCGGCATCGCGGCCAACACCGGCGGTGCGGATGATCACCCCCATGTCGTCGGGGATGTTGAGCTTGTCCAGCGCTTCCTTCAGCGCGGCACGGTCTTCACCCTCGATCCGGCGCGAGACACCGCCGGCGGACGGCGAGTTGGGCATCAGCACCATGTAGCGGCCGGCCAGCGAGATGAACGTGGTCAGCGCCGCGCCCTTGTTGCCGCGTTCTTCCTTGTCGACCTGGACAACGACTTCCTGGCCTTCACGCAACAGTTCCTTGATGCTGGCCTTGTTGTGGTCAACACCGGCCTGGAAGTAATCGCGGGAGATTTCCTTCAACGGCAGGAAGCCATGGCGGTCGCCGCCGTATTCGACAAAGGCCGCTTCCAGCGACGGTTCCAGTCGCGTGATACGGCCCTTGTAGATATTGGACTTCTTCTGTTCCTTGGACGGCTGTTCGATATCGATGTCGTACAGGGTTTGTCCGTCGACAATTGCCACGCGCAGTTCTTCAGCCTGCGTGGCATTGATCAGCATTCGCTTCATTGTGCGTTCCTCGCGCGCTGCTACCGCGCGGAACGCCATGGGGTTTCGCCTCTGGCCACTGTCCGGCCCTTAGTCGCGCATGCGCGGGGAAGGGGCCGGGCGTCCAGCGCTACGACACCACGGCAGGCCGCGGGAGCGCTCATTTAAGTTTTGGTGTGTTGCAGGACCGGCGGCGGTGCCAACTTCTGGCCTCGCCGCGCGGGACATGTTCAGCGCAGGCACTTGTGGTGCCAGGCGATGGCCGGGAAGGCCGGTGAGCCGCTAACATGGCCGCCCCGGGGGCGGTGGCAGCGAACTTAAGCCGGACCCGCTGGGGGCGGGGCTTTCGGCCCGTTCAACCCGCAGCGAAATCAATCCCTTATATCGCCGCTCGAGTGTAACAGAATACGTGCCTATATGAATGCTTCTGATGTGACCTCTCAGCCCGGTGCTGACAAACCCGGCGTGCGCATGGTGCGCGTGTCCGAAGACCGTGCTGGCCAGCGCCTGGACAACTTCTTGCTGGGCCAGTTGAAGGGCGCGCCGCGTTCACTGGTGTACAAGATCGTGCGTTCCGGCCAGGTGCGGGTGAATGGTGGCCGGGCCAAGGCCGAACGCAAGCTGGAAGCCGGTGACGAGGTGCGCATTCCGCCGGTACGGCTGGAGAGCGAGGGCCAGCAGAAGGCCGGTCCGCCGGAGGCGTTCATGAAGCGCCTGGAAGAGGCGATCGTGTTCGAGGATGAATACCTGCTGGCACTGAACAAACCCTCGGGGGTGGCCAGCCATGGCGGCAGCGGGATCAGCCATGGCGCGATCGAGACCCTGCGCGCATTGCGTCCGGGCAAGATGCTCGAGCTGGTGCACCGGCTGGACCGTGACACCTCCGGGCTGCTGATCGTGGCCAAGAAGCGCTCGGCATTGACGGAACTGCAGGCCCTGCTGCGCGAGGATCATGGTGCCGGCATCATCAAGCATTATCTGACCCTGCTGGTCGGGCGCATGCCCGACGGGGTGATGACCGTGGATGCGCCCCTGCACGTTGGTCTGCGCCAGGGCGGGGAGCGCCACGTCCAGGTCAATGCGATCGGCAAACCCTCGGTCAGTCATTTCACCGTGCTGGAGCGCCGCGGCGGCCATTCCTTTTGCCAGGTGCGCATCGAAACCGGCCGCACCCATCAGATCCGGGTGCACGCGCAGTACATCGGCCATCCGGTCGCCGGTGATGACAAATATGGCGATGAGGTGGTCAGCAGGCGCCTGCGCGAGCAGGTCGGGCTCAAACGCCTGTTCCTGCACGCCGCTTCGCTGGAGTTCCGCCTCGATGGTGGCAAGCGCCCGTATCTGCTCAGTGCACCGCTGGCACCGGAGCTGGCCCAGGTGCTGGAGCGTTTGGGGCGCTGACTGCCCGGCGCCGGTGCTGTTGGCCTACCACGCAAACAGCACCAGGCTGATGGCCACCAGGGCCATGCCGGCAATCAGGCCATACACCGTTTCATGGCCGGCGGCATGGCGTTTGGCGGCCGGCAGCAGCTCATCCAGTGACAGGAACACCATGATGCCGGCTATCAGCCCGAACACCCAGCCGTAGCTGGTTGCCGACAGCGCCTGGCCGAGCACGGCGTAGCCGATCAATGCGCCCAGTGGTTCGGCCAGGCCCGCCGCCAGGCTGATGCCAATGGCCAGCCGTCGCGACTGCGTGGCCGCAAACACCGGGATGGCGATGGCAACCCCTTCGGGAATGTTGTGCACCGCAATGGCCAGGGCCAGGGGCAGGCCCAGCGCCGGGCTTTGCAGGGTGGCAAAGAAGGTGGCCAGCCCTTCTGGCAGGTTGTGCGCACCGATGGCGATGGCAGTGAGCAGGCCGACCTTGCGCAGATGGACGGCGCTGTCGGCAGCCCGCTGCGGCTCGTCCTTGTCCAGACTGTGGTGCGGATTGGGCAGCAGCCGGTCCAGTACGGCGATCAGCAGCAGGCCACAGAGGAAGGCCGCCGTTGCCCAGGCCGGGCCAAGGCGGGCGCCATGCACGCCGGTGAAGGCAACGGTGGCCTTGGGCAGGATTTCAGCCAGTGAGACATACACCATCGCCCCGGCCGCGAACGCCAGCCCGAAGGCCAGTAGACGCAGGCTGGGGCGGCGGGTGAACAGTACCAGCGTCGCGCCAATGCCGGTGGCCAGGCCCGCGGCGGTGGTGACCAGCAAGGCGACGCCGAAGGCTGACATCCATCAACCGCCGCGACGCAGGCGTTCCTGTACCAGGTAGCAGTCGTTGGGCAGCTCGGCAGGCAGCCGGAAGGTCACCGGCACTTGGATGCTGGCGCTGACTGGCTGCCCGTTGCGGGTGGCGGCGCGGAACTTCCAGCCTTCCACTGCGGCCTGTGCGGCCTGGTCCAGTGCCGGGATGCCCGAGCTGGTCAGGACGACAACCTGTTCGGGGATGCCGGCCGGGCCGATGCTGACTTTCAGCACGCTGGTGCCTTCGCCGCCGGTACAGGCAACTTCGGCCGGGTACGCTGGCGGCGGGGTCGAGATGGCAGCGACCGGAGTGGGGGCAGGCGTGGCCTGGCTGGGGGCTGGCTGGTCGCCCTGGCAGGCAGCCAGCAGCAGGGCCGTAGGCAACAGGAGCGCAATACGTGGGTTCATGGCGGTTTACTCGGTCAACGCGCTGGTCTGGGCAGCGCAGATCACATCATTAAGGCTCAGCCCGCCAACGTCGTGTGTTGACCAGTGCACCAGCACCCGGTCGTAGTGCACCGAGAGGTCCGGATGGTGATCCTGGCGGTGGGCAATGTGGGCCAGTGCATTGACGAAGGACAGCGTCCGGTAATAGTCGGCAAAATTGAAGCGGCGCTGCAGCACTTTGCCATCAGCGACCAGTTCCCAGCCGGGAAGCCTGGCCAGATAGGCGTCCAGCTCGGCCACGCTGAGGCGATGTTCGGCGCCGGAGCGGGGAATGCAGCGGGCACTGTACAGGTCGATGGGCTGGGTCATGGGCTCTCCGGGTTGAATGAGGCGCGCCAACCGCCAGCGCGCAGGACAAGGCTAGAATAGTGCCATGATCCAGATCTCTGACAGCGCGCAGCGCTATTTCCGCCGTTTGATTGAACGTGAATCCGTGCCCGGCATGGGGGTGCGCCTGCAGGCCATCGAGCCGGGTACGCCGCAGGCCGACGCACGCCTTGAGTTCGCCGAGCCGGCTGACCTGGTCGGCGATGAATGGGCGATCGACTGTGACGGTTTCACCGTGTATGTCGCGGCCACCAGCGTGGCCTGGCTGGACGGTGCGCAGATCGATCTGGTCGACGCCAACGGTGGCCAGCAGCTGACGATCAAGGCGCCGCGGATCAAGGGCGATGCGCCGCCCGAAACGGCCTCGATGGTCGAGCGCGTGGCCTGGGTGGTCGAGAACGAGGTGAACCCGCAGCTGGCCTCGCATGGCGGCCGGGTCTCGGTGCAGGAAGTTTCTGCCGACGGCGTGGTGCTGCTGCGTTTTGGCGGTGGCTGTCATGGCTGCGGGATGGCCGATGTCACCTTGAAGCAGGGCATTGAAAAAACGCTGATCAGCAAGGTGCCCGGGGTGACGGCCGTACGCGATGCGACCGACCACGAAAGCGGTACGGCACCGTACATCCCGCGCACTGATGCCGGCTGATACGCCAGGTTGCTGCCGGTGAGCCAATCGCGCCGTCAGGACATCATCGACGGCATTCTCGGGCGCGTTCATTCCGCGCCCGATGTTTTTGTTCAACAGCGCTGGTCGCTGTGGATGCGGCTGTACCCCAGACCGGTACCGACGCGGCGCGATGCGATGATCGCCTGCCTGCAGGCCTGTCCGGTAGTGCAGAAGCGGCCGGCGCCCTCGGCCTGGCCGGCCTGGCTGGCGCTGCTGTGCTGGCAGATGGGTCCGGAGCCGGCGGCCGATCAGCGCATGCTGCGTCTGGTTGCGGCGGTGCTCAGTGCCGGGCTGCACCTGGGGTTTGTGCTGCTGTTGCTGTGGATAGCGCTGGTGCGCAGCTCGATGCCGATGACGGCGGGGGAGCAGCAGGGTGAACGGATGGCCCTGCGCTTCGTCTCCGCCGGACAGGAGCAGGGGCAGATGGCAGACGCGGGCAGTGGTGAGGCGGCAGTGGCAAGGTCGGCCGCTGCCAGCCAGCCAGCGGTCCAGCGGACTGGCGCATCACGCCTGACCGATGCGGCGGCGGCAGACGCGACGGTCGAGGTAGTGGCGGTTGACAGCGCTGCCACCGCTGCGTTGCCCACCGTCCCGGCCGGGGAAAGCCTGCCGCTGCAGACGCCAACGCCACTGGCGGCGGAGCCCGATGTGCGGCCCTTACCTCCGCCGCCGGTATTGGCGGCGGAGGTTTCGCCGGCAGCCGAGCTGCCAGTGATGGTGCAGACGCCACCACCGCTACGCGCCATTGCGCCGCGGCCGCTGGATTTTGTGCTCGAGCAGGCGCCGGAGCTGGCCGTTGTCGAACGTACGCTGGAACTGGCATCGGCCGTGCCGAAGGCAAGGTCTGTCGTGTTGCCGTCCGCACCGGTGGTCGTGGCGCCGCGCACCCTGGCCGTGCCTGAGCGCAGTATCCCGATGGCCATCGCGGCTCCCTCGGTGGCACCCGTGCCGGTAGGCCAGCTGGCGATTCCAGCGGTGCGGGATGCGCCGGCGTTGGCCGTGGCCGAGCGCGACATTGCCCTGCGGCAACCTGCGCCGCAACTGACCGGCGTGCAGCCCGCCGCGCCGCTGAAGGCGGGCAGTACGCTGGAGGTGCCGTCGGTGCCCGAGCATGAAGTCGCGCTGCGCCAGTTGGCCCCATCGATCGCCGGGCTGAAGGTAGTACCGTCGATTGCCGTTCCGGACGCAGCAGGCCGCGCACTGGCGGTGGCCGAGCGCGAAATCCACCTGCCCGCGCGGGCCACGCCGTTGCCTGTGGACGGACGCCTGCTTGCGGAGGGTGCCGAAGCGCCAGCGGCGCAACCCCGTGCCGAGCCGGCCGGCATGGCTGCGCCGCCGGTATCGGCTGGAGCGGCGGCCGCGACCGAGGACGGATACCGCGCTGCGGCCGGTACCGCCCAGGATTGGTCGCGGCGTACGGCCGGCAGCGATGACTGGTCCGCTGTCGGCCCCGCCACGGGGGATTCAGCCCGTGCGGGCATGCCCGCCGGGCTGCGCGCGGCAGACTTGCCACCGGCCCAGGCCAGGCGCGGAGCACCGGGCGGAGAGAATGACCAGTGGACGCGTCAACGCCTGGATGCTGGCGGAACATGGCTGCGCCGGCCGCCGCCCGGGCATCGCGCCGGGCGCTTTGACCGCTACTGGGTGCCCAATGAGTCGCTGTTGGCCGAGTGGGTGCGCCAGGGGATCCGACAGGTCGAGATTCCGTTGCCCGGTGGCAGCGGCACGATCAGCTGTGTGATCTCCTTGCTGCAGTTCGGTGGCGGATGCGGCGTGACCGACGTGAACATGCAGGAGCAGCCAGCGCGGGCACGGCCCGCGCCGGACATCCCGTTCAAGCCGGCACTGCAGGACGACAATGGCAGCCGGCAAGGGCTGCCGTAGCGGCGGGTGGCTCTGGCAGGCCCTTCAGGGCAGGGTGGTGAGATCGCGCAGCTGGCTGGGGCGGCTGGCAAACCAGGCCGCCACATCGGCGATTTCCTGGTCACTGAGGTCGGCTGCCTGCGGGTTCATCAGCACATGCTGGCGGCTGCCGTCACGGTAGCCGACCAGGGCGTGGGCGAGGTAATCGGCATACTGGCCACCGATTTTCGGGTAGCTGGGGTCAATCGGCGCATTGCCATCGGCGCCATGACAATCGATGCAGCTCTGGCCGGTGGCCTGGCCCTTGCGTTGGGCAACGGCCTGTCCGGCGGCTGCATTGGCGGCAGGCAGGCCGGCCGAAGGCGCCAGGCTGCGGCCGGTTTCAGGGTCACTCTGCGGGGTGCAGGCAGTGGCGCCGACCAGTACCAGGCTGGCCAGCAACAGGCGGGTGGCAATCAAGGGCATGGCGGCAGTCACTCCAGGCTGGACAGGTAGGCGGACAGATCGGCGATGTCCTGCTCGCTGAAACTGCCGGACTGTGCCTGCATGGTCGGGTGCACACGCTTGCCGTCACGGTAGGCGTGCAGGGCCTGGCTCAGGTACGCGGCCGACTGCCCGCCGATTCTTGGAACCTTGTAGCTGGGGTAGACGTTCTTGTAGCCGGTCACCCCATGGCAGCCCTGGCAGGTATAGGCCAATTGACGGCCATTGGCCGGGTTGGGGGTGGGCGGAGTCTGGGCCTGGGCCGGCACGGCCCACAGGGCCGACGGCAGGCAGACGGCCAGAGCAAGGCAAACGGTCAACGGCGTGATGCGCATTGGTAAGGTCCGGTGTGCAGGTGTCTGGTCGTTCCGCCGTGGGGACACGGAACGGGCTGAGTATAGCCTGCACATTCAGTGTTGCTGCAACCAGTGGCAGCAACCGGGGCCTATCAGCCGCTCAGACGGCTGCCAAAACGGGCGATGGTCAGCCACAGGCCGGCCGCGCTACCGACATTGGTCAGCAGGAACACCAGCAGGACCCGGGTAATCCGGTTGCGGTACCAGCCGGCCAGATGCTGGGTGTCATCGCGCAGCGCCATGAAGTCGGCATAGGCCGGTTTGCGCAGACGCGCCTCCACCAGTGAGGCGAAGGCGCCGGTCGGGATGCTCAGCCGGAACGGCTTGAACGGTGCGGCTACCAGGGCGGTCAGGATGCTCAGCGGGTGACCGCGCGCGGCCAGGCAGCCCAGACCGGCCAGCCCGCCAGTGAGCAAGGCCCAGGTGGCCAGCAGTTCGGCGCCCATGCCCATGCCGCCGGAGGCGAAGCCGTAGACGATGCCGCTGACAATCACGGCCAGCACCGCCAGGGTGAACCAGGGGATGTTGCGTTTGACCGGCACCGCTTCCAGTGCCTGGCGGATGCTGGTGGCATCGTCCTGGTCTTCTTCCAGGTGGCGTGCCAGACCGGCCAAGTGGCCGGCACCGACCACGGCCAGCACGTTTTTCGGCACCGCTGCGCCATCGGCTCCGGCCAGGTGGATTTCCTCGCGCAGGCGTGCGGCCATGTAGCGGTCACGCTCGGCGATCACCGCTTCGTACAGGGCCGGGCTTTGCCGGGAAAACTCGCCGAAGCTGGCTTCGAGCATGTCGCCCTGCTTGAGCTTTTCGATCTCCGCCTCGCCGACTTCTTCCTTGGACAGCAGGCCGGCGGCGATGCCGCTGACCAGCTGCAGCTTGCCCCACAGCCCAAGACGCTTGGAGGCGCGGCGGAAGGTCAGGCCGACCTCACGGTCGATCAGCTGCACCGGCAACTGGCGCTGGCGTGCGGCGGTGACGGCACGCTTGAGTTCGGCGCCGGGCTCGATCTCCAGTTGCTCAGCCAGGCGGCGCTGATATGCGGCCAGCGCCAGGTTGGCTGCAAACAACGGAATGCGCCCCTTGCGGATGACCTCCACCAGGTCCATCCGTGCCATCGCCTGCGGATCTTCCATCGCGGCCAGGCGCTGCCCGTCCAGCTCGACGGCGACGGCATCGAACCGGCCCGAGCCAATGGCCGCTTCCACGGCGGCGACACTGGCCGGTGACACATGGGCGGTGCCCAGCAGGGTGAAGTGGACACCATCGCGTTCCACCACGCGCACCGGCTGGTCAGCCAGCGCGCCGTCCAGGCCGGTAGTGGCCGGGGTTACATCAGTCATGTTCAACCTTCATTGTCCGGTGGGCAGGTATTGCCCGGTCCGAGCGGGCGCTGCATCTGCACGGTATCCAGCCAGCGCCCGTGCTTGCGGCCCAGGCCGACAAAGGTGCCGACATGGGTAAAGCCAAAGCGTTCATGCAGGGCAATGGACGCGGTATTGGAAGGCTCGCCGATCACCGCCACCATCTGCCGGTAGCCGCGCTGGGTGCAGGCATCAATCAGCGCGCCGAGCAGGGCGCTGCCGACGCCATGCCCTTGCGCAGCGGCGGCGACATAGACCGAGTTTTCAACTGTCCACTGATAGGCGATGCGGCTGCGGTAGGTGTTGGCATAGGCATAGCCGACCACCTGGCCATCCCGTTCGGCAACCAGGTAGGGAAAGCCGCGCGCGCAGATGTCCTGCATCCGCCGGGTCATTTCAGCTGTGTCCGGCACGTCGTATTCGTAGGTGTTGACCAGATCGGTGACCTCTACCGCATAAATGGCGGTAATGGCCGGCATGTCATCAACAGTGACGGGGCGGATGTGCACGGGCATCTGCAAGGCCTCAGTCGATGTAGCGGCGGGTCAGGTCGGCATAGGCATCAATGCGGCGGTCGCGCAGGAAGGGCCAGATCCGGCGCACATGCTCGCTGCGGCCCAGGTCCACGTCCACCACCAGCAGCGTGGCCTCGGTGCCGGCTTCGGCGATGAACTCGCCCTGTGGGCCAAGCACATGGCTGTTGCCCCAGAAGTCGATGCCCGAGGCGCCCAGTGGCGAGGTTTCGTGACCGACCCGGTTGCAGGACAGCACCGGCAGGCCATTGGCCACGGCATGGCCGCGGTGGCTGAGCACCCAGGCATCACGCTGGCGGGTCTTTTCTTCCGGCACATCCTCCGGATCCCAGCCGATGGCGGTGGGATACAGCAGCAGGTCCGCACCTGCCAGCGCCATCAGCCGTGCCGCTTCCGGGTACCACTGGTCCCAGCACACCAGCACGCCCAGGCGGCCGACCGAGGTGTCGATCGGGGTGAAGCCCAGGTCGCCCGGGGTGAAGTAGAACTTCTCGTAGAAGCCCGGATCATCGGGGATGTGCATCTTGCGGTACTTGCCGACCAGGCGGCCGTCGGTTTCCAGCACCACGGCGGTGTTGTGATACAGCCCGGTGGCGCGCTTTTCAAACAGCGAACCGACGATCACCACGCCGTGCTGGCGTGCCAGGTTGCCCAGGAACTCGGTGCTGGGGCCGGGGATGGTCTCGGCCAGGTCGAATTCGTCCACTGATTCGTGCTGGCAGAAGTAGGCGCCGTTGTGCAGTTCCTGCAGCAGCACCAGTCGGGCGCCCTTGGCGGCGGCTTCGGCAACGCGGGCTGCAATCACCGCGAGGTTGGCGGCAGCGTCGCCGTGGTTGCGCTCTTGGATCAGCGCGACGGTCAGGGTGCGGGAGCGGCTCATGAACAAAAATCCTGCGTGCGGGTGATGCGGCCGATGGCCGCATCAGGAGACAGTGGCGGGCGCAATGGCGTGCGCCCGCGGACAATTATGCGCTGGCCAGCAGGCCGGCCGGCAGCTGCATGGTGATGCAGTGCAGGCTGCCGTTCTGCCAGATCAAGGGGCGGCAGGGTACCTGGACGATCTCGCGGTCCGGGTAAGCCGCTGCCAGCACCTCGCGGGCCGCGTCATCGGCTCGATCGCCATAGGCCGGCATCAGTACCGCGCCGTTGAGGATCAGGTAGTTGGCATACGAGGCGGCCAGACGGCGGCCATCGTCCATCACCGGCTGCGCCCAGGGCAGCGGGAACAGCGTGTACGGGGCGCCTTCGCGGGTGCGCAGGGCTTCCAGTTCGCGGCCCATGGCCTGGAGCTCGCCGTAGTGGCTGTCATTGATGTCATCGCAGGCCTGGTAGACGATCGAGCTGGGCGAGGCAAAGCGCACCAGGGTGTCGACATGGGCGTCGGTGTCATCGCCTTCCAGATAGCCGTGGTCCAGCCAGAGCACGCGGTCCTGCCGGAGCCAGCTGGCCAGCCGGGCGCTGAGCTGCTCGCGGCTGGTGTCGGGGTGGCGTTCATGCAGGCACTGCCAGGTGGTCAGCAGGGTGCCCTGGCCGTCGGTATCGATGGCGCCGCCTTCCAGCGCAAAGTCGATGACTTCCCGCTGCGCATCGGCAAACAGGCCGGCGTCAAACAGTGCGCCGACCAGCTGGTCATCGCGGCTGGCCTCGAACTTGCCGCCCCAGCCGGTAAAACGGAAATCCAGCAGGCGGAAGCTGCCATCGGCGTTTTTGAGGGTGATCGGACCGGAGTCGCGCAGCCAGGTGTCGTCATAGGCCACCGTGACAAAACGCACGCGCTGCATGTCCACCCGGTTGGAGCGCAGGCGCATTTCGGCGTAGGTCTCCAGGTCGTCGTCAGCCACGCAGATCACCACCGGCTGGAAACGGGTAATCGCTGCCACCAGCGCGATGTAGGTCTCTTCAACCTGGCCCAGGCGGTCAGCCCAGTCGGTGTCGGCATGGGGCCAGGCAATCAGGATGGCCGACTGGGACTCCCATTCGGCCGGGAAACGCAGGTTCTCGGTCATTGATATTCAGGCAACTGCCGGCGCGCCGGCGAGGGAGGGGTGCCAGCAACTGGCAGGGGATTACAGCACCGGCGGCTTGGGGCCGATTTCTTCCGGTCGGGCCTGGGTGGCGACGACGTCGATGACCCGGGATTTTTCAAAGTAGACCACGAACTGCGGGTAGGTCCAGCGGTTGATGGTCGGCCACTGGCGTTTCTGGCCGCCACGTGGCTCCAGCCGCGCAGTCGGCTCGCCGAAGCTGGCCCGGACCTGGTCCATGCTCTGGCCGCGGGCCGGAATTACGCTGGCAGGCTTGTTGTTGGCCCGGTCAATCAACAGTGTGTCGGCGTGGGCGGTGCCAGTGACGGCGGTCAAGGCCAATGCGGTGGCCACAATCAGAAGACGCATCATGCTCTTACTCCCCAGCTTGAGATCAGGTTGCGATTACAGCAAAAATCGGGCAACAAAAAACCGCCACAGGGCGGTTTTTTGTGAATTCACGGCACTGTGACGCTGCCGTGAGGATCAGCAGAGCCGGGCAGGCTCAGCGCTGACGAGCCTTGAAGCGCGGGTTCGACTTGCAGATCACGAAGATCTTGCCGCGACGGCGGACGACCTTGCAATCACGGTGACGAGCCTTTGCCGACTTCAGGGAGGACAAAACTTTCATGGCATACCTCGGCGTAAACGGTGGTTATCTGGTAAGCGCGCCGCGGACATGCAATGTCGCTCCGGTGACAAGGCGCTTGTTCAAGCCCGCCATTCTACCGGCCCTCTGTGCCGCGGCACAAGTCTGTCGTTGGCGGCGGTTCGGCTGGAGGCTGCGGTAAGGAGTAGAATGGCGGCTTGTCCACCAGTGTCTCCCTCATGACCGAGCTTGCCACCGTTCTCACCATTGATGGCCCTTCCGGGGCCGGTAAGGGTACCGTCAGTCGCATTGTTGCCCGGCGGTTGGGGTGGCATTACCTGGATTCCGGTGCGCTGTATCGCGCGGTGGGTGTGGCGGCCAGCTGGGCCAATCTGGATATTTCCGATGCGGCGGCACTGGTGCGCTGCACCTTTGACACCCAGGTCGAGTTCGTCGAGCGTGCCGAAGGTGAGCTGCGGGTCCTGGTCAACGGTGTCGATGCCACCGATGAATTGCGCCTGGAGACTACCGGCGCGGTGGCTTCGGCCATTGCCGCCATCCCGGAAGTGCGCTCGGCCCTGAAGGAGCGTCAGCGGGCGTTCAGGCGCGCGCCAGGCCTTGTGGCCGATGGCCGCGACATGGGTACGGTGATTTTTGCCGATGCCCAGTACAAGGTCTTTTTGACCGCCAGCGCCGAGGAGCGCGCGCAGCGGCGGCATAAACAGTTGAGTCAGAAGGGTGTTTGCGTTAACTTTGACGACCTTCTGCGTGAAATCATGGCCCGCGATGCGCGTGATGCACAGCGTACCGTGGCGCCGCTGAAGCCGGCCGATGACGCCGTTGTAATCGATACCAGCGGTATGGGCATCGATGACGTCGTGGCCCGCGTGCTGGACCTGCTGCCGGCACCGGCGACCCCGTGAGGGGTTGTCGCATCACTACAGGTGCCGCCGCTGGCGGTACTGGCAGGTTGGCCACTTTCGGGCGGCTGAAGTTGTAGCAATTGCTGTAAACCCTTCCGCCCGGCAATGACGCCTGGCGGGTTCTTTCACTTCACACGCGACCTGCTGTACCGGGGTCGACTAACCGGGCGGACAGCCGGGCATCGATGACGATCCCCCTGTCTGTGTGTTCAATCTGAGTAATCTCAAATGACCGAATCTTTTGCCGAATCTTTTGCCGAACTGTTTGAAGCCAGCCAGACCAATCTGGCCAAGCTGAAGCCGGGCGCCATCGTCACCGGTACCGTTGTTGCTGTCCGCGGCGACGTGGTGGTGATCAACGCCGGCCTGAAGTCCGAAGGCATCGTGCCGATCGAACAGTTCCGTAACGATGCTGGCGAAATCGACGTGGCCGAAGGCGATCTGGTCAAGGTCGCCCTGGACTCGCTGGAAAACGGCTTCGGCGAAACCGTGCTGTCGCGCGAGAAGGCCAAGCGCGCAATGGTGTGGGACGAGCTGGAAGAAGCTCTGGAAAAGAACGAAACCATCACCGGTCGCATCAGCGGCAAGGTCAAGGGCGGCTTCACCGTCGACATCAAGGACGTCCGCGCATTCCTGCCGGGTTCGCTGGTCGACGTGCGTCCGGTCCGTGACCCGGCCTACCTGGAAGGCAAGGAGCTGGAGTTCAAGCTGATCAAGCTGGACCGCAAGCGCAACAACGTTGTCGTGTCGCGTCGTGCCGTCGTTGAGTCGGAGCACTCGGAAGAGCGCGAAGCACTGATGGACAAGCTGGTCGAGGGCGCCATCCTGAAGGGTGTGGTCAAGAACCTGACCGACTACGGCGCATTCGTGGACCTGGGCGGTATCGACGGCCTGCTGCACATCACCGACATGGCATGGAAGCGCGTGCGCCATCCGTCCGAAGTGGTCAACGTCGGCGACGAGCTGGACGTGCGCGTGCTGAAGTTCGACCGCGAGCGCAACCGCGTTTCGCTGGGCCTGAAGCAGCTGGGCGAGGATCCGTGGGAGAACATCGCCCGTCGTTACCCGGCCAACAGCCGCGTGTTCGGCAAGGTCTCCAACGTGACCGATTACGGCGCATTTGTCGAAATCGAGCCGGGCGTCGAAGGCCTGGTGCACGTTTCGGAAATGGACTGGACCAACAAGAACGTCAACCCGTCCAAGGTTGTGCAGGTTGGTGACGAAGTCGAAGTGATGGTGCTGGACGTTGATGAAGAGCGTCGTCGCATCTCGCTGGGCATGAAGCAGGTTGCTGCCAACCCGTGGGAAACCTTCGCTGCCATCCACAAGAAGAACGACAAGGTGTCCGGTCAGATCAAGTCGATCACCGATTTCGGCATCTTCATCGGTCTGGACGGTGGCATCGACGGTCTGGTCCACCTGTCCGACATCAGCTGGAACACCACCGGCGAAGACGTCGTGCGCAACTACAAGAAGGGCGACACCCTGGAAGCAGTTGTGCTGGCAGTCGATCCGGAGCGTGAGCGCATCTCGCTGGGCGTCAAGCAGCTGGAGCAGGACCCGTTCGGTCAGTACATGGCTTCCAACCCGAAGGGTTCCAAGGTCGAAGGCGTGGTGAAGGAAGTGGATGCCAAGGGCGCCACCATTGAACTGGCTGACGGCATCGAAGGCTACGTGATGGCCCGTGACATCGCCAACGAGCGTGTTGACGACGCCACCCAGTTCCTGAAGGTCGGCGACAAGGTCGAAGCCAAGTTCGTGGGCATGGACCGCAAGGGCCGCACCCTGCAGCTGTCGATCAAGGCCAAGGACGACGCTGAAATGCGCGAAGTGCTGGAGGAATACTCCTCTGCCTCGGGCGCCACCACCCAGCTGGGCGCGCTGCTGCGTGCACAGCTCGGCGGCAAGGGCGAGTAATCGTCCGGCTCAAGCGGTAAACAAGGCAATGGCCCGGGAGCTCCCGGGCCATTGTTGCGCAAGCTTCCATCTTCGAGCGTGCAATGACCAAAAGCGAACTGATTGAAATCCTCGCGCGGCGTCAGGCTCACCTGAAAGCCGATGACGTCGATCTGGCAGTCAAATCATTGCTTGAGATGATGGGAGGCGCCTTGGCTGAAGGAGATCGAATCGAAATCCGCGGCTTTGGCAGTTTCTCGTTGCATTACCGTCCCCCACGCCTGGGACGTAACCCCAAAACGGGCGACCCGGTGGCATTGCCTGGCAAGCATGTTCCCCACTTCAAGCCTGGCAAGGAATTGCGCGAGCGTGTCACCGACGTGGTGCCGCTGGAATCCGTGTTCAGTGAGCGCGACTGAACTTGCAACGCCTTTTGATACCTCCGGCACTGGCCTGCGGTATGCAGACATTTGCGTTGAAATTTCTCTGGTGCCGGTTGTTGCTGCCTTTGCGCATGTGCCTGCGCCTGTGCATGGTCACTTCATTGACATGCCCCAAGCCCCACTCTGGCGGCCAGTGCGTCCCGCGCTGCGTTAGTCTCCAATGTCAAGCTGAGTGATCTGCGATGGACTTCATCACCGAATGGTTGTGGTTTTTCCTTTTTGTGCCGTTGGCAGCGGTAGCTGGCTGGATAATTGGTCGCCGTGGCGGCGAACGGCATAACGACAGCCAGGTCAGCCGGCTGTCCAGTACGTACTTCCGCGGCCTGAATTACCTGCTCGGCGAACAGCCGGACAAGGCAATCGAGCTGTTCTTGCATATTGCCGAGCTGGACAAGGAAACCTTTGAAACCCAGCTGGCCCTGGGGCACCTGTTCCGTCGACGTGGTGAAGTCGACCGCGCCATCCGTTTGCATCAGGGCCTGGCCAACCGCAGTGACCTGAGTGACCCGCAGCGGGTGCAGGCCTTGCTCGCGCTGGGCGAGGACTACATGAAGTCCGGTTTGCTGGACCGGGCCGAAACGGTGTTCACTGATCTGGCCCGGATCGATCAGCGTGCACCGGCAGCGCTGAAGCATTTGATCGCCATTTACCAGGCCGAGCGCGACTGGGAAAAGGCCATCGACAACGCTACCCGTTATGAAGAGGTCACCGGTGAGCCGATGGGCAAGCTGATTGCCCAGTTCGAATGCGAGCTGGCCGAGCGTCATCGCGCGGCCGGACGCCTGGATCAGGCGCGTGAATCCATTGCGCGGGCCAACGCTGCCGATGCGATGAGTGTGCGTGCGGGCATCATCGAAGGGCGTCTTGAGAGTGATTTTGGCAACGATGAAGCAGCCGTCCGCGCATTTGAGCGCGCCGCCCGCAATGATCCGGATTACCTGCCGGAAATCCTGCCCCAGCTGATGAAGAACTACCGCGCGGTAGGCGACATCGCCGGAGCGCGGGCCTTTCTGGCGGAGATGACCGAGCACTACCGCGGGATTGCTCCGGTGCTGGCATTGACCCAGTTGATGGAGCAGCAGGAGGGTGTGGGCCCGGCGCGTGCCTATCTGGGGCGCCAGCTCAAGGACCGGCCGTCGGTGCGCGGGGAGTCGGCGTTGATCGACCTGACCCTGGCCGAAGCGGCCGATCCGGTGGCCACGCTGCAGGATCTGAAGCACATCACCGATCAATTGCTGGTCAGCAATCCCGCCTACCGTTGCACCAAGTGTGGCTTTGGTGCGCGCACCCATCACTGGCATTGCCCCAGTTGCAAGGAATGGGGTTCGGTCAAGCCGCTGATGAATTTTGCCGTGCTATGAATGATTTACAGGCAGGATGGATCCTGCTGGTCTTCTTTGTCTGCGCGCTGGGGTGTTGCTGGTTGGCACTGCATTATGCGCGCCGGTTCCAGCTGCTTGACCACCCGGGTGAGCGACGCAGTCATCAAGTGGCGACTCCTCGCGGGGGCGGGGCAGGGCTGGTTGCCAGTCTGCTGCTGGCCACGCTGTTGGCAGCGCTGGTAGTGCCTGCATGGCGGGTGGAACTGCTGGTTTTCGGCCTGGCGCTGGCCTTGGTTGCGGGCATCGGCTGGTGGGATGACCATCGCCCATTGCCCGCGCTGACCCGGCTGATCGTGCACATGCTCGCGGGCGGCCTGCTGGCCGCCCTGGTCTGGCGTGACGGTGCGGGTCTGGGCTGGTCGCTGGCGGCATTTGCACTGACCGTTGGCCTGATCAACATCTGGAACTTCATGGATGGCATCAACGGACTGGCGGTCAGTCAGGCTGGTCTGGTGGCACTGGTGATGGGTTATTGGCTGCCCGGCGGGCTGGCATCCAGCGCGTGGCTGGTGGCGTTGGCCTGTCTGGCCTTCCTGCCATTCAATTTCCCGCGCGCACGGATTTTTCTCGGCGACGTCGGCAGTGGTGCCCTTGGCTTGCTGATGGCCTGTTTGACGATCCTGGTGGTCCGCCGCAGCGAGAATGTGCAGCCGCTCGTCGCCTTGTGGCCAATGAGTGTCTTTCTCATTGATGCGGGATTCACCTTGCTCACCAGAATATGCCGGGGTGACCGCTGGATGCAGGCACATACCGAGCACCTGTATCAGTGGTACATCAAATCCGGCGCCACCCATGCTGCGGTTACCCTGTCCTATGGGCTGATTACCCTGTTGCTGATGGCAGCAGCGATGCTGATGGCCGGTGAATCGTTGGGCCGGGCCGTAGTGGCCTCACTGCTGCTCTGGGGTGCGGGTGTTCTGATATGGAAATGGCGACGTTCGGCATTGATCGACGCGGGCTGAGGGAGAAGGTATGAGCAGTTGGCGTTGGCAGGATGCGCTGGCCTATGTTCCACGGGTTGCCGTCATTGGCCATGATCTGGCCATGGTCTGGCTGGCATGGCAGCTGCTGCACTTTGTCCGCTACACGATCTGGGTGGATTCCCCCCCGTTGCCGTTGTTCAGCTGGACCACTGCGATCGTTCTGGTCGTGCAGGGGCTGGTGTTCTGGAAGGTCGGGCTCTACAAGGGGCTGTGGCGCTTTGCCAGCGTGACGGATATCGGCAATATCTTCCGGGCCAGTTTTCTTGGCGTTGCGGCCATTGTGCTGGTCCTGGCCTTCAGGCGTCTGGAGGGCGTGCCGCTGTCGGTGCTGGCCCTGTATCCGATCGTGCTGGCAGCGTTCCTGGGGATGCCGCGACTGGTCTACCGGGCCTGGAGTGACTATCGTGCCAGCCGCAGCGATGGCGCAATGCGGCGCGTGCTGATACTTGGTGCAGGCAGTACGGCATCGACGCTCATCCGTGACCTGCGCCGCTCCGGCGAATATGACCCGATTGGCCTGCTCGATGATGCGCCCCATCTGAAGGGGGCAAAGTTACACGGTCTTTCGGTTCTGGGTACCCTGGATGATGTTCCGGAAGTGGCACGCGAGACCGCCGCCAGACTGCTGGTCATCGCCATTCCCGGGCTGGACTCGGCCGGTTTGCAGCGTGTGATGGGGCTCTGCGAGGCAGCAGGCCTGCCTTACCGGATCGCACCGACCGTCGATGATCTGCTGGCCGGACGTGAGGCAGCGCTGAAGGAGGTCTCGATCGAGGACCTGCTCGGTCGCCAGCCGGTACAACCGGATTGGGCGTTGATCCGGCATTGGCTGGGTACCCGTTCGATTCTGGTCACCGGGGCCGGTGGCTCAATCGGCTCCGAGCTCTGCCGCCAATGCGCTCGTCACGGCGCGACACGCCTGGTGCTGGTGGAAATCAGCGAGCTGTTGCTGTCGACCATCGAGAGTGAGCTGCGGGCCAGCTTTCCATCGGTGGAGCTGATCTGCGTACTGGGTGATTGTGGTGATCCTGCGGTCATCAAGCATGCGCTGGCACGCGCACAGGTCGATGCGGTGTTCCACGCGGCGGCTTACAAGCATGTGCCGGTGCTGGAGGCGCAGCTGCGTGAAGCGGTGCGCAACAATGTTCTGGCCAGCCATACCGTTGCCGAGGCCGCCGTGCTGGCCGGAGTGGGGCAGTTTGTATTGATTTCGACCGACAAGGCGGTAAATCCCATCAATGCCCTGGGCGCGAGCAAGCGCGGTGCGGAAATGGTCTGCCAGGCATTGGACCGCAAGCAGGCGCGCACGCGTTTTGTCACGGTGCGCTTTGGCAATGTGCTGGGTTCTGCGGGCAGCGTGGTGCCGCTGTTCCGCAAGCAGATCGCCGCCGGTGGCCCGGTAACGGTCACCGACCCACGGGTTACGCGCTACTTCATGACCATCCCGGAAGCCTGTCTGCTGATTCTGCAGGCAGTTTCTTCGTCAACCAAGGGTGCGGTGTATACCCTGGACATGGGCCAGCCGGTACCGATTGTAAAACTGGCCGAGCAGATGATCCGGCTGGCTGGGCGGGTTCCCGGTCGCGATATCCAGATCGTTTTTTCCGGCCTGCGGCCCGGCGAGAAGCTGCATGAAACCCTGTACTACGCTGACGAGCACAACACGCCGACCGCGCACCCCAAGGTGCTGGAGACCAATGTGCGTTCGTTTGCCCATGAGCCGGTGATGCAGATCCTTGCCCAGATGCGTGAGGCATCCCGGAACTATGACCTGCTTGTGCTGGCCGCGTTGCTGGAACAGCTGGTGCCGGAATATAGCTGCCACCTGCTGGATGCCACTAGCGCAACCCAGCGCAAGGTGGTGCCTTTCGCCGCCCGGGAATCCCAGCGCAAGCAGTGAACTCCGGCCTGCTGCCGCGTGCCAGATAACCAGAAGCCAGTCGAGCCTGCCATCTCCGATGTTGTACGCGTCATGACGCGATGACGCGCCCGGCCAGGGCGCAGCCAGTGCGTTTGGCCTGGTTGCGCGCGCCCGCGTGTAGCTGCACACAGACTGCCGGCGCGCATGATGAATGGCTGTTTGGCTGCGCCGGGCCGGTGTTCGGGGCTGTCTGTGGTGTTGGCTGTTTTGTCAGGGCTGGGCCGTCAACAGTCGGCCGAAGACTGACGCTGCATTTTAGCGGCTGTGCCGCCGGCTGCTGGAGTGCGTCCTGCAGACGGTAATGCGTCGTTGCCCCTCGCAGCGGCTGGCGAACAGCAAAAAGGAGGCCTTGCGGCCTCCTTTCTGTTGCCCGGAGCGGGGGGCGATCGTGAGCGGCTGGCTTACAGTGCTTCGAAGATGCCTGCCGCGCCCATGCCAGTGCCGATGCACATGGTCACCATGCCGTACTTGAGCTGGCGGCGGCGCAGGCCGTGGACCAGGGTGGCGGTGCGGATCGCGCCGGTGGCGCCGAGCGGGTGGCCCAGGGCGATGGCGCCGCCCAGCGGGTTGATCCGGGACGGATCCAGGCCGCAATCACGGATCACCGCCAGCGACTGCGCGGCAAAGGCTTCGTTGAGCTCGATCCAGTCCAGCTGGTCCTGGCTCAGGCCGGCCTGCTTGAGCGCCTTCGGGATCGCGGCAATCGGGCCGATGCCCATCACTTCCGGACGCACGCCGGCCACGGAGAAGCTGACAAAGCGGGCCAGCGGGGTCAGCCCGTAATCCTTGATCGCCTGTTCGGAGGCCAGCAGAACGGCGCCGGCGCCATCGCTCATCTGCGAGGAATTGCCGGCGGTGACCGAGCCGCCGAAGGCGCCGTTGCGGAACACCGGCTTGAGCTTGGCCAGGCCTTCCAGCGAGGACTCGGCGCGCGGGCCCTCGTCGGTGTCGGCAATGCGGTTGCGGGTGATGATCTGGCTGCTGCTCAGGTCCGGCAGGTGGCTGACGATCTCGTACGGGCTGATCTCGTCACGGAATTCGCCGTTGGCAATGGCTGCCAGCGCCTTCTGGTGCGAGGCCAGGGCGAAGGCGTCCTGGTCTTCGCGGCTGATCTTCCATTCCTCGGCCACCTTCTCGGCGGTGATGCCCATGCCGTAGGCAATCGCCACGTGGTCGTTGTCGAACACGCTCGGAGCCATGGCGATCTTGTTGCCCATCATCGGCACCATCGACATCGACTCGGTGCCACCGGCCAGCATCAGGTCGGCGTTGCCCAGGCGGATCTGGTCGGCGGCCATCGCCACCGCTTGCAGGCCGGAGGAGCAGAAGCGGTTCACCGTCTGCGCGGCGACCGTGTTCGGCAGGCCGGCCAGCAGCACGCCGATGCGGGCCACGTTCATGCCCTGCTCGGCTTCGGGCATGGCGCAGCCGATGATCGCATCGTCGATGCGGTTGACGTCGATGCCCGGGGCCTGGGCGACGACACTGCGCAGCACGTGGGCGAGCATGTCATCGGGGCGGGTATTGCGGAACATGCCTTTCGGGGCCTTGCCGACCGGGGTGCGGGTGGCGGCGACGATGTAGGCGTCCTGGATTTGCTTGGTCATGTGTTCGATCTCTTCAAAAGGGTGCGGACAAGGGGCGGGGAGGGCGGCCACGGGTGTGGCCGCCAGCTCTTGCCGCACTCAGTTGCGCAGCGGTTTGCCGGTGCTGAGCATGTGGGCGATACGGGCCTGGGTCTTTTCCTGCTGTGCCAGCTCGACGAAATGCTTGCGCTCCAGGTCCAGCAGCCACTGCTCGTCGACCACGGCGTTGCGGTCGACCTTGCCGCCGCAGACCACGGTGGCGATGCGCTCGGCAATTTCGTAGTCATAAGGGCTGACGAAGTAACCTTCGCGCATGTTGACCAGCATCATCTTGAAGGTGGCGATACCGACATCGCCGGCCACGCGGATGGCGCGCGCCGGCAGCGGCGGGCGGTAACCGGCTTCGGCCAGGGCCAGCGCTTCGGCCTTGGCAATGTGCAGCAGCTCGAAGGCGTTGAACACGACCTTGTCACCGTTGCGCATCAGGCCCAGTTCCTGGGCATTGACCGCCGAATTGGACACCTTGGCCATGGCCACGGTCTCGAAGGTCTTCTTCAGTTCGGCAAAGATGTCGCCATTGCTGCCAGCGGCCTGGCTGGCGCGCACGGCAATTTCCTTCAGGCCGCCACCGGCCGGCAGCAGGCCGACGCCGGCTTCAACCAGGCCAATGTAGCTTTCCAGTGCCGCCACGGTACGGGCCGAATGCATCTGGAACTCGCAGCCGCCACCCAGGGCCAGGCCGCGCACCGCTGCCACCACCGGCACCAGGGCGTACTTGATGCGCTGGCTGGTGCGCTGGAAGTTGGCCACCATTTCCTCGAACTGGGCGACCTTGCCTTCTTTGAGCAGGCCCAGCGCACCGGCCAGATCGGCGCCGGCCGAGAACGGCTCGCCGTTCTGCCAGATCACCACGGCCTTGAACTGCTTTTCGGCCAGGCCGATCGCTTCCTGGATACCGTTCAGGACGTGGTCCGAGACGGTATTCATCTTGGTCTTGAAGCTGATCACGCCGATGCCGTCGCCATCGGTCCACAGGCGCACGCCGTCGTTTTCCCAGACGGTCTGGCCCGGGTCGAACTGTTCACCCAGTACCGGGTCCGGATAACGCTGGCGGCGGTAAACGGCCAGGTCAGAGCGCGGCTTGACCGCGTTGTCGGTCGGGCTGTAGCTGCCTTCGGCCGTATGCACGCCAGCGCGGCCGTCCAGCACCCAGGCCGGCAACGGGGCGTTGACCATGGACTTGCCGGCGGCGATGTCCTCGGCAATCCACTGCGCCACCTGCTGCCAGCCGGCAGCCTGCCAGGTCTCGAACGGGCCCAGCTTCCAGCCGTAGCCCCAGCGGATGGCCAGGTCGACGTCGCGCGCGGTGTCGGCGATGTCGGCCAGGTGGTAGGCGCTGTAATGGAACAGGTCGCGGAACAGCGCCCACAGGAACTGGGCCTGCGGATGCGAGCTGGCGCGCAGCTTGGCGAACTTCTCGGCCGGGTTGCGGGTCTTCAGGATTTCGACCACTTCCGGCGCGGCGCCGCGGTCAGACAGGCGGTAATCCTGTTTGTCCACATCCAGCACCATGATGTCCTTGCCGACCTTGCGGAAGATGCCGGCGCGGGTCTTCTGGCCCAGCGCGCCCTTGGCGATCAGGCCGTCCAGCCAGGCCGGGGATTTGAAGAAGGCGTGCCACGGATCATTGGGCAGGGTGTCGCCCATGGTCTTGATCACGTGGGCCATGGTGTCCAGCCCGACTACGTCCGAGGTGCGGTAGGTGGCCGACTTGGCACGGCCGATCAGCGGGCCGGTCAGGCCGTCCACTTCGTCAAAGCCCAGGCCGAACTGCTGGGTGTGGAAGATGGTGGACAAAATCGAGAACACGCCGATGCGGTTGCCGATGAAGTTCGGGGTGTCCTTGGCATACACCACGCCCTTGCCCAGGTGGGTGACCAGGAAGGTTTCCAGGCCTTCCAGCACCGCCTTGTCGGTGGTGGTGGCCGGGATCAGCTCGGCCAGGTGCATGTAGCGTGGCGGGTTGAAGAAGTGCACGCCGCAGAAGCGGTGGCGCAGCTGCTCGGGCAGCACGTCGGCCAGCTTGTTGATGCCCAGGCCGGAAGTGTTGGAGGCCAGCACCGCGGTGTCGTTCACGAACGGGGCGATTTTCTTGTACAGGTCCTGCTTCCAGTCCATGCGTTCGGCAATGGCCTCGATGATCAGGTCGCAGTCGCGAAGCTGGTCCAGACCGGTCTCATAGTTGGCCGGGGTGATCGCACCGGCCAGCGACTTGGCCGCAAGCGGGGCCGGGCTCAGCTTGGCCAGGTTGGCGATCGCCTTGAGCACGATGCCATCGGCCGGGCCTTCCTTGGCTGGCAAGTCGAACAGCACGGTATCCACGCCGGCGTTGGTGAGGTGGGCCGCGATCTGGGCGCCCATGACACCGGCGCCAAGCACGGCGGCGCGGCGGACAAGCAAAGAGTTGGACATGGCGTTGAACCTTCTGGTTGGTCTGCAACTACGGGTGGAAGGGAATCAGGGGGTGGCCGCGGCGCGGAAACCGGCCTCGGCAAATTGAATCAGTTCGTGTGCGGCGCGGGCGCGATGATCGGTTTCACTGATCCCGGCCGGGCGTTTGATCAGGCCGAAATCGGCCATTGCATAGGTCAGCGCGCCGGCCAGCAGGTCCAGGCGCCAGTACAGCTGCTCCTTGGAAAGCTGCGGCAGGCAGGCGGCGATGGCTCGGGCGAACTCGCGCAGTACGTGGCCGTAATGGTCAGACAGGAACTTGCGCAGGTTGTCGTTCTTCTCGGCGTAGGCGCGCGCAATCACCCGCACGAAGGCGCCGCCGTTGTGCTGCTGCCCGGCAATGGCCAGGGCCGGTTCGACAAACGCAGCCAGTACCGCGCGCAGCTGGCCGGGGTATTCGGCATTGGCGCGGGCCAGTTGGGCCAGGCGCGCTGCACTCATTTCATCCATGCGCCGGCGGAAAACCTCGTTGACCAGATTTTCCTTGGAGCCGAAGTGGTAATTGACCGCGGCAATGTTGACATCGGCCACGCTGGTGACCTGGCGCAGCGAGGTGCCGGCAAAGCCATGGACGGCGAACAGCTCCTCGGCAGCACTGAGGATGCGGTCCTTGGTGGAGAACTGGGCTGGCTTGGGCATGGCAGGCATCAATCAAACGATTGTTTGATCCTACGGGCAGGCGTGGGCGCCCGTCATGTTGCGGCGCAGCAGCATTCAGCGCCGGCTGTGCAAATCCGGGAGCTGGACGTTAGAATTGCCGACTGACTTTCTTTCCCAATCCGCGTGTTCATGCGGTTTGTACCTGTTTCCGGGTCGTCCGACCCAACCACCGAGGATATCCCCATGGCGCTCGAGCGCACCCTGTCCATCATCAAGCCCGATGCCGTTGCCAAGAACGTGATCGGCGAAATCTATGCCCGCTTTGAGAAGGCTGGCCTGAAGATCGTTGCCGCCAAGTACAAGCAGCTCTCGCGCGCCGAAGCCGAAGGCTTCTACGCCGTGCACCGTGAGCGTCCGTTCTTCAACGCCCTGGTCGAGTTCATGATCTCCGGCCCGGTGATGATCCAGGCGCTGGAAGGCGAGAACGCCGTGCTGGCCCACCGCGAGCTGCTGGGCGCGACCAACCCGAAGGAAGCGGCCCCGGGCACCATCCGCGCCGACTTCGCCGAGTCGATCGACGCCAATGCCGCCCACGGTTCGGATTCGGTCGAGAACGCCGCGATTGAAATCGCCTACTTCTTTGCCGGCACCGAAGTCGTTTCGCGCTAAGCGATACAGGGAGTGGTTGACGTGAACGAGGTTGTGATTCCGTCGGTGCTGGTGCCGGCTACCGCCGCTGCCGAACCGGTGGTGAAGAAGCAGAACCTGCTCGACCTCGATCGCGCGGGCCTGGAGAAGTTCTTCGACGAGGTTCTCGGCGAAAAACAGCGCTTCCGTGCCCATCAGGTGATGAAGTGGATCCATCATCGCTACGTCACCGATTTTGACCAGATGACCGACCTCGGCAAGCCGCTGCGCGCCAAGTTGCACGCGCATGCCGAGGTCGTCGTCCCGAACATCGTGTTCGACAAGCCCTCTGCCGACGGCACCCACAAGTGGCTGCTGAGCATGGGCAGCGATGGCAAGAACGCCATCGAAACCGTCTACATCCCGGACAAGACCCGCGGCACGCTGTGCGTGTCCTCGCAGGTTGGTTGTGGCCTGAACTGCACGTTCTGTTCCACCGCCACCCAGGGCTTCAACCGTAACCTCTCCACTGCCGAGATCATCGGCCAGGTGTGGGTCGCGGCGCGTCACCTCGGCAACGTGCCGCACCAGATGCGCCGTCTCACCAACGTGGTGATGATGGGCATGGGCGAGCCGCTGATGAATTTCGACAACGTCGTGCGCGCGATGAGCATCATGCGCGACGACCTCGGCTACGGCCTGGCCAACAAGCGGGTGACCCTGTCCACCTCGGGCCTGGTGCCGCAGATCGACCGTCTTTCGGTGGAGAGCGATGTCTCGCTGGCCGTTTCGCTGCATGCACCCAATGACGAGCTGCGCGAAACCCTGGTGCCGCTGAACAAGAAATACCCGATCGTCGAATTGATGGCCTCGTGCGCGCGCTACCTGCGTGCCAACAAGAAGCGCGATTCGGTGACCTTCGAATACACCCTGATGAAGGGGGTCAACGACCTGCCCGAACATGCCCGCCAGCTGGCACGGCTGATGCGCCAGTTCGACAACCAGGTCCAGGCCAAGGACTCGGGCAAGGTCAACATCATCCCGTTCAACCCCTTCCCGGGCACCCGTTACGAGCGTCCGAGCGAAGAGTCGATCCGGGCGTTCCAGAAGATCCTGCTCGATTCGGGTGTGCTGACCATGGTCCGCCGTACCCGTGGCGATGACATCGATGCAGCCTGTGGCCAGCTCAAGGGCCAGGTCATGGACCGCACCCGCCGCAATGCCGAGTTCAAGCGCTCGCTGCAGGCTGATGATGGTGCCGTCGCTGGCGCTTGAGCCACGCCTTTACTGGCTGCCAGCAGCGCTGCTGCTGACGGTTCTGCTGCTGTCCTTCCCGTTCCATTCGGTGGCCGCCGGCAGCGAGCCGGGTCCGCGCGTGCAGCCGCTGAGCGAGCGTCAGCTCAAGCGCCAGCAGGATCGCCAGCGCGAACGCGACCGGCTGTTGGTCCAGGCCGGCCAGGCCTTTGCTGCCGGCCAGCTGGAGCAGGCCGAGCGGCTTGCCAGGCGGCTAACGGCGCAGGATCGTACCGACCCGGATGGGTTGACCCTGCTGGCGGTGATTCATGCCGCGCAGGGGCAGCAGGAGTCGGCAGGCCGGATGTACCAACAGGCGCTGTCGCTGTCGCCGCGTCGTGGTGACCTGCTCAATAACTACGGGGCCTGGTTGTGCGGCCACGGGGAGTCGGCCGAGGCGCTGGTGCTGTTTGACCGTGCGTTGCTCGATCCGCAGGCGCCGTTGCCTGATCTGACGGCCAATATCGGCATCTGTGCCCAGAAGAGCGGGCAGTGGCAACGTGCCGAGCAGGCATTGCGCCAGGCCCTGGGCTATGACCCGGATCATCCGGCGGTATTGCTGGCAATGGCGCATCTGCAGCTGGAGCGCGGTGATGCGATGGCCGCGCGCGCCTTCTACCAACGTCGTCTGGCAGCTGCGCCGGCCGATGTTTCCGTGTTAAAACTCGCGATTCAGGTTGAAGAACAGCTGGGCGACAAGGCTGCTGCCGAGCACCATAAACTGCGACTGGAACAGGCACGGCGTGCCGACCAGGGCGCTGACGCAAAGGTTGATCAACGGTGACCACTGAGGCTGTTGTCGAGGGGAATGTGGATGCGGTAACGGCTGGGGAGCTGTTGCTGCAGGCGCGCCAGGGTAAAGGTTTGAGCCAGGCCCAGGTGGCTGAGCAGCTGCATGTCCCGATGCGCGTCATCGCGGCGCTGGAAGGCGGGCAGTGGGAGCGTCTGGGCGCGCCGGTGTTCATCCGTGGCCAGCTGCGCAGCTATGCCCGGCTGCTGCAACTGGATGCGGCGCCGCTGCTGGCGAGCGTGCCGGTTGCGCCGATGGATCCTGTGGTCATGGTCAGCGAGGGCCGGTCCCTGCCGCTGCGTCGCCCTGGCCAGGGTCTTGGCCGCAAGCTGCTGTACGGCGTTGCCGTACTGGCACTGGCTACGCCGGCCGTGTTGCTGCTGCGGTCGTACCTGCAGCCTGCGCCTGCCGTGGCATCGCTGGATGCGCTGCCGGCAACGGAAGTTGCCGGCCCGGCGGCCGAGCTGGCCCTGCCGGTGCGCGTCGAGGCTGCCGGCGCCCGGCAGTCGTTGCCACTTGTGGCCGATGCTGCGGCAACCGGCTTGCCATCAACACCGGCCCCGCCTGCTGCTGCGGCTGCAACCCCGACCGGCGAGGGGGGGCAGCTGCTGCTTGAATTCGCTGGCGACAGCTGGATTGAAATCGGCGGCCCGCAAGGGCAGGTGGTGGAGAAATCGCTGATCCCGGCCGGTCAACAGCGCCGTTATCGCGCCGAGGATGTGGCGCGGGTGCTGCTGGGCAATTCGACCCAGGTGCAGGCCAGCATTGATGGCCGTGCGATTGATCTGACCGCGATGGGTCGATCCAACGTGGCCCGCTTTACGGTATCCTCTGACGGTTCGGTGTCCCCGGTTGTCAACTGAGGGGCGCTGCTGTTTCCACATAGGCCCGGCCCTGGCGGCGGGTGAGAGTACGCATGGCGATCGACGATCTTCTTGACGAGCACGAACAAGGGCAGCGGGTCCAGGACTGGCTGCGCCGTAATGGCCTGAGCATTGTGGGTGGCGTGGTGCTGGGCATCGCCGCGATCTGGGGCTGGAACAACTGGCAGGCCTCGCGGCTGCAGAGTTCGGCCGCCGACAATGCGCGCTATCAGGCAGTCGTGGCGCAGCTGGCCTCCAGTGATCTGGAAGAGGCTGCACGTCAGGTCAAGGCGTTGGAAACCGAAAGCAGCGGCATCTATGTCGATCTGGCTGCCCTGGCGCTGGTCAAGGCCCAGGTCGAAGCCGGCAAGGTCGAAGAAGCCATTGCCGTGCTGCGTGGGCTCAAGGCCGAAGGTGAGTTCCAGGCGCTGGTCAATCAGCGCATTGCCCGTCTGCAGATCGAGGCCGGCAAGCCGGCCGAGGCACTGGCCACGCTGGGTAATGCCCAGGACCCCACCAGCCTGGAAATCATTGCCGATGCCCATGTCGCTGCCGGTGATGGTGAGAAGGCGCGTGACTTCTACACCAAGGCCCTGCTGGCCCTGAAGGCCGATGCGCCGCAACGTGGTCTGCTGGAAATCAAATTGAGCGATGTCGGCGGTGAAGTGCCGGCAACCGAAGACGCCACCGCGCAATGAGGCAGGTGCACATGTACAAGCGAATCGCCATGTTGGCCCTGGTGGGTGTGAGCCTGACCGGCTGTGCCAGCATGAAGGACTGGTTTACCTCGGACAAGGCCAAGGCCAAGAAGGCCAGCGAGCCGGCCGAGCTGGTCAAGTTCGATGCCAGCATTGAGCTGCGTCGGCTGTGGTCGGCCTCTGTCGGCAAGGGCGAGGGCCGTATCGGCATCGCCCAGGCACCGGTGGTGGCCGATGGCGTGGTGTATGCCGCCGCGCTGGAAGGTGGCGTGCATGCGCTGGACCTGAATACCGGCAAGAGCCTGTGGCACTGGCGCCCGGAGAAGGTGAAGGACAAGCCGGCGCTGCGCCTGTCCGGTGGTCCGGGCGTGGGTGGTGGTCTGGTCGTGATCGGCAGTCTTGATGGCGATGTGATCGCCCTGGATGCTGCCGGCGGCAATGAACAGTGGCGCGCCAAGGTGCGCTCGGAAGTGATTGCCGCACCGACCATTGCCAATGGCCTGGTGCTGGTGCGCGGCAATGATGGCCGGGTCACTGCGTTCGAGGCAAGCAATGGCAGCCAGCGCTGGTTCAATACCCAGGAATTGCCGGCCCTGACCGTGCGCGGCAATGCGCCGGTGCTGGCGGGGCCGGGCGTGGCTTTCGTTGGCAATGACGATGGCACCTTGAGTGCGCTGGCGATGAACGATGGCTCCCCGGTCTGGGAGCAGATGGTCGGTCCGGTCGAAGGTCGTACCGACCTGGAGCGGATGGCCGATGTCGATGCTGCCCCGGTGATCGATGGCAGCACCGTGTATGTATCCAGCTACAAGGATCAGACCCTGGCCATCGATGGCCCCAGCGGTCGTCCGTTGTGGGCGCGCGATCACGGCGGTGCCGGTCAGCTGGCAGTGACCTCCGGCGCGGTATTGTTGGCCGACGGCAAGGGCGTGGTCTGGGCGCTGGACAAGTACAGCGGTGCAGCGCTGTGGTCGCAGCCGGCCCTGGCGCGGCGCGAACTGACCGGTACGGCGGTATTTGCAGACTATGCGGTGGTCGGTGATCTGGAAGGGTATGTGCACCTGCTGCGCCTGTCTGATGGTGAGTTCGCCGGCCGTATCAAACACAGTGGTGAGCGCCTGCTGGCGGCACCACGCGTAGCCAATGGAGTCCTGCTGGTGCAGGACGTTGACGGAAAACTGGCCGCCTACGGGCTGCGCCAATAAAGGAGTTAAGGGATGTTGCCTCTGGTCGCCCTGGTCGGACGGCCGAATGTCGGCAAGTCCACACTGTTCAATGCGCTCACGCGCACCCGTGACGCCCTGGTTCATGACGAGCCGGGCGTTACCCGTGACCGCAATTACGGCACCTGTCGGCTTGATGCCGACAATCCGTTTTTGATCGTGGATACCGGCGGTATCGCCGGCGAAGAAGAAGGATTGGCCGGTGCAACTGCCCGCCAGTCCCGTGCTGCGGCTGCCGAAGCCGACCTGATCTTGTTTGTTGTCGATGGCCGTGAAGGCCCATCGGCGCTGGATGATGAAATCCTCGCGTGGCTGCGCAAGCTGGCGCGCCCGACCATGTTGCTGATCAACAAGGCCGATGGCGTCGAAGCGACGGGCATGCGTGCCGATTTTGCCCGTTACGGTTTTGCTGAAATGCTGGCGGTATCGGCCGCCCACCGGCAGGGCCTGGATGACCTGGTCGAAGAGGTGCTGGCGCGCCTGCCCGAAGAAGGCACCACCGAGACCCTGGATGACGACCCGGAGCGTATCCGGATTGCCTTCGTCGGCCGTCCGAACGTGGGCAAGTCGACCCTGGTCAACCGTCTGCTCGGCGAGGAGCGGATGATCGCCTCCGATGTGCCGGGTACCACCCGCGACTCGATCGCGGTGGATCTGGAGCGTGACGAGCGCAAGTACCGGCTGATCGATACCGCCGGCCTGCGCCGTCGTTCGCGCGTGGACGAGGCGGTGGAAAAGTTCTCCGTGTTCAAGACCATGCAGTCGATCGAGCAGACCCAGGTCGCGGTGTTGATGCTGGATGCCTCCGAAGGTGTCACCGATCAGGACGCCACCGTGCTCGGTGCCGTGCTCGATGCCGGCAAGGCGCTGGTGATTGCACTGAACAAGTGGGATGGACGCAGCGATTACGAGCGTGAGCAGGCTGAAACCCTGCTGTCGCTGAAGTTCCCGTTCGTGCCGTGGGCCGAGGTGGTGCGTATTTCGGCCACCCACGGTTCGGGCATGCGCGAGCTGTTCGCCGCGGTGCACCGGGCACATGCCTCGGCCACCAAGGAGTTTTCCACTGCCGAGGTCAACAAGGCGCTGGAAGTGGCGGTGGAAAGCAACCCGCCGCCAGCGGTGCGCGGGCATGTGTCCAAGCTGCGCTATGTGCACCCGGGCGGTTCCAACCCGCCGACCTTCATTGTGCACGGCACGCGCCTGAAGGAGCTGCCCGATTCGTACAAGCGCTACCTGGAGAACTTCTTCCGCAAGCGTTTCAAGCTGATCGGTACCCCGGTCAACTTCCTGTTCCGCGAGGGTGTCAACCCTTACGAGGGAAAGAAGAACCCGTTGACCGACCGCCAGATTGCGCGCAAGCGCCGCCTGCTCAAGCACGTCAAGGGCAAGTAAGCCGCGCCTGTCCGGGCGTCTGGCACGGGATCGACAACGGCGCGGGCAATCGCGCCGTTGTTGTTGCTGGCGGCATAATGTGGCCATGGACAGTATTGAAATTTCGCCGCAACAGGCCCTGGCACGGCAGCAGGCCGGTGCCCGCCTGATCGACCTGCGCGACCTGGATGAGCGTGTCACTGGCATGGCCGCTGGCGCCCACGCCATTGCCTTGGCCCAGGTGCTGGATGCGCCGCTGCAGGTGCTGCCGCAGCGTGATGAGGCCCTGTTGTTGATCTGCGCGCGCGGCCAGCGTTCGCTGCGTGCGGTACAGGCGCTGCGTGAGGCCGGGTATGCCCAGGTGCATTCGGTGGCCGGTGGTACCCAGGCATGGCAGGCGGCCGGGCTGCCAGTAGAGCAGCCGGAACTGGAGCCGGCGCAGGTGGATTTTCTGCAGCGTTACACCCGTCACTTCCGGCTGCCGCAGGTCGGAATGCAGGGCCAGCGTGCGCTGCAGCAGGCGCGGGTATTGGTTGTCGGCGCCGGTGGCCTGGGGTCGCCGGCTGCGTTCTACCTGGCAGCGGCCGGCATCGGCCATCTGCGCCTGGTTGATGATGACCGGGTCGAGCGCAGCAACCTGCAGCGGCAGATCCTGCATACCGACCACAGCGTTGGCCAGCACAAGGTGGCCTCGGCGCAACAGCGCCTGTTGGCGCTGAATCCGCATGTCCAGGTCCAGGCCATTGCGCAGCGGGTCAGCTCGCACAACATCGATGAGCTGATGACCGATGTTGATGTGGTGCTGGATGGCTCGGACAACTTTCCGCTGCGTTACCTGCTTAACGATGCCTGCATCAAGCACGCCAAACCGCTGGTGTATGCCGCCATCGAACGCTTCTCCGGCCAGGTGGCCGTGTTTGATGCCGGTCGCCAACGCGGAGTCGCACCGTGTTACCGCTGCCTGTTTCCGCAGCCTCCCGCGGCCGAGGATGCGCCCAACTGCGCCGATGCCGGCGTGCTCGGGGTGCTGCCCGGCCTGGCCGGGGTAATGCAGGCCACCGAGGTGATCAAGCTGCTGCTGGGCATCGGTGAGCCATTGGTTGGCCGGCTGTTGCGCTTTGATTCGCTGCAGATGCAGTTCCGTTCGCTGCGGCTGACCCCGGATCCGGACTGCGCGCTGTGTGCACCGCAGCGCCCGTTCCCGGGCTATATCGACTATGCCGCGTTCTGCTCGGGTCACTGACGGCGCTTGTCGGCCGCCGGTGTCGTCGGCTTGCCCACGCCGGGACAGGGCTGGCCCGGCGTCGTGCCGGCAGCACGAGGGTCGAGATCCCGGTAAACCGGGCTGCTGACCTGCGCCGCTGGCCGTCGCCGTGCAGGTGCGGTGCCGGTCGATTGGATGCGCGGGCCGTGCTGGCCGCTGCTGTGGACGATGGCAGCCAGCAGGGTGGGGGTGGGGGTCGCTGCCGCCGGCACGCACCGCCAGACAGGTTTGCTGGTCTGCCCGGGTGATGGTGTGGCGCGGAAGTCTGACGATTTGGGCCGAATCGGAGACAATAGCCTTCCGTTTCGCGCCTTGGTCCACACCCCATGACCGTCAATCCCCCCACTGTTGCCCGCATCCTGGATGGCAAGCGTATTGCCGAGCAATTGCTTGATGAACTCAAAACCCGGGTCGATGCCCGGCTGGCGCAGGGTCTGCCGCGGCCCGGGCTGGCGGTGATCCTGGTCGGTGGGGATCCGGCCTCGTCGGTGTACGTGCGCAACAAGCGCCGTGCCGCCGAGAAGGTCGGGATCGCTGCCCATGACTACGACCTGCCCGAAGGCACCAGCGAGGCCGAGCTGGCCGCATTGATCGACCGGCTCAATGCCGATCCGGCCATCCACGGCATCCTGATCCAGCTGCCGCTGCCGGGTATCCCGGATGCGAACCGGTTGATCCAGCGTATCGACCCGCGCAAGGACGTGGACGGCTTCCACCCGCAGAACGTCGGCCACCTGGCGCTGCGCGAGTTCGGCCTGCGCCCGTGCACCCCGCGCGGCATCGTCACCCTGCTCGGGCATACCGACCAGCCGGTACGCGGGCGCTGCGCCACCATCGTCGGGGTCAGCAACCACGTCGGCCGGCCGATGGGGCTGGAACTGCTGATCGCCGGCTGCACGGTGACCAGCTGCCACAAGTTCACCCCGAAGGAGGTGCTGGAGCGGGCGGTGCGCAATGCCGACATCCTGGTGGTTGCCGTCGGCATTCCTTCGCTGATCCCGGGCGAGTGGGTCAAGCCGGGGGCGGTGGTGATTGATGTGGGCATCAACCGGCTGGAGGATGGCCGCCTGGTCGGCGATGTCGGTTTCGACGCGGCGGCCGCGCGCGCCAGCTGGATCACTCCGGTACCCGGTGGGGTCGGCCCGATGACGGTGGCCACGCTGATGCAGAACACCCTGGAGGCGGCCGAAGCGGCAGGCTGAGTGTGCAGGGAACTGCAGCCGGGTGACCGGCTCGGCTGCAGTCAGCCGGGGGAGTGCCTAAACACAAGATTTAGGGGTAAAATGTCGCGCTTCCCCACACATACCGGGTACGCCGATGCTCCGCATCCAGGCTGAAGCACTGACCTACGACGATGTCTCCCTCGTTCCGGCCCACTCCATCATCCTGCCCAAGGATGTGGACCTGGGGACCCGCCTGACCCGCGACCTGCGTCTGCGCTTGCCGATTGTCTCGGCAGCGATGGACACGGTGACCGAAGCCCGCCTGGCCATCGCGATGGCCCAGCTTGGCGGCATCGGCATCATCCACAAGAACCTGAGCGTCGAGCAGCAGGCGCTGGAAGTGGCCAAGGTCAAGAAGTTCGAAGCTGGCGTCATCCGCGACCCGATCACCGTCGGCCCGGAAACCACCATTGCCGACGTGTTGGCGCTGACCCGCGCCCACAACATCTCCGGCGTGCCGGTGGTGGACGAGAACGGCCAGCTGGTCGGCATCGTCACCAACCGTGACCTGCGCTTTGAATCGGTACTCACCGATCCGGTGCGCCACGTCATGACCAAGAAGGACCGTCTGGTCACGGTCAAGGAAGGGGCGGCGTCGGACGAAGTGCAGCAGCTGCTACACAAGAACCGCATCGAGAAGGTGCTGGTGGTCAATGACGACTTCAACCTGCGCGGCCTGATCACGGTCAAGGACATCCAGAAGAAGAGCGACAACCCCAATGCCGCCAAGGATGCCGCCACCCGCCTGCTGGTCGGCGCGGCCGTCGGCGTCGGTGGTGACACCGAGCGCCGGGTCGAGGCGCTGGTCGCCGCCGGGGTGGACGTGCTGGTGGTCGATACCGCCCACGGCCATTCGCAGGGCGTGCTCGACCGCGTGGCCTGGGTCAAGAAGCACTTCCCGCAGGTGCAGGTGGTCGGTGGCAACATCTGCACCGGTGAGGCGGCCCTGGCGCTGTATGACGCTGGCGCCGATGCGGTCAAGGTCGGCATCGGCCCGGGCTCGATCTGCACCACCCGCGTGGTCGCCGGTGTCGGCGTGCCGCAGGTGACCGCCATCGACATGGTCGCCGAGGCCCTGCAGGACCGTATCCCGCTGATCGCTGATGGTGGCATCCGCTACTCCGGTGACCTGGGCAAGGCCTTTGCCGCCGGTGCCTCGACGGTGATGATCGGCGGCCTGCTGGCCGGTACCGAGGAGTCGCCGGGCGAGACCGAGCTGTTCCAGGGCCGTTCGTACAAGAGCTACCGCGGCATGGGTTCGCTGGCAGCAATGGAAAAGGGCTCCAAGGACCGTTATTTCCAGGATGCAGCCACCGCCGACAAGCTGGTGCCCGAAGGCATCGAAGGCCGCGTGCCGTACCGCGGCCCGGTCGGCGGCATCATCCACCAGCTGATGGGCGGCCTGCGCGCCACCATGGGCTACGTGGGTTGCGCCACCATCGAGGAAATGCGCACCAAGCCCAAGTTCGTCAAGATCAGCGGTGCCGGCCAGCGTGAGAGCCACGTCCATGACGTGCAGATCATGAAGGAACCGCCGAACTACCGCGTCTGATGAAGCAGGAACGAGTGAAGAGGAACGAGAAACCAGTGTTTCCGTTCCTCTTTTCTCATCGGTTCCCGGATCTTGCTCTCTATCCGTTCCTCGTTCCTATCCACTAGTTCCTGGCCTATCGCCCCATGACCAACATCCACAACGACAAGATCCTGATCCTCGATTTCGGTGCCCAGTACACCCAGCTGATCGCGCGCCGTCTGCGCGAGTTCGGCGTGTACTGCGAAATCTGGGCCTGGGACCATGACCCGGCCGACATCGCCGGCTTCGGCGCCAAGGGCATCATCCTGTCCGGTGGCCCGGAATCGACCACGCAAGCCGGTTGCCCGACCGCCCCGGCCGAGGTGTTTGCTGCCGGCGTGCCGGTGCTGGGCATCTGCTACGGCATGCAGACCATGGCCGCCCAGCTCGGTGGCAGCACCGAAGCGGCCGACCAGCGCGAGTTCGGCCATGCGCAGGTCAAGGTGGTGCATGCCGATGCGCTGCTGGCCGGCCTGAGCGACCACGACGGCGCGCCGCTGCTGGATGTGTGGATGAGCCATGGCGACCACGTGGCCACCATCCCGCCGGGTTTTGTCATCACCGCCGATACCGACCGTATCCCGGTCGCGGCGATGGCCAACGAACAAAAGCGCTGGTACGGCGTGCAGTTCCACCCGGAAGTGACCCACACCAAGCAGGGCACCGCGCTGCTGCGCCGCTTTGCGGTGGACATCTGCGGCTGCGCCACGCTGTGGACGGCGGCCAACATCATCGAGGACCAGATTGCCCGCGTGCGCGCCCAGGTCGGCGATGACGAAGTGATCCTGGGCCTGTCCGGCGGTGTCGATTCCTCGGTCGTGGCCGCGCTGCTGCACCGGGCCATTGGCGACAAGCTGACCTGCGTATTCGTCGACACCGGCCTGCTGCGCTTCCAGGAAGGCGACCAGGTGATGGCGATGATGGCCGAAAACATGGGCGTCAAGGTCGTGCGCGTCAATGCCGCCGACCGCTACTTCGCCGCGCTGGAAGGCGTGTCTGACCCGGAAGCCAAGCGCAAGATCATCGGCAACCTGTTTGTCGAGATCTTCGATGAGGAGTCGGCCAGGCTGTCCAACGCCAAGTGGCTGGCCCAGGGCACCATCTACCCGGACGTGATCGAGTCGGCCGGCTCCAAGACCGGCAAGGCGCATGTGATCAAGAGCCATCACAACGTCGGCGGCCTGCCCGAGCACATGAAGCTGGGCCTGGTCGAGCCGCTGCGCGAGCTGTTCAAGGACGAAGTGCGTCGCCTCGGCGTTGAGCTTGGCCTGCCGCGCAGCATGGTTTACCGCCATCCGTTCCCGGGCCCGGGCCTGGGCGTGCGCATCCTGGGCGAAGTGAAGCGTGAGTACGCCGAACTGCTGGCCCGCGCCGATGCCATCTTCATCGAGGAGCTGCGCAAGGCCGACCTCTATGACAAGACCAGCCAGGCCTTTGCGGTGTTCCTGCCGGTCAAGTCGGTCGGCGTGGTCGGCGATGCGCGTGCCTACGAATGGGTGATCGCCCTGCGCGCGGTGGAGACCATCGACTTCATGACCGCGCACTGGGCGCACCTGCCGTACGACTTCCTCGGCACCGTCTCCAACCGCATCATCAACGAGCTGCGCGGTGTTTCCCGCGTGGTCTACGACATCTCCGGCAAGCCACCGGCGACGATCGAGTGGGAGTGACGGGCACTGGCTGGCAATGTCTAGCAACGGCAGGCATTTCGGCTGAGGGTAAAAGAACTTTCCGCTAAGCGATAGACTGTATGTAAACACAGTATTGCAAGGACGCGGAACATGCCTCATGTGGCGGCCAGGACGGCCAGCCGGGATCGGGATACTGGTCGTTACCAGAGCCACCGACCCGAGCAAACCCTTCTCTATCAGATCGTTGACGAGTATTACCCGGCATTCGCTGCGCTTATGGCAGAGCAGGGAAAGGAATTGCCGGGCTATGTGCAACGGGAATTTGAAGAATTTCTCCAATGCGGGCGGCTGGAGCATGGCTTTCTACGGGTTCGCTGCGAGTCTTGCCACGCCGAGCACCTGGTCGCTTTCAGCTGTAAGCGTCGCGGTTTCTGCCCGAGCTGTGGGGCGCGGCGGATGGCCGAAAGTGCCGCCTTGCTGGTTGATGAAGTACTGCCTGAACAACCCATGCGTCAGTGGGTGTTGAGCTTCCCGTTTCAGCTGCGTTTCCTGTTTGCCAGCCGGCCCGAGATCATGGGGTGGGTGCTGGGCATCGTTTACCGCGTCATTGCCACGCACCTGGTCAAGAAAGCGGGCCATACCCACCAAGTGGCCAAGACGGGCGCGGTCACCCTGATCCAGCGTTTTGGATCGGCGCTCAATCTGAATGTTCACTTCCACATGCTGTTTCTCGACGGTGTGTATGTCGAGCAATCCCACGGCTCAGCGCGTTTCCGCTGGGTCAAGGCGCCGACCAGCCCAGAGCTCACCCAGCTGACGCACACCATCGCCCACCGGGTGGGTCGCTATCTGGAACGGCAAGGCCTGCTGGAACGGGATGTCGAAAACAGCTATCTGGCCTCGGATGCGGTGGATGACGACCCGATGACACCCCTGCTGGGGCACTCGATCACTTACCGTATCGCTGTCGGTTCACAGGCGGGGCGAAAGGTGTTCACTTTGCAAACTCTGCCGACCAGTGGTGATGGGGTCGTTTGCGGGAGGGGGCGGAATCCTACGCTAAGGCTTTGGCCAGCGATATTCTCCGGTGAGATTGATGTGTTCCCATCCGAGCGGCGAAACATGGGCCAAGAGATCGGGCGATAGCAGCTTTCCATCGCGTTTCTGGTTTGCAACGACCTCGCCGAGCTTCATGGTGTTCCAGAAGATGATGATGGCGGCGAGCAGATTCATGCCGGCGATGCGGTAATGCTGGCCTTCGGCGGAACGGTCGCGGATTTCACCGCGGCGGTGGAAGCTGATTGCCCGCTTCAGCGCATGATGAGCTTCGCCTTTGTTGAGCCCGATCTGGGCACGCCGTTGGAGTTCGGCATCCAGAATCCAGTCGATCATGAACAGGGTGCGCTCGACGCGACCGACTTCCCGCAGGGCTGTCGCGAGCTCGTTCTGCCGCGGATAGGAGGCGAGTTTCCGCAGAATCTGGCTTGGCGCGACGGTCCCGGCAGCAATGGTGGCGGCGATGCGCAGGATGTCGGGCCAATTGCGCTCGATCATGGCTTGGTTGACCTTTCCGCCGATCAACGCTCGCAGGTGCGCCGGGGCGGCCGACGGATTGAACGCGTAGAGCCGTTTGGATGGCAGGTCGCGGATGCGCGGAGCGAACCGGTAGCCGAGAATGGCACATGCGGCAAAGACGTGATCGGTGAAGCCGCCCGTGTCGGTGAACTGCTCGCGGATATGGCGTCCAGCATCGTTCATCAGCAGGCCATCGAGGATGTAAGGCGCTTCGCTTGCCGTTGCAGGAATCACCTGGGTTGCGAACGGCGCATATTGGTCGGAGACGTGGCTATAGGCTTTCAGGCCCGGGGTATTGCCATATTTCGCGTTGACCAGGTTCATGGCCTCACCTTGCTCTGTAGCGACGAAGAACTGTCCGTCGCTCGAAGCCGACGTGCCCATGCCCCAGAACCGGGCCATGGGTAACGCTGCCTGTGCCTCGACCACCATGGCCAGCGCCCGGTCATAGGCTTCGCCCTCGACATGCCACCGTCCAATGCGGATCAATTCCCAGAAGGTGTGGGTGTTTGTCGCATCCGCCATTTTGCGCAAGCCGAGGTTGATCCCTTCCGCCAAGATAACGTTCATTAGCCCGATCCGGTCAGCGCAGGGTGCTCCTGTGCGCAGATGGGTGAACGCTTCGGTGAAGCCGGTCGCCGCATCCACCTCCAGCAGGAGATCGGTGATGCGCGTGGGCGGGATCTGCTTGTAGAGATCGAGCACCAGATCTTCGGCGCCTGTCGGCGCGGCGGCTTCGAGTTTCTCGATATGCAGAACGCCGTTTTCAATCGACCCGCCCGGGATCGTGCCTGCGCGAGCGGCACGGCCAAGCTCGCGCAACCGCATGTCGAGGCGAGCTTGCCGGTCTGCCAGCCATTCCTCCGGCCGCAATGGCACAGCGAGACGACCGCCTTCCGCGATGGATTGTGCCGGAACGAGTGCGTGTTTCAGATCGCCATAGCGCCGGGACCTAGTAAGCCAGACATCTCCGGAGCGGAACGCATCGCGCAGATGGAACAGCACCGCGATCTCCCATAGGCGAGCGTCGCCAGCCCTCTGGGCCCGAAGGTGGCGATGCCATTTCGAGCTGGGCCGCAAGAAGCTGGTCATCGCGGCATCGTTCAAACCGGTACGAAGGGCCGTCACCGCTTCCAGAAGCGGCAGTGCAACGGGCGCAGCTCGCAGATCGAGCAGGCGCAACATGCGTGGAGCGTATCGGCGGAAGCGGTGATAACCGTCGAGCACATGATTGAGCGGATCGTCGGCCATGGTGGCGGTCAGCCTGGTTGCCATTGCAACAAGGGTTTTTAAGCCGTCCCACCCTGACCCACTCGCGATGACATCGCCCAGCGGCTGGCCATCATCCTGTGCATCGACCAGGGCGCCCCCGATCTCGGCGAAGGATTTCAGGGTGTCACGCACCACCCCCGCTTCGTCTGCGACCTTTGCATGGCAAATACGCTCCGAAGCACGGTAGAGACGGCCGACGATCCGGTCGTGGGTTTCGACCACTGCGTCGGCCAACATCGCCTGCCATTCCGAGACGCAAACAGCCAAGATCGCAAGCCGCCTGTCCTCCGGGAGATCGCGCATGCCGTCGGCATAATACCGTTCACCCTGCCTGCGCAGACGAGTCACCCGATGGGCAGGAACGCCGGCAAGCAGATCCTCGGGGAGATCGATGCGTTGCAGATATTCGAGCCGGTCGAGCAGCCGGTTGGCCGACGAAGAGTTCGAGCCAGGCTCGAACTGGCGCAGCCACACAAAACGGGTCACCCGATCATCAGCCGTCTCCTCGAGCAATGCCAGCAACTGTTCTCGGATCGACATAGGCAGCCGACTGGCGATCCTCGTCTCGATGCGTCGCTCGGCATCGACGAGAGCCGCGGCACAAAGCCGCTCGATCGTGGATGTCGCGGGAAGGACAGTGCGGGTGCGTCGGCACTCGGCTACGAAGCGACGGGCGATATCCTCGTTCGACACCGCCATCTCGGCTTCTCGGAACAACCATTCCTTCAGCTCGCTCGCACCACGTCCGGAGAAGGTGCGGAAGCCGTAGAGCCCCCGTAACTCGGCAAGATGCTCGTGCCGTGTTTCCTCGCGGGCAGCATAGTCTACGAGATCGTCGGCACCCAGGCCAAGCTGCGCTCCGATAAATTCGATGACCTCTGCAGGGATCAGTTCGCCTGGAGCCAGCACCCGGCCGGGATAGCGCAGGACACACAATTGCAGGGCGAAGCCGAACCTGTTGTGAGCGCGCCGACGCAGCCTGATATGCCCAAGGTCTTCATCACTCAGCGTATAGTGCTTGAGCAAATCCGTCTGTGAAGTCGGCAAGCGCAACAGCGCGTCTTTCTGCCGATCGGTTAGAGTGACGCGACGCGGCATACATGTTCCTTTTTCAAAATCTGATAGCGTTCAAGACGCTTTGTTTATGAAGCTGGTTGAGATACATTTCCAGAGGTCAATGCAATCGTGGCCGAAGCGCCGCCTCAAACCAACGTTTGTGATACATGCTGATCGGATATGCCCGCGTCTCCAAAGCCGATGGCTCGCAGTCTCTCGACCTGCAGCACGACGCCTTGCGCGCCGCAGGTGTCGAACGGGACAATATCTATGATGATCTTGCTTCCGGCGGTCGTGATGATCGCCCTGGCTTGACTGCCTGCCTCAAGTCATTGCGTGACGGCGATGTGCTGGTGGTCTGGAAGCTCGATCGCCTCGGACGATCGCTTGCCCATCTGGTCAACACGGTGAAGGAGCTGTCAGACCGCAAGATCGGCCTGCGGGTTCTGACTGGAAAGGGCGCTCAGATCGACACCACGACTGCGTCCGGTCGCATGGTGTTCGGAATCTTCGCCACCTTGGCCGAGTTCGAGCGGGATCTGATCCGAGAGCGCACCATGGCGGGTCTCGCCTCCGCGAGAGCGCGCGGTCGCAAGGGCGGACGAAAATTCGCGCTCACCAAAGCTCAGGTGCGTCTCGCGCAAGCCGCCATGGCCCAGCGCGATACTTCAGTTTCCGATCTCTGCAAGGAACTCGGCATCGAGCGCGTCACTCTCTACCGATATGTCGGTCCCAAAGGCGAGCTCAGAGACCATGGAAAGCATGTTCTCGGACTTACGTAGCAACTCGTTTCTTTTCGCAGGTTGAGCCACCTCCGCGCTTCATCAGAAAACTGAAGGAACCTCCATTGAATCGAACTAATATTTTTTTTGGTGAATCGCATTCTGACTGGTTGCCTGTCAGAGGCGGAGAATCTGGTGATTTTGTTTTTCGACGTGGTGACGGGCATGCCTTCGCGAAAATCGCACCTGCTTCCCGCCGCGGTGAGCTCGCTGGAGAGCGTGACCGCCTCATTTGGCTCAAAGGTCGAGGTGTGGCTTGCCCCGAGGTGATCAACTGGCAGGAGGAACAGGAGGGTGCATGCTTGGTGATAACGGCAATTCCGGGAGTACCGGCGGCTGATCTGTCTGGAGCGGATTTGCTCAAAGCGTGGCCGTCAATGGGGCAGCAACTTGGCGCTGTTCACAGCCTATCGGTTGATCAATGTCCGTTTGAGCGCAGGCTGTCGCGAATGTTCGGACGCGCCGTTGATGTGGTGTCCCGCAATGCCGTCAATCCCGACTTCTTACCGGACGAGGACAAGAGTACGCCGCAGCTCGATCTTTTGGCTCGTGTCGAACGAGAGCTACCGGTGCGGCTCGACCAAGAGCGCACCGATATGGTTGTTTGCCATGGTGATCCCTGCATGCCGAACTTCATGGTGGACCCTAAAACTCTTCAATGCACGGGTCTGATCGACCTTGGGCGGCTCGGAACAGCAGATCGCTATGCCGATTTGGCACTCATGATTGCTAACGCCGAAGAGAACTGGGCAGCGCCAGATGAAGCAGAGCGCGCCTTCGCTGTCCTATTCAATGTATTGGGGATCGAAGCCCCCGACCGCGAACGCCTTGCCTTCTATCTGCGATTGGACCCTCTGACTTGGGGTTGATGTTCATGCCGCCTGTTTTTCCTGCTCATTGGCACGTTTCGCAACCTGTTCTCATTGCGGACACCTTTTCCAGCCTCGTTTGGAAAGTTTCATTGCCAGACGGGACTCCTGCAATCGTCAAGGGATTGAAACCTATAGAAGACATTGCTGATGAACTGCGCGGGGCCGACTATCTGGTATGGCGCAATGGGAGGGGAGCAGTCCGGTTGCTCGGTCGTGAGAACAATCTGATGTTGCTCGAATATGCCGGGGAGCGAATGCTCTCTCACATCGTTGCCGAGCACGGCGACTACCAGGCGACCGAAATTGCAGCGGAACTAATGGCGAAGCTGTATGCCGCATCTGAGGAACCCCTGCCTTCTGCCCTTCTCCCGATCCGGGATCGCTTTGCAGCTTTGTTTCAGCGGGCGCGCGATGATCAAAACGCAGGTTGTCAAACTGACTACGTCCACGCGGCGATTATAGCCGATCAAATGATGAGCAATGCCTCGGAACTGCGTGGGCTACATGGCGATCTGCATCATGAAAACATCATGTTCTCCAGTCGCGGCTGGCTGGTGATAGATCCCGTCGGTCTGGTCGGTGAAGTGGGCTTTGGCGCCGCCAATATGTTCTACGATCCGGCTGACAGAGACGACCTTTGTCTCGATCCTAGACGCATTGCACAGATGGCGGACGCATTCTCTCGTGCGCTGGACGTCGATCCGCGTCGCCTGCTCGACCAGGCGTACGCTTATGGGTGCCTTTCCGCAGCTTGGAACGCGGATGGAGAAGAGGAGCAACGCGATCTAGCTATCGCGGCCGCGATCAAGCAGGTGCGACAGACGTCATACTAGATATCAAGCGACTTCTCCTATCCCCTGGGAACACATCAATCTTACCGGAGAATATCGTTGGCCAAAGCCTTAGCGTAGGATTTCGCCCTCTCCCGCAAACGACCCCGTGATCCGTTCGGTGACGGGATTGGCAAGGTAGCCGGGTCCAGCCTGCACGCCGGCGTGGCGGCCAGGGCCGATGAACGCAAGAAGCTCGAACGGCTGTGCCGGTACATCAGCCGCCCGGCGGTATCCGAGAAGCGGCTGTCGTTAACACGAGGCGGCAACGTGCGCTACCAGCTCAAGACGCCGTACCGGGACGGCACCACGCACGTCATTTTCGAACCATTGGATTTCATTGCAAGGCTGGCCGCCCTGGTACCGAAGCCCAGAGTCAACCTAACCCGCTTCCACGGGGTGTTCGCACCCAACAGTCGGCACCGGGCGTTGGTCACGCCGGCAAAACGGGGCAGGGGCAACAAGGTCAGGGTGGCTGATGAACCGGCAACACCAGCACAACGGCGAGCGTCGATGACATGGGCGCAACGGCTCAAGCGTGTTTTCAATATCGACATCGAGACCTGCAGCGGCTGCGGCGGCGCCATGAAAGTCATCGCCTGCATTGAAGACCCTATAGTGATCAAGCAGATCCTTGATCACCTGAAGCACAAAGCCGAAACCAGCGGGACCAGGGCGTTACCCGAAAGCCGGGCGCCACCGGCTGAGCTGCTCCTGGGTCTGTTTGACTGACGAGCCTGAAGGCCAACGATACCAATCAAAATGCTGCGTTCACAGCGCCGCGGCAGGGATCCGCCGTGCTGGTTGTCGGAAAAGGAGCCGCTAGTGGGAAAGAGGAGGGTAAATTTTCAGCGTTGCTGGCTCCCCGTCAGCCGGATTGGGTTGCATCGCAGGGGTGTCGAAAGAGTCAACTGCGGTCCAAAGCTGTTGGACTTGGGTGAAAAGGGCGTTTATTCTTCCTATACGTTGTCGGCAGCGGGCCAAAAAGGAATACGTCCATGCCCATCGAGGTGAAACCGGCTGTGAGCGCGGGTTCAAGCATATAGCCCGACAGGCGCGTATCCTTGCCGATCACGACACGATGGCGGTGGTCACCGCGACGAAAGACACGGCCAGCCGCCATGCCGACGCGCAAGGCGGTTTCCGCCGTCATCGCGCCTTCGTTGGCTTTGCCACGAATACCGTCTGTGCCGAAATATTTGCGCACCATAAGGTCGATTATCCTGTCGTCGGGTCGCCCTCAAAGGGGACATGCCTGCTGAACCGCGAATATAGAGAAATATCCCGAATGTGCAGTTAACGAATTCTTGCGGTTTCTTTCAGCGCCGCCAATACCGCCAGCCCGTCGCGCAAGGGGCGCGGCTCGTGTGTGCGGATGAAGTCAGCTCCACCTGCGGCGGCGGCAAGCTCTGCAGCGAGTGTCGCGGCCCCGACATCCCCCGGACCACGGCCTGTGAGCGCGCGCAGAAAGGATTTGCGCGAAACAGACAGAAGCACCGGCAAATCGAAGCGCAGCCGCAATTCATCGAACCGCGCCAGCACCGAGAGCGAGGTTTCGGGAGCAGCCCCCAGAAAAAACCCCATGCCGGGATCAAGGACAAGGCGGTTGCGTTTGATACCGGCACCCGTCAGCGCCGCGATGCGCGCGTCAAAGAACGCCGCAATGTGATCCATGATGTCGCCAGCGGGTGCCTCGCGCCGATCTGCCTGCCCGTCTTGCACCGAATGCATAACGACGAGTTTGGCAGATGATTTCGCCAATTGCGGATAGAACGCAGCGTCTGGAAAACCGCGAATATCATTGAGATAGGCCACACCACGCGACAAGGCATAGGCTTGCGTCGCGGGTTGATAACTGTCGAGCGAGACGGGAATGCCATCTGCCTTGAGCGCGTCCAGCACCGGCGCGATACGCGCGATTTCTGTGTCGGACGAAACAGGCGCGGCGTCGGGATTGCTGGATGCCGGACCGAGGTCGATCACATCTGCCCCCTCGGCCATCAGCTTACGCGCCTGCGCAATGGCTGCGTCTGGCGCCAGATACCGGCCTCCATCGGAGAAACTGTCCGAGGTTATGTTGACGATGCCGAAAATGATGAGCGATTTATTCATGGGGGCTTCTATAATAATAATAATCGAGCATGAGTCTCATACGGATGCTCGGGTCGAAAGGGAATCCCCAGGCGAGTAACCTGTTTGCGGTGATCCATTAGCTGCAGGAGCAGAAGAGCATACATCTGGAAGCAAAGCCAGGAAAGCGGCCTATGGAGCTGTGCGGCAGCGCTCAGTAGGCAATTTTTCAAAATATTGTTAAGCCTTTTCTGAGCATGGTATTTTTCATGGTATTACCAATTAGCAGGAAAATAAGCCATTGAATATAAAAGATAAAAATGTCTTGTTTACAATAGAGTGGGAATGAGCCGCTGCCAGCGGCGGTAAGCAGACAGGGCGCCTGTGGGCGCCCTGTTGCATGGTGTCTTCGTTGTTTTGCTGCCCGCCAGCGCTGGCCGCGGTGACCGGCTTATTCGCTGGGCTGGGCGCCGGCGCTCAGGCGCTGGCTGGCGGCCTTGCGGGCCAGTACCGCTTCGCGGTGGGCGATGTAGGCATTGGCGCCGAGGATCACCGCCGCACCGGCCACGGTCCAGGCATCGAGCACCTCGCCAAACAGCAGCCAGCCCAGGGTGGCTACCAGTGGCAGCTGGGTGAAGCTGATCGGGGTCAGCGCCGAGACGTCACCCAGGCGCAGGGCGCGGGTCCACAGCAACTGGCCGATGGTGCCGAGCACGCCGGTAGCGGCCAGCCACAGCCAGGCGACCGGGCTGGGCCAGACCCACTGCAGCAGCGCCGGCACCAACGACAGCGGCACCCAGAACAGGTAGGTGTACAGCACCACCGTGTCCGGGGAGTCGGTACGGGTGAGCTGCTTGATCTGGATGGCGACGATCGCGCTGAGGATGGCCGCGGCCACCGGCACCAGCAGGCCGAAGCTGAAGGCGTGGTGGCCGGGGCGGACAATCAGCAGCACGCCGATGAAGCCGGCCATCACCGCGGCCCAGCGCCGCACGCGCACCACTTCGCCCAGCCACAGCGCGGCGGCGATGGTGACAAACACCGGGGTGGAATAGGAAATCGCCGTGGCCTGGGACAGCGGCAGGTGGCCCAGTGCCCAGAAGCCGCACAGCATCGACACCAGGCCGATTCCCGAGCGCAGCGCATAGCGCGGCAGTTGCCGGGTTTTCCATACCTGCGGGCCGGCACCCAGCAGGATCGGCAGCATCGCCAGCAGGCCGAAGGCGTTGCGGAAGAACGCCACCTCGGTGGTCGGTACATGCGCGGTGGCCAGGCGGATGGTCACCGCCATCAGGCCGAAGCCCAGGGTGCTGCCCAGCATCAGCCAGGCCGCGCGCACGGCGGTGGAGCGGCTCACCACTGCGCGCCGATCAGGCGCGGTTCCGGTTCGATGGCCACGCCGAAACGCTGCTGCACCGAGGCGGCGATCTCGCGCGCCAGCGCCAGCAGCTGCGCGCCAGTAGCCTGGCCATGGTTGACCAGCACCAGGGCGTGGTCCGGCGAGACCCCGGCATCACCCTCGCGATACCCCTTCCAGCCGGCCTGCTCGATCAGCCAGCCGGCCGAGAGTTTGCGTTTCTCCGGCTGGCCGGCCGGGAATACCGGCATCTGCGGCCACTGCTGCAGCAGGGCCTGGGCCTGTTCGGCGCTGACAATCGGGTTCTTGAAGAAGCTGCCGGCATTGCCCAGCCGGGCCGGGTCGGGCAGCTTGCGCTGGCGGATGGCGATCACCGCATTGGCCACATCACGGGCACTGGGTAGGGTGACGCCATCGGCGCGCATCTGTTCCTCGATCCCGGCATAGCCGGTGCGCAGTTCACTGAGCAGCGGCAGGCGCAGTTCGATCGCGGTGATGATCCAGCGGTCCGGCTGCTGCTTGAACACGCTGTCGCGGTAGCCGAAGGCGCAGTCCTCCGGCAGCAGACGCTGGAACTGCCCGCTGTGGCGGTCCCAGGCCTCCACGGCGTGGATGAAATCGCCGGCCTGGGCGCCATAGGCGCCGATGTTCTGGATCGGTGCGGCGCCGGCAGTGCCGGGGATCAGGGCCAGGTTTTCCAGCCCGGACAGGCCGTGGTCCAGGGTCCACATCACCAGGGGATGCCAGCCCATGCCGGCACCGGCGCGGACGATGGCATGGTCGGCGCGGTGTTCGATGATGGCCACCGAAGTGTCGTCGATGACCAGCAGCGTGGCCTGCGGGTCGCTGACCAGCAACAGGTTGGAGCCACCACCGAGGGTGATCAACGGCTGTCCGGCTACTTCCGGGTGCGCCAGCGCCGCCGGCAGGGCCTGGCTGTCGTGCACGCGCAGCAGGCGCGGCGCGGTGGCCGCTACCCCGAAGGTGTTCATCGATTGCAGTGCGACATCGTGGTGCAGCTGCCAGCCTGGCGTACTCACAGGTGGGCTACCCCGCTGGAGGGCGCTTCGCGCCGGCGGCGGATCGATTCGACGCATTCGCCGATCAGTGCCGGGCCGCGGTAAACCAGCCCGCTGTAGAGCTGCACCATGGTCGCGCCGGCACTCATCTTGGCCGCCGCATCAGCCCCGGAGCAGATGCCGCCGACGCCGATCAGCGGGATCGACTCCGGCAGCCGGGTGCGCAGGCGGCGCAGCACCGCGGTGGAGCGCGCCATCACCGGTGCCCCGGACAGGCCGCCGGCCTCGCTGGCCAGTGGGTGGTTTTCCATGCCCATGCGCGCGATGGTGGTGTTGGTGGCGATCACCCCGTCCACCTGCAGCTCTGCCAGCACACGGGCGGCGGCATCGACATCGGCATCGCTCAGGTCCGGCGCCACCTTGACCAGCATCGGCACCCGCTTGCCATGGCGTGCGGCCAGGGTTTCCTGGCCATCGCGCAGGTGGCTGACCAGCTCGCGCAGGGCCTGTTCTTCCTGCAGCTCGCGCAGCCCGGCAGTGTTGGGCGAGGAGATGTTGACGGTGATGTAGTCAGCCAGCGCGTACACCTTTTCCAGACAGGTCAGGTAATCGGTATGGGCCAGCTCGTTGGGGGTGTCCTTGTTCTTGCCGATGTTGATGCCGAGGATGCCGCGATCACGCCGTGCCGCACGCACATTGGCCACCAGCGCATCGACGCCGGCATTGTTGAAACCCATGCGGTTGATCACGCCCAGGTGCTCGGGCACGCGGAACAGCCGTGGCTGCGGATTGCCGGCCTGCGGGCGCGGGGTCACCGTGCCGATTTCGACATAGCCAAAGCCCAGCGCGAACAGCGCATCGATATGCTCGCCGTTCTTGTCCAGGCCGGCCGCCAGGCCCACCGGGTTGGGGAATTCCAGGCCGAAAGCGCGGGTTGGCAGCGGTGCTGGCCGGCTGGCCAGCAGCCCCAGCGTACCGCTGCGGTAGGCAAGATCCAGGGCGCGCAGGCCGGCGCCATGGGCGCGCTCGGCATCCATGCAGAACAGGGCGGGACGGAGCAGGGAATACATACGGCAAGGCTCGGGTCAGGCGTTCAGGCTGAGCAGCATGGCCAGCCCGCCAAAGAAGAGGAAAAACGCCAGGATCCCGAGGATCCACAGCGCAATCGAGACCCAGCCCAGGATCAGCCCGGCCAGTGCCAGGCCATCGCCCTGCTGGGGCTGGCGACGGATCTGCGCCCGGGCCAGATGCCCGAACACGATGGCGCCGATACTGCCCAGCAGCGGGATCATCGACCAGCCAAGGATGCCCATCACCAGCGACGCCACCGCATAGCCATTGGTCGTGCTGGTCGGTACGGGTACAGGGGGCGTTGGCATTGCCGGGTTGTCTGCAAGGTCGGTCATTGGCTGGCGCTCGTGAAAGCCGGCTCCCGCACGGGCAGGCGGGAGCCGGCGCAGGCTTACAGGTCGAACTTGATGCCCTGGGCCAGCGGCAGCGAGTCGGAGTAGTTGATGGTGTTGGTCTGGCGGCGCATGTAGACCTTCCACGCATCCGAGCCGGACTCACGGCCACCGCCGGTTTCCTTCTCGCCACCGAAGGCACCGCCGATCTCGGCACCGGAAGTGCCGATGTTGACGTTGGCGATGCCGCAGTCGCTGCCGGCTGCCGACAGGAACTTCTCGGCTGCCTTCAGGTTCGTGGTGAAGATCGACGAGGACAGGCCCTGCGGCACGCCGTTCTGCATCTCGATCGCTTCGTCCAGGGTGGAGTACTTCATCACGTACAGGATCGGGGCGAAGGTCTCGTGCTGGACCACTTCATCGCTGTTCTTCAGGCCGGTGACGATGGCCGGCAGCACGAAGTTGCCCGGGCGGTCGATCGCGGTGCCACCGGTCTGCACGGTGCCGCCTGCGGCCTTGGCTTTCTCGATCGAGGCCAGGAACTGCTGCACCGCTTCGGGGCTGTTGAGCGGGCCCATCAGGTTGGCTGCATCCAGCGGATCGCCGATCTTGCCTTCGACCTGCTTGTAGGCCTTGATCAAGGTGGCCAGCACGTTGTCGTAGATCGATTCGTGCACGATCAGGCGGCGGGTGGTGGTGCAGCGCTGGCCGGCGGTGCCGACGGCGCCGAACACGATGCCCGGCACGGCCAGCTTCAGGTCGGCGGTTTCGTCCAGGATGATCGCGTTGTTGCCGCCCAGCTCGAGCAGGCAGCGGCCCAGGCGGGCGGCGACCTTCTGGTTGACGATGCGCCCGACCTGGGTCGAGCCGGTGAAGGAGATCAGCGGCACGCGCTTGTCCTCGACCAGCTTCTCCGACAACGCGGTGCCGGCGTCGTTGATCAGGAAGAAGATGTCCGGGAAGCCGCCTTCGCGCAGGGCTTCGTTGCAGATGCGCATGGACGCGATCGCGGTCAGCGGGGTCTTGTTGGACGGCTTCCAGATGCAGACATCACCGCAGATCGCGGCCAGGAAGCTGTTCCAGGCCCAGACCGCGACCGGGAAGTTGAAGGCCGAGATGATGCCGACGATGCCCAGCGGCTGGTACTGCTCGTACATGCGGTGGCCGGGGCGCTCGCTGTGCATGGTGTAGCCATACAGCATGCGGCTCTGGCCCACGGCAAAGTCGGCGATGTCGATCATTTCCTGGACTTCGCCGTCGCCTTCCGGCTTGGACTTGCCCATTTCCAGCGCGACCAGCGAACCCAGCGCGTCCTTGTGCCGGCGCAGGGCTTCGCCGCACAGGCGGATGGCCTCGCCACGACGCGGTGCCGGGGTGGTGCGCCAGACCTTGAAGGCCTGCTGGGCGCGGGCCAGGATGGTTTCGTAGTCCGCCTCGGTGGTGGCCTGGACCTGGGCAATGACCTCGCCGGTGGTCGGGTTGCGCGGGCTGATGGTCCCGGCACCGGTAGCGCTGGACCATTCTCCATCACCCAGGTAGGTACCGGAATTGGTGGCGTCCAGCCCTAAGGCCTTGAGCAGTTCAAACGACATGGAAACTCCAGATTACGTTACGAAAAGGTCACGCACCCGCGGCGCGTCCGGGGGGAGGTGGCATGTGGGCATGCCATCTTAACAGAGCGCTGAAACACTACGTTGGGCAGGGCTGGGGGCGTGTTGCCGGTGGCGTGGTGCGGTACCGGCGCCAGTGGCCGTGGGGGCCGGGCCTGCCGCGGCGCCGGTCACGTTGTGCGCGGGTGCGAGGGCTGCAGCGGGGTGGGGGCTTGGTACGGTTGCCCTGCGCTGTGAACTGCGGCTCCGGGCGATGGCCGTGAACGGAGAGCGGATGCTAGAATCGCCGGCCTCATGGCTCCGTAGCTCAGCTGGATAGAGCGGTCCCCTCCTAAGGGACAGGTCGCACGTTCGAATCGTGTCGGGGCCACCACCTTTGCACAGGTCGGAGAGCTGCCAGCGCCCATGCGCTGCGCCGCCCCGGCCTGTTGTTCATTGCAGGGCCTTGCAGCGTGATCCAGCGCAACAACCAGACCGCGTGGGGACTGTTCAACGGCGTGCTCGCCGGTGCCCTGTGGGGCATGGTGTTCCTGGCGCCGGCCTTGACCACCGCATTTTCTGCGCTGCAGCTGGCCGTGGGCCGCTACCTGCTATACGGCGCGGTGGCCTGTGCGTTGCTGCTGCCGTTGTGGCCGGCGCTGCGTGCGCAGGTCGATCGCCGCGCCTGGCTGGCCCTGGCCGGGCTGAGCCTGCTCGGCAACCTGGTCTATTTCGTGTTTCTGGCGATGGCCGTGCACTGGGCTGGCGGTGCGGCGGCCGCGCTGATCGTGGGCATGGTGCCGGTGGTGGTGGCGGCGGTGGATGCGCGGCGGCCAACGGCCCTGCCGTTGCGCCAGCTGGCACCGGCGCTTTGCCTGTGTGTGCTGGGCTCGCTGCTGGTGGCCTGGGCAGCACTCGGCCACGGCGGTGGAGCGATGGCCGATGCAGACCGGGATCTCGGCCAGCGCGTGCTGGGCCTGCTCTGCGCGCTGGCCGCGCTGGCCGCCTGGAGTGCCTACTCGATCGCCAATGTGGTGTGGATGCGGCGCTATCCGCGCCTGTCCGGGCATGCCTGGTCATTGCTGACCGGAGTGGCGACCGGGGCCATCGCCGTGCTGTTGCTGCCGCTGGCGCTGTGGCTGGGTCCGCTCGGGCAGAGCCAGGGCCAGTGGCTGCACTTTGCCGGCATCTGTGCGCTGCTGGCCGTCGGTGCCTCGGTGCTGGGCAATGCCTGCTGGAACCGGGCCACGCGCAGCCTGCCGCTGAGCCTGGGCGGGCAGCTGATCGTGTTTGAAACCCTGTTCGCACTGCTTTATGGCTTCATCTGGCAGCAGCGTGGCCCGACCCTGCTGGAGCTGCTGGCCATTGCGCTGTTGGTCGGCGGGGTCGTGCTGGCCGCACAGGCCCACGCCCGCTGGGAAAAAATCCACGGTTGAGCCGCGCAGGCCCGGCGCCTGGCCGCGGTAATGGCCGGTTGCGCTGGCGGCTTGCGCTGCCGCCCGACGCTGGCATCGGCGCGCGTTGGTCCGCGGCTGCCGCAGCGGCTGTGGCCGCTTGATCCGCGGGTTTTGACAGAAGATCGCTGACGATCACATTTGCAACCAAATCGGTGCATGTTCGCCGATGATGCGCGGAAAATTATTTTGCAATGCAACAGTTGACAGCAGCAGGCGCTGTGCGGTCTGCTCGCTGCATGTCGATCTGCCGCGCCACCGTTGATTCCACTGCCGCCGTGCTGGCGCCTGCTGGCGTCACCGGCATGACCATCATTACCACCACCACTTGGCTGGTGCGGCCCGTCGTATTCGTCTAACCCCCGAAAACAACGGCCCCGCACCGACCAGGTTGCGGGACTTCGCAACCTGCGGTGCCGGGCCTCAATCCCCCAGAGGTCTGTTGTGATGTCATCGTCCGCCGCTGCACCCGCTTCCTCGCCCGATGCCTTGGTCATCGCCCACAAGTTCGGCGGTACCTCGGTGGCCTCGGCGCAGCGTTACCGGCATGTCGCCGAGCTGCTGCTGCAGCGCCCGGAAACCACCCAGGTGGTGGTGGTCTCGGCGATGAAGGGTGTCACCGATGCGCTGATCGAGCTGGCCAACCTCGCTGCCCAGGGGCAGCCGCAGTGGCGTCAGGCCTGGCAGGCGTTGCGCCAGCGTCACCACGAGGCGGCCACCGAGCTGCTGGGCGAGGACTCGGCCGACCTGCTGCAGTGGCTGGACGGGCGCTTTGACAAGCTGGCCGGGTTGCTTGAGGCACTGGCGGTGATCGGTGGTCTGCCCGAGGAGGTGCTCGAGCGCGTCCAGGGCTTGGGCGAGGTGTTCTCGGCACAGCTGCTGGGCCGCTATTTCAACCGGCTCGGCCAACCCTGCGCGGTGCTCGATGCCCGCGATGTGCTGGTGGTTGCACACGGCGAGCTGGGGGTCAGCGTCGACTGGGAACGCAGTGCGGCCAACCTGGCCGCCTGGCGCGTGGACAACCCGCAGTCGCGGGTGGTGGTCACCGGTTTTGTCGCCCGTGATGGCCAGGGCCGGATCACCACCCTGGGCCGCAACGGCAGCGATTATTCCGGGGCGATCTTTGCCGCGCTGTTCGAGGCGGCCGAGCTGCACATCTGGACCGATGTCGACGGTGTGCTCTCGGCCGACCCGCGGGTGGTGCCCGAGGCGGTGACCCTGGCCGCGCTCAGCTATGACGAGGCCTGCGAACTGGCCTATTTCGGCGCCAAGGTGGTGCACCCGCAGACGATGAGCCCGGCCATCGCCCGGCAGATGCCGATCGTGATCCGCAACACCTTCAACCCGAGCCATCCCGGCACTCGGATTGCGTCCAGCAGTGAGCCCAGTGGCCCGATCAAGGGCCTGACCCTGAGCGAGCAGCTGGCCGTGCTCAACCTGGAAGGCAGCGGCCTGATCGGCGTGCCCGGTACCGCCGAGCGGGTGTTCGCCGCGCTGCGCCATGCCCAGGTCTCGGTGGTGATGATCTCGCAGGGCTCCTCGGAGCATTCGATCTGCTGCGTGGTGCGTGCCGGCGATGCCGCGCGCGGCCGCCAGGCCCTGCTGCAGGCCTTTGCCCATGAACTGGCCAACGGCCACGTGCACCGGGTCCAGCTCACGGAAGGGGTCAGCGTGCTGGCCGCCGTCGGCGACGGCATGGCCGGCCAGCCGGGTGTGGCCGCGCGCCTGTTCAATGCGCTGGGCCGGGCCCAGGTCAACATCCTGGCCATCGCCCAGGGCGCCTCGGAGCGCAACATCTCGGTGGCGGTGGCCAGTGCCGACGCCCAGCGTGCGCTGCGCGCGGCGCATGCCGGGTTCTGGTTGTCCGAACAGACCTTTGCCATTGGCGTGATCGGCCCGGGCAATGTCGGCGCTGCACTGATCGAGCAGCTGCTCGGTGCACGCGAGGGCCTGCGCCAGCGAGCCAACCTGGACCTGCGCCTGCTGGCGGTGGGCAGTCGCCAGCAGATGCTGCTCTCGCCCACGGCCCTGGCCAGCGACTGGCGCCAGGCCCTGGCCGGGCAGGCCGCGCCGCTGGACCTGCAGGCCTTCGCTGCGCACCTGCGCCGCAGCGAACTGCCGCACGCGATGATCATCGACTGCTCCGGCAGCTCGGAGGTGGCCGACCACTATGCCCAGTGGCTGGCCGCCGGCATCCATGTGATCACCCCCAACAAGCAGGCCGGGGCTGGCCCGCAGCAGCGCTATGCCGCGATCCAGGCAGCAGCGCGGGCCAGCGGTGCGCGCTTCCGTTACGAGGCCACGGTCGGTGCGGGGCTGCCGGTGATCACCACCCTGCGCGACCTGGTGGATACCGGCGACCAGCTGCACAGCATCGAGGGCATCTTCTCCGGCACCCTGGCCTGGTTGTTCAACACGTTCGATGGCAGCGTGCCGTTCTCGCAGCTGGTCAGCCAGGCGCGGGCGATGGGCTACACCGAGCCGGACCCGCGCGATGACCTGTCCGGCATCGATGTGGCGCGCAAGCTGGTGATCCTGGCGCGCGAGGCCGGCTTTGCGCTGGAGCTGGACGATGTCCAGGTCGAAAGCCTGGTGCCCGAGGCCCTGCGCAGCGCCGATGTGGAACAGTTCATGGCGCGCCTGGCCGAGGTCGATGCCGCGTTTGCGCAGCGCCAGGCACAGGCGGCTGCCGCCGGCCAGGTGCTGCGCTACGTGGCACGCTTCGTGCCGGGGCAGGGCGCGCAGGTGGGGCTGGTGGCCGTGCCGGCCGATCACGGCTTTGCCCACCTGCGCCTGACCGACAACGTGGTCCAGTTCACCACCGCCCGCTACTGCGCCAACCCGCTGGTGGTGCAGGGACCGGGTGCCGGGCCGGAGGTCACCGCTGCCGGCGTGTTTGCCGATGTGCTGCGGGTGGCCGCCGGTGAAGGGGCGCGGCTGTGAGCGGGGCGCAGGTTTGTGCCTGGTCCAGTGCATTCGCGCCGGCCTCGGTGGGCAATGTCGCCGTCGGCTTTGACCTGCTCGGGCATGCGCTGGCCGGTGTCGGCGATACCGTGCACGTGCGCCGGATTGCTGCGCCGGAAGTGCGCATCCTGGCCATCCGCCACACCCCGTTCGCGCTGCCACTGGAGGCAGTGCGCAACACCGCCGGGGCGGCGTTGATCGCGCTGCGCGAACAGTTGCAGCTGGCCCATGGCTTTGAGTTGGTGATCGACAAGGGCATCGCGCTGGGCTCGGGCATGGGTGGATCGGCCGCCTCCTGCGTGGCCGCGCTGGTGGCCGCCAATGCACTGTTGGACAGCCCGCTGGCGCGCGAGCAGCTCTACGACTTCGCGTTGACCGGCGAGGCGGTGGCCAGTGGTGGCCGCCACGGCGACAACGTCGCCCCGATGCTGCTCGGCGGCCTGGTGCTGGCCACCGCGCAGCGGATGGTGCCCATCCCGGTGCCGCAGGACTGGCACTGCCTGCTGGTACATCCGGATGCGGTGCTGGAAACCCGCCAGGCCCGGCAGGCGCTGGCCGGTGCCTACCAGCTGGCCGAGTTCGTCGCCCAGAGCGCCAACCTGGCCCAGGTCATCGCCGGCTGTTACCGCGCCGATGCGGCGCTGGTGCGTGCCGGGCTGGCCGATGTGCTGGTCGAGCCGCGCCGCGCCGGCTTGATTGCCGGCTTTGCCCAGGCCAAGGCGGCAGCACTGCAGGCCGGGGCGATGGGCGCGAGCATCTCCGGCGCCGGCCCCAGCGTGTTTGCCTGGTTTGAAACCGCTGCCGCTGCCAGCCTGGCGACGGCCCCTATACAGGCGGCCTTTGCCGCCGCCGGGCTGTCCAGCCAGGCCTGGATCAGCCCGATCAATGCCCCTGCCGCCCACCTGTGCCCATCCCCCGAGGACCTGCCGTGATGTCTGCTCCGCTGCGTTTTGTCTCCACCCGTGGCCAGGCGCCGGCGGTCGGCCTGTCTGCGGCGATTGCCGCCGGGCTGGCGCCCGATGGTGGCCTGTATGTGCCGCAGACCCTGCCGGAGATGCCGTCGCTGCAGGCTGGGCGTGAGCTGGCCCAGACCGCGCAGGCCCTGCTGGCGCCGTGGTTTGCCGGCGATCCGCTGGCCGCTGCGCTGCCGGCGATCTGCGATGCGGCCTTCGATTTCCCGGCGCCACTGCAAGCGCTGGCTACCCCGCACGACTGGCTGCTGGAACTGTTCCATGGCCCGACGGCGGCCTTCAAGGATTTCGGTGCGCGTTTCCTGGCCCAGTGCCTGGCCCGGTTGCCGCGTCCGGACGACCGGCCGCTGACGATCGTGGTGGCTACTTCCGGTGATACCGGTGCGGCCGTGGCTGCGGCCTTCCACGGCCTGCCCGGGCTGCGCGTGGTGGTGCTGTATCCCGATGGCCGGGTCTCGCCGCGCCAGGCGCACCAGCTCGGCTGCCTGGGGGGCAACATCCAGGCCTTCAAGGTCGCCGGCAGTTTCGATGACTGCCAGGCCATGGCCAAGCAGGCGCTGGCCGATACCGCGCTGCAGGCGCAGTGTCCGCTCAGCTCGGCCAATTCGATCAGCCTGGGGCGGTTGCTGCCGCAGATGGCTTATTACGCCCATGCCGCGCTGAGCCATCATGCCGCGACCGGCAGGCCGCTGAACCTGGTGGTGCCCACCGGCAACCTCGGCAACGCGATGGCCGCGGTGCTGGCCCGCGGCCTCGGCGTGCCGCTGGCGCAGATCGTGCTGGCCACCAATGCCAACCACGTGCTGCCGGACTTCTTTGCCGGCGGCGACTATCACCCGGGTCCCGGTGTGGCCACCCTGGCCAATGCAATGGATGTCGGCGCGCCGAGCAACTTCGAGCGCCTGCAGTGGTTCTACCATGGCGATGCGGCGGCGCTGCGCGCCGGCTTTGTGGCCCGCAGTGTCGATGATGCGCAGATCCGCGCCCTGATCAGCCAGCGCCACCAGCAGTACGGCGAGGTGGTCTGCCCGCATACCGCCTGCGGCCTGGCGGTGCTGCAGCAGCTGCGCAGCGAGGGTGTCGCTGCGCCCGGGCAGGACTGGGCGGTGGCGGCCACCGCCCATCCGGCCAAGTTCGAGGGGGTGGTCGAGCCGTTGATCGGGCAGGCGCTGGCGGTACCGCCGGCACTGGCGGCGTTGCTGCAACGCCCGGCCCATGCCGAGCCGCTGGCGGCCAGTTATCCGGCCTTGCGCGCTCGCCTGCTGGCCTGAGCGCCCAGTTGTCCACAGGGGTTGTGGAAATCTTGCCGGTTAACCTTGTGGACAACTTGCTGCAGGCCTTGTTCTGCCAGCATCCGGGGTGGGTTGGTGAAAATCTGACCATGCCCTCGGGGGCTTGCCTGCCGGCAGAAAGTATGGGCCGGATGAGTCAGTCCAGGCCGTCACTGGCCAGGCTTTCCAGGCCATCACGATCGAGGATTTCCACCACGCTCAGGTGGGGCAGGGCGATCAGCCCGGACTGCCGCAGCTTGGTGAAGGTGCGGCTGACCGTTTCCATGGTCAGGCCCAGGTGGTCGGCGATGTCGCCGCGCCCCATCGGCAGCGCAACGCGGTTGCCGTTGTGCTGGTGACGGGCCTGGCGATCAGCCAGGCGCAGGATGAAATCGGCCAGTTTTTCCGGCGGCTGCATCCGCCCCAGCGCCAGGGCGCTGTCCTGTGCCGCGTCCAGCTCCTGGCAGGCACGCTGCAGCAGCTTGCGCTCCAGGTGGGCATAGCGCAGGCGCAGTTCGCGCATCTGTGCCACCCCGACCCGGCAGACCCGGCTGTCGGCGATGGCCTCGATGTCATAACGGTAGGTATCGCTGCCGCTGAGCCCGACATAGTCGCCCGGCAGCACGAAGCCGGTGACCAGCCGTCGGCCATCGGCCAGCGTGCGCACCAGGCGCAGCGCGCCGGCGGTCAAGGTATAGACATGCAGGCGGTCTTCACCGGCACGGGCCAGGGTGGCGCCGTTGTCTACCGCGAAGGAGGTGGTGACCTGTTCCAGTGCCTGCACCTCCTCGGCCGACAGCGCCGAACACACAGCCAGATGGCGCACGGAGCAATGGATGCAGTCGCGCGCCGGAGCGCACTCGTCAAGGGATGCATCGGTGCTGGTTGGGGCAGCATCTGGTGGGGAGTAAGGCCAGGACATGGTGCACGCAGCGGGGCAGGTGCCCGCATTCTACTGCATGCCCCGAGCGGCCTGCGTATTAGAATAGGCCTTCGACCAACCGCATAGTTTGATGGAGTTCTACCGTGATCAAGCCCCGCACGCCTGCCGGCGTCATGGAACTGCTGCCGCGCGAGCAGATTGCGTTTCAGCGCATGCTGGACGTGATCCGCCGCAATTACGAGCGTTTCGGGTTCTTGCCGGTGGAAACCCCGGTATTCGAGCTGTCCGATGTCTTGCTGACCAAGAGCGGCGGCGAGACCGAGCGCCAGGTGTACTTCGTGCAGTCCACCGGTGCGCTGGCCAACGCCGCCGAAGCCGGTGACAAGAGCCTGCCGGAAATGGCCATGCGCTTTGACCTGACCGTGCCGCTGGCCCGATACGTGGCCGAGCACGAACACGAGCTGAGCTTCCCGTTCCGCCGCTACCAGATGCAGCGCGTCTACCGTGGCGAGCGTGCCCAGCGCGGCCGCTTCCGCGAGTTCTACCAGTGCGATATCGATGTCATCGGCAAGGACAGCCTGTCCATCCGCTATGACGCCGAAGTGCTGGCGGTAATCAATGCAGTGTTCTCCGAGCTGCGCATCGGTGAGTTTGCGGTGCAGTTGAACAACCGCAAGCTGCTGCGCGGTTTCTTCGAGTCCCAGGGCGTGGCCGACGGCGCGCTGCAGCTGGCGGTATTGCGCGAGGTCGACAAGATCGACAAGCGCGGCCCGGACTACGTGCGCGAGACCCTGATGGGTGAGGGCTTCAACCTGCCGGCCGAACGCGTGGCAAAGATCCTGGAGTTCATCGGCGTGCGCTCCAATGGTCATGCCGATGCGCTGGCGCAGCTCGATGCCCTGCTGGCTGACCCGGAAGCCACCGAGATGCTGCGTACCGGCGTGGCCGAGCTGCGCGAGGTGATCGAACTGGTGCATGGCCTGGGCGTGCCCGAGAGCGCCTACCGGCTGAACTTCTCCATCGCCCGCGGCCTGGACTACTACACCGGCACGGTCTACGAGACCCAGCTCACCGCGCACCCGGAGATCGGTTCGATCTGCTCCGGCGGCCGCTACGAGGACCTGGCCAGCCACTACACCAAGAGCAAGCTGCCGGGCGTGGGCATCTCCATCGGCCTGACCCGGCTGTTCTGGCAGCTGCGCGAGGCCGGGCTGATTGCCGGCATTGCCGAATCCAGCGTGCAGGCGATGGTCGCGCTGATGGATGAAGGTGCGATGGCGCAGTCGCTGGACATTGCCCGCCGCCTGCGTGCCGGCGGCATCAACACCGAGGTGCAGCTGGAGCCGAAGAAGATCGGCAAGCAGTTCCAGTACGCCGCCAAGGCCGGCATCCGCTTCGTCGTACTCGCCGGTGAGGATGAAATCGCCCGCGGCGTGGTGGCGGTCAAGGACCTGGTGCGCGAGCAGCAGTTCGAAGTCGCCCGCGAAGAGCTGGCCAGCACCCTGCAGGTGGAGCTGGAACAGGCCCGCGCGATGGCGCGTTGACGGGCCATCCGCCATCGGGCCTGGATCCGGTAGCTGAACACCCTGTAAAAGCCCCCGCTGTGCGGGGGCTTTTGCTTTGCTCAATGGGGAAGTGCATCCCGGACTCTAAACGGCGCCGTTATTGAAGTTGGTAAGGTTTTTGGCCGCAGCACGCATGCCTCCAGCCGCATGTAGCACAGGGTGATGTGCAGGAAATCAAGGATTGCTGACCGTTGGCAGCAGCCACATGCCCGCTTGCAGCCCGTGCGGTGGCTGATGCAGAAGGCGGGCAGCATCATCTACGCCTGCCTTACAGTCCGCGTGCGCGGCTGAGCTCTTGATCCTGCTGCTGATGCGGGCTTTGCTGGGGCTGTGCGTCGAGCTGTTCGGCTTGGCGGCTGCTGGCTTCCAGCGGCTGCGAGACCGCATGATTGCATTCGACAGCCGCACGACGTGCGGCCGGATCATTGCACTGTCCCTGGACGGCGAACACGCCGGTGCCATTCAGGCGCGCCACTACCGAGTCGATCCTGTCCATGCCGGCGGCCTTGCTCGCCAGCACCAGTTGTCCGGCCGTGCGCTCGACCTGATGGTTGTCGGCAAACAGTGGCTGCAATCCTGCGTGTGCGCGTTGTTTTTCCATATCCTGCAGCTTTTCCATGGCCTGCTGGAAGCGGGCGTTGTCCGGGCTGGATGCATCGCGCATGTCCGGTTCTGCCGCGTGCTGCGGCTTGGCCTCGGTAGCGGCGTCCAAGGCGGCAAGGGTCTTGCTGCCGGCTTTGCCGTCGTCCTTCAGTCCAGTGGCGCGCTGGAAGGCCTGCACTGCTGCGAAGGTGTCATCGCCGAAGTAGCCGGTACTGGCCAACGGCTTGCCGTCCTGGCCTCGATAGCCAAGGCCAGCCAGTTTTTCCTGCATGGCCCTGACCTCACCGCCGCGCTCGGTCCTGGTCAGCATCCCGTCGGCCATGGCGCTGCGCGTGGATGGATTCCGGGAGGCAGTGTCCTGGCTCAGGGTAAGGCGGTCATTGAGCATGTCGCCCAGATACTTCCGGAATTGATCCGGCTCCAGCTCGATATGTGTATGCACCGCGCCAGTGCCTGCGTTGGATTGCCTGATCAGCGGGGCACCGTATTCGACATAATCGCCGGTCTTGTACGGCGAACTGCCGCGCTCGCCATGCAATACCTGGCCCAACAACTCGCGCTCCGGGTGGCCGGCTGGCTGGCTCCAGATGCCGACGGAATTCCACTTGTCTCGTCTGATCTCGACGTGGCCAGCCACCGGGGTAGGGATCATGATTGTGCGCCGACCCTCTCGGTCTGTGAGAATAAGATCTTTGTGTACCAGTGGAGTGCCGTTGCGGTCGCCATTGGTTCGGACGGCTTCAAGTTCCCCTTCCACCATCTGTGAAGGGCGATCGGTCTGGCTCGCATCGTTTTTGCTGACTGCCTCACGGTTGGTTTTGGGGTGATGGATCTGGAGGTCACGGTAGGCGTCTTCGCCCGAGGTGCCATGGGCAATGGTGCGGTTGAGCTTGTTGTCGGCACTGCCAAACGGTTCGATAACACGGATACGCCCGCCGCTTGCGGCAGTCGGATTCAGTGAGGCGTTGGGTTGCAGTGTGACCGATGGTGTTTGCTCCTGCTGGCTGGGAGAGCCGGCCTCGGTACTTTTTTGTAGATCGTTGCGCTCCATTTTCAGCACTCCTTTGCTGCTATGGGAATTACTTGTTGATCAGTTTCTCCAGAACATCGGCGCGGTTGGCGTAGCGGTTGATCCGGCAGGACTGGGCATCCAGCAGTTGATCTTGCCCTTGGGAGGCAGGGTCAATGCGGCAGTGGCTATCGGTATCGCGCATGTAGGCAGCTTGTTCATCGGCCAGTTTGTCCTTGAATTCGCTGTCCGGGCCGTCAGCAATGGTTTCCCAAGCATTGCGCAAGCGTGCTTGTTGCCAATGGAATTCCTCATCCATGCAGGCTTGAATCGCGGTTGTCAACCCGCCGCTGGCGGCCGTGCAGGCTTTGTACTGCGCCCGCAGGTTGGCCCGGTTGTAGGAATCATCCGGGCGGCACGGGGTGCCGTCGCAATCCAATAGGGGGGTGTTGGCGCTGTTCGTCGCAGAGGGGGCGCATGGAGTTGCAGTGGTTTCCATCCGATGTGATGGGTTGTATGCCGGGGCATGTGCCTGCACTGCTGCAGGTGGGTCGGCTCGGGAGGGTTGGCAGGCTGCCAGCAGGATGCACAGGGCAAACACCGGCCAGGGGTGGCAACGGCCGGTGACGGCAATGGAAATTGGGGTGGTGTTGAATCGTTGCATCGTGGCTCTCCTGGAGAACGGGTCAGGTACAAGCATTGCAATGCAGGGCTGCCGTGGTGGTGAGACAGCAGACATGGTTGATGGTAGCGATCCTGCCCATCTGTACCAGCGGCATATCGGCACGATAGGTGCGGCGATGGGTAAGTAAAGACTGCGTTGCTGTGTCGGGCGTGTCTGTGTCCGTGGCCACAGTTGCCAGCCATGACGTGACCCGGCGTGATCAGGGGCGGGAATGTCTGCTGCGCTCAGTTGCGTTGTTGAGCCCTGTCTGGGAAATGGCATGGTCATGGTGGTGGGTGGCATTTGCAGGCAGGACCCACGCGGGAAAGGTGTGGACGAATGTCCGAGGGATTTTCTGGGTTTGCAGGGTGGTGCCCGTCGCCAATTCCGGGCCGGGTGCGCCGCTTCTGTGCACAGCTTTGCCGGGCTGTGACGACGTATGCGTCCGTACAGGCAGGAAGCGTGGCTGGCTCGGGCGTACCGATCAATCGTGCGCGGTCTGCCTGCCGGGCTGGGGTAAGGGCAGGGGCGGCCATCGCCTGCTGGGCGTCAACGCTGATGTTCGGTAGGGAATGGGGCCTGCATGAGTAGCCGCTGGCGAAGAGTTGGGTCAACCGGATTGTCGGCTTCGGCATTGACCTTGCCGGGCATTTGGACTAATGTAACAGCACGCTATTACATTGATACGCATGAAACCCCGTCCGCTGACCACCGCCGCCCGCCTCTCCGACCAGGATCTGCTGCCCCTGGCGCAGGCGCTGGCCACGCTGAAAACGCCCGAAGAGCTGACCGCCTTCCTGCGCGACCTGTGTACGCCGGCCGAGCTGGAGGCGATGGTCGACCGCTGGCGGGTGGTGCCGTTGCTGCGCGACGGGGTGCCGTATCGTGAAATCCATGAGCGCACCGGGGTGAGCGTGACCACCACCGGACGCGTCGCGCGCACCCTGGAGCAGGGTCATGGCGGCTATGCCGTCGCCATCGACCGCCTCGCCCCGCGCTGATCCGTTTTCCTTTTCGAGAGTCCCCCATGTCCCCGACCCCCTCAGCGCCGACGCGCGACCGTCTGCGCATTGCCATCCAGAAAAAGGGCCGCCTGGCCGATCCGGCGCGCGCGCTGCTCACCGCCTGCGGGCTGAGCTGGCGTGAATCGCGCGACAAGCTGTTCTGCTTCGGTGAATCGCTGCCGGTGGACCTGCTGCTGGTGCGCGATGACGATATCCCCGGGCTGATTGCCGATGGCGTCTGCGACCTGGGCATTGTCGGCTTCAACGAGCTGGACGAGCAGGCCAAGGCGCGGCGCCAGATCGGCCTGGCCGATGCCTACCAGCCGCTGCGCGCGCTGCCCTTCGGTGAATGCCGGCTGATGCTCGGCATTCCCGAGGAGTGGGAGTGGAGTGGGGTACAGATGCTGCAGGGCAAGCGTATTGCCACCAGCTACCCGGCCATCCTCACTGCGTGGCTGGCCGAGCGGGGCATCGCTGCCGAGGTGGTCGAGCTGTCCGGCTCGGTGGAAATCGCGCCCAGGCTGGGCACCGCCGACCTGATCGCCGACCTGGTGTCCTCCGGGGCCACCCTGCGCGCCAACCAGCTCAAGCCGGTGGAGGTGCTGATGGACTCCACCGCGGTACTGGCCGGGCCGGTGGAGGAGCTGACCGACATCCGCGCCGGGCTGATCGCCATGCTGCTGCGCCGGCTTGATGGCATCACCGCCACCCGCGAGCAGAAGCTGCTGATGTTTGATGCGGCCGAACAGGCGCTGCCGGCAATCAGCGCCCTGCTGCCGGCCGGCAGCGAGCTGATCCGCCTGCCCGGCAACGGCGTCACCCTGCGCTTGCAGGCAATGTGCCAGACCGGACTGAGCTGGCAGCAACTGGAAGAAATCGAACGCGCCGGGGGATCAAACCTGATGGTGCTGGCCGTGGAGAAATCGTTGGCATGAATACCCTGATCTGGAACCAGCTCACTGCGGCCGAACAGGCCGCCGCCCTGACCCGTCCGGTGCAGACCGTGGCCGAACAGACCCGGCAGACCGTGGCCGCGCTGATTGCCGAGGTGCGCGCTGGCGGCGATGCGGCCTTGCGCGCAATCACCCAGCGCTTTGACGGGGTGGCGCCGGAATCGTTCGAGGTCAGCGAGGCCGAATTCGAGGCGGCTGAAAACGCCGTATCGGCCGAGTTGCGCCAGGCGCTGGTCGAGGCGATTGCGCGCATCCGCATCTTCCACCAGGCCGGCATGGCCCAGCCTTATACGGTGCAGACCGCGCCGGGCGTGACCTGCGGCAAGGTGATCCGCCCGATCGCGCGGGTGGGCCTGTACGTGCCGGCCGGCAGTGCGCCGCTGCCGTCCACCGCGATGATGCTCGGTGTGCCGGCGCAGCTGGCCGGCTGTGGCCAGGTGGTGCTGTGCACCCCGCCGCGCAAGGACGGCACCGCCGATCCGGCGGTGCTGGTGGCCGCACGTCTGACCGGAGTGCAGCGCGTGTTCAAGCTCGGCGGTGCGCAGGCAATCGCGGCAATGGCCTACGGCACCGAACAGGTGCCGGCCTGCGACAAGCTGTTCGGCCCGGGCAATTCCTTTGTCACCGAGGCCAAGCAGCAGGTGGCCCAGAGCGGTGCGGCCGCAATCGACATGCCCGCAGGGCCCTCGGAGGTGCTGGTGATTGCCGATGCCGGCGCCAATGCCGCCTTTGTGGCTGCCGACCTGCTCTCCCAGGCCGAGCACGGCCCCGATTCGCAGGTGCTGCTGCTGTCTGACAGCGATGCGCTGATTGCGGCCGTTGCCATTGAAGTGGAGAAGCAGGTGGCCGTGCTTTCCCGCAGCGAGATTGCCCGCAAGGCACTGGCTGCCTCGCGCCTGATCCGGGTCGACTCGCTTGACCAGGCCTTTGCCATCTCCAACCGCTACGCGCCCGAGCACCTGATCCTGGCCCTGCGCGAGCCAGAAAGCTGGCTGGAGCAGGTGCAGGCAGCCGGCTCGGTGTTCCTGGGCGACTACACCCCCGAGGCACTGGGTGATTACTGCTCCGGTACCAACCACGTGCTGCCCACCGCCGGTGCCGCGCGGGCGTATTCGGGGGTCAGCGTGGCCAGCTTCCAGAACCAGATCTCGGTGCAGTCGGCCTCGGCCGAAGGCATGGCTGCGATCGGCCCCTGTGCGCTGACCCTGGCCCGTGCCGAAGGCCTGGGCGCGCACGCCAATGCGGTGGCCCTGCGCCTGGGGGTCAGCCCGTGAGCGAATCGGTCATCAACCTGGTGCGTGCGGACCTGGCCAGCTTTGGCGGCTATTCCTCGGCGCGCACCGCCAAACTGAGCGGGGAAATCTGGCTCAACGCCAACGAGGCGGCCTGGGCCAACCCGGGCGATGCCGATGGCAGCTGCCGGCGCTACCCCGATCCGCAGCCGCCGGCGCTGGTACAGGCCCTGGCCGATCTATATGGCGTGCAGCCGGCGCAGATGCTGGTTGGCCGCGGCAGTGACGAGGCCATCGACCTGCTGGTGCGCACATTGTGCGAACCCGGCCGCGATGGCGTGCTGTTCACCCCGCCGGTGTTCGGGATGTACGCGGTCAGTGCCCGCCTGCAGGGCGCCCGTGCGATCGAAGTGCCGCTGGTCGACAGCCAGGACGGCCTGGTGCCGGACATCGACGCGGTGATTGCTGCAGCCATCGACGGCAACGCCAAGCTGGTGTTCCTGTGCTCGCCGTCCAACCCCGGTGGGCGCAGTGTGCCGCTGGCGCAGGTGGTGCAGGTGGCCACGGCACTGGCCGGGCGCGCGCTGGTGGTGGTGGACGAGGCCTACGGCGAGTTCGCCGACGAGCCGTCCGCGGTCAGCCTGATGGCCGAGCACGCCAACATCGCGGTGCTGCGCACGCTGTCCAAGGCCCATGGCCTGGCCGCGGCGCGCATCGGCAGCCTGATCGCCGATCCGGCGCTGGTTGCGGTGCTGCGCAAGGTACAGGCGCCGTATCCCATCCCGGCCCCGTGCAGTGCGCTGGCCCTGGCCGGCCTCACCCCTGAGGCACTTTCGATCACCGCACAGCGGGTGGCGCAGGTGCGCAGCCAGCGCGCCCGCCTGCAGCAGGCACTGGCCACGCTGCCGGTCGTGCGCCGGGTGTATGCCTCCGATGCCAACTTCGTGCTGGCCCGCTTCGATGATGCGCAGGGCGCCTTCGATGCGCTGCTGGCCGCCGGCATCGTCGTGCGTGACCAACGCGCGGCTCCACAACTGGGTGATGCGCTGCGCATTACCGTGGGTACCCTCGAACAGAATGACCGCGTGATCGCCACGCTCTCCGCCCTGAAGGCTTCCACATGACCCCGATCCTTTTCATCGACCGCGACGGCACCCTGATCGAGGAACCGGCCGACCACCAGATCGATGCCTTCGAGAAGCTGCGCTTCGTGCGCAACGTGATCCCGGCACTGATCAAGCTGCGCGATGCCGGCTGGCAGTTCGTGATCGTCTCCAACCAGGACGGCCTGGGCACTGACGCCTATCCGCAGGAAACCTTCGACGGCCCGCACAACCTGATGCTGCAGGTCTTCCAAAGCCAGGGCATCACCTTCCGCGACGTGCTGATCGACCCCAGTTTCCCGGCCGACAACAGCCCCAACCGCAAGCCGGGCATCGGCATGATGGTCGGCTACCTGCAGGACCGTTCGATTGACTGGTCGCGCAGTGCGATGGTCGGCGACCGCCAGACCGATATCGATTTTGCGCGCAACCTCAACATCCGCGGCTTCCAGCTCGCCACCGAGGAATTCGGCGGTGACTGGGACTGGGACGGCATTGCCCACGAGCTGGCCGATGCGCCGCGGCGTGCACTCGTCCAGCGCAACACCAAGGAAACCCAGATCCGCATCGCGGTGGACCTGGATGCCACCGCCCCGTGCAAGTTCGATACCGGCTTGCCGTTCTTTGACCACATGCTCGAGCAGATCGCCCGCCACGGCGGTTTTGCGCTGGAAGTCGAAGCCAAGGGCGATTTGCACATCGACGAGCACCACACCATCGAGGACACTGCGCTGGCGCTGGGCCAGGCCCTGCGCGAGGCGCTGGGCGACAAGCGCGGCATTGGCCGCTACGGTTTCACCCTGCCGATGGACGAGACCCTGGCCTCGGCCGCGCTGGATTTCTCCGGCCGCCCATACCTGGTGTTCGAGTGCGGCTTCCAGCGCGAAAAGGTCGGCGACATGCCCACCGAACTGGTGCAACACTTCTGGCGTTCGCTCTGCGATGCTTCCGGCATGAACCTGCACCTGAGCGTGCAGGGCGACAATGACCACCACAAGATCGAGGCCGGCTTCAAGGCCTTTGCCCGTGCGCTGCGGCAATCCATCGCCCGCGCCGGTACCCAGTTGCCATCGACCAAGGGGGCGTTGTGAGTGCTGTGGACACCGTCGGCCTGATCGATGCCGGAGGCGCCAACCTGGGCTCGGTGCGCTATGCGCTGGAACGTATCGGCGTGCAGGTGCAGCTGGTGCGCGGGCCCGAGGAACTGGCTGCGGTGCCGCGGGTGATCCTGCCCGGGGTCGGCGCTGCCGCCGAGGGCATGGCGCGGCTGCACGCCCAGGGCCTGGTCGAGCCGTTGCGCCAGCTGGACAAACCGCTGCTGGGCATCTGCCTGGGCATGCAGCTGCTGTACGAGCACTGCGAGGAAGGCGATGTTGATGCGCTGGGCGTGCTGCCCGGCACCGTGCGCCGGCTGCGTCCGGCCACCGGCATCCGCGTGCCGCACATGGGCTGGAACAAGCTGCTGGCGCTGCGCGAATCGCCGCTGCTGGACAACATTCCGGCCGGCGCCAGCGCGTATTTCGTGCACAGCTATGCCGCGCCGCTGTCCTCGCATACGGTGGCGGTGGCCCACCACGGCGGGCTGTTCACCGCGATCGTGCAGCGTGACCATTTCTGTGGCGCGCAGTTCCACCCCGAACGCTCGGCTGCGGCCGGCGAACAACTGCTGCGCAACTTCCTGGCAATGGATTTCTCATGAGCTTTACCGTTTATCCCGCACTGGACATCCGCAACGGCGCGGTCGTGCGCCTGGTCCAGGGCGACTACAACCAGCAGACTACCTACGGCGATGACGTGCTGCCGCGGGCGCAGGCCTTCGCCGATGCCGGCGCAACCTGGATGCACCTGGTCGACCTGGATGCAGCCAAGGCCGGCGGTTACACCCTGAGCCAGACCCTGGGCGCGATCAACCAGCAGACGGGCCTGAAGATCCAGACCGGTGGCGGCGTGCGCTGCCGCGAGGATGTGGCCGCGATCCTGGCTGCCGGTGCGGCGCGGGTGGTGGTCGGCTCGGTCGCGGTGCGCGACCCGGATACGGTCATTGGCTGGCTGGAAGAATTTGGCCCCGAGCGCCTGACCATTGCGCTGGATACCCGCCAGGGCGCCGATGGTGTGTGGCGGCTGCCGGTGCACGGCTGGACCGAAACCGCCGATGTCACCCTGGACGAACTGGCCCGGCGCTACGCTGCCGCCGGCATGCGCCACCTGCTGTGTACCGACATCAGCCGTGACGGCATGCTGTCCGGTCCGAACATCGAGCTGTACCAGCACCTGGTCGCGCTGCTGCCGGGCGTGGCGGTGCAGGCCTCCGGCGGCGTGCGCGACCTGGCCGATGTGGCTGCGGCCAAGGCAGCCGGCTGCGGCGGTGCGGTGCTCGGCAAGGCGCTGCTGGAAGGCCGGCTGCAACTGACGGAGGCACTGGCATGCTGAGCCGACGCATCATTCCCTGCCTGGACGTGCGCGAGGGCCGGGTGGTCAAGGGGGTCAAGTTCCGCGACCACATCGACATGGGCGACATCGTCGAGCTGGCGCTGCGCTACCGCGACAGCGGCGCCGACGAGCTGGTGTTCTACGACATCACCGCCAGCCCGGAAGGGCGCAGCGTGGACCGTGGCTGGATCGAGCGCGTGGCGCGGCTGATCGACATCCCGTTCTGCGTGGCCGGCGGCATCAAGGACGTGGAAACCGCGCGCGCCATCCTGCATGCCGGCGCCGACAAGATCTCGATAAACACCCCGGCGCTGCAGCGGCCGGAGCTGATCGGCGAGCTGGCCCAGGCTTTCGGCCAGCAGTGCGTGGTGGTCGGCATTGATTCGATCAAGGAAGAGGACGGGCAGTGGCGCGTGCGCTCGTTCACCGGTGATCCGTCCAAGACCCGCAACGAGGCCCGCCGCACCCTGGACTGGATTGTCGAGGTACAGCAGCGCGGCGCAGGCGAGATCGTTCTCAACTGCATGGACAACGACGGGGTCAAGCGCGGCTATGACATCGCCCAGCTGCGCGCCGCGCGTGCACTGTGCAAGGTGCCGCTGATCGCCTCCGGTGGCGCCGGCAGCATGGAACACTTCGCCCAGGCGTTTGACCAGGCCGATGTCGACGGTGCACTGGCGGCCAGCGTGTTCCACTCCGGTGCCATTGGTATCGGGGCGTTGAAGGACTACCTGCGCGAACAGCAGATCGAGGTGCGTGATGTTTATTGACCCGCAAGCGGCCCAGCGTCTGGACTGGGCCAAGGGCGACGGCCTGCTGCCGGCGGTGATCCAGGACGCCGACACCCTGCGCGTGCTGATGCTCGGCTACATGGATGAAGGCGCGCTGGCGATGACCTGCGACAGCGGCAAGGTCACCTTCTTCTCGCGCAGCAAGCAGCGGCTGTGGATGAAGGGCGAAAGCTCGGAAAACTACCTGGACGTGGTGCGCATCGAGGTCGACTGCGACAACGACACCCTGCTGGTGCTGGCCCGGCCGCAGGGCCCGACCTGCCACCGCGGCACCACCAGCTGCTTTGCCACCGCACCGGGCAATTTCCTGGCCGAGCTGGACGCCCTGGTGGCGCGGCGCAAGGCGGAAATGCCCGAAGGCAGCTACACCAGCAAGCTGTTCAACAAGGGCACCCGCCATATCGCCCAGAAGGTCGGCGAGGAGGGCGTGGAAACCGCGCTGGCCGCCGTCGCCCAGGGCCCGGAGGAACTCGCCGGCGAAGCGGCAGATCTGCTGTTCCACCTGACCGTGCTGCTGCGCGAACGCGGCCTGGGCCTGGCCGACGTCGAAGCCCTGCTCAAGGCCCGCCACGCCGACCCGGGCCTGTTGCACGACTGACCGTGCTGCTGCGCGAGCGGCTTTGGCTGTGATCTGGTTCCCGATCGGTAAATTTTCCTAGAGAATAGGCTTCCTTTCTCTTTTGATTCCCGATCGGGAATTTTGCGTTAGACTTCGACCATTCCGTTGATGATTTTCCCGAGCGGGAACGGGGTCGATATGCAGCAGATCAGCAATGCCGCCCAACTGGGCCAGGCCGTCCGCGCTGCCCGCAAACAGGCCGGGCTGACCCAGGCACAGGTCGCCCTCACTGCCGGGGTGGGTCTGCGATTTGTCGTGGACCTGGAAGCCGGAAAGCCGACCGCACAGATAGGCAAGATCCTGCAGGTGATAACCACCCTGGGGGGCAGGCTGCGCCTGGATGGCTGGCCGACGCCGGCCGAAGGAGGTCAGCGATGACAGGATCAGGCACAGGTTCGCTCCAGGTCTGGATCAACCAGAGCCGTGTGGGAGAGCTGCGCATGGAGCGTGGCGAGCTGGTTTTTGCCTATGCGTCCGATTGGCTCGCTGCTGCCGATGCGCGCCCGCTCTCTGTGGCCCTGCCGCTGCAGGAACAGACTTTCGATCACCTGACAACACGTGCCTGGTTCGCCGGTCTGTTGCCCGAAGGCAACCTGCGCAAGGCATTGTCGCGACAGCTCCAGGTGTCCGAAGGCAATGATTTCGCCCTGCTCGATGCACTGGCTGGCGAATGCGCCGGTGCCGTCAGCCTGCTTGCCGAAGGGCACAAACCTGCCGATGACAGTACCCAGGATGTGCTGTGGCTGGATGATCAGGCGTTGGCACAGGAAGTGGAGCAGTTGCCGACGCGCCCGTTGGGCAACAGCCATGATGGCGTGCGCATTTCGCTGGCCGGTGTGCAGGACAAATTGGCTGTGGTGGTGGATGGGGGCAGGATTGGCCTGCCGCGTAATGGCACCCCCAGCACGCATATCCTCAAGCCAGCGATTGCCGGTTATGCCGATACCGTCCTGAACGAAGCGTTCTGCCTGCAACTGGCCAGCAAGGCCGGTTTGCAGGCAGCAGCCTCGTTCATTCGTGTGATCAACGGTAAACCTGTGCTGCTGGTACAGCGCTACGACCGGCTGATGGCAGCAACGTCGGTAGTACGCGCTCACCAGGAAGACTTTTGTCAGGCACTGGGCATCGTCCCGGAGCTGAAATACCAGAACGAAGGTGGTCCTGCGCTGGCACAGTGTTTTGATCTCGTACGCAGGGCGACGAACCCACCAGCGCGCCATCTGGAAGAGCTGCTGCGCTACGTCATCTTCAACGCCCTGATCGGCAACAACGATGCACATGGCAAGAATTTTTCCCTGCTCAGTGACCGCAAGGGGGGGCGCAGGCTGGCACCGCTGTACGACGCGATGTGTCTGTCCATCTACGCTGGCCTGAGCCAGAAGATGGCCATGAAGATCGGCAGCAAATATGCCTTTGACCAGATCCACCGCCGGCATTGGGAAGCCCTGGCGGCCGAGGCGGGGTTCTCGCCCAAGCTGACGCTCAAGCTGCTGTCGAAAATGGCAGGCACACTGCCAGGGCTGGCAGGGGAGCTGGCGCAAGCGCCCCCGTTCTCTGGCAACCCGACCATCGCAAGCATCGTGGGCGAGATCCAGCAGCGAGCCGCCATGACCCTGCGGCGGCTGGCACTGGCCGGCTGATCGCGCGCAGGTACACCGCGCCAGGCGCGCTGGCGCGCGCGGCCTTCTACAATGGCGCTCCCGTTTTTTCCGGAGCGCCGCATGCGCCACGTCCTGGTCGCCAGCCTGTTGCTGGCGCTGTCCCCGTTTGCCGCGGCGCAGTCGCCGTGCTTCACCGGCCTGGTGTTTGACGATGCCAATGGCGACGGTCGGCGCGGGCAGGGCGAGGCCGGTATCGAAGGCGTGCTGGTCAGCGATGGCCGGCAGATCGTGCGCACCGATGCCCAGGGCCGCTACCAGCTGGCGGCTTCCGATGCGGCGGTGGTGTCAATCATCAAGCCGGCCGGCTGGCAGCCGGGCCAGCGGGCCGACGGCCTGCCCGATACCTGGCGCCACCGTGATGACCCCGCCGCACTGCAAGGCCCTGGCCAGCCAGCGATGCCACGCCCCGTGCAGTGCCGTGGCTTTGCCTTGCAGCGGCAGACCCTGGCCCCGGCCACCCTGACCAGCCTGCTGTTTGCCGACAGCCAGACCACCGACATGACCGAGGTGGGCTATTACGCCCGCGACATCATCGAGCCGCTGATCGGCACGCACCGTGCCCACCTGGGCATGACCCTGGGCGACATCACCAACGATGACATGGGCCTGTACCCGGCGCTGACCGCCCAGACCACGCGCCTGGGCGTGCCGTGGCTGCACATCCCCGGCAACCACGACATGGACATGGACGCCAGCAGCGATGCCGATGCCCTGACCAGCTTCCAGCGTGCGCTGGGCCCGGACACCTTTGCCTGGGAAGAGCCGCAGGCGGTGTTTATTGGCCTGGATGACATCATCGCCCAGCCCGGCCAGCGCCCGGCCTACATCGGCGGCCTGCGCGAGGACCAGTTCGATTTCCTCACCCAGTACCTGGCCACGCTGGATGACAGCCGTTTGGTGGTGGTCGGCATGCACATGCCGCTGTTTGATGCCAACTTCCGCGTGGCCGACCGGCAGAAACTGTTCGACCTGCTGGCCCGCTTCCCCAAGCGGCTGGTCCTCAGCGGCCACACCCACACCCAGCAGCACCGCCATTACGGCCCGGCCGATGGCTGGCAGGGCGTAGGTGCGCTGCACGAATACAACGTCGGCGCGGCCTGCGGCTCGTACTGGTCCGGGGTGGCCGATGCGACCGGCATTCCGGTAGCCACGATGGCCGATGGCACGCCCAACGGCTACGGCCTGCTGCAGGTGGACGGGCAGGGCGGCTACACGCTGGAATACCGCGCCGCCCGTGCCCCGGCACAGGCGCAGATGCACCTGCACGCCCCGCGCGTACTGCGCCAGGGCGCGTACCCGGCCTGGGGCCTGTATGCCAATGTCTGGATGGGCCAGGCCGACACCGTGGTTGAGTTCCGCGTCGACGGTGGTGCGTGGCAGCCGATGACCCGCATCGACAAACCCGACCCGGCCCTGCTGGCCGAAAACGCCATCGACGACCTTGCCCCCGGCCTGCGCGGCTTTGACCGCAGCCCCGAGGCCGAACCCTCCACCCACCTCTGGCGCGCCCCCGTACCGACCAAACTGGAAGCCGGCGAGCACCGCGTGGACGTACGTGCCCAGCTGCCGGCTGGGGAGTACATGGTCAGCACCACGTATCGGCTGGAGCCGGCCAGCCGCTGATCGCTTGCAGCCACGGTGTTCGTGCTGCTGTGGGAATGCTGCCGGGTCGCGATGACTCGCCTGTGTGGGAGCGACCTTGGTCGCGACTGGCCGAATCTCACCTGCAGCGACAACTGTGACTAGAATCCATCAGGGCGCTGCCTGCCTGTCAGCCCGCAGCGCAATGTCTTGAAAGGATTCTGGGGAGTTTCCAATGGCCAACATCACCCGCGAACGCACAGGGTATCTGCTGCGTACGCTGTTCGAGCTGCTGCGCGCCAATCCGGAAGGGTTGAAAGCCGCAGAAGCGCTGGCAGCGTTGGAAAACACCGTGACACTTACCGACTACGAGGCCGGCGAGTACCCCGCCGGTGGCCGGCGTTTCGAGAAGATCGTGCGTTTTTCCACCGTGGATGCGGTCAAGGCCGGCTGGATGCTCAAATCCAGCGGTATCTGGTCGGTCACAGAAGAAGGTTGCAAGGCGCTGCAGCAGTTTCCGCAGCCGGGCGACTTCTACCGCGAGGCGGTGCGCCTGTACCAACAATGGCGCAAGGGCCAGCCCGTGGCCGAGGTGCCCGATGCCGTGGACGAGTTGGTCATCGAGCACGAGGCCAGCATCACCCTGGAAACGGCCGAGGAAACTGCCCGCGAGCAGATCCATGCCCATCTGGCGGCCATGCCGCCCTATGAATTCCAGGAGCTGGTCGGTTCCCTGCTCACCGCCATGGGCTACCACGTGGCCTGGATTGCCCCGCCGGGCAAGGACGGCGGTGTGGACGTGCTGGCTTTCAACGACCCGCTGGGCACCCGCCCGCCGCGCATCAAGGTGCAGGTCAAGCGCAATGCCAACTCCCCGCGCATCGACGTGATGGGCATGCGCAGCTTCATGGCCGTGCTGGGCGAGGGCGATGTCGGCCTGTTCGTGGCCCTGTCCGGCTTCACCAAGGACGCCGAGCTGGAAGCGCGCACCTCCCACCGCCGCATCACCCTGATCGATGCCGACCAGCTTATCGGCCTGTGGACGCGCCACCACGCCCAGCTTGATGACACCGCCCGCCGCCGCCTGCCGCTCAAGCCGGTCTGGTTCCTGGCGGCCGAAGACTGATTACCCCGGCACCTGCCCAGGCGGGCAGGGCCGTTCTCATACGAGGCAACACCATGGCCAAGGCCAAGAAAACCAAAGGCGACAAGAACGACGGGCTGGGCTTCGAGGCCGAGCTGTTCAAGGCCGCCGACAAACTGCGCGGCAACATGGAGCCGTCCGACTACAAGCACGTCGCGCTCGGGCTGATCTTCCTCAAATACATCTCCGATGCCTTCGAGGCCAAGCACCAGGCCCTGCTGGAAGAAGATGCGCAGGCGGCCGAGGACAAGGACGAATACCTGGCCGAGAACGTGTTCTGGGTACCCAAGCAGGCGCGCTGGTCGCATCTGCAGGCCAGCGCCAAGCAGCCGACCATCGGCACCCTGATCGATGACGCCATGCGCGCCATCGAAAAGGACAACGAATCGCTCAAAGGTGTGCTGCCCAAGGACTACGCCCGCCCGGCACTGAACAAGGTGATGCTGGGCGAGCTGATTGACCTGATCTCCGGCATTGCCCTCAACGAAGAGGGTGACCGCTCCAAGGACATTCTCGGCCGTGTGTACGAATACTTCCTGGGCCAGTTCGCCGGTGCCGAAGGCAAGCGCGGTGGCGAGTTCTACACTCCGCGCTCGGTGGTGCGGGTGCTGGTGGAAATGCTCAAGCCCGTGCCGGACCCAGCACGCGGTATCACCGGCCGCGTCTATGACCCCTGCTGCGGCTCAGGTGGCATGTTCGTGCAGTCGGAAAAGTTTGTCGCCGAACACGGCGGTCGCATCGGCGATATCGCCATCTATGGCCAGGAATCGAACTACACCACCTGGCGCCTGGCCAAGATGAACCTGGCTGTGCGCGGTATTGATTCGGACATCCGCTGGAACAACGAGGGCAGTTTCCACAAGGACGAGCTGCGCGACCTCAAGGCCGACTTCATCCTCGCCAACCCGCCGTTCAACATCTCCGACTGGGGCGGCGAGCGCCTGCGCGAAGACGTGCGCTGGCAGTTCGGCGTGCCGCCGGTAGGCAATGCCAACTACGCCTGGCTGCAGCATATTTATCACCACCTGGCACCCAACGGCACCGCCGGTGTGGTGCTGGCCAATGGCTCGATGAGCTCCAACCAGAGCGGTGAAGGCGAGATCCGCCGCGCCATGCTCGAAGCCGACGTGGTGGACTGCATGGTGGCCCTGCCGGGCCAGCTGTTCTATTCCACCCAGATCCCCGCCTGCCTGTGGTTTTTGACCCGCAACAAGAACGCGGGCCATGGCCTGCGCGACCGGCGCGGGCAGGTATTGTTCATCGATGCCCGCAACATGGGTGAGCTGGTGGACCGCACCCGCCGCGAACTTACCGATGAGGACGTGCAGAAGATCGCCGATACCTACCACGCCTGGCGCCGGGCAGGAGGCCCCAGTGTCGCGGAGGGCAGGACGCCCGGGAGCGACCGCGGCGAGACTGATGCCGGCGAGTACGCCGATGTGCCGGGCTTCTGCAAATCCGCCTCGATGGAGGACATCCGCAAGAACGGTCACGTGCTCACGCCGGGGCGTTATGTGGGCGCGGCAGATGTGGAGGACGATGGCGAGCCGTTCACCGAGAAGATGACGCGGCTGTCCGCGCAGTGGCGTGAGCATAGTGCGGAAGCGGCGCGGCTGGATGCGGCGATCGAGGCCAACCTGAAGGAGCTTGGGTATGGCGAGTGAGTGGAAGGAATTTTCTTTCAAAGAGCTGCTTGCCGAGCCTGTGCGTAACGGCATTTACAAAAAGAAGGAGTTTCATGGTCGCGGCGCAAAGATCGTGAATATGGGCGAGTTATTTGCGCATCCTCGACTACGCTCCGTGACGATGAGGCGTGTTGAGTTGAATGCATCAGAAGAGTCTCGATTCTTGCTCGAAGCTGGCGACCTAATATTCGCGCGCCGCTCACTGACTGCTGAGGGGGCGGGAAAGTGCTCCGTGGTTCTTGATGTCGATGAGGCAACAACCTTCGAGTCATCCATCATTCGTGCGCGTCCAGATAAATCCAAGGCCGACTCACTCTATCTGTACTACTTTTTCAATTCTCCGGTAGGTTTCCATTTGCTCGATACGATTCGCCGGCAAGTTGCTGTAGCAGGTATCACTGGGGGTGATCTTGCAAAGCTCGTGATTCCTATTCCCTCGTTAAATGAACAGCGCGCCATCGCCCATATCCTCGGCACGCTGGATGACAAGATCGAACTCAATCGCAAGCAGAACGAAACGCTGGAGGCCATGGCCCGCGCCTTGTTCAAGGCCTGGTTCGTGGACTTCGAACCCGTGCGCGCCAAGATGGAAGGCCGCTGGCAGCGCGGGCAGTCGCTGCCAGGACTGCCCGCGCACCTCTACGACCTCTTCCCCGATAAGCTTGTCGACTCTGAGCTTGGTCTGATTCCGGAGGGGTGGGGCGCAGGTTGTTATACGGATGTCGTTGAAATTATAGGCGGAGGAACCCCGAAAACATCTGTTGATGAGTACTGGGGTGGCGATATCTCTTGGTTCTCAGTGGTTGATACGCCTGCGCCTGGTAGCGTCTTTGTTGTTGAAACTGAAAAAAACATCACGAAAGAAGGTTTGTCGAATAGTTCAGTGCGCTTGATTGATCGTGGGGTGACGATCATTTCTGCTCGAGGCACTGTCGGTAATCTGGCGATTGCAGGTCGGTCAATGACCTTCAATCAGTCGTGCTATGGCCTGAAGGGTGTTGATGGGTTCGGCAATTACTACATATATCAATCGGCACAGCTGATGGTTGATCAGCTCAAAGCTATGGCTCACGGCTCGGTTTTTTCAACCATCACCCGGTCCACATTTGATTCAGTTCGCTGCATTCTTCCGTCTAAGGTCATTCTGGGCGAATACGAAAATGCGGTGGGCTGTATGTTCGACTCCATTCTCATGAATGTGCAGAAAAGTAGGAGTCTTACCTGTCTGCGCGACACCCTGCTGCCCAAGCTGATCTCCGGTGAGCTGCGCGTTTCCTCACTCAACGAGGACGCCACGCCGTGAAGCCGCTAAAGCCATGGATGGCTTTTGATGACCAGCTGCAGCAATTGCAGCAGCGCGGCCTGCAGGTCGAGGATGAGGCGGCGGCACGCTCGTATCTCAAGCGCCTGGGCTATTACCGCCTGAGTGGCTATTGGTACCCGCTGCGTGCCATCGACCTGGCGGCTTCGCAGGTGCAGGGGCGGGCAGTGCGTGCGGATACCTTCCGCGCCGGCAGCCGCTTCGAGGATGTGGTGCGGCTGTACGTCTTCGACAAGAAGCTGCGTTTGCTGGCGCTGGACGCGCTGGAACGCATCGAGACGGCAGTGCGCGTGGACATTGCCCACCTGCTGGGCGAGCGTGATCCACGTGCATATGAAAACCCTGACTGCCTGCATGGCAACTTTGCCAAAAAGGTCATTGCCAACGGCCAGAACCAGGGCAGGACAGAGCATCAACTGTGGCTGGATAAATATGCCTCGATGCTGCACCGCTCCCGCAAGGAGCCGTTTGTTGCCCATCATCTGCAGCAGTACGGCGCATTGCCGATCTGGGCGGCGATCGAGATTTGGGATTTCGGCCTGCTGTCCAAGTTGTTTGCCGGGATGCAGTATGCCGATCAACAGACCATTGCCGCGCTCTACGGCGCGCCGGATGGGCGCGCCTTCGCCCAATGGCTGCGCAGCCTGAACTTCATCCGCAACGTGTCTGCGCACCACAGCCGCTTGTGGAACATCAACGTGCTGGAGTTGTCACCGGTTCCAGCGGGCTGGTCGCCAGAACTGAACGGGGCGAGGCCGTTTTTCTACTTCTGCCTGATGCAGCACCTGTTGCGCGTGATCTGCCCGCGCTCGTGTTGGGGACAGCGCTTTGCGCACTTGCTGCACAATGAGTTTCCTGCCGCTTTCTCGCCGCGGGAATTGGGCGCAGTATCCGGCTGGCAGGCATGGCCGCTGTGGCAACAGCCGGAACCAGACAAATGAAAACCGACGCGTACACAAGAAGTGCAGAGGCGCCGGTCGTATTGCTGGCAATCATAGGAACATTGTTCCTACGCGTCAAATGAACTGGGGGATGGATGGCGTTCTTGTCGGAAGCTGAAATTGAACAGGCGCTGCTGGATCAGCTGCGTGGGCTGGGGTTTGCCTTGGAGGTTGAGGAAAGGATAGGCCCGGACGGCCTGTGTCCTGAACGCGAAAGCCATGGCGATGTAGTGCTCATGCGCCGCTTCGAGGAAGCCGTCGCCCGGCTGAATCCGGCCATCCCGGAAGATGCTCGCCATGAGGCGGTGCGCAAGGTAATGCAGTCCGAGCTGCCGTCCCTGCTGGAGGAGAATCGGCGTATCCACCGCCTGCTCACCGAAGGGGTTGATGTAGAGTACTACGCCGCCGATGGCACGCTGACCGCCGGCAAGGTCGCCCTGATCGACTTCGACAACCCGCACAACAACGACTGGCTGGCGGTGAGCCAGTTCGTGGTGATCCATGGCCAGCACAACCGCCGGCCGGACGTGGTGGTGTTCGTCAACGGCCTGCCGCTGGGCGTGATCGAGCTCAAGGCGCCGGGTAGCGCCGGGGCGAACCTGCTCGGGGCCTACAACCAGCTGCAGACCTACAAGCAGCAGATCCCGCAGCTGTTCCACACCAATGCCCTGCTGGTCACCTCCGATGGCATTGCGGCCCGTGTGGGCTCGCTGTCGGCCAACCTGGAGCGCTTCATGCCCTGGCGCACCACCGATGGCAAGGACGTGGCAGCCAAGGGCGAGCCCGAGCTGTCCACCGTGATCGAAGGGGTGTTCGAACATAGCCGCCTGCTGGCACTGCTGCGTGACTTCACCGTGTTCGGTGAAACCGGCTCCGGCTTGGCCAAGATCATTGCCGGTTACCACCAGTTCCACGCGGTGCGCCATGCCGTGGATTCCACGCTGCGCGCCGCCGCCCTGGGCCTCTGGCAGCGGGAAGACCCGGCCGACTATGGCCTGCCCAGCGTGGCCACGCAGAAACCCGGCGACAAGCGCGCCGGTGTCATCTGGCATACCCAGGGCTCGGGCAAGAGCCTGCTGATGGCCTTCTACGCCGGTCAACTGGTCAAGCATCCCGGCATGGCCAACCCGACCCTGCTGGTACTTACCGACCGCAACGATCTGGATGACCAGCTGTTTGCCACCTTCTCGATGTGCCGTGACCTGATCCGGCAGACGCCGGTCCAGGCTGACAGCCGGGAAGACCTGCAGAAGCTGCTCAACCGTGCCTCGGGCGGTGTGATCTTCACCACCCTGCAGAAGTTCGGTGAGGTGAGCGAGCCCTTGACCGAGCGCCGCAACGTGGTGGTCATCGCCGACGAAGCCCACCGCAGCCAGTACGGCTTCCGGGCCAAGCTTGACAGCAAGACCGGTGACATTTCCTACGGTTTTGCCAAGTACATGCGTGATGCGCTGCCCAATGCCAGTTTCATCGGTTTTACCGGCACGCCCATCGAGGCCGACGACGTCAACACGCCGGCCGTGTTCGGCAACTACATCGATGTTTACGACATCAGCCGCGCGGTGGAAGACGGCGCCACCGTGCCGATCTATTACGAATCCCGCCTGGCCCGCATCGAGCTGGACGAGGAAGAGAAGCCGAAGATCGACACCGAGGTGGACGAGCTCACCGAGGATGTTCCGGAGACCGAGCAGGAAAAACTGAAGAAAAAGTGGTCCACGGTCGAGGCCCTGGTGGGCAGCGACAAGCGTTTGGACTTGGTGGCCAAGGACATCGTTGAGCATTTCGAGAGCCGTGTAGCCGCGCTGGATGGCAAGGCCATGGTGGTGTGCATGAGCCGCCGTATCTGCGTCAAGCTCTACGAGGCCATCATCAAGCTGCGGCCGGAGTGGCACAGTGAGGATGACAATACCGGTGCGGTCAAGATCGTCATGACCGGTGCGGCCAGTGACCCGCAGGAATGGCAGCCACACATCGGCAACAAGGCACGTCGTGATTTGTTGGCCAAGCGGGCGCGCGATCCGAAGGACGCACTCAAGCTGGTGATCGTGCGCGACATGTGGCTGACCGGCTTCGATGCGCCGTGCATGCACACCATGTACGTGGACAAGCCGATGAAGGGCCACGGCCTGATGCAGGCCATCGCCCGTGTAAACCGTGTGTTCCGTGACAAGCCGGCCGGGTTGATCGTTGATTACATCGGTATCGCCCAGAGCCTGAAATCTGCCTTGCAGCAGTACTCGAACAGCGACCAGGAAAACACGGGCGTTGACGAGGCGCAGGCCATTGCGGTGATGCTGGAGAAGTACGAAGTGGTGCGCGATATGTACCACGGCTTTAACTATCTCACTGCCTTGAACGGCACCCCGCAGCAGCGCCTGGTGATGATGGCCGGCGCGATCGAGTGGATCCTGGACATGCAGCAGACGCTGGCTGCCAGGGAGACCGCCGAGCAGGGCAAGAAGGAGGCGCATCGTCGTTACCAGGATGCGGTGCTGGCGTTGTCCAAGGCGTATGCGCTGGCATCGGCTTCCGATGAGGCCAAGGCGATTCGCGAGGAGGTGGGCTTCTTCCAGGCCATCCGCGAAGCACTGGTCAAGAGCAGCACGGGTTCGGGCGTGACCCAGCAGGAGCGGGAACTGGCCATCCAGCAGATTGTCAGCCGCGCGGTGGTGTCCACCGAGATCGTGGACATCCTGGCCGCAGCGGGCGTCTCTTCGCCGGATATTTCCATCCTGTCCGACGAGTTCCTGGCCGAAGTGCAGCAGATGGAGAAGAAGAACCTCGCGCTGGAAGCCCTGCGCAAGCTGCTCAACGACGGTATCCGCTCACGCAGCAAGGCCAACGTGGTGGAAACCAAAGCCTTCTCGCAGCGATTGGAAGATGCGGTGGCGCGCTACCATGCCAATGCCATCACCACCGCCGAAGTGCTGGCCGAGCTGATCAAGTTGGCCAAGGACCTGCGTGCAGCGCGGCAGCGTGGTGAGGAAGCCGGTCTGTCGGATGAGGAAATCGCGTTCTACGACGCCCTGGCCGAGAACGACAGCGCGGTGCAGGTGATGGGCGATGACCAGCTGAAGGTGATTGCCCATGAACTGCTGACCAGCTTGCGCGAGAACGTCACCGTGGACTGGGCCCGCCGTGACTCGGCCCGTGCCCGCATGCGAGTGTTGGTAAAACGAATTCTGCGCAAATATGGCTACCCGCCTGATCTGCGCGATGCCGCTGTGCAGACCGTGCTGCGGCAGGCCGAGGCGCTGTCTGCGTCCTGGTCTGTTGCTTGATGCCTGCAGGCAGGGGAGCCAAGGGCGGATGATCGAATTCAATGACCTGTTGATCAAGGCTGGGCTGGATCCCTCGGAAGTGATGGTGATGCGTCACCGTCCTACGGAGAAAGAGTTGAGGGCGGTCCTGCCGTGGCTGGCGGCAGAGCGGCAGGAGCTCTACAACGCGTTCCAGTCAAACCACGGTGAGGTAGTCGAAAAGGCATTGACCAGGGCGAAGTACCTGGCTTCCTTCATCGGCCACGAATCCGGGCGGGCCGTCTTTGTCGGCTTGTACGAAGTGGCCGGTCACGAGCAGGTCACTGTCCAGCACTTTTGGGCATTGCCGGGAAACGCGGAATTGCAGCAGCTCGGTACGCGAGGGCCTAAGGATGGGCGTGCGTCATTCTGGTTTGACCTCCAGCTTTCCCCAATCCTGTCTGCGTGGAAGGGAAGGCTGGTGATTGACTGGACGGGCATCGAGCGATCCTGGTGGCGATGGGCATCGCGGAACCAATTCCCGGTGCGTGCGATTCATGAAGAAAGCCTGTTGGTCAAGGCCATGCCGGACTGGCAGAGCCTTTCGCTTGACTGGGCACAGTTGACTGTCTTGCCAAAGAGTTGGCAGCAGGTGTTGGCACAGTGGCGGGGCATCTATTACATCTTCGACAAGGCTTCCTGTCAGGGGTACGTGGGTTCGGCCAGCGGCAATGAGAACATTCTGCGTCGCTGGTTGAACTACGCCGCCAGTGGGGATGGGGGCAATCGATTGTTGCGAGGACTTGATCCGGAGCAGTTCGTTTTCAGCATCCTGCAGCGCGTCTCGCCCGATATGCCATCTGATGAGGTTGTCCAGGTCGAAAACTCCTGGAAACTGCGACTTCAGACGCGCTCGCCGTATGGACTCAATGACAATTGAATCCATGCTTGGGAAGGTGATCGCGCGCAAGCGCGCTCCTAAAAAGAGCGCTGGATGGCTTGCCTTTTGTGGGATCGACCTTGGTCGCGACAGGCGTGCGGGGGCGGGATTGTCGTAGTCTTGCCTGGCTGATTGGCTGTACCACTCGATCAAGGACGGATCCATGGCCCGCTTGTTCCCCAATTTCTCTGCCTGCCGTTTCGACACCCCCGGTGAGCGCCGTCTGGCCGAGCGTCTGCAAAAGAAGCTTGAAGACGATTACCTGGTCTGGTGCAACGTGCCGGTCGGGGCCAAGGCGGTGTATCCGGATTTCATCGTGCTGCACCCCAGTCGCGGCGTGCTGGTGCTGGAAGTCAAGGACTGGCGGGTGGAAACGGTGCTGGCCATGGACAGCACCCAGGCGCAGTTGCACACCGGGGCGGGCATCAAGAAAGTGCCCAACCCGCTGACCCAGGCGCGGCATTACCTGTTGCAGGTCACCGGTCTGCTGGAAAAGGACCGTGCCCTGCAGCAGGGCGCCAACACGCCGTATGCCGGCAGGTTGTGCATGCCCTATGGCTGGGGCGCAGTGCTCACCCGGGTAACCCGCAAGCAGTTCAACGAGGCGGGCTGGGCCGAGGTGATGGACCCGCAGCGGGTGATCTGTGCCGATGAAATGACCGACAGCGTGGATGCCGAAGTGTTCCAGCAGCGGCTGTGGGACATGTTCACCCAGGTGTTTCCATGCCGGCTGACCTTGCCGCAGATTGACCGCGTGCGCGGGCATCTGTTCCCGGAGCTGCGCATCACCCATGCACCGGGGCAGTTCGGCCTGTTTGGCCCGGGCGAGGACCTGCTGCCGGATTTGATGAAGGTGATGGACCTGCAGCAGGAGCAACTGGCCCGTTCGCTGGGCGAGGGGCACCGGGTGATCCACGGTGTGGCCGGCAGCGGCAAGACCATGATCCTGGCCTACCGCAGCCTGCATATTGCCCGGGCGGTGGACAAGCCGGTGCTGGTGCTGTGCTTCAACCGCTCGCTGTCGGCACGGCTGCGTCAGTTGATTGCCGAGCGTGGCGGCGGTGATCGTGTGGTGGTGCAGCACTTCCATGGCTGGTGCGGGGAAATGCACACCGCTTACCAGGTGCGCAAGCCGGTGCCAGGCCGGGGCGCGGAGATATACAACGCCGAGCTGGTGGCCAGCTTGATCCGCTCGGTGGACCAGGGGCAGGTGCCACGCGCGCAGTACGCGGCCATCCTGATCGACGAGGGACATGACTTCGAGCCGGACTGGTTTGCCCTGGTGGTGCAGATGCTCGACCCGCAGCACAACCGTCTGCTGGTGCTCTACGACGATGCCCAGTCCATCTACCGCGGTGGCAGGAAGCGGGCCTTCAGTTTTTCCAGCGTGGGCATCCAGGCCCAGGGCCGTACGACCATCCTGCGCCTGAATTACCGCAACACCACCGAGGTATTGGCCGTGGCGCGGGCCTTTGCCCACGAACTGCTGGCGGCGCGCGAGGCGGACGAGGATGGCGTGCCACAGGTGCTGCCCGAGTCAGCCGGTCGCCATGGCCCCTACCCGGAACTTCGCCAGTGCGCGCATGCCGGGGCGGAAATGGCCGAGCTGGTGCAAGTGCTGCGCGATGCCCATCGCGATGGCATGGCCTGGTCGGACATGGCCGTTCTGTATCGCACCAACTATCAGGCCAAGGGGCTGGAGACGGCCCTGCAGCGGGCGCAGATTCCGCTGGCTTCCGGCTTGAGCACGCAGGGTCGTGATGCGCTGTTTGCCAGCGGTGATACGGTCAAGCTGGTGAGCATGGCTTCCAGCAAGGGGCTGGAGTTTGTGCTGGTGGTGATTCCGGGGATTGGCCAGATGCCGCACCCCAAAGCCGGGGAGGGTGAGGATGCCCGCCTGCTGTATGTGGCCATGACCCGGGCGCTGGACCGGCTGATCCTGCTTTCCAGCCAACCTTCGGATTTCAGCCAGCGTATCGCCACTGCAATTGCCCAGGCCAAGGATGCGCTGGTGGGCATGGCTTGATAGTCATCGCGCGCAAGCGCGCTCCCACAAAAGCAACGTCCATGGCCGTCTGATCAAGACAGTTGACTCCTACAGGGGTGCAATGCCTGGCACTTTTGTTGAACTCCGGCCAGCAATGCTGGAGCAGCCCGATGGTCGCGCGCAGGCGCGCTGCTGCAGGAAGAAAAACACCCCGCATGTGCGGGGTGTTTTGTTGTGGCGGTCAGTGGCGTTCAGTCCGCGAACGGATCAGAACTCCTGCCACTGGTCGTCGTCGCTGGCGCTGGCGCTGGTGGTGGTGGCCGCACGTGCCGGTGCGGTGGCTTTGCCGGTGCTGCGGGGGGCGGCCGGGGTGGCGGTGTGACGGGCGGCCGGGGCCGGGCGTGCTGCGGTGGGCAGCGGGCGCGCGGTGGCTGCGGCGCTGCGCGTGGCGGTATGTACTGGCTGGCTGTGTTCTTCCAGCCGGAATACGGCTACCGCGTCGGCCAGCTGGTTGGCCTGTTCTTCCATCGCACGGGCGGCGGCGCTGGCTTCTTCGACCAGGGCGGCGTTCTGCTGGGTGGCTTCGTCCATCTGCATCACGGTCTGGTTGACCTGTTCGATGCCGGCGGTCTGCTCCTGCGAAGCGGCGCTGATTTCGGCCATGATCCCGGTGACGCGCTGCACCGAGTTGACGATTTCCTGCATTGTGCTGCCGGCGCGGCGCACCAGGGTGGAGCCTTGGTTGACCTTGCCCACCGAGTCGTCGATGAGGTCCTTGATCTCCTTGGCGGCAGCGGCCGAGCGCTGGGCCAGGGTGCGCACTTCACTGGCGACCACGGCAAAGCCACGGCCCTGTTCGCCGGCCCGTGCCGCTTCCACTGCCGCGTTGAGCGCCAGGATGTTGGTCTGGAAGGCGATGCCGTCGATGACCGAGATGATCTCGGCGATGCGGCGCGAGGATTCCTCGATCTGGCCCATGGTGTTGACCACCTCGCCGACCACCTGGCCGCCGGAGCTGGCCACGTCGGCCGCGCCGATCGCCAGCTGGTTGGCCTGGCGGGCGTGATCGGCGTTCTGGCGCACGGTGGAGGTCAGTTCCTCCATCGAGGCGGCGGTTTCCTCCAGGCTGGCGGCCTGCTGCTCGGTGCGGCGCGACAGGTCGCTGTTGCCGGTGGCGATCTCGCTGGCGGCGGTGTTGATGTTGCCGGTGGCCTGCTGGATGCGGCCGACGATGCCGGTCAGGTTGGCGACGGTGGTATTGGCGTCATCACGCATCCGCGCGAACACGCCCTGGTAGTCACCGTGCATGCGCACGCTCAGGTCGCCCTCGGCGATGCCGCGCAGCAGCTGCGACAGCGAACCCAGGTTGCCATCGGCCGTGGCCATCAGCTGGTTGAGGTTGGCCACCATCTCGCGGAAGCCGAACTCGAAGCGGGCCTCGTCGCCGCGCACGCTGAAATCACCCTGCACCGCGGCCTGGCTGATGCGCAGGATTTCCGCGCTGATGCCCTGGATGCTGGTCTTGACGCTGTCCATGGCATGCATCAACACCTGCTTTTCGCCGGGCATGCGCGGGAAATCCTGGCTCAGGTCACCGCTGGCGTAGCGGTTGGCCAGTTCACCTGCCGTCAGGGCGGCGGTGATGTGGTCATGCACCAGGGTATTGATGGACTCGGCCACGATGCGGTACTCGCCCTGCAGCTGCGAGACATCGGTGCGGAAGGACACCGTGCCGGCATCATGCTGGCGCGCCATTTCCTCCAGGCCGTCTTTCAGGCCGGTCACCGCTTCGCGGGTCTGCTGGATGGCCCGCAGCACATCACCGGCCTCGTCGGCACCACCGACCAGGCGCGCGCCATCGAGCTTGCCGTTGGCCAGGTCGCGCGCGGCGGCGGCGGCACGGCCCAGCGGACCGGTCAGGCTGCGGGTGAACATCACCGCCAGGAAGCCGCCGGCCAGCATGGCCAGGCCCAGTACCACGAACAGCACGGTGCGGGCCCGGGCGGCGGCGGTGGCCTCGGCCTGGGCCTGCAGCATCATCCGGCTTTCGCGTTCCAGGTTGGCGGTGACCGCATCGCGCCAGGCCTGCAGGCCGGGGATGGCCTTTTCATGCAGCTGGACCAGGGCCTGTTCCTGCTCGCCGGCCATGGCCAGGCGTATCACCTCGTCATTCAGCGGGGCGGCACTCTGACGTGCGCTGGCGATGGCTGCCACCATGCGCTTGCCGTCCTCACGGGCCGGCATCGCGGCCAGCTCGTCATAGGCGCGGGCAAAATTCTCACGGTTGGTCGCAATGTGGGTCAGCACGGCCTCGCGTTCGGCCTCGTTCTCGCTGAGCAGCAGGGCCTGCAGGTCGATGTAGAGCAGGTTGGCCGCGTCGTACAGCGTGTTGGACAGCCGGGTCTTGGTGGTGCGTTCCACCGCAATGGTGTCCAGGTGGCGTTCCAGGGTGGACAGCGACAGCGCCGCGCTGATCGCGATCACGGTCATCAGTACGAGCAGAAAGCCGAAGCCGGCAAACAGGCGCTTGCCTACGGTGAAGCGTTGCAGGAATTCATTCATGGGGGAGATCCGTCGGGGAGGTACGGGCAGGTGGCAGTAAACGCCGGATTGACCCTCCAGCAGCGGCAGCTGACACCCCGGGGAGAGGGTGGCGCTGCGTGTTGGCGGCAATCCGCGTTCCATTAACGGCACGTGGGGGCACGATCTGTAGCGGGCATGGCCGGGCATGCTGTCCGAGGCGTTGGTGCCGCTGGAAAACAGCGGGAAGCAGGTGCGCCAGCCCGCTGTTTTGAATATGAATGGAGTGGCCTGGCACTGGCCTTTCTGCTGCCGCGACAGTGGCCGGGTTGGCTGACGCGCCGTGGTGCAGTCAATGGCAACCGGATCGGCTGCAGGCAGTCGTGTTGTTGTATCCGTGCCACACCGCTGCAGGCCGATGCCCGGGCGGGGCTATGCGGAAAGCATCGCGGCCAAGGCCGCTCCCACAAGGGCGAGTCATGCTTTGTGTGAGCCTCGCCCGCCGCGATGCCCTGGCTTTTGCGGGAAGCGAGCTTGCTCGCGACGCTTTGCGCTTTTGCAGCAACCGCCCCGGCCGTATGCCCCGGTTTTGCGAGAGCGTCCCCGACAACAATGCTTTGCTCGCCGGCCATTGCACCGGCGGCGGCCCATCGCGCGCAGGCACGTCCGGGGGTGTCCTGCTGCAGGTGCCGGGGCGAGGGTTGGGATCCGGGCCGGCTCAGCGCCGGTGGCGCATCCACGCGTACAGCGGCAGCCCGGCCAGCACCAGCACCACACCCCAGAGCAGGGCTTCGCCACCGACACCGATCACCGCATAGCTGCTGAAGGCCAGGGCGCCAGCGGCGGTCAGGCGGGTGGCCAGGCCGTCACCGCGCCACAGCCAGGCCAGCGCACCGACCAGGTAGGGCAGCAGGGTGGCGGCAGTGGACAGCAGCACCGAGAAGGTGAACAGGTCCACCAGCGAGCGGTTGTAGTTGGCAACCACCAGTACGCTGGCCAGCCCGGCGCTGACCAGCACGCCGAAGGCCGGTGTGCCGCGACGGTTCTGGCGTTTGAATGCAGCCGGCAGCACGCCGTCGCGGGCGGCGGCCATTGGCAGCTGCGCGGCCAGCAGGGTCCAGCCATTGAGCGCGCCCAGGCAGGAAATGGCCATCACCACCGCCAGGACATGGCCGGCGGTGGGGCCCCACAACGCGCTGGCGGCATCGGCCATCGGCGCGCCGGAGGCGGCCAGCACCTCGCGCGGCAGCAGGCCGAGCACGCTGGTGCAGGCCAGCACGGTGGCCAGGCCGGCAATCGCAGTGCCGGCTACGGTGGCGCGGGAAATGGTGCGCGGGGCGTCCTGCACGGCATCGGCCGGCACGGTGGCTGCTTCCAGCCCGATCATCGCCCACAGGGTCAGGGCGACGGTGGCGGCGGTGACGCTGCCCAGCGATTGCCCGCTGGGGTTGAACGGCACGTAGTGGCTGCTGTCGATGAACCACAGCGCGACCAGCCCGAACAGCAGCAGCGGCACCACCTTGAGCACGGTGGTCAGCAACTGCATGCGGCCGGCTTCGCGCACGCCGCGCAGGTTGATGCCGGCGCACAGCCACAGCGCGGCCAGGCCACAACTGGCCGCACGCAGTGGGGTGCTGGTCAGCTGCGGGAAGATGGCGCCGATGCTGCCGGCAAAGGCCACCGCGATGGCCGCTATCGCGCACCACATCGAGATCCAGTAGCTCCAGGCCACGATGAAACCTGGCAGCTCGCCGAAGGCGTTGCGGGCATACACATACGGCCCGCCGGTCTGCGGCCAGCGCCGCGCCAACTGGGCAAAGGTCACCGCCAGCAGCAGCGCACCGCACAGGGTGATCGCCCAGCCCAGCAGGCTGGCCGCGCCGTAAGGGGCCAGCGCGGCCGGCAGCAGGAAGGTGCCCGAGCCGATCATGCTGCCGACCACCAGGGCGGTGGCCGACCAGAAACCCAGCGGACGCTTGTGTGCCACCGGGGCGGCGGGAGGGGGAGAGAGGGACATGCTGCAACCGGAAAACAGGGGAGGGCCGCATCAAGCGGGCGCATATTATCCGCCAGTTTCGCGCCGCAGTTGCGCCAGCCTGGCGGCGGGTTGGCTGCAACGCAGCCGGTGCTGCCCCGCTTCCAGGGTTGGCTGCCGCACAGCGGCAGTGGCTGCCTGGCGGCTGCCGGTGTCTGCCTAGGCAGTGCCTTGTGCGTATGGGCGCATGGCGTGTGTTGCACGGGCCGGGGGTGATTGGCCGCCGCGCAGCCGTTGCTGTGCGCTGGCCCTGACCCTGACCCTGACCCTGACCAGCGTCCTTGTGTCGGCGGACCGCGGCAACACGGCCCGTCCAGCCTGGCGGCTGCCGGTATCCGCCGGGACGGCGGGGTGTGTGTGCGGTCAATCGTGGGGGTGGGCGGAGATGTCGGCTGTGCCCCGGGGGGCGTTGCGTGCATCGGATGGGCGGGCTGTCTGGCGCTGCGCTGCAGGCAGCTCTTGCGCAATGCAGCTTCGCTGCTGGCCAACGTGGGTGTATCGGCGGCATTGCCGGTGCTGTGGGGGCGCGCCTTAGAAGATGGTGCGCAGGCCGTGGTCGGTTGTGCCCGCAGCGTGGCGTGCATCGAACCGGTTGTTGCTTTGCGCTGCGCTGGCAGTGCGTGAGCCACTCCGGCAGCATCGCTGGCCGGTGCCGGTGGATTGAGCGCATCGCCCGGGCCGCGCGCAGTTGCCCAGGGCTACGCGCAGGCCATGGCCGGGTGTGCGCCATTGCATCACTGTGTCTGATGTATGGGCTTGGCACTGCCGGCACCGGCATGACACCCTGCACGGCTTGCTCGGGAGTGGCCGTGAACCGGCCGACGCTGGTTGCTGATGAGAATTCTGCTGGTTTCGTTGATTTTGCCGTTGTTGGCTTTTGTGCTTTGGTGGCCGTTGACCGTTCTGCCGCGTGCGGCGCGCTGGCGCCGGATCGGGTTGTCGCTGCTGGTGGCCCTGCTGCTGCCGGCAATGGTGGTGGTCTGGCGTAGCGACATGCTCGGTTATGCGGCCATTTCCTGGCTGCAGGTCGGTGCCGGCGGCCTGGTACTGCTGGGCATGCTGTTGCTGGTGTTCGTGATCATGCGCACGGCCGGCTGGGCGGTGCATGCGCTGCTGGAGCGGCTGCTGCGGCGCACGCCGGGAATCGGCCTGCGGCGCTGGCATGCGCCATGGTTGACCCAGGGCGCGGTGCTGGTTGCCGCGCTGGCTGCCGTGCTGGGCATCGGCAACGGGCTGGCGGTGCCACAGGTGCGTGAGAGCGCGTTGCTGATCGAGCAGCTGCCGGCCGAGCTGGACGGGCTGCGCATCGCGGTGCTCGCCGACCTGCACCTGACCCCGGTCAAGGGCCGCGCCCGCAGCGAGGAGATCGTCCGCCGTACCCTGGCCGCGCGCCCGGACCTGATCGTGCTGCCCGGCGACATGGTTGATGGCCCGGTGGCCGTCAGTGGCCCGATGGCTGCGCCGCTGGCCGGGCTGCAGGCGCCATTGGGGGTGTGGCTGGCCCCGGGCAACCACGAGGTCTACCACGACTATGCCGACTGGATGGCCTTCTTCGGCCAGCTTGGCCTGCCGGTGCTGGAAAACCGTGCGGTCAGCCTGGAACACAACGGCGTGCGCTTTACCGTGTCCGGTCTGGGCGACCTGGCCGCGCGGCGTGCCGGTGCCTGGGGCAGTGGCATCCCCAAACCCGACCTGGAAGCGACGCTGACGCAGGTGCCGGCCGGTTCGCGCTTCCACCTGATGCTGGTGCACCAGCCCAAGCTGGCACGTGAGGTTGCCGCCAGTGGCCAGGTGGACCTGCAGTTTTCCGGGCACACCCATGGCGGCCACATCATCGGCATGGACCGCTGGCTGGTGGCCCCGGCCAACCACGGCTTCGTCCGCGGCGAGTACCAGCTGCAGGACATGCGCCTGCTCGTCAGCGCCGGTGCCGGTCAATGGGATGGCTTCAGCGCCCGACTCGGGGTACCGGCGCGGATTGACCTGATCACCCTGCGTCGGCGCTGAGCACGCACCGGTTTTGTTGCCAGCCCTGACGGACCGGGGCCGGGCACTGGCCGGGGCAGTACCCGCCCGGGTGTGCCGACGAGGGTTGAGTGGCTCAGCCTGCGCGGCGCTGGGCGCCGGCCTTCACTGCGGCGGGGCGGGTTTGTCCGGCAACAGCCGCGGCAGCAGGCTGACCACCAGCAGGGCGGCCACGGTGCTGGCCAGTGCCAGCAGGTGCATGCCCATGCCTACGGCCATGCCGATGGCTGCCGCCGCCCAGATCCCGGCGGCGGTGGTCAGCCCCTGCACGCGTTCTTCGTGGTCCAGCTTGAGGATGGCACCGGCACCAAGAAAGCCGATGCCCGAGACGATGCCCTGCATCACCCGGGTGACATCGGCCTGGCTGACCCCGGCCAGCAGCGGGGCCATCACGAACAGGGCCGAGCCGATGCAGACCAGGATATGGGTGCGCAGCCCGGCGGCACGGCCTTTGGCCTCACGCTCCAGCCCGAGCATGCCGCCGAGCACGATGGCAACCAGCAGGCGGGCAACGATGACCGTGGCGGTAGCCGGATCGGGCAGTGCCAACTCGGCAGCCAGCGTCTGGCTGAGGATGTCCAACAGCGGTGGGGAGGAATTGACCATGAACCTATCGTGGCCAACCCCGGATGCAGTACCGGTGAGGACGGCACTTGCCTGACGTACCGTGCTGCCCTGCATGCTGAGCGTGCCTGTTGCTGCAGAGCTGTCGCAGGAGCGGGTCTGCCCGCGACGGTTGCCGCGTCAGGCCTGCTGCAACAGCAAAAGCATCGCGACCAAGGTCGCTCCCACAGGGGGAGCCGTTGTTACTACCCAAGGCTTGCCGCAACAACCATGCAGGCCGGCGGTTGTGGGAACGGGCCTGCCCGCGACGGTTGCCGCGTCAGGCCTGCTGCAACAGGAAAGCATCGCGACCAAGGTCGCTCCCACAGGGGGCGGCTGTCGCGACCCAGGGCGCTGCTGCAACAGCAAAGCATCGTGGCCAAGGTCGCTCCCACAGGGAGCCTGCTGTTACTACCCAGGGCGCTGCTGGAACAACCATGCAGGCCGGTTTTTGTTGGAGCGGGCCTGCCGGCGACGGTTCAGGGCTGGATCTGGGTGAAGTCGGTGACCCGGGTGTGGCCGTTGGCGGCTTCGCCGCTGCGCGGGGTTGGGTAGTCGTCCAGCCGGTCCAGCAGCACGGTGTCCAGCCCGGCCTCGCGGGCGGCATCCAGCTCCTGGACCACATCGGACAGGAACAGGATCTGCGCAGGGGCCGCGCCCAGTGCCGCGGTGATGCGACGGTAGCTGTCCGCCTCGCGCTTGCCGCCGATCTCGGTATCGAAGTGGCCGGCAAACAGGGCGCCCAGGTCGCCGGCATCGGAGAAGCCGAAGAACAGCTTCTGCGCGGCCACCGAGCCGGAGGAATACACGTACAGCGGCAGCCCGGCGGCGTGCCAGCGGCGCAGCACGTCAGCCACTTCCGGGTACAGGTGCGCGGTGTAGTCGCCGTTGCGGTAGCCGGCCTCCCAGATCATCCCCTGCAGCGCCTTCAGTGCGGTGTGCTTGCGGTCGGCATCGATCCAGCCCTGCAGGGTTTCCACGATCACCGCGTCATCGCAGGTGCTGGCGGCGATCTCGGTAGCCACCGCATCCAGCCAGCGGCGCACAGCCGGCTGCTGGCCATGGGTGGCGACAAAGCCGGGCAGGGCGGCGCGCGCATACGGAAACAGCACGTTCTTGACGAAGGAGATCGAGGAAGTGGTGCCTTCGATATCGGTGAGGATGATGCGCGGTGCGGTCATGACAGGTTCCAGCAAGCAGACGGGCCGGGGTGACCGGCCCGTGGGGATCGATGGCGGCAGGCTCAGCCGGCAGTGGGCTGGTAGCGCGGGAATTGCTGCGCGATGGTGGTGCCGGTGAAGTGGCCGACCCAGCCATCGGGCGCGGTGAAGAAGCGGATCGCGGCGAAGTTGGGGTACTCGCCCATGTCAAACCAGTGGGTCACGCCATCGGGTACGGCGATCAGGTCGTCCTTGACGCACTCCACCTCGTAGACCTTGTCGTCCACGTGCAGGGTGAACAGGCCCGAGCCGGCGACGAAGAAACGTACCTCGTCTTCCTTGTGGTAATGCTCGTCCAGGAACTTGGCGCGGATCTCGGCACGGTTGGGGTTGTCCGGCGCGACCGAGGCCACGTCCACGCTCTGGAAGCCGTGCTGGGCGACCAGGCGGTCGATGTCCTGCCGGTAGGCGGCAAACACCTCTTCCTGGCTGGCACCGGGGGCGACCGGGTGCTGGGCCACCCAGCGCTCGAACTGCACGCCGATGCGGGCCAGCTCGCTGGCAATGGCCGCGCCGTCAGTGGTTTCCAGCAGCACGCTGGAGGGATCGTTGTCGTTGAAGATGCGCAGGCGGCTCATGGCGGTTTTCCGGTCAGTGGGGGGAGGGACGGGCACTGCAGGGAGGCGGTCAGTGGCCGGCGCGCAGCTTGCGCAGCTCCAGCTCGCAGTGGAGCAGGAACTCGAAGGCTTCCAGGTGGCGGCGGGCTTCGGCCATGTCGCGGCCCCAGGCATACAGGCCGTGGCCGTCGATCAGGTAGCCCCACAGCGGGCCGGCATCCAGTGCCGCCTCGACCTGGGCGGCCAGCACGTTCATGTCCTGGGTGTTGGCAAACACCGGCAGCTCGATGGCCAGCTCGTGGGTGGTGTTGCCGTGCAGCGCCTTGAGCAGTTCGTAGCCTTCCAGCCGGATATGGCCCTGGCTGGCCCACAGCCGCGAGGCAATGGTCTGCACCGGCGAATGGGTGTGAAGCACGCAGCCCACTTCCGGGAAGCGGGCGTAGAGCTGGGTGTGCAGCAGGGTTTCGGCCGAGGGCCGCAGCGGGCGGCCAACGGCCTGGCCGTTGAAATCCACCACCATGATGTCGTCTTCGACCAGCCGGCCCTTGTCCTTGCCGGACACGGTGATCGCGGCATGGCGCTGATCCAGGCGGTGGGAGAAATTGCTGCTGGTGGCCGGGGTCCAGCCGGCACGGGCCAGCTCGGCGATGTTGCTGATCAGCAGCTGGGCCAGCGCCGACAGGCGCTGGCCATCGTAGGGCAGGGAGGTGTCGTTCATGCGCGCAATTCTAGCGCGAGCGGGCCACCGAACGCTTGTTATCAATCGCGATGAATAGGAAAAGCAGCACCAGCACCAGGACCACCGCGCCGAGCACGATCTTGAGCGAGGCCGAGCCCAGCAGCAGCGCGCAGGCGAACAGCGCGCCGAGGCCGAGCAGGCGTTCGCGGGTGGTAGGCCGGTGGGCGGCGCTACCCTTGAGCAGCACCAGTCCGGCCGCGCCGTAGGTGACCACGATCAGGATCACCACCATCTCGATCAGCACCTCGAACTGGCCGGAGACGGTCGGCGCCAGCGTGGCGATGGTCAGCGCGCTCATCGCCAGGGCGACGAAGAACAGCCCCCAGGTGGCCGCACCGTTGCGGCTCTGGCGGCCGAAGATGGCCGGCAGGAAGCCGCGCTGGGCGGCGCGGGCGCCGGATTCGCCGGTTACCAGCATCCAGCCGCCGAGCGTGCCGGTGGCCTTGAGCGCGGCGGCCAGTGCGATCACCGGCACCGCCCAGGCGCCGAACATCTGCCCGGCGACCAGCGCAAACGGTGCCGAGGAGGCGGCAATCTGCTGCGCCGGCACGATGCCCATCATCAGCACCGAGGAAATCAGGTAGACCACCCCGGCAATACCGATGCCGCCGAGGGTGGCGATCGGCACGTTGCGGTCCGGGTTGCGCACCACCCCGGCCACCATCGCGCCGGTTTCCAGCCCGACAAAGGCCCAGAACACCGGCGCCAGCGAGGAGAACACCACCGCCGCATCCGACTGTCCGGACACATTCCACGACAGCTGGTAGACCTGCGGGTCGAAGTGGACCCAGCCAGCGGTGAGCACCACTGCCACCGGCAGCAGCCCGAACACCACGCAGAAGGACTGGAAGCGGGCAATCGGCCGTGGCCCGAGCAGGTTCAGCGCGAACATCGCCCAGATCAGTGCCAGCTGGCCGCCGAGCCGGACCAGGCTGTTGTCATCGCCAAACGGCAGGATCACCATCAGGTAGCCGAAGGCGGCCACCGCGATGGCGTTGTTGCCGATCCACGACTGCACCCAGTACAGGAAGGTGGCCAGGAAGGAGGCATTGCGGCCCAGCGAGGGGCCGATGTAGTCATCCTGCGCTTCCAGGTTGGGGTGGCGGCGGGCCAGCTGCGAAAACGCCGCACCCAGCATCATCGCCAACGCGGTGCCCAGCAGCCAGGCCAGCGCGGTGACGCCGCCGGACTTGGCCAGGGTGGCCGGCAGCAGGAAGAAGCCGGAGCCGATCATGTTGTTGGCGACCACGAAGGTCGCCAGCAGCGGGCCGATCTTGGCTGGAGAGACAGCGATGGACGCGTTGGACATTCGACACCGGAAGCTGGAAGGGGAAAACCGGACACCCCGGGCAGCCGGGGTGTCTGGCGCTGGCTGCGCTTACTTGCCGGCCGCAGGCTTGTTCAGGCGGCTGTGGCGCATGCCGTAGCCGAAGTAGATCAGCTGGCCCAGCACCGTCCAGCCGACAAACACCATCCAATGTTCGATAAAGGCCTGCCAGAACAGGAACAGACAGGCGGCGGCACCGAGCAGGCTGACCAGCCAGATCGCCGGCACCCGGAACGGGCGCGGCAGTTCCGGCTTGGTATGACGCAGCACCAGCACGCAGATGCAGACGGTGGCGAAGGCCAGCAGGGTGCCCATCGAGACCAGCTCGCCCAGTACGTTGAGCGGCAGCAGGCCGGCCAGCAGGCAGGCGACGATGCCGACCAGGATGGTGCCGATGTGCGGGGTGCGGTGCCTGGGATGGACGCGGCCGAAGATCTTCGGCAGCAGGCCGTCGCGGCTCATGGTGTAGAAGATGCGCGGCTGGGCCATCAGCATCACCAGGATCACCGAGGACAGGCCGGCGATGGCGCCGATTTCCACGAAGGTCTTCAGCCAGGCCAGGTCGGCATAGGTTTCCAGTGCGGTGGCCACCGGCTTGGCGGTGCCCAGTTGGGTGTAGTGCAGCATGCCGGTAAGTACGGCGCAGACGATGATGTAGATCACCGTGCACACCACCAGCGAGCCGAGGATGCCGATGGGCATGTCACGCTGCGGGTTCTTGGCTTCGCCGGCGGCGGTGGAGACCGCATCAAAGCCGATATAGGCGAAGAACACGATCGAGGCGGCACGGAATACGCCGTCCAGGCCGAACTGGCCCGGGCCGGTGTTTTCGGGAATGAACGGGGTCCAGTTGGCCGGGTCGACATGCTGGATGCCAAAGCCGATGAACAGCGCAATCACCGCGACCTTGATCGCCACGATCACCGCATTGACCAGGCTGGACTGGGTGATGCCGCGGTAGCACAGGGCGGTGATGGCAGCCACGATCAGCACGGCCGGCAGGTTGATGACCGCGCCGGAGACGGCAAAGCTGCCGTCCTTCCAGGCCAGTGGTGCTTCGGCCAGCTGCGCCGGGAAGGGGATGCCCAGGGTGGAGGTGAGGAAGCTGACCAGATAGGCCGACCAACCCACCGCCACCGAGGAGGAGGCAAACAGGTATTCCAGCACCAGGCACCAGCCGATGAACCAGGCCAGACCCTCGCCCAGGGTGGCGTAGGTGTAGGAATAGGCACTGCCGGAGACCGGCAGCATCGCCGAGAACTCGGCATAGCACAGGCCGGCAAACGCACAGGCAATACCCGCCAGCACGAAGGACAGCATGATGGCCGGGCCGGCGTGGTTGGCCGCGGCCTGGCCGGTGACCACGAAGATGCCCGCGCCGATCACCGCGCCCATGCCCAGCAGGATCAGGTGGCGCGCGGTCAGGGTCCTTTTCAGGGTGACTTCGCCATCGAGGCTGCCCTCGAAGGGTTCGCCGCCATCAATATGGCCGGCCGGTTCAACCGGTTTGACCCGTAACAGGGACTTGAGCATGCGTGGACTTCCTGAATTGAGTTGCCTCAGCCAGATGACTGAAGCGTGAATGCTCGAAGGTGCCAAAACTGGCTGCCGCTGGCAAGCCGATGAAGTCATGTCTGGCGATAATGCGCCAAGTCCTGCCAACAACCCTTGTCATGAGTGATTGCACTGCTGCACTGCGTCAGCAACTGGCCGCGCATGCGGCCGCCTGTCCGACCCAGGCCGGGCTGAGCGAAGAGTTCGGGCAACTGCTGGACGCGGCCGACAACCCGTTCCTGCGCAAGCGCCTGGCCGGGCATTTCACCGGCAGCGCCTGGCTGGTCTCGGCTGACGGCCAGCGCGCCCTGCTGATGCACCACCGCAAGCTCGGGCGCTGGCTGCAGCCCGGCGGCCACGCCGATGGCGACACCGACCTGGCGGCGGTGGCGCTGAAGGAGGCGCAGGAGGAATCCGGCCTGCCGGCCTTGCGGCTGGAGGATGGCCGGATATTCGATCTGGACCGGCACTGGATCCCCGAACGCGGCCAGGTGGCCGGCCACTGGCACTTCGATGTGCGCTACGTGGTGCGCTGCACCGGCAGCGAGCGTTTCACCGCCAACGCCGAATCACTGGCCCTGGCCTGGCGCGAGGTGAGCGAGATTGCCACCGATCCCGCCAGCGATGACTCGCTGGCGCGGATGGCACGGCGATGGCTTGGAAGCCAGGAACGAGTGGGATGAAGCGAGCAACGAGTAACGAGTGGAGAGAAAAGAGGGGCGAGTAGGGGCGTGAGGAAAGAGTTGAGAGGGAAGAGGAACGAGTGAGGAGCAGAGGCTCGCGCTCGTTACTCGTTACTAACCACTAGTTACTTGCTCCCAGTCACTCGTTCCTCGTTACTACTCACTCGTTCCTCGCTTCATGCTTCTCAGTAGAGCACGCGCGTGCGCAGGGTGCCTTCGATCGCGGCCAGTTCCTCGCGGATCAGTGCGGCCTGGGATTCATCCACCGAGATGTCGATCACCACGTAGCCGACCTTCGGGTCGGTGCGCAGGTACTGGCCGTCGATGTTGACGTTGTGGCGCGAGAACACGTCGTTGATGCGCGAGAGCACACCCGGCACGTTGCGGTGGATATGCAGCAGGCGCAGCGCGCTGGGGTGCTCGGGCAGGGTCACTTCCGGGAAGTTGACCGCCGACAGTGTCGAGCCGTTGTCCGAGTAGCGCACCAGCTTGGCGGCCACTTCCACGCCGATGTTGTCCTGCGCCTCCAGCGTGGAGCCGCCGACGTGCGGGGTCAGGATGACGTTGTCATGCCGGGTCAGCGGGCTGACGAAGGCATCGCCGTTGCCCTGCGGTTCGACCGGGAACACGTCCACCGCGGCGCCGCCGATGTGGCCGCTTTCCAGCGCGGCGTCCAGCGCATCGATGTCGACCACGGTGCCGCGCGAGGCATTGACCAGGTGCGCGCCCGGCTTCATCGCCGCCAGCTGCGCCGCGCCGATCATGTTCTGGGTGGCCGGGGTTTCGGGCACATGCAGGGTGACGATGTCGGCGCGGGCCAGCAGGTCCTCCAGCGAGGCTGCCGGCTGCGCATTGCCCAGCGCCAGCTTGGTCTCGATGTCGTGGTAGATCACCTGCATGCCCAGCGCCTCGGCCATGACCCCGACCTGGGTGCCGATATGACCGTAGCCGATGATCCCCAGGGTCTTGCCGCGCACCTCGTGGCTGCCGGCGGCGGATTTGGACCAGCCGCCACGGTGGCACTGCGCGTTTTTCTGCGGAATGCCGCGGGCCAGCATGATGGTTTCGGCAATCACCAGCTCGGCCACCGAGCGGGTGTTGGAATAGGGCGCATTGAACACCGGCACGCCGGCCAGCTGCGCCGCTTCCAGGTCGACCTGGTTGGTGCCGATGCAGAAACAGCCCACCGCGATCAGGCGCTTGGCATGGCTGAGCACCTCGGCGCTGAGCTGGGTGCGCGAACGGATGCCGATGATGTGCGCCTCGGCGATGCGCTCGATCAGTTGCTCTTCCGGCAGCGCCTTGGCATGCGCTTCGATCTGGCTGTAACCGGCCGCGCGGAAGGTGTCGATCGCCGTCTGGCTGACCCCCTCCAGCAGCAGAACATGGATGCCTTGCTTGGGGTAGGAGGTCTTTTTCGGCGACATGGCAGCGCGGACAGGTCGATGGGGGAGGCTCCAGTGTGCCAGATCTGGCCACCCTTTGTGCACTGCGCAATAAAACCCTGGCGTGGCGCAGCCCTTGCGGGGCAATGGTTTCATCTGCATCCATCGTTGTCGTACTGGACGCGACGGCGGCGCGCTGGCAGGCTTGCCCGCTGTCTTCCCTGTTGCCGTGCCGCCATGTCCGATCCACGTCTTGCCTCCCTGACTGCGGCTGTCCCGGGTCTGCACCTGAAGACCGCGCCGGACGACCTGGCCTTCTACGGGCGCGACTGGACCCGGCGCTGGACCCCGGCACCGCTGGCCATCGCGCTGCCCGACAGCGTGGCCCAGGTCAAGGCGGTGATGGCCTGGGCACATGCCAATGGCGTGGCCGTGGTGCCTTCCGGCGGCCGCACCGGGCTGTCCGGTGGCGCGGTGGCCGCCAACGGCGAGCTGGTGCTGAGCCTGGAGCGGATGAACAAGGTCATCGAGTTTGACCGCGTCGACCGCCTGATGACGGTGCAGGCCGGCATGGCCCTGGAAGCACTGCACAATGTCGCTGCCGAGCACGGCCTGATCTACCCGGTGGATTTTGCTGCGCGCGGCTCGTGCACGATCGGCGGCAACATCGCCACCAATGCCGGCGGCATCCGCGTGATCCGCTACGGCAACACCCGTGAGTGGATCGCCGGGCTGAAGGTGGTCACCGTCAGCGGCGAGCTGCTCGAGCTCAACCGCGGCCTGGTCAAGAACTCCTCCGGCTATGACCTGCGCCAGCTGATGATCGCCTCCGAAGGTACCCTCGGGGTGATCGTCGAGGCCACGGTGAAGCTGACCGATCCGCCGCCGCCGACCAATGTGATGCTGCTGGCGCTGCCCAGCTTCGAGGTGCTGATGGAGGTGTTTGCCGCCTTCCGTGAGCGGCTGCAGCTGGAAGCCTTCGAGTTCTTCACCGACCTGGCGCTCAAGCACACCACCGCGCACGGTGCGCTCAATCCGTTTGCCGAGGTCTACCCGTATTACGTGGTCACCGAGTACGCCGCTGGCGACGAGGCGGCCGAAGCGGCGGCGATGGCTGCCTTCGAGCACTGTGCCGGGCAGGGCTGGGTGCTGGATGGGGTGATCAGCACCTCGGTCGAACAGGCCCAGCAGATCTGGCGCCTGCGCGAAGGAATCACCGAGGCGGTGGCGCGCTACACCCCGTACAAGAACGATGTTGCCGTGCGCATCTCGCGGATGCCGGCCTTCCTGGCCCGCTGCCAGAGCCTGATCGGCGGCGCTTACCCGCATTTCGAGGTGGTCTGGTTCGGCCATATCGGTGATGGCAACCTGCATATCAACGTGCTCAAGCCCGATGGCCTGGGCCAGGACGAATTCGTGGCCCAGTGCGAGCAGGTGACCAAGCTGCTGGCCCAGGTGCTGGCCGAGTTCGACGGTAGCATCTCGGCTGAACACGGCATCGGCCTGGTCAAGAAGCCCTATCTGTCCAGCACCCGCAGCCCGGTGGAGATCGCACTGATGCAGTCGGTCAAGCGTGCGCTGGATCCACAGGGCCTGCTCAACCCGGGCAAGCTGTTCGACTGAGCGCCTGTGCGGTTACCCTTGGCCCCTGTTCCTGCTTTCCGGTTGACCCTGATGCTGCGTGCTGTCCTGACTGTTTCCCTGTTGCTTGCTGCCGGCCCACTGCTGGCCTCCAGCTTTGCCGGCACATCGGCCGGCTCGGCCTCCGATGCGTCCTCCGAAGGCTCCTCCGCTTCCAGTGGCAGCAGCTCCGGTGATGACAAGGTGGTGCTGGCCGCACGCGAGGAAGCAGCCGGTTTCATCGCCAGTGAGGGCGCAGTGCGCGGTGCGCGGCTGCAGGCCGCGCTGCTGCACCTGCGCGAAGGCGATGCACAGGCCGCGCAGGCCAGTGACCTTGAGCTGGCGCGGCAGATCCTCGCGCGCTGATCGCCCGGTTTGAACGTGCTGGCCGGCCGCCACTGGCCACGGGTTGTCTTCGTTCTGGCCCTGCTGTGGGCGCCGCTGGCCGTTGCGCTGGAGCTGCGCCTGGACCCGACAGGCCTCGATGCCACGCAACAGGCGCAGGCCCGCGCGTTGGTGGCCCAGGTGCAGGCGCGGCTTCCGGCCACCTGGCAGGCCGATCCGCGCCGGTTGCCGCTGCGCTTTGACCCGGCACTGCCGGCCGGGGTGGTCGGTCATCATCGCGCTGGCCAGCTGTGGCTGGCCCCGTCCGTGCTGGGTCAGCCGCCGGATGCCGCCGGGCGCGACCCGGCCCAGGCCGCGCTGATCCACGAGATCGCCCACGCACTGGACCGTGACGGTGGCCGCTGGTCGTCCGAACGTGCGTTCCGCCGGCTGGCCGGCTGGGACCGCCTCGGCAGCCATAACGCCTACACCCTGCGCAGCCCGGACCGCTACGAGCACCATTCGCCGGCCGAGAGCTTTGCAGTGAACCTGGAATGGTTCCTGCTCGATCCGCGCTATGCCTGCCGCCGCCCATTGCTGGCGCGCTGGTTCAGTGAACGCTTCGGCCCGCCGCCGGCGCAGCCGGCCTGTGCCGCGGCGCAGCCCTGGCTGGCCGCCAGCGTCGGCCAGGGGCAGATGCAGGTCGAATGGATCGACCCGGCGCGGGTGTATGCGGTGGACTACCTGCTGGCCGACAGCGGCGGCCCGCCGATGAGCCGGTTCGGCCACAGCATGCTGCGGCTGGTGATCTGTGCCGAAGGCCGGCCGCTGGGCGAGCGCTGCCGGATGGACCTGGCCGAGCACCGGGTGCTGTCCTTCCGCGCCTTTGTCGATGACGTGCAGGTTTCCAGCTGGCGCGGGCTCACCGGCGGCTACCCGTCGCGGCTGTTCCTGTTGCCGTTGACCAGCGTGATCGACGAATACAACCGGGTCGAGCTGCGTGACCTGCGCGCCTGGCCACTGGCACTGGACCGGCAGCAGATCGCCGACCTGCTGGCCAGCGCCGCCGGGCTGCACTGGCGCTATGACGGCGCCTACAGCTTCATCGGCAACAACTGCGCGGTGGAAACCGGCCGCCTGCTCGACACCGCCTTCGATCCGGCAGGCGGCAGCCATTACCGCAACACCTTCCCCAAGGGTGTGCTGCGCCAGCTGCTGGCCGATGGCCTGGCCGCACCGCAGGCGTTCGACGACCCGGCCGCAGCTACCGCGCAGGGACGCCTGTTTGTTTCGGCGCGCCAGGAATACCGCCTGCTGCTGGCCCGGCTGCACGCCGCCGGACAGGTGCCGGCGTTGCCGCTGGAACGCTGGCTCGATGCCCCGGCCCGGATGCGTGGAGCGATCCCGGCCGAGCCGACGCTGGAACAGGCCGCCGCCTGGCTGGTGCTGGAGCAGGCCGCGCTGCGCCGGCGTCAGCTGCGTGCGCTGCAGGCGCTGCGGCCGCAGCTTGCCGACAGCCCCGCGCTGGCCGGGGCGGTGGCCGGCTGGTTGGGCTGGCTGCAGCGGCTCGATGCGCCCGGCCGGCTGCCGGTGACCGGTTATGGCCTGCCGCAGGCGCAGGAACTGGCGCAGGCGCCGCTGGCAGAGCTGCTGGCGCAGGGGCCGGCGCACTGGCAGCAGCTGCAGCAGCAGGCCGAAGCGGCGCTGCCGGCAGCGCAGCGTGAGCAGCTGCAGCACGGACGGCAACGGGTGGCGCAGCTGTCGCACCAGGTGCGCGCGCTGGCCGCTGCCGGCGCTCGGTGAGAAATGACAACGGCGCCCGCAGGCGCCGTCATCAACGCACCTGGTGGTGATGCTCAGTCGGCGCGGCCGCCGAACTCGCCGGTGGTGGTGTTGACCAGGATGCGCTCGCCGTTGCTGATGTATTCCGGAACCATGATCTCGATGCCGGTGTTCAGCCTGGCCGGCTTCGGCCGCTTGGTTGCGGTGCCGCCCTTCAGTTCCGGCGGGGTCTCGACCACTTCCAGGGTGACGTGCTGCGGCAGCTGGATCGCTACCGGCTGCTCGTCGATGACCTGCACGTAGATGCCGGTCAGGCCTTCGGTGATGTAGCCGGCGGCATCGCCCAGCGCGGCCGGGTCCAGGGTGTAGGGGGTGTAGTCCTCGTCATCCATGAACACGAACGCATCGCCGTCCATGTAGGAGAAGGTGGACTGGCGGCGCAGCAGCTCCACTTCGGTCAGCTGGTCGTCGGCATCGAAGTTGGCATCCAGCTTTACGCCACCGGGCACCGAATACATGATGAAACGGAAGCGGACGTTGCCGCCGCGGCCCTGCGGCGAGGAGCGTTCGATGTCGCGGATCTGGTAGACGCCGTTGTTGTATTCGACGACGTTGCCCTTCTTGATGTCGCTGGCTTTCATGTCAGTGCAGTGTGCGCGGGAAAGCGGCAAAGGGTAACGGCAAGGGCGGGGGCTGGGAAGCGGGGCCGCGCGGGGCCCCGCTTGCCGGAGCTGGCCGCTTACTTCGGTGCCAGCCGGGTGGCACCATCCAGGCGGATGGTTTCGCCGTTGAGGTAGACGTTGCCGATGATGTGGCCGACCAGTGCGGCGAAATCTTCGGGGCGGCCCAGACGCGACGGGAACGGGATCGAGGCGGCCAGCGAGGCCTGCACGTTTTCCGGCATGCCATCGACCATCGGGGTCCAGAACACGCCCGGGGCGATGGTCATCACGCGGATGCCGAAGCGGGCCAGTTCGCGCGCCATCGGCAGGGTCATGCCGACCACGCCGCCCTTGGAGGCGGAGTAGGCCGCCTGGCCGATCTGGCCCTCGTAGGCGGCCACCGAGGCGGTGTTGATGATCACCCCGCGCTCGCCGTCCACGCCGGCGTCGTTGTGCTGCATCAGCTCGGCCGCGGCCTTGGCCACGTTGAAACTGCCGACCAGGTTGACCATCACCGTGGTCTGGAAGTTGGCCAGCGGCATGGCGGCCTCGCGGCCGAGCACGCGGCCGGCGCCGAGGATGCCGGCACAGTTCATCAGCACGTTCAGACCGCCGAGGAAGTCCCTGGCGGCGGCCAGGTTGGCGGCCACGCCGGCTTCGTCGGTGACATTGGTCGGGAAGAAGGCGGCGTTGGCGGCGCCCAGCGCGGCCACGGCCTCGGCGCCTTTTTCTGCATTCAGGTCAAACAGGGCGACCTTGCCGCCGTTGGCAACCAGGAACTGCGCCACGGCCAGGCCCAGACCGGAGACGCCGCCGGTGACAACGGCACGAACATCAGACAACTGCATTGCGGTTTTCCTGCCAGGTGAAAGAGGCTGATCTTACGTGGCAATCGCGGTGTTGCGCAGGGTGCGGGCAGACCTGGTGCGGCCCGGGCAGGGCCCGGGCAAGCGCTGCGCCGGCACCGGCTCACTCCCGGTCGGGGCAGGGCGTGCTGCACTGCTGGCGCAGTCGGGCGCCGAGCCGGTCGGCAGACAGGCCGGCGGCGAACAGGAAGCCCTGGCCATGGGATACGCCCAGCTGCAGCAGGCAGTCGCGCTGTGCGGCCGTTTCGATGCCTTCGGCCACCACCGCCAGCTCCAGGCTGCGGGCAATGCCGACGATGGCGTCGCAGACCGCCATGTCCGAGCGGTTTTCCGGGATGCCGGCAATGAACAACGGGCTGATCTTCAGCCCGTGGATCGGCAGCCGGCGCAGGTAGTTCAGCGCGCTGTAGCCCTGGCCGAAATCATCGATGGACAGGCGTACACCGAGCCGGCGCAAGGCATTCAGACATGCCGTGGTTGCCGGCACATCCTCGATCAACACCCGCTCGGTGAATTCCAGCTCCAGCGCATGGCCGGGCAGCTGGTGGCGGTTCAAGGCCGACTGCACCTGGGCCAGCAGCTCATCACCGGCAAACTGCCGGTAGGACACATTCACCGCCACCGGCAGCAGGCCCAGGCCCTGGTCACGCCACTGGCGGATCTGCAGGCAGGCCTGCTCCAGTACCCAGTTGCCGATGCGGACGATGTCGCCGGTATTTTCCGCATGCTCGATGAACAGGTCAGGGCGCAGCTGGCCCAGTTGCTCATGTTCCCAGCGCATCAGCGCTTCGGCCCCGATGATGCGGCCATCACGCAGGTCGACCTTGGGCTGGTAGACCAGCCCGAACGCCTGTTGCTCCAGCGCCTGGCGCAGCCGGCTTTCGATCTGCAGCCGGTCCTGCTGGCGCTGGGCCATGCCCTGGTTGAACAGGCACCAGCCGTTGCGGGAGGTTTTCTTGCAGTCATACATCGCCACATCGGCGTTCTGCACCAGCTGCGCGGCCGTGTCGCCGTGGCCTGGCGAACAGGCGATGCCGATCGAGGCGGTCACCGTGAAGCGTTGCGGCCCGAAGGCGAAAGCCGGGGTAAAGCTGGCCACCAGTGCGCGGGCCAGCTGCTCGGGCAGTTCATGGCCGTTTTCGGTGGCACAGATGACCAGGAACTCATCGCCGCCCAACCGCCCGAGCAGGCCGCGGTTGCCGATCGCGGTCATCATCCGGGTGGCGGCCAGGCACAGCAGCTGGTCACCGGCACTGTGCCCGAGCACGTCATTGATCAGCTTGAAATGGTCCAGGTCGATATACAGCGCGGCACAGCGCTGCCCCTGGTGGAGCCGGCGGGCCAGCTCCTCGAGCAGGCCATCGCGGTTGAGCACGCCGGTCAGCGGGTCGGTGCGTGCCTGCAGGCGCAGCATCTCTTCGGCACGATGGCGCTCGGTCACATCCTGCAAGGTGCCGACCAGGCGGTGTGCCTGCCGTTGCCCGGCCACCGTTTCGCCGATCATCCGGATCCAGAAACAACGGCCGTCGGCACCAAGGCCCTGCAGTTCAATTTCAAACCCGGGCTGTTGTGGGTGCTCCAGCGCATCGCGCAACAGCTGCTGGCTGGCCGGCAGCAGGCAGTCCAGCAGCGCCTGCATGTCCTCCGGTGGCGGCTGCCGGCCCAGGATGTGCTGGGCTTCGCGGGTCAGGTACAGCCGCGATGTGCTGCGGTCCCATTCCCAGCCACCGATATGGGCCAGTGACTGGGCGCGTTCAAACAGGGTGGCATCGCGCTTGAGATCGGTGATGTCGGAAAACAGTGCGTAGACATACTGCGGGCGGTCCTGGCCCTGCTCGAAGATCGGCACATTGGTCACCGACAGCCAGACCAGACGGTCGCTGTGGGGCTGGTGCAGGCCGATCACGGTGGAGGGAATGATCCGGCCATCGCGGAACGCCTGGCACACCGGCCACTGCTCCCGGCTGAGCTGGCGGCCATGCTCGTCGATGGTCATCCAGTGATGGTCGTTGTCGCCGGCCGGTTGCCGGGGCAGGTTTTCCAGACCCAGGATGCGATGGGCGGCCGGGTTGGCCGAACAGATGCGCAACTGGCGGTCAAACAGCAGCACCCCTTTATCGATGGACTCCATCAACAGGCGGTAATGTGACTCTGCCTGCCAGCGGCCGGTGAGCTGGCGGGCAACGGCGACAATGCAGCGCTGCTGGCTGAGCCGCACCGCGGCCGAGTGCACTTCCACCGGGAAGCGGCTGCCATCGCTGCGCATGTTGGTCACTTCGACCTGGTAACTGTGACCGCGGTTGAGTTCATCCCACACCGGTTGCAGGTGGTCCGGCGGCAGATCCGGGTTGAGCAGATGGATCGGGCGACCGACCACGCCCTGGCGGCTGCGCTGGTAAGCCAGGGTGCCGGCCTGGTTCAGATCCAGTACCGTGCCCTGCTCATCCAGCAGGCAGACCGGGTCGGGCAGGGCATCGAAGATCGCGCGCTGGTCGTGCAACTGGCGTTGCAGTTCGCTCACCTGTTGTTGCAGCAGCGCCCACAGCTGTTGCAGCGGCAGCACATCCACTTGGGGTTGTGCGGCACACAGCTGTTGCAATGCCTGCTGCAGCGACAGCAGCGTGGCAGGCAGTGCAGCGGGAGCGCTTTCACTCATTGACTGGCCAGTGCGGTACCGGTACGGCTGCGATTGGGGTGACCCAGCTGCTGGCTGAGCCATTGTCCTGTGGCCGCCAGGGCCGACAGATCCACGCCAGTGTGCAACCCCAGTCCGTTCAGCATATACACAAGGTCTTCACTTGCCAGGTTGCCACTGGCCCCGGCCGCATACGGGCAGCCGCCACTGCCGGCCACGGCCGCATCCACCGTGCGCACGCCTTCCTCCAGGCAGGCCAGTACGTTGGCCAGCGCCTGGCCGTAGGTATCGTGGAAATGCACCGCCAGCTGCGCCATCGGGATCTGGCTGGCCACCGCGCGCAGCATCGCCCGCGCCTTGGCCGGGGTGCCGACACCGATGGTGTCGCCCAGCGAGATCTCCACGCAGCCCAGCTGGTGCAGGGCGGTGGCTACCCGCACCACCTCGGCCACGGCGACCTCGCCCTGGTAGGGGCAGCCCAGTACGGTGGAGACATAGCCGCGCACACGCACGCCGTCGGCGCGGGCCTGGGCGATCACCGGGGCAAAGCGCTCCAGGGTCTGCGCGATCGAGGCATTGGTGTTGCGCTGGCTGAAGGCCTCGCTGGCAGCGGTGAACACCGCGATCGAATCGGCCCCGGCCGCACGCGCGCGCTCGTAGCCCTGCAGGTTGGGCACCAGTACCGGGTAGTCGACCCCGGGCCGGCGGCAGATCGCGCCCAGCACCTGGTCGGCATCGGCCAGCTGCGGAATCCAGCGCGGGCTGACGAAGCTGGTCACCTCGATAGCGGGCAGGCCGCAGGCGCCCAGGCGCTCGACCAGTTCGATCTTGACCGCCGGGGGCAGCAGGGCCTTTTCGTTCTGCAGTCCATCGCGCGGGCCGACCTCCATCACCCGCACGGCGTCATTGCCGGCGCTCATGCCGGCTGGACCCAGTTGGCCGGACGCTTGTCCAGGAACGCGGCCAGGCCTTCGCGGCCTTCGGCGCCGGCGCGCAGGCGGGCAATCAGTGCGGCATTGTGCGCGTCCAGCCGGGCCGGATCGGTTTCGTTGATGACGGCAGCCACCAGCTGCTTGGCGGCGCTGCAGGCCTGCGGGGCGGCCTGCAGCAGCAGCTGCAGCTGCGCGTCCACCGCCGCTGCCAGCCCGTCGGCCGGCACCACTTCGTGCACCAGGCCGATGGCCAGTGCGCGCTGGGCATCGAAGGCCTGGCCGGTGGCAAACCAGCGGCGTGCCTGGCGCGGGCCGATCGCGGCGATCACATACGGCGAGATCACCGCCGGCAGCAGGCCCAGGCGGACCTCGCTCAAGGCAAAGCGGGCATCGTCGCTGGCGATGACGATGTCGCAGCAGGCGGCCAGGCCGACACCACCACCATAGGCGGCGCCCTGCACCGCGGCGATGGTGGGCAGCGGCAGGCTGTCCAGGGTACGCATCAGGGTGGCCAGGGCCTGGGCATCGCCCAGGTTGTCGGCCTCGCTGGCCCGGGCCAGGCGGGCCATCCAGTCCAGGTCGGCACCAGCGCTGAACGAGCGGCCGTTGCCGGCCAGCACCAGCGCGCGCAGGCCGGGGTCCTGACTGGCCTGTTCCAGCGCCTGGGTCAGTGCGGCAATCAGGTGTTCATTGAAGGCATTGTGGCGCTCGGGGCGGTCCAGGGTCAGGTGCAGAACGGCACCGTGGCGTTTGATCGCAAGCATGTTTGGCTCAAGAGGACATCTGGCGCAGATGGTAGCGGCGGGCAAGCCATGCGCCATGACGCACTGCGGCGATGTAGAATTGATAACTATTCTTATCTTTGACCCGGAACTGTACCTGTGACGTTGTCCGAGCTTGATCTGCACCGCACCGCAACCGTGCTGATGGTTGTCGACGCCCTGCCCAACGACAGCATTGCCCGCCGGCTGCGTGAACTGGGCTTCGTTCCCGGTGAACAGGTCCGCCTCGTCGCGCGTGGGCCGGTCGGTGGCGAGCCGCTGTTGATACAGGTCGGTTACACCCGTTTTGCGTTGCGCCTGAGCGAGGCGGCGCGGGTCCAGGTGGAGGCAGCGGCATGAGCGGCAGCCCGTTGCGCCTGGCCCTGGTCGGCAACCCGAACTGCGGCAAGACCGCGCTGTTCAATCAGCTCACCGGCAGCCGGCAGAAGGTCGCCAACTACACCGGGGTCACGGTCGAGCGCAAGGAAGGCCGCCTGCGCGGGCCCTCCGGTACCGAGTACGCGGTGCTCGACCTGCCCGGCGCCTATTCGCTGGACCCGGCCAGCCTGGACGAGGCCGTCACCCGAGATGTGCTGCGCGGCTTCTACCCCGGCGAGGCGGCACCGGACGTGCTGATCTGCGTGGTCGATGCGACCAACCTGCGCCTGCACCTGCGCTTTGCGCTGGAACTGCGTGCACTGGGCAAGCCAATGGTGCTGGCGCTGAACATGGTCGATGCGGCGCGCAAGCGTGGCATCGCCATCGATGTGGCGGCGCTGGAGGCGGCCGTCGGCGTGCCGGTGGTGCAGACGGTGGCCGTCAGCAAGGAGGGCACCCGTGACCTGGTGGCCTGGGTCGACGGCCATGCGGCCAGCGCTGCCATCCCGGCGGCCTTGCCCCCGGCCACCACCGATGTGCATGCGCAGGTGCGGCAGATCCTGGACGCGGCGGTGGTGATGCCCACGCGCACGGCCAGGGTCGATGACACCCTGGACCGCTGGCTGCTGCATCCGCTGTTCGGCCTGCTGGCGCTGGCGCTGACCATGTTCCTGATCTTCCAGGCGGTGTACGCCTGGGCCACGCCGCTGATGGACCTGATCGACGCCGGTACCGGCGCGCTGGCCGGGTGGGCGGCGCAGGTGCTGCCGCCGGGGCCGCTGTCCAGCCTGATCAGCGACGGCATCATCGCCGGCCTGGGCGGCGTGGTGATCTTCTTGCCGCAGATCCTGATCCTGTTCGCCTTCATCCTGGCGCTGGAGGAGTCCGGCTACCTGCCGCGCGCGGCCTTCCTGCTGGACCGGATGATGGCCGCGGCCGGGCTGTCGGGGCGTTCGTTCATCCCGCTGCTGTCCAGCTTTGCCTGCGCGGTGCCCGGGATCATGTCCACCCGCTCGATCCAGGACCCGCGCGACCGCCTGGCCACCATCCTGGTCGCACCGCTGATGACCTGTTCGGCGCGGCTGCCGGTGTATGCGCTGCTGATCGGTGCCTTCATCCCGGCCCGTGACGTGGGCTGGTTCAACCTGCAGGGGCTGGTGCTGTTCGGCCTGTATGCCGCCGGCATCGCCAGCGCGCTGGTGGTGAGCTGGGTGATGAAGAAGTGGCGGAGCGACAAGCGCGAACACCCGCTGCTGCTGGAGCTGCCCTCCTACCGCATCCCGCACCCGCGCGACCTGCTGGTCGGGCTGTGGGAGCGCGGCATGATCTTCCTCAAGCGCGTGGGCGGCATCATCCTGGCGCTGACCATCCTGCTGTGGTTCCTGCTCAGCTTCCCGGCTGCGCCGGCCGATGCCACCGCACCGGCGATCGACTACAGCTTCGCCGGCCAGCTCGGCCATGCCATGGCCGTGCTGTTCGCGCCGCTGGGCTTCAACTGGCAGATCTGCATCGCGCTGATCCCGGGCATGGGCGCACGCGAGGTGGCGGTCTCCTCGCTGGCCACCATCTACGCGCTGTCGGCGCCGGATGACGATGCCGCCATCGATGCGCTGACCCCGGTCATTGCCGATGGCTGGTCGCTGGCCACCGGGCTGTCGCTGCTGGTGTGGTTCATCTACGCGCCGATGTGCATCTCCACCCTGGCCACGATCAAGCGCGAGACGGGCAGCTGGAAGCAGACGGCCATTGCCACTGGCTATCTGTTCGCATTGGCCTACGGCATGGCCCTGCTGGTCTACCAGGGCGCACGCGCGCTGGGCTGGGGCTGAGCGTGCAGGCACCGGCCACCATGGACCTTTCCCTGCTCTGGCAGTACCTGGTGATCGGGCTGGCGGTGCTGCTCAGCCTGGCGGTGGTGGTGCGCAAGCGCGCCCCGGGGTTGGAGCGCCGCATGCGGGCTGCACTGGCCCTGTGGCTGCTGCGCCCTGGCCGGGCTGCCGGGCTGCAACGGCTGGGGCGCTGGATAGCCCCGCCGCCGGCCGGCAGCGCTGGCAGCTGTGGCGGCTGCAACGACTGCGGGCCGGCACCGCGACAAAAACGCTGAGCCACCGTCACTGGCTGCCGTGCTTCAGCGCCCGGCCGCGCCCAGGCGGGCGATGGCCTGCAGCCAGCGCTGGCGCCGGGCCGGGCTGCTGCTGCGCACCGGGCCCAGCCGGGTGACCCGGACCGGGGCGATGCCGCAGAACTGCAGCACCGTCCGGCGCAGCTGGGCGATGCCCGGGTCACTGTAGAGCCAGCGGTAGTACCACGGTGGTGTATCCATCGTGGTGATCACCCGCGCGCTGCGTCCGGCCAGCAGCCGGTCCCACCACACCGAACCGCGCCGGTAGCGGAACGCAAACCCGGGCAGCAGCAGGCGGTCGAGAAAGCCCTTGAGCAGGGCCGGCATCGCGCCCCACCAGGTCGGATAGACCAGCACCAGGTGGTCGCAGGCCTGCAACGCCTGTGCAGCGCTCTCCAGGTCCGGCTCCAGTGGCTGCGACTGGCGGTAGCCATGGCGCAGCAGGGGGTCGAACTGCAGGCTGGCCAGCTCCAGCAGGGTCACCTGGTGGCCGGCACGCCGGGCATTGTCGGCATAGGTCCGGGCCAGGGCTGCGCACAGGCTGTCAGGCAGTGGATGGGCCAGCAGGATCAGGATAGAACGGGACACAGCACGCTCCGTGTGGGAAGGCCGGGCAGCCTGCGCTGTGCCCCTGGGGCAGAGTCAAACCCCGCTGGGGCATGGATCGCCGCCGGCCCCGCACTGGCCGCCGTGCTGGAGCCACAGGCGCAGCTCCTGGTCCAGCTGTTGCAGGCGTGCCTGCACCCGGGCCAGCCGCTCGCGTTCGAGGGCAAGCTGCTGCTGCCGACGCTGCAGCAGCGCCAGCACGGCCGGCCAGTCCAGCTGGCCATCGGCCTGCTTGAGCCGGGCGATGGTGGCCAGCGGGATGCCCAGCGACAGCGCCAGCCGGATCATCCGGATCCACGCCAGGTCCTGCTCGCTGTAGTGGCGGTAGCGGTTGACCCGCGCGATCGGTGGCAGCAGGCCGCGGGCCTCGTAGAGCCGGATCGCCTTGGCACTGGCGCCGCTCAGGCGGCTGACATCGGAAATGCGCATGCCGGCTCAGTCGCGGACCAGGCCGCCATCGACCACCAGGTTCTGTCCGGTCACCGCCCGTGCCCACGGGCTGGCAAAGAACAGCGCGGCGTCGGCGAACTCGGCCGGGGTGGTCACGCTGCGCAGCGGGGTGTTGGCGGCGATGTAGTCAAACACTGCCTCCGGGGTGGCGGCACTGGCATCGGTGCTGCGCAGCAGACCGCCGGAGAGCATGTTCACGGTGATCCCGTCCGGGCCGAGGTCGCCGGCCAGGGTACGGGTCAGCGACAGCAGCGCGGCCTTGGCCGCGGTGTAGTCGTGGTAGGGCACCACCGGGTTCTGGAACAGGTTGGTGCCAATGTTGATGACCCGTCCAAAGCGCTGCGCGCGCATCGCCGGCAGGGCGGCCTGCACCGTGTTCAGGGCGCCCCGTACGCTGCCTTCGAACTGGCTCTGGAAGGCGTCCCAGCCAATCGCATCGGCCTTGGGCCGGGCGTCGCCATTGAACGAGAACGCCGCCAGCGCGTTGTTGACCACGGTGGTCAGTGGACGCCCGAAATGGCCGGCCGCGGTGGCCAGCATCGCCTGCACCTGGGCTGGGTCGGTGACATCGGCCTGCAGCGCGATCGCCTGCCGTGGGCCGAGCTGCGCGGCCAGCGCCTGGGCAGCCTGGGCGCTGCGGTGGTAATTGATGATGACCTGGGCACCCTCACGGGCGAAGGCCAGGCTCAGGTGGTGGCCCAGGCCACGGGCTCCACCGGTGATCAGGACACATTGTTCGGACAGCTGCACGAGAAGGACACCCACGGGCGGACAGGACGGCACAGGGTAACCGCGTGTGCGCACCGGTGGGCGTACCGCAGGGTGCGTCTGCCGCAGTGGGCATCACGCCGGGCCTTGCCGCTGCTGCCTGGGCCATGCCGGGACGGCCCGGCATGGCCTGGCCCGCTGGAACTCAGGCTTCCTGACGCAGGCGCGCCGGTCCGCCCAGGGCCGGATCGCTGGTGCCCGGCCGGCCATCCTCCACCCGTCCTGCCAGGCGCAGGCTGCCGCTGGGGTAGTCCAGCTGCAGGTCGTACCAGCCGGCGGTCGGTTCGGCCGGCCAGCGCAGCCGGGCCGGCTGGCCGGCCCGTACCGACAGGGTGCTGGCACGGGCGCTGTTGGCATAGGTGCGCGGCTGGACCTGGCAGACCAGGGCCTGGTCACTGCGGCTGTCCAGCTGCAGCACCAGCTGCGCGCCGTCGCGCTCGATCCGGGCCTGCAGCGCCGTCTTGCCGGTGCCACGGAAATGGCGGTGGAAGCCGTTCGGGCCGAGCACCCACAGGTCGTACTGGCCGTTGTGCAGCGGCCAGCTGTCCTGTACCGGCTGGCCCGGTGTGACGGTGTAGCGGCGCGGCACGGCCTCCAGTTGCAGGCGGTCGTAGACATGCAGCACGGCAGCGGCGCCGTCGCAGGCCAGCTGCAGCCGGACCTGGCCAGGCGCGGCCGCATCGATCAGCTGCACCTGCGGCCGGTAAGGCAGCGCACGTGCCGGACGCACGCCGATGTCCTGCTGCGGCGGGGTCAGGCCATCGGGCAGTGGCGGGGTGGTGCGCCCGGACAGGCTGGCCGCACGCGCGGCACTGCGGCGCACATCCGGCAGCTGCGCACCGAATGGGCGCGCATCGGCCTGGCTGAAGTCGAATGCACCGAGCAGGTCGCCGCAGACCGCCCGGCGCCAGGCCGAGATGCCGTTGGCGGCAACCCCGAAGCGGGCTTCGAGAAGGCGGATCACCGAGGTGTGGTCATACACCTGGCTGTCGACCCAGCCGCCGCGGCTCCATGGCGAGATCACATACATCGGTACCCGCGGGCCCAGCCCGTAGGGGCGGCCGAACAGGTCATCGCGCTCGTAGCGCTCGTTGCCGGGCGAGCGCTGCCGGTGGTACTCCCCGCTGGTGTCCACCACCGACTGTCCGGCCCAGCCGCCGGGCCGCTGTGGGTCGGGCGAGGGGGGGGGGCGGCGGCATGTGGTCGAAGAAGCCGTCGTTCTCGTCGAACATGATCAGCAGCGCGGTCTTGCTCCAGACTTCCGGGTTGGCGGTCAGCGCGTCGAGCAGGCGGGCGGTGTAGGCCGCGCCCTGCACCGGGCTGGACGGGCCGGGATGCTCGCTGCCGGCGGCATCGGCAATGATGAAGCTCACCTGCGGCAGGCGGTTGGCCAGCACGTCGGCGCGCAGGGCATCCAGGGTGTGGGTGCTGACCCCGCGCTCGCGCAGCTGCTCATCATGCCCGGGCTGGCCCTGCCAGGCAGCGCGGAAGCGCTCGAAGCCGGCCAGCGGGTTGTCGGTGAAGTTGTCGGCCATGTCCTGGTAGATGCGCCAGTCCACCCCGGCCTGTTGCAGCTGTTCGACATAGGTCATCCAGCGGTAGCTGTCCGGATGGCCGCCGTATTCGGGGAAGTTGTCGTGCGAGTTGGCGATCGCCGGGCCGCCGTGACGGCCAGACGGATCATTGTGGCCACTCCACAGGAACAGCCGGTTCGGATTGGTGCCGCCCTGGAAGGCGCAGTGGTAGGCATCGCACACGGTGAAGGCGTCGGCCAGGGCGAACTGGAACGGCAGGTCGTCACGCCCGAAGTAACCCATCGCATGGTTTTTCTTGTGCCGCGGCCATTGCGCCATGCGCCCGTGGTCCCAGGCGTACTGGGCATCGGGCCAGCTGTGCGGGGTGCCTTCCATCCGCATGTGGTCAAACTGGCCGGTGGTGTCCAGCGCGAACGGGGTCAACACGCGGTCACCCTGCTCGCTGGGCTGCAGCCACACCGTGCGCTGGGGATGCCCCGGCAGGGCCGGGGCGGGAACAACGAACCGGTCACCGAAACCACGTACCCCGGCCAGGCTGCCGAAGTAGTGGTCGAAGGAACGGTTTTCCTGCATGAAGATCACCACATGCTGCAGGTCCTCCAGCGTGCGTGAACGCACGCTGGGGGCGATGGCAGCGGCCCGGGCAATGCTGGGAAGCAGGCTGCCGACACCTGCGGCGATGGAGGTTTGCAGCAGGCGGCGACGTACGACGTCCGTCATTGATCAGGCTCCGTTGCTGGTGGCTTACAGGTCGACGGTGAGCTGGAAGCTGGCCGTGCGCGGTGCACCGATGAAGGCAGCGTTTTCACCGTCCAGACCGGCCAGGTAGCGCTTGTCGGTCAGGTTGCTGATCACCAGCCCGGCCTTGACGCCCTTGAGCCTGGGCGACAGGTCGGTGAGGTCAAAGCCGAGGTTGGCGTTGAACACGGTCACCGCCGGCAGCTCGGCGCTGTTGGCCCGGTTGATCTCACGCGCGCCCAGGTAGCGGCCGGAGATGCCGGCAGTCACGCTCTCGCCCTGCCAGTCAGCCGAGGCCACCAGGATGTGTTCGGTCTGGCCCATCACCGCATTGCCCACGGCAATGCCCAGCGCGGCGTCACGCGCGGCATCGCCGCTGCCCACGTACTCGGACTGGTTCCAGGTGTAGGCGGCATTGACGCGCCAGCCGTTGTCCCAGCCGTAACCGAAGGCCGCTTCCACGCCATGGCTTTCCACGCCGCCGACGTTCTCGTACACGCCGTCGACCTGGCCGAGGTAGTCGATGCCGGAGACCAGGTTGGCCGGCAGGAACTCGATGCGGTTGTCGAACTTGATGTTGTACAGGGTGACCGAGGCGGTCAGCGGCCACTGGTTCAGGCGGAAGCCCAGCTCCAGGTTGTCGGCGGTTTCCGGCTCGACCCGTGCCAGCTCGGCCTGGTTGCTGCCACCGAGCACACCCTGCGGGATGGCGCGGAAGTTCTGCGAGAAGCCGGCGAAGAACTCACCGCCCTGGATCGCTTCCGGAGCGTAGGTGAAGCCGGCCGAGAACAGCGGGTCGGAGCTGGTATCCGAGCGCACCTTGCCGCTGTCGCCGATCACGCGGTTGCGGCTCTGGTCGAGCACGAACTGCTTCAGGCCCAGGCGGGCGGTGAAGCGGTCCAGGCGCATCACGTCCTCGATGTAGTACATCTGCTCGTCGGCTTCGTACGCATCGGCGAACTGCACCCAGTACGGGGTGGCGTCGAAGCTGATGTCGGTGCCGACGTTGAGCAGGCGGTGCCAGTCGCGGGTCACGGTGCGGTCGAACTGTTCCAGCCACAGGCCACCGCGCACGGTGTTCTCGATGCGGCCGAACGCGCGCGTCCACTCCAGGTCGGCGGTCAGGCCGTAACGCTCGTTGTCGTAGTGGGTGTGGCGGTAGGACATCGCCCCGGCCGCGCCGTTGGGGTAGCAGTTGGGTGCGTACTGGGCCGGGATGCCGGCCTGGCCGATGCAGCCGGCGCTGGCCTGGGCGGCCGACAGGTCCGGGTTGACGTAGTAGAGGTTGCCCAGCGGGCCACCACCGAACACGGTGCTGCCACCGGTGTATTCGGATTCGGGATTGCCGGCACCATCGGCGGTGACATCGACCAGGTACGGCGGCAGCCAGTCGCCACGGCCGTCCATCTGGTGGCCGTAGGCGGTCACGGTGGCCTTGACGCCGTTGCCGGCGTCAAAGGCGCCACGCAGGTAGCCGAAGGTGTTCTGGCGCAGCGCGGCCGAACCGGAGCGGAAGTTCTGGTCCAGGTACGGGATGCCGGTCAGGGTGCCGACCAGGTTGTCCTGGTCCGGGCGGCTGGCGAACTGGGCCAGCGAGACGCTGCCGTATTCCGGCTCGAGCGCATCGTTGTAGGACAGGTAACCCGACAAGGTCCACTGGTCCAGCTCGGTGACGAACTTGCCGGCCAGGTGGTCGCTCTTGGCCTGGCCCGAACCGTCGCTCCAGTCCACGTTGCGGGCGCTGGAGGCGCTGACCCAGGCGCGGGTGCTGTTGTTGAGCAGGCCGGTGTCATAGCGCACGTAGTACTTGCTGGCCTCGTGCTGGCCGGTACCGACGACAAAGCGCACGCGCTGCGCGTCCAGCGGGTCGCTGGTGAGGAAGTTCAGGGTGCCGCCCAGCGCCTCGTTGGAGCGCGAGGAGATGTCGGCCGTACCCTGGCTGATCTCGACGGTTTCCAGGTCCAGGGTGTCGATGTAGCGGTTGGCCAGCGAGCCGCCACCGTAGGACGAGCCGCCGTTGGGCAGGCCGTCGATGGTGGTGCCGATCTGCTGGGTGTCACGGCCGGTGACAAAGCCGCGGATGTTGATCTGGGTAGTCCACACCGAGGTGCCGTAGGGGTCGCCTTCGGTGACCACCACGCCCGGCGATTCGTTGAGGACGCCATTCACGCTGCCCAGCACCGGCTGGCGGGCCAGGGTTTCCTGGCGCACGGTGGTCTTGGCGTAGCTGGTCGCCTTGCCGATCACCTGGACCTGGTCCAGGGTGGCGGCGGCAGCGGTGCCGGCGGTGTCGACAGCAGCGGTGCTGTCCATGCCGTCATTGGCATAGGCGGCCATCGCCGGCACCAGCAGCAGGGCCAGCAGGGAAACGCGGGGAAGGGGCTGGATACGGGATATGTGAAGGATTTGTTAATGAGGTGGCCTTATTGCAAAGCAGCAACAAGTCATTTCCATGCCGCCGCGATGACAGAGCTGCGACAGCCGCAGGGCCGGACGGGGCCGCCGTGGGGGCGATGGCCATTGCCCGGCGGCGACGGCCCGGGGTGCGCGGTGCCGCTGCGGGCCTGGTGGCACGCGGGCATGCAGCGCCCGCTGCCCAGGCGTTACCATCAGCGGCATGAATGCTCAGCCGATCTTGAAAGTCGTCATCCACGGGGCCTCCGGGCGCATGGGCCAGGCCCTGTTGCGGCTGGCCGCGCAGATGCCCGATATCGACGTGGTGGCCGCCGTCGCCCGGCGCGCGCCCAGCCAGCGGGTGATCGACGGGGTGCCGCACTTTGCCGCCAGCGAGCTGTCCGGCCTGCCTGCCTTTGATGTGGCGATTGATTTTTCGCTGCCCGATGGCGTGGCGGCGCTGGCGCGGCTGTGTGCCGAGCGCGGTGCCGCCCTGGTCTGTGGCACCACCGGCCTGGATGCCGAGGGCGAGGCCGCGCTGGCCGCACTGGCCGGGCGCGCGCCGCTGGTCTGGGCCTCCAACTATTCGCTCGGGGTGGCGGTGCTGACCGACCTGGTCGCGCGTGCGGCCGCGCTGCTGGCCGATTGGGACTGCGACATTGTCGAGTCACACCACATTCACAAAAAGGATGCCCCTTCGGGCACCGCCTTGAGCCTGGGCCAGGCTGCGCAGGGGCAGGGCGTGCAGCCGCGTTACGCCAGCCTGCGTGCCGGCGATATTGTCGGTGAGCACACGGTGCAGTTTGCCGGCCTGGGTGAGCGGATCGAACTGGTCCACCGCGCCAGCAACCGCGACATCTTCGCCCGTGGCGCGCTGGAGGCGGCGCGCCGGCTGGTCGCGCGGGCGCCCGGCCGCTACAGCGTGGCCGAGCTGCTTACCGCCTGATCGTGATGGCTGCAGCGGCCTGGCTGCGCCGGTGCCGCTTGATCTGCTGCAACCTGCGCTGAGGGGGTGATTGAAATCCGCATCCGATGCTGGCGTGCACCCCCACCCAGGCGCTACAATTCCGGCTCGCCGAAACACGTCAAGCCGGACCGGTCCCCCCACCGTACGTCCGCGCTTTTTTGCAGCCAGCTTTCAGCTGACTGACGCAGGCGTGGGTTTGGCATCCCCCAGGTAGCCAGAGTGAGATTTCCGTGACCCAGCCCGCAATCCTCGTTCTCGAAGACGGCACCGTATTCGAGGGCGAATCCGTAGGCGCGCCCGGCCTGTCCGTCGGTGAGGTGGTGTTCAACACTGCCCTGACCGGCTATCAGGAAGTGCTGACCGACCCCTCCTACGCCCGGCAGATGGTCACGCTGACCTACCCGCATATCGGCAACACCGGCATGACCGACCAGGACGATGAAGCGTCCAAGGTCTGGTCGGCCGGCCTGATCGTGCGCGATGTGCCGCGCCGCCCCAGCAACTGGCGCAGCCAGGTATCGCTGCCGGAGTGGCTCAAGGCACGTGGCGTGGTGGCCATTGCCGGCATCGATACCCGCAAGCTGACCCGTATCCTGCGCGAGCGCGGCGCCCAGAACGGTGCGCTGATGGCCGGTGAGATCGACGTGGAGCACGCGCTGGAAGCCGCGCGCAAGTTCCCGGGCCTGAAGGGCATGGACCTGGCCCGCGTGGTCAGCACCGAGACCGGCTACAGCTGGAGCGAAGGCTCGCTGGACCTGGACGCCAATGCGTTCGTGACCCCGGCCAAGCGCTACAAGGTCGTGGCCTACGACTTCGGCGTGAAGACCAATATCCTGCGCATGCTGGCCGACCGCGGCATCGAACTGACCGTGGTCCCGGCCACGACCCCGGCGGCCGAGGTGCTGGCGCTGAACCCGGACGGCGTGTTCCTGTCCAACGGCCCGGGCGACCCGGCACCGTGTGACTACGCGATCGCCGCGATCAAGGTGCTGATCGAGAAGAAGATCCCGACCTTCGGCATCTGCCTGGGGCACCAGCTGCTGGCTCTGGCCGCCGGCGCGCAGACGATGAAGATGGCCCACGGCCACCACGGTGCCAACCACCCGGTGCAGGACGTGGACAGCGGCCAGGTGATGATCACCTCGCAGAACCACGGCTTTGCGGTGGACGAGGCCTCGCTGCCGGCCAACGTGCGGGTGACCCACCGCTCGCTGTTCGACCAGACCATCCAGGGCATCGCGCTGACCGATGCGCCGGCGTTCTCCTTCCAGGGCCACCCGGAAGCCTCGCCCGGTCCGCACGATGTGGCCGCGCTGTTTGATCGCTTCATCGCGCTGATGGATGCTGCGCGCGCCTGATCCTGCTTCGGCCCACCGGTTGTCCCGGTGGGTTCTGGCTGCTGGCGCAAGCTGCGCCGCGCCGCCCGCCCCTCCGCGGTTGTCCGCCCCCAAATTTGAGTACGACCATGCCAAAGCGCACCGACCTTAAGACCATCCTCATCATCGGCGCCGGCCCGATCGTCATCGGCCAGGCCTGTGAGTTCGACTATTCCGGCGCCCAGGCCTGCAAGGCCCTGCGCGAAGAGGGCTACCGCGTGGTCCTGGTCAACTCCAATCCGGCCACGATCATGACCGACCCGGAGATGGCCGATGCGGTCTACATCGAGCCGATCAACTGGCAGACGGTGGAAAAGATCATCGCCAAGGAGCGCCCGGACGCGCTGCTGCCGACCATGGGCGGGCAGACCGCGCTGAACTGCGCGCTGGACCTGGCCGACAACGGCGTGCTGGAGAAGTACAACGTCGAGCTGATCGGTGCCAAGCGTGAAGCCATCCGCATGGCCGAGGACCGCGAGCTGTTCCGCGTGGCGATGGGCGAGATCGGCCTGGAGTGCCCGCGCGCGGCCGTGGCCCACACCCTGGAAGAGGCGCTGGAGATCCAGACCCGCGTTGGCTACCCGACCATCATCCGTCCGTCCTTCACCCTGGGCGGCAGCGGTGGCGGCATCGCCTACAACCGCGAAGAGCTGATCGAGATCGTCAACCGCGGCCTGGAACTGTCGCCGACCACCGAAGTGCTGGTGGAGGAGTCGGTGCTGGGCTGGAAGGAATTCGAGATGGAGGTGGTGCGTGACACCGCCGACAACTGCATCATCGTCTGCTCGATCGAGAACCTGGACCCGATGGGTGTGCACACCGGTGACTCGATCACCGTGGCCCCGGCGCAGACCCTGACCGACAAGGAATACCAGCGCCTGCGCAATGCCTCGCTGGCGGTGCTGCGCAAGATCGGCGTCGATACCGGTGGCTCGAACGTGCAGTTCGGCATCAACCCGCGCGATGGCCGGGTGGTGGTGATCGAGATGAACCCGCGCGTGTCGCGTTCCTCGGCGCTGGCCTCCAAGGCCACCGGGTTCCCGATCGCCAAGGTCGCGGCCAAGCTGGCCGTGGGTTACACCCTGGATGAACTGAAGAACGAAATCACCGGTGGCCTGACCCCGGCCTCGTTCGAGCCGTCCATCGACTACGTGGTCACCAAGATCCCGCGTTTTGCCTTCGAGAAATTCCCGGCCGCCGATGCCCGCCTGACCACCCAGATGAAGTCGGTGGGCGAGGTGATGGCGATGGGCCGCACCTTTGCCGAGTCGATGCAGAAGGCCCTGCGCGGGCTGGAAACCGGCAAGGTCGGCTTCGACCCGACCGGCCTGGATCTGGCCAATGCCGATGACATCGCGCTGCTCAAGCGTGAGCTGCAGGCCCCGGGCCCGGAGCGGCTGTTCTTCGTCGGTGATGCCTTCCGCGCCGGGATGAGCGTGGAAGAGGTGTTCGCGCTGTCGCATATCGACCCGTGGTTCCTGGACCAGATCGAGGCGATCATCGCGCTGGAAAACCAGGTGACCACGGTCGGCCTGGATGGCCTGGACAAGGCCTTCCTGCGCACCCTCAAGCGCGCCGGCTTCTCCGATGCCCGACTGGCCCAGCTGGTCGGCACCACCGAATCGGCGGTGCGCGCGCTGCGCCGCGCCCACAAGGTGCGCCCGGTCTACAAGCGCGTGGACTCCTGCGCCGCCGAGTTCGCCACCTCCACCGCTTACCTGTATTCGACCTATGAGGACGAATGCGAAGCGGCGCCGACCAACCGCGACAAGATCATGATCCTGGGCGGTGGCCCGAACCGCATCGGCCAGGGCATCGAGTTCGACTATTGCTGCGTGCACGCCGCGCTGGCCCTGCGCGAGGATGGTTTTGAAACCATCATGGTCAACTGCAACCCGGAGACCGTGTCCACCGATTACGACACCTCCGACCGCCTGTATTTCGAGCCGCTGACCCTGGAAGACGTGCTGGAAATCGTCGAGCTGGAACAGCCCAAGGGCGTGATCGTGCAGTACGGCGGGCAGACCCCGCTGAAGCTGGCGCGTGCGCTGGAGGCCAATGGCGTGCCGGTGATCGGTACCAGCCCGGACTCGATCGACCTGGCCGAGGACCGCGAACGCTTCCAGAAGCTGGTCAACGACCTGGGCCTGCGCCAGCCGCCCAACCGCACCGCGCGTACCGAGGAAGATGCACTGACCCTGGCCCGCGAGATCGGCTACCCGCTGGTGGTGCGTCCGTCCTATGTGCTCGGCGGCCGGGCGATGGAAATCGTCTACGGCGAGGCCGACCTGGCCCGCTACATGCGCGATGCGGTCAAGGTTTCCAATGATTCGCCGGTGCTGCTGGACCACTTCCTGGATGCCGCGGTCGAAGCCGACGTGGACATCATCTGCGATGCTGAAGGCAACGTGCTGATCGGCGGGGTGATGGAGCACATCGAGGAAGCCGGCGTGCACTCCGGTGACTCCTCCTGCTCGCTGCCGCCGTACTCGCTCTCGGCCGCCACCCAGGCCGAGCTGCGCCGCCAGGTCACCGAGCTGGCCCGTGCGTTGAAGGTGGTCGGGCTGATGAACACCCAGTTCGCGATCCAGACCGACGCCGACGGCAATGACGTGATCTACCTGCTGGAAGTGAACCCGCGTGCCTCGCGCACCGTGCCGTTCGTGTCCAAGGCCACCGGCATGCCGCTGGCCAAGATTGCCGCCCGCTGCATGGCCGGCAAGAGCCTGGCCGAGCAGGGCGCCACCAAGGAGATCATCCCGTCCTATTACTCGGTCAAGGAAGCGATCTTCCCGTTTGCCAAGTTCCAGGGCGTGGATCCGATCCTGGGGCCGGAAATGCGTTCCACCGGCGAAGTGATGGGCGTGGGCCGCTGCTTCAGCGCCGCGTTTGCACGCGCCCAGGAAGCGGCCTCGATCAAGCAGCCGCCGCTGGGCAAGGCCTTCATTTCGGTGCGCGATACCGACAAGGCGCGCGTGTTGCCGGCGGTGGAAGGCCTGGTCAAGGCCGGCTACAGCATCGTCGCCACCCGTGGCACCGCGGCCTGGCTGCAGCAGCACGGCTATGCCAGCGAGGTGGTCAACAAGGTGGTGGAAGGCCGTCCGCACGTGGTGGACATGATCAAGAACGGTGAGATCACCTACATCGTCAACACCACCGAAGGCCGTGCGGCGATCACCGACTCGTTCTCGATCCGCCGCGAGGCACTGCAGAACCGTATTACCTATTCGACGACGGTGGCCGGCGCCAAGGCGCTGGTCCAGTCACTGGAACATCGCGGCACCGGCCCGGTCTGGTCGCTGCAGGAACTGCACAAGGAGTTGCAGGCGTGAGAGCACCGATTACCCTGAAGGGCGCCCAGCGCCTGCGTGAAGAACTGGATTACCTCAAGTCGGTCAAGCGGCCGGAGATCATCACCGCCATTGCCGAGGCCCGTGAGCACGGCGACCTGAAGGAAAACGCCGAATACCATGCCGCGCGCGAGCAGCAGGGTTTCATCGAAGGGCGGATCCAGCAGCTGGAAGGTGAGCTGTCCAACGCCGAGGTGATCGACGTTTCCAAGCTCAATGTCGGCAACAAGGTGGTGTTTGGCGCCACCGTGGTGCTGGCCGACGTGGATACCGACGAGGAGAGGAAGTACCAGATCGTCGGTGACCTGGAGGCGGACATCAAGCTGGGCCTGATCGCGATTTCCTCGCCGGTGGCGCGCGCGATGATCGGCAAGCTGGAAGGCGACAGCATCGTGATCGATGCGCCGGCCGGCCAGCGTGAGTACGAAATCGTCTCCGTCGCCTATCTGGACTGAGCCGGTGACCTCGGCAACCCTGTTGCTGCCGGCAACCGCGCAGCTGGCCGCTGCCGGGCTGCCGCCGCCGTTGGCGCGGGCGTTGGCCCGCGCTGACCTGCAGCTGCTGGGTGGTGACAGCCGTCAGCAGCTGTCGCGGCATTTTCCGCAGCTGCTGGCCGCTGACACGCTGTGGCCGGTGGCGGCGTTGACCCGCCAGTTCGATGCCGGCGATGCCGGCGATGGACGCTGGTTGCGGGCCGATCCGGCTTTCGTGGCTGCCGACATGCAGGGCGTGCGCATGCTTGCCCATGGCCCGGCGCTGGCGCTGGATGCCGGCCAGGTGCAGCAGCTGATCCAGGCCATTGCCCCGGTGTTTGCCGAGCAGGGCATGGCGCTGAGTGCACCGACGCCGGAGCGCTGGTACCTGCAGCTGCCTGCCGGTCTGGAGCTGCCGGTGTTTGCCGATATCGACAACGTGCTGGGCGATGACCTGTTTGACCACCTGCCCGGTGGGGATGCCGGCCGCCTGTGGCGCAGCCTGCTCAGCGAAACCCAGGTGCTGCTGCACCAGCACCCGTGCAACCGGCAGCGGGCCAGCCAGGGCCTGGCGATGGTCAATTCGCTGTGGTTCTGGGGGCCGGGCAGTCTGCCGGCGCAGGTACCCTCGGCCTTTGCCCAGGTGCGCAGCCCGGACCCGCTGCTGCAGGCCATTGCCGCGTTGGCTGGCCAGCCGGAGGGACAGGGGCAGCTGGTTGACCTTCGCCACCTGCGCCAGCCGCAGGTCATGATCGAGCAGGCCTTGTTGCCGCTGCTCGGCGCACTTGAGCGCGGCGAGCTGTCCCGGTTGAACCTGGATTTTGCCGACGGTCACCACTACCAGCTCAACCGCGGCCAGCGCTGGCGCTTGTGGCGCAAGCCCCAGACCACCTTGGTGCGTTGATGGCCAGCATGCAGATAGTCCGCCGCGCGCCGGCGGCTGCCGGGCAGTGGCCCGAACAGGTGCCGGCCCTGTTGCAGCGCATCTACGCCGCACGCGGCGCACACGATCTGGCCAGCGCGCAGCCGCGCCTGGCGCAGTTGCTGCCACCGCAGCAGCTGCAGGGCATCGACGCCGCCGTCGCCCTGCTGGCCGATGCCATTGCCGGCGACAAGCGCATCCTGGTGGTGGGTGACTTCGATTGCGATGGCGCCACCGCCACCGCGCTGGCGGTGCGCGGCCTGCGCCTGCTCGGAGCGCGCAATGTCGTCCACGCCGTGCCCAACCGGATCGTGCATGGTTACGGGCTGTCGGTCGGCCTGGTGGCCGAGCTGGCCGCGCTGCAGCCGGAGCTGCTGGTCACGGTGGACCATGGCATCGCCTGCCTGCCGGGGGTGAGCGCAGCCAAGGAACTGGGCTGGCAGGTGCTGGTCACCGATCATCACCTGCCCGGTGCGCAGCTGCCTGCGGCCGATGCCATCGTCAACCCGAACCAGCCCGGCTGTGGCTTCCCGAGCAAGGTGCTGGCCGGGGTCGGGGTGATGTTCTATGTGTTGCTGGCGCTGCGCGCGCAGCTGCGCAGGAGCGGGGCCTTTGCCGATGGCAACGGTCCGGACCTGAGCGTGCTGCTGGACCTGGTGGCGGTGGGCACCGTGGCCGATCTGGTGCCGCTGGATGCCAACAACCGCGCCCTGGTGGCGGCCGGCCTGCGCCGTCTGCGCGCCGGCCAGGGCAGCGTCGGCCTGCAGGCCTTGATCGCCGCCAGCCGGCGCGAGGCGCACAAGCTCTCGGCCAGCGATATCGGTTTTGCACTGGCGCCGCGCATCAATGCTGCCGGCCGGCTGGAGGACATGGCGCTGGGCATCGAGCTGCTGCTCACCGATGATGCCGTCCAGGCGCAGCAGATCGCGCAGACCCTGGAGAGCATCAACAGCGAGCGCCGTGCCGTCCAGCAGCAGATGACCGACGAGGCCGAGGCCGCGGTGGCACGCGCCCAGCCCGGCGTCGGCCAGGCCCCGATTGCCGCCTGCCTGTTCGATCCGGACTGGCATCCGGGGGTGATCGGCCTGGTAGCCTCGCGGATCAAGGACCGGCTGTACCGGCCGACGATCGCCTTCGCACCGGCCGAGCCGGGCAGCGCCCGGTTGCGCGGTTCGGCGCGCTCGATTGCCGGTTTCCACATCCGTGATGCGCTGGCCGCGGTCAATGCCGCCCATCCTGGCCTGATCGAAAAATTCGGCGGGCACGCGATGGCGGCCGGCCTGAGTCTTGAGCAGTCGCATCTGCAGGCCTTTACCCAGGCCTTCCAGGCCGAGGCGGCGCGCCAGCTGGCCCCGCACCAGTTGCAGGCGCAGCTGCTCAGCGATGGTGAGCTGGCCGAGCATGAGCTTGATGCGACGCACGCGCGGGCGTTGCGCGCGGCCGGCCCCTGGGGGCAGGGCTTCGAGGAGCCGTTGTTTGACGGTGTTTTTGCCGTGGCGCAATGGAAGGTGCTCAAGGAGCGGCATCTGAAGCTGGTGCTGCGCACCGCTGCCGGCCAGCTGCTCAATGCGATCTGGTTCGCCGGCTGGCAGGGCACCCCGCCGGCCGACAGGATGCATGTGGCCTATCGTCTGGCCGAGGATGACTTCCGCGGCGGCCAGGCCATCCAGCTGCTGGTGGAACACGCACAGCCGGCCTGAAGCCGGCTCCCTGCTATCCGACAGGGGGGGCGAACGCTTGGGCAGGGCCCTCAGGATGGTCAATAATGGCCCGTGGATGGGCTACTGCGGCCTGTCATCAGCAAGGGAATGTTCCATGAGCTCGATGAGCATCAAAATCGCCAGCCTGGCGCTGGCCTCGGGTCTGTTGCTGGCAAGCCAGCCGGCATTGGCCAGCCGTCCATTGGCGCTGGCTATCGGCCAGCAGGTGCGCGGTGAAATCACCAGCGCCAGCCCGATCAATGTCAATGACGGCAGCCGCAGCCAGCAGTACCAGCTCGAGCTGGACGCCGGCCAGGCGGTGCGCTTTGAAGTCAGTGGTGCACTGGATGCAACGGTCAGCCTGCTGCGTGATGGCGAGCTGATTGCGCGCAGCGGCGAACGTGGCGATGGCAAGGTGCTGACCGTGCGCGCGCCGGGCAAGGGCCGCTACCTGCTGGCAGTCAATGGCAAGGATGCACGCTCGTTTGGTCCGTTTGCGCTGAGCTCGGCGCCGATCCAGGCCTATGCCGGTGGCCCGGTGCCGATCGGCCAGACCATCAGCGACGTGGCCGACCGTGCGCGTGAGCTGCAGTTGCAGGTCGACGAGGCCGGCCTGTACGAGATCCGCATGGCGTCCACCGATTTCGATACCGTGCTGTCGCTGCACGGCGATGGCGTGGATGCCAGCAACGATGATGCCAACGGCAGTGATTCGATGATCACCCGCTACCTGCAGCCGGGCCGGTACCAGCTGCGCGCGGACGGTTTCATGGAGCAGATGGGGGGGCAGTACACCCTGGAAGTCCGCCGCCGTGCCCTGCCGGAGGGTGTTGCCCTGGCTGCCGATGGCGAACTGGAGCCGGGCACCCAGCTGCGTGCGCTGTATGTGGGCCAGCCGGTGAGCTACCGGATCAGCGTGCCGGGTGGGCAGATGCTGCGCGTGGACATGGCCAGCAATGACTTTGACAGCCTGTTGCAGTTGAACGGCGAGGGCGGGCTGGAGTTGACCGACGATGATTCCGGTGACCGCCTCAATGCACGGCTGATGAGCATGTTGCCGGCCGGGCAGTACCGGATCCAGCCCAAGGCTGCCGATCAGGGCACCGGCGTGTTCACGCTGAAGGCCGAGCTGATGGATGCGCCGGCCGATGCCGGTGGTGGCCGCCTGCAACCTGGCCAGACCCGCAGCGCCCGCCTGTACGGCGGGGCTGACAGCTACCAGGTGCAGATCGAGCGTGCCGGCTCCTATGTCATCGACATGCAGTCCGATGACATCGACAGCAGCCTGGAGCTGCTGCACAACGGTGCCAGCCTGGCCGAGGACGACGATGGCGGTGATGGCTTGAATGCGCGCATCGTCGAGCTGCTGCAGCCGGGCACCTACACCATCCGTGCCCGTGCGCTGTACAACTATGGCGGCAGCGAAGGCAGCTACCGCATCTCGATCAACCGCCGCTGACCGGTCCTGCGCCAGCCAGCAATGAAACGGGGCGCTTGTTGCGCCCCGTTTGTTTTGCCACAAGCAGCCGCGCTGGCTGGTGGGATCACTCGGCCGTGGCGGCGGCGTCGATCGCTTCGGCAGCGGCACTGCTGCTGGGGCTGGCGGTGGCCGCACTGGCCTGCAGCGTGAAGCTGCCGCTGTTGCCACCCAGGCTGCGCACATCCACGGTATAGCTGCCAGCGGCCAGGTTCAGGTCCAGCCGCGAGTTGGTGCCATTGCCGCCATCATCGTCCTCGGCAGTGATGCCATTGCCGGAGACTTCCAGCACGGTGTCAAAGTCACTGGAACGGGCATCGAAACTGACCCGGCTGTTCTGCGCCAGGGTGAAGCTGAAGCTGCGCATGCCCTCGCTGCCGACCAGGCCGTTGATGCGACGGTTCAGTGGCAGCTCGGTGCCGTCACGCACCACCGTACCCGGCTCCAGGCTGGAAGTGCCGATGGCCAGCTTGAACGAGCCGCTGCTTTCGCCCATCGAACGCACGCTGGCGGTGTACTGGCCCGGTTCCAGGAACAGCTGCAGGCGCGAATTGAGGTTGTTGCCACCGTCGTCGTTTTCTTCCTCGACCCCACGGCCGCTGACGGTCAGCACGGTGTCGAAGTTGGACGACTCGGCGGTGATGACGTAAACGCCGGCAGTGGCGATGGTGAACTGGTACTCCTGGCGTTCGTTGATCAGCCAGTCGATGGCATGTTCACCGGGGCTGAGCGGCTTGCCGTCGTAGGCCGCAATCGGCTTGGCAGTCAGTTGGTAAGGGCCGTAGGCGCTGGCCTGGCTGCCATTGACCGCGACGGTATAGGCCCCGGCTTCGGTGCTGCGAAAGGCCAGGCTGTTGCCGCTGCTGCCGTATTCGCTGGCCTGGGTGCTGGCCACCAGCAGCGGGCCCTTGAACACTGCCAGGCCGCCATTGAGCGCGCCGCCCAGCTGCAGCTCGACAGCCTGGTTGGCTTCCAGGTTCAGGGTATAGACCTGGTGGCGGCTGCCGTCGTTGTAGTTCAGGCCGCTGCTGGACGTCAGTTCGCCGCGAACCTCCTTGTCCAGCGGCAGGGTGTTGGCCGTGGCGCCGGCGATCTGCTTCAGGCCCGGAATCGGCAGTTTGTCGCAGCCACTCAGGGTCAGGCCGGCAATTACCGCCAGCGCCAGGGTCGAGGTTCGGATGGTCACAGGTGCTTCCTTCACATTGATGGGAAATCCAGCCAGGCGATGCCGGCCAACCGGCAGATTGTAGAGGCCGGCAGCGGTCAATGGCTGTGCGGCGGTTTGAACACGCAGGCGCGGGGTGGGGCGCAAGTTGCTAGAATTGCGCCATTGACCTTTTGAACTGGCCAGACATGATCGAACTGAACCCGATCCGCCAGCGCATCACCGATCTGACCGATCGGGTGGTGTCGCTGAGGGGGTATCTTTGACTACGACGTCAAGAAAGAACGCCTCGAAGAAGTAACCCGCGAGCTGGAAAGCCCGGATATCTGGAACAACCCCGAATACGCCCAGCAGCTGGGCCGTGAGCGCTCGGTGCTGGAAAAGACCGTCGGTGGCATCGCCTCGGTGCTCGATGGCCTGGAAACAGCTCGCGAGCTGCTGGAACTGGCCGAGATGGAAGCCGACGAGGACACCGCGCTGGCCGTGGTGGCTGATCTGGACGGCTACCAGAGCCATGTGGAGAAGCTGGAATTCCAGCGCATGTTCTCCGGCAAGATGGACAGCGCCAATGCATTCGTCGACATCCAGGCCGGCGCCGGTGGCACCGAGGCCCAGGACTGGGCCGAAATCATGCTGCGCATGTACCTGCGCTGGTGCGAAAGCCGCGGCTGGAAGACCGAGCTGATGGAAGTGTCCGGTGGTGATGTTGCCGGCATCAAGTCGGCCACGCTGCGGGTGGAAGGCGAATTTGCCTATGGCTGGCTGAAGACCGAAACCGGCGTGCACCGGCTGGTGCGCAAGAGCCCCTTCGATTCGGACAACCGCCGCCATACCAGCTTCACCTCGGTGTTCGTGTCGCCGGAAATCGATGACAACATCGATATCACCATCAACCCGGCCGACCTGCGTACCGACGTCTACCGCTCCTCCGGTGCCGGTGGCCAGCACGTCAACAAGACCGAGTCGGCCGTGCGCATCACCCATATCCCGACCAACATCGTTGTCGCCTGCCAGACCGGCCGCAGCCAGCACCAGAACCGCGACAACGCGATGAAGATGCTGGCCGCCAAGCTGTACGAGCTGGAGATCCAGAAGCGCAACGCCGAGAAGGACGCGGTGGAAGCGACCAAGTCCGATATCGGCTGGGGCAGCCAGATCCGCAACTATGTGCTGGACCAGAGCCGGATCAAGGACCTGCGTACCGGCATTGAACGTTCCGACACCCAGAAGGTGCTGGACGGCGACCTGGACGAATTCGTCGAGGCCAGCCTGAAGGCCGGTCTGGAAGTCGGTGCCAAGCGCACCGACGCCTGATCCCGGTTCAAGGCCACCGGCAACGGTGGCCTTGACGGTTGTGGCCACCATCGGCCACACGCGCCCCAGGGCGCATACTCCCCCATTGAATCCCTGTACGACATTGCCATGACCGACCCAATCCCCGCGCCCGCAGAACCTTCCGTCGACGAGAACAGCCTCATCGCCGAGCGCCGCGGCAAACTCAAGGCGCTGCGCGAACAGGGCATTGCCTATCCGAATGATTTCCGCCGCGACCAGCTGGCCGGTACGCTGCAGGCCGAGTACGCCGATGCCGAACGCTTCACCGCCGAGGCGCTGGAAGCCAGCGGCCGCACGGTGAAGATGGCCGGTCGCCTGATGGCCAAGCGGGTGATGGGCAAGGCCAGCTTTGCCCAGATCCAGGACGAGTCCGGCCGGATCCAGCTGTTCCTGCAGTCCAATGCACTGGGCGATGTCTATGCCGCCTTCAAGGGCTGGGACGTGGGCGACATCATCGCCGTGGAAGGTTCGCTGACCCGGACCAGGACCGGTGAGCTGTCGGTCAAGGCATCCAGCATCCGCCTGCTGGTCAAGTCGCTGCGGCCGTTGCCGGACAAGTGGCACGGCCTGGCCGATGTCGAGCAGCGCTACCGCCAGCGCTATGTCGACCTGATCGTGACCCCGGAATCGCGCGAGGTCTTCATCAAGCGCTCCAGGATCATCCGTGCCATCCGCGCCTGGCTGGACAACCGCGACTTCCTGGAAGTCGAAACCCCGATGATGCATTACATCCCCGGCGGTGCCACGGCCAAGCCGTTCACCACGCACCACAACGCGCTGGACCTGGACCTGTACCTGCGCGTGGCACCGGAGCTGTACCTGAAGCGGCTGGTGGTCGGCGGCCTGGAGCGGGTGTACGAGATCAACCGCAACTTCCGCAACGAGGGCGTCTCCACCCGCCACAATCCCGAGTTCACCATGATGGAGTTGTACGAGGCCTATGCCACGTACAACGAGGTCATGGACCTGACCGAGAACGTGATCCGCGATGTGGCGCAGCAGGTCATGGGCACCACCACGCTGGAATGGGACGGCGCCACCATCGACTTGGCCCCGGCCTTCCGCCGCTGGCGCATGGACGAGGCGGTGCGTCACTACAATCCGGAAATCACCCCGGCCGACTGCACCGACCGCGATGCGCTGCTGGCGCACTGCGAGCGCCTGAAGATCCGGGTCAAGCCGGGTTATGGCTGGGGCAAGCTGCTGCTGGAAATCTTCGAGGCCACGGTGGAGGACAAGCTGGTGCAGCCGACCTTCATCACCGCCCACCCGGTGGAGGTCTCGCCGCTGGCCCGTGGCAGCGACAACGATCCGGGTTACACCGACCGTTTCGAGCTGTTCGTCAACGGCAAGGAGCTGGCCAATGGCTTCTCCGAGCTCAACGACCCGGAAGACCAGGCCGCACGCTTTGCCGCGCAGGTCGCGGCCAAGGAGGGTGGCGATGACGAGGCCATGCACTTTGATGCCGATTACATCCGTGCCCTGGAATACGGCATGGCGCCGACCGGCGGCCTGGGCATCGGCATCGACCGCCTGGTGATGCTGCTGACCGGCCGCAGCTCGATCCGCGATGTGCTGCTGTTCCCGTACATGCGTCCGGAAGCCTGATCCAGCCCGGATGTGCGCCGATGAAAACCGGACGTGGCTGCCACGTCCGGTTTTTTTATGGACGCGGCACGGGGCAGGGGTAAAGTGTTGGTTTGTTCCATGTGGCTTGGCGCCGTCGCCGCGGCCGCGTGGCTACCACTGCACAGGCTCGAAAATGACCGTTGCCAACGCCGGGATGGCCTTCGATTTCCGCTCCAACGGTGCTCAATCTTGTGGTTTGCATCAACGAACAGGCCGTTATCGAAACGTGGCAGTCACTCAACGAACGCTGCCCATTGCCCCCAAGAAAACCAGCAGCGCCAAACCATAGCCGGCGAGCAGCGCCACGCTGATCACCCGGTGCCGTGTGTCGTCAAGCAAAGCCGAGACAACTGCACACGCCACGGACGCCAGCACTCCCGCGTAGAACAGCTGTAGCGCGGCAAACATCCTTGTACCGGCTGCGGATGTGAACAGCAGCCACGCAGAGCTCGCGGCGAACAGCAATGACAGCGCCGCCAATACACGCCAAGCCGTCTTCATCAGATCTGCTCCAGAGGGAATGCCCGGCTGCGCAGCGCAGCGGTGGAAGTGTCTTACTGGACGCGTACTGACACACCCGAGAACGCGGCCTCACCACTAAGCATATTGCTTCGGCAGAATCGCACTACTTGGAGCGCTCTAGTCTATCTGCGGCGGTTCTGTCAGTGGAGTCACACTACCCTGGGGCGCCTCGCGTTTTGTAGGCAGTGGTCACCCGCTACGGTCGTCCGCTATTGGCCGAAAGCGGACCTCGTAGTCATGCCATTCTTGCAAACAAAACCCCTTCCTCGCGGAAGGGGTTTTTTGTGTAACAACCGCTCAAATGCAATCAGGCGGCCGGCTTGTCACGCAGCTCGCGGCGCAGGATCTTGCCGACATTGGTCTTGGGCAGTTCGTCGCGGAACTCGACGATACGCGGGTGCTTGTAACCGGTCAGGTTGGCACGGGCGAAGTCCTTGACCTGCTCGGCGGTGAGGCTGGGGTCCTTCTTGACGATGACCACCTTGACCGCTTCGCCGGACTTTTCGCTGGGCACGCCCACGGCAGCCACTTCCAGCACGCCGGGCATCATCGCGATGACGTCCTCGATCTCGTTCGGGTAAACGTTGAAGCCGGAGACCAGGATCATGTCCTTCTTGCGGTCAACGATGTAGAACAGGCCCTTGTCATCCATCCTGGCCATGTCACCGGTGTGCAGCCAGCCGTCGGCATCGATGGTGGCGGCGGTGTCCTGGTCGCGTCGCCAGTAACCGCGCATCACCTGCGGGCCGCGTACGCACAGCTCGCCGACTTCGCCCAGGCCCAGGATCGCACCGTCCTCGCCCTTGACGCAGCAGTCGGTGGAGGGCAGCGGCTGGCCGATCGCACCGCTGTAGGCGGCCGCCTTGATCGGGTTGACGCAGACCACCGGCGAGGTTTCGGTCAGGCCATAGCCTTCGATCAGGGTGTTGTTGGTGACTTTCTGCCAGCGCTCGGCCACGGCGCGTTGCACCGCCATGCCGCCGCCGATGGACAGCTTCAGGGCGGAGAAATCCACACCTTCAAAGCCCTTGCTGTTGAGCAGGCCGTTGAACAGGGTGTTGACCCCGGTGATGATGCTGATCTTCTTGTCGCCGATTTCCTTGATGAAGCCGGCCATGTCGCGCGGGTTGGTGATCAGGATGCTCTTGACCCCGAGCTGGGTGAACACCAGCCCGTTCACCGTCAGCGAGAAGATATGGTAGAGCGGCAGCGCGGTGACACCCACTTCCTTGCCCGGCTCCAGCCCGGCAGGCGCAATCCAGGCGCTGATCTGCTGCATGTTGGCAATCAGGTTGCGGTGGGTCAGCACCGCGCCCTTGGCTACCCCGGTGGTGCCGCCGGTGTACTGCAGGAAGGCAATGTCCTCGTGGTCGCACTGCACGGCAGTGCGCTGGTGGCGGGCACCGGCCTTGAGTGCGGCCTTGAAGCGCACAGCACCAGACAGGCGGTAGTCGGGCACCATCTTCTTGACGTACTTGAGTACGAAATTGACGATGTGACCCTTGCCGCCGAGCAGGTCGCCCAGGCCGGTGGTAATGATGTGCTTGAGCGGCAGCTCGTCGACCACCTGGGCGACGGTGTCACCGAAGTTGTCCACCACCAGCAGGGCGGTGGCATCGGCGTCGCACAGCTGGTGCTTGAGCTCGCGGGCGGTGTACAGCGGGTTGACGTTGACCACGGTCAGGCCGGCACGCAGCGCGGCGAAGATCGCGACCGGGTACTGGATGCAGTTGGGCATCATGATCGCCAGGCGATCACCCTTCTTGAGCTTGAGCTCGCACTGCAGGTAGGCGGCGAATTGTTCAACCAGCACATCCAGCTGGGCATAGCTGACTTCCTTGCCGAAACTGGACAGGGCGGGCATCTGGGAAAAACGCTTGACCGCGGTGTCGAACACATCGCCGATGGACTGGTACTGTTCCAGGTCGATGTCGGCCGGGACGCCTGCTGGGTAGTTGTCCAGCCAGGTACGCTGATGAGTCATTTCCCCCTCCAGAGAAAATTGCTGTTGATCGGGGGTCGGTGCGCAGGGTGCGGCCGACACAAGCTGTCAGGATAACGTCACCCACGGATAAAGGAAAAGAGGAAAAATGCGCCTAATTTCTTGCAACTGGCTGCTTGGCGCGCTGTTGCTGCTGGTTGTTTCCGCCTGCAGCCGCAGCACGCCGGAACAGGTGCTGCGCCTGCAGATCACCCAGATGCAGCAGGGCATCGAACAGCGTGAGCCTGCGCGCGTCATCGAGCCGCTGGCCGATGACTTCCTGGGCAATGGCGGCATGGACCGGCAGGCTGTGGAGCGCCTATTGCGGGCGCAGTTGCTGCTCAACCAGCGGATCGAGGTGGTGCTGGGGCCCGTTGATGTACGTATCGAGGGGCAGAACGCCCAGGCTGATTTCACCGTGGTGCTGGCCGGTGGCAATGGCCGCCTGTACGAGCGTGGCCGCATCCACCAGGTCAGCACCCACTGGCGCGAGCAGGATGGGCAGTGGCTGCTCTACCGTGCGCAATGGGGCGATGGTCAACAGCAGTGACCAGGCCCGTGCGGAAAGCGAACGTCTCCGTGTGCTGATCTGCCGCCACAGTGGGGCACAGGGTTGCAGCCTGCGTGCAACCGCTCAGCAGGCGCCCGAGGTGGGTGATGGAGTGGGCTTGCGAGACAGCAGCCTGGTGCGTTGCTGCCGGCCCCGCGTACAAACGCGGGGCCGGCTTGCGCCTGTATCCGGAAGGCAAAGGCGTCAGTCGTGCGCAGCCAGCTGGCGCAGCACGTAGTGCAACAGGCCACCATGGCGGAAGTACTCCACTTCCTTGGGGGTCAGCAGCAGGACATCGACCTGGAAGTGGACCTGGCTGCCATCGCGGCGGGTGGCGCTGACTGTGGCCTGGCGGGCAGCACCGTTGTCCAGCCCGGTGATGTCGAACCGTTCGCTGCCATCCAGGCCCAGGCTGGCGATGCCCTGGCCATTGACGAAGCGCAACGGCAGTACGCCCATGCCGACCAGGTTGGAGCGGTGGATGCGCTCGAAGCTCTGCGCGATCACCGCCTTGACCCCGAGCAGGTTGGTGCCTTTGGCGGCCCAGTCGCGCGAGGAGCCGGTGCCGTATTCGCTGCCGGCCAGCACCACCAGCGGCACGCCATCGTCCTTGTAGCGCATGGCCGCTTCGTAGATCGACAGCTTCTCGGCGGGCGCGCCATTGGCCGGGTAGTACAGGGTGTTGCCGCCTTCCTCGCCGCCGAGCATCAGGTTCTTGATCCGGATGTTGGCAAAGGTGCCGCGCACCATCACATCGTCATTGCCACGACGGCTGCCGTAGGAGTTGAACTCCAGCGGCGACACCCCGCGTGACTGCAGGAAATGCCCGGCCGGCGAATCGGCCTTGATGTTGCCGGCCGGGGAAATGTGGTCGGTGGTGATCGAATCGCCGAACAGGCCGAGCACGCGCGCGCCATGGATATCCTCGACCGGGGCCACGGCCATGCTCATGCCCTCGAAGTAGGGCGGGTTCTTGATGTAGGTCGAACCGTTGTCCCAGTGATAGCGCTGGCTGCTGGTGGCGGCGATGGCATTCCAGCGGCTGTCGCCGGCGAAGACATCGGCATAGTTGGCGCGGTACAGCTCCGGGCCCAGGGTGCGTGCAATCAGCTCGCCGACCTCCTGGTTGGACGGCCAGATGTCGCGCAGGTAGACCTCCTCGCCATCGCTGTCGATGCCCAGCGGTTCGGTGCTCAGGTCAATGTCCAGACTGCCGGCGATCGCATAGGCCACCACCAGCGGTGGGCTGGCCAGGTAGTTGAGCTTGACCTCCGGATGGATGCGGCCTTCGAAGTTGCGGTTGCCCGACAGCACCGAGGCCACGACCAGGTCCTCGCGGCGGATCGCTGCGGAAACGTCGTCCGGCAGTGGCCCGGAGTTGCCGATGCAGGTGGTGCAGCCGTAGCCGACGACATGGAAGCCGAGTGCTTCCAGGTCCACCAGCAGGTCGGCGCTGCGCAGGTAGTCGGTGACCACGCGCGAGCCGGGGCCGAGCGAGGTCTTGACCCAGGGCGCGGCGCGCAGGCCGCGCGCCACCGCATTGCGCGCCAGCAGGCCGGCGGCGAGCATCACCGCCGGGTTGGAGGTATTGGTGCAGGAGGTGATGGCCGCGATCACCACCGCACCGTCATGCAGCTGCCAGGCGGCGCCCGAATCGGGGGCGTGCTCGCGCGCGGCCTCGCGCGCGCCGACCGCAGCGCCACCACCGCCTTCGTCCTTTAGCCGCTCGCATTCCTGCAGCGGGATCCGCTTGCGCCGGGCATCGGTGTAGGGGGTCAGGTTGTGCAGGTAGTTTTCCTTGACCTTGTCCAACGGCACCCGGTCCTGCGGCCGGCGTGGTCCGGCCATCGACGGCACCACCGTGGCCATGTCCAGGTCCAGTACGGCCGAATAGCTGGCCTCGGGGCTGCCCGGCTCATGCCACAGCCCCTGCGCCCGGGCATAGGCCTGGACCAGGGCGATGTGCTCTTCGCTGCGCCCGGACAGGCGCAGGTAGTTCAGTGCTTCGGCATCGATCGGGAAAATGCCGCAGGTGGCGCCGTACTCCGGTGCCATGTTGCCGATGGTGGCGCGGTCGGCCAGTGGCAGGTTGGCCAGGCCCTCGCCGAAGAACTCGACGAATTTTCCGACCACGCCGAACTGGCGCAGCATCTGGGTCACGGTCAGCACCAGGTCGGTGGCGGTGGCGCCCTCGCGCAGCCTGCCGCGCAGGCGCATGCCCACCACCTGCGGGATCAGCATCGACGATGGCTGGCCGAGCATCGCCGCCTCCGCTTCAATGCCGCCCACGCCCCAGCCGAGCACGCCGATGCCGTTGATCATCGTGGTATGGCTGTCGGTGCCGAACACGGTGTCCGGATAGAGCAGGGCCTGGCCGTCGCGCTCGCCGCTCATCACCACCCGGGCCAGGTGTTCCAGGTTGACCTGGTGGACGATGCCGGTGTTGGGTGGCACCACCTTGAAGTTGTCAAACGCGTTCTGGCCCCAGCGCAGGAAGCCATAGCGCTCGGTGTTGCGTTCGAATTCGATCCGGCCGTTGATGTCCAGCGCATCGGGGCTGCCAAAGGCGTCGACCTGGATGGAGTGGTCGATCACCAGTTCGGAGGGGATCTGCGGGTTGATCTGTTCCGGCCGGCCGCCCAGGGCGACCACCGCATCGCGCATCGCGGCCAGGTCGACCACGCACGGCACCCCGGTGAAGTCCTGCAGTACCACCCGTGCCGGCATGAAGGCGATTTCCACCGAGGGCTCGGCGGCAGGGTCCCATTGCGCCAGCGCGCTGATGTGCTCACGGCCGACGGTCTGGCCGCCGTCCTCGTGGCGCAGCAGGTTCTCCAGCAGGATCTTCAGGCTGTAGGGCAGGTGGTCGATCCGGTGGTGGCGGGCCAGCCGCGGCAGGGAGTAGTAGTGGTACAGATGCCCGTTGACGCTGAGGGTGTCACGGGTGTCGTAGCTGTCATGCATGGCTGGCATCCTTTGGTGGTCAGGGCTGAGCGCACTGTAGGAAAAGCGATGTAAGAACGGCGTGGTCACAAGCCTGAACGCAGCTTCACGGGTGTGGCCGCAGGGTGCTGGCTGTCGCCGGGATGCGCTGGGGTATGTCTGCTGGAGTATGTATAATTCATGCATACTTTAATCCGGGGGTATGCCATGGAAGCCACCGTTGCCGAACGCGGACAGATCACCCTGCCCAAGGCGGTGCGCGATGCACTGGGCCTGACCAAGGGCACCCAGCTCAAGGTCGAGCTGGAAGGCGGGCGGATCATCCTGCGCAAGAGCGTGGAGGACGCCATTTCCCGCGCCCGCGGCAAGTTCGCGCTCGATGGTTTCGACTCGGCCGAAGCGGCCGTGGCCGTGGTCCGTGACGAGCCCGGCGCATGATTGCCGTTGATTCCCCGGTCCTGATCGAGCTGCTCAGCAACGGTGCGCGCGCCGATGCGGTGGAGGCCTGCCTGCGCCAGGCGCTGGTCAATGGCCGGGTGGTGGTCTGCGGCACCACCCTGGCCGAGATCTGCGCCAGCTTGCGCGGCGGTGCCGAAGTGCTCGAGGCACTGGAGGAAATGGGCGTGCACTATTCGGCGATCGAGGCCAAGTCGGCCCTGCGCGCCGGCGAGATGCAGCGCCGCCATCGCCAGCGCAACCCCGGCGACAGCCGCCGGATTGACGATTTCATGGTCGGCGCGCATGCGCTTTTGCAGTGCGACGGCCTGATTACCTGGAATGACCGTTTTTATCGCGACTACTTCAAGGGCCTGAAGCTGATCGTGCCGCAAGCCTGAGCCCAACCTTTTTATTCATCCGTACCCCGGGAGTTGTCCATGTTGGAAGCCTACCGCCACCACGTCGCCGAGCGCGCTGCCCTCGGCATCCCGCCGCTGCCGCTGTCTGCCCAGCAGACCGCCGACGTCATCGAGCTGCTGAAGAACCCGCCGGCTGGCGAGGCGCAGTTCCTGCTCGAGCTGATCACCCACCGCGTCCCGGCCGGCGTGGACGATGCCGCCAAGGTCAAGGCCTCCTACCTGGCTGCCATTGCCTTCGGCAGCGAGAAGAGTGAACTGATCTCGCGCGAGCGCGCCACCGAACTGCTGGGCACCATGCTCGGCGGTTACAACGTCGCCCCGCTGATCGAGCTGCTGGACGACGCCGTTGTCGGCGCCATCGCCGCTGACGGCCTGAAGAAGACCCTGCTGGTGTTCGATGCCTTCCACGATGTGGAAGAAAAGGCCAAGGCCGGCAACGCCAACGCCAAGTCTGTGCTGCAGAGCTGGGCCGATGCCGAGTGGTTCACCTCCAACCCGGAAGTGCCGGAAAGCCTGACCATCACCGTGTTCAAGGTGCCGGGCGAAACCAACACCGACGACCTGTCGCCGGCCCCGGACGCCACCACCCGCCCGGACATCCCGATGCACGCCCTGGCGATGCTGAAGAACAAGCGTGGCGACGCCCCGTTCGTGCCGGAAGAAGACGGCAAGCGTGGCCCGATCCAGGAAATCCTGGGCCTGAAGGAAAAGGGCCACCTGGTTGCCTACGTCGGTGACGTGGTCGGTACCGGTTCCTCGCGCAAGTCGGCCACCAACTCGGTGCTGTGGTGGACTGGCGATGACATCCCGTTCATCCCGAACAAGCGCGCTGGTGGCGTGTGCCTGGGTGGCAAGATCGCCCCGATCTTCTACAACACCATGGAAGATGCCGGCGCCCTGCCGATCGAGCTGGACGTGTCGCAGATGAACCACGGCGACGTGGTCGAGCTGCGCCCGTACGAAGGCAAGGCCATCAAGAACGGCGAAGTCATCGCCGAGTTCCAGGTCAAGAGCGACGTGCTGTTTGACGAAGTGCGCGCCGGTGGCCGCATTCCGCTGATCATCGGCCGTGGCCTGACCGCCAAGGCCCGTGAATCCCTGGGCCTGCCGGCCACCGACCTGTTCCGCCTGCCGGTGCAGCCGGCCGACACCGGCCGTGGCTTCTCGCTGGCGCAGAAGATGGTTGGCCGCGCCTGCGGCCTGCCGGAAGGCCAGGGCATGCGTCCGGGCACCTACTGCGAACCGAAGATGACCTCGGTCGGCTCGCAGGACACCACCGGCCCGATGACCCGTGACGAGCTGAAGGACCTGGCCTGCCTGGGCTTCTCGGCCGACCTGGTGATGCAGTCCTTCTGCCACACCGCGGCCTATCCGAAGCCGGTGGACGTCAAGACCCACCACACCCTGCCGGAGTTCATCTCCACCCGTGGTGGTGTGTCCCTGCGCCCGGGCGACGGCGTGATCCACTCCTGGCTCAACCGCATGCTGCTGCCGGACACCGTCGGTACCGGTGGTGACTCGCACACCCGTTTCCCGGTGGGCATTTCCTTCCCGGCCGGTTCGGGTCTGGTTGCCTTCGCCGCTGCCACCGGCGTGATGCCGCTGGACATGCCCGAGTCGGTGCTGGTGCGCTTCAAGGGCGAGATGCAGCCGGGCGTCACCCTGCGTGACCTGGTCAACGCCATCCCGCTGTACGCCATCAAGTCGGGCCTGCTGACCGTGGCCAAGGCTGGCAAGAAGAACATCTTCTCCGGCCGCATCCTGGAAATCGAAGGCCTGCCGAACCTGAAGGTCGAACAGGCATTCGAACTGTCCGACGCCTCGGCCGAGCGTTCGGCTGCCGGTTGCACCGTGCGCCTGAACAAGGAGCCGATCATCGAGTACCTGACCAGCAACATCACCCTGCTGAAGTGGATGATTGCCGAAGGTTACGCCGATGCCCGCACCCTGGCCCGCCGCATCGAGAAGATGGAAGCCTGGCTGGCCAACCCGGAACTGCTGGAGCCGGATGCCGACGCCGAATACGCCGCCGTCATCGAGATCGACCTGGCCGACATCCACGAGCCGATCGTGGCCTGCCCGAACGATCCGGACGACGTGAAGACCCTGTCCGACGTGGCCGGTGCGCAGATCGATGAAGTGTTCATCGGTTCGTGCATGACCAACATCGGTCACTTCCGTGCCGCGGCCAAGCTGCTGGAAGGCAAGCGCGACATCCCGACCCGTCTGTGGGTGGCTCCGCCGACCAAGATGGATGCTTCGGAGCTGACCAAGGAAGGCCATTACGGCACCTTCGGCAGTGCCGGTGCGCGCATGGAAATGCCGGGCTGCTCGCTGTGCATGGGCAACCAGGCGCAGATCCGCGAAGGTTCCACCGCGATGTCCACCAGCACCCGCAACTTCCCCAACCGTCTGGGCCGCAACACCAACGTGTACCTGGGTTCGGCCGAGCTGGCCGCGATCTGCGCACGTCTGGGCCGCATCCCGACCAAGGCCGAGTACATGGCTGACATCGGTGTGATCAACGCCAACGGCGATGCGATCTACCGTTACATGAACTTCGACCAGATCGCCGAGTACCAGGAAGTGGCCGCCACGGTCTGATGCCTGGTTGATCGTTGATCGATTGCGGTAAGCAAGACACCCGGCGCAAGCCGGGTGTCTTGTTTCTGGATCCTGCCGGTAGTGATCGGGCCTGCCAGCAGATGTGCTCATGCGGCGGGCAGCAGCGCCCGCAAAAAAACAGGTTCATCGCAGGATACCGGGGAAGGCTGCGCGGATTTTCAAGAAGAAATATTCCTGATCGCGGTACCCGTAGGCGCGACGTTTGATGACCTTGATGGTGTTGTTGATGCCTTCCACGATGCTGGTGTTGAGCCGGTGCCGGCAGCGGGACAGGATTCCGTGCAGGTAAGCCTTGAGCTTGTGCGCGAAGTGCTCCAGGGCCGCAATGCCGCTGCCTTGGGCTTGTTCCAGCCAGTGATCCCAGGCCTTCCTGGCCCAGGATGGATGGCGGTAGAACCACAGCCGTTTGAGCTCGTCACGCATCAGATAGGTGGTCAGTAGCGGTTGGTTGGCCTGTAGCAGCTCGTCCAGTCGCACCCGCTGTGGGTGTTCAAGGTTGCGGCGATTGCGCAGCAGCAGCCAGCGGCTGGACTTGATCACCCGGCGCGCGGGCTTGTCCTGGCGCAGTTGATTGGCCTGATCCACACGCACCCGGTCGATCACTTCGCGGCCGTACTTGGCCACGACATGGAACAGGTCGTAGACGACTTCGGCATTGGGACAGTGGGCCTTGATCTCCAGCTCATAGGCGGTTGTCATGTCGATCGCCACCGCCCGGATCTGCCCGGCAACGCCGGCAGGCAGCTGCTCGAAGAAGGTCCGCGCAGTCTCGCGTGAGCGGCCATTACCGACCCACAGCACCTGGCGGCTGATCGGGTCGACCACCACCGTGGCATAACGATGTCCCTTGTGCAGGGCGAACTCATCCATGGCCAGGTAGTGGATCCGGCTCCAGTCCGGCGCGACCACGCTCTGCCGCAGCCAGGCCTTGTCCAGCGCCTTGACCGTATGCCAGCCGAGCCCGAAGAAGCGCGCGGTGGCCAGGATGTTGCTGGAAGCCAGCAGCTGGTTGACCGCCTCGGCCAGGCGGTTTGTTACCCGTTGATAGCGCCCCAGCCAGCTCAGCTTTTCCAGGCGCGGCCCACCGCACTGCTCGCACCATACCCGTCGGCGCGGCACCACCAAGGTTACCTGCAACGCCATCAACGGCAGCTCCCGGACACGACGCAGACTGGTTTCATGCACCTCCCGGCAGCGCCTGCCCCAGTGCCCGCAATGCATTCTCCGGCCCGTCGGCACAAGGCGGATGGCGACCGTCCAGCTGCCCTCGCTGGACAAGACACTGCG
>NZ_LDJH01000007.1 GCF_001431525.1 Stenotrophomonas koreensis
GCAGGTGCAGGTGCAGGTGTCGGTGCAGGTGTCGGTGCAGGTGTCGGTGCAGGTGTCGGTGCAGGTGCAGGTGCCGGAAGCGGCGGCAGCTGCTGGATCAAGGCCAGCAGCGTATTGAGCGATTGCTGCTCGGCAAACGGTTGCGGCGGGCTGTCGGCCAGTGGCGACTGGCTGCGGTCGCCGGTTTCCAGCGGCAGCGGCGCGCCGCTGAAGCCGGCCAGGCCACTGCGGGCATCGTCCAGGGCAATGGCCGAATCGGACAGTGGCGAACCGGCACCCGCTGCCCCGGCAGCCACCTGGCCCGGCTGGATCGCCTGCTGGATCGGCGCATAGTCAATGGCACCACAGCCGCCATCGGACGGCACCACCCGCATCGAATGGCCGGGGGCCGACAGCGATGCCGCCAGGCCATTGCTGCAGCTCAGCTCGACGGCGTCGCCGTAATGCAGGTCGATCTGCAACGGCGCATTGCCAGGCTCAGGCAGGATGAAATCCACGATGGCGCCACGGATGCCGGCCACACCGACCGGGGTCTTCAGGCTGGCCGAACCGCCCGGCTTGGAAGCCGCCCCGCCGATGAAGCGCAGCACGCCGCGACTTGCGCTGGCTGCGACCCGGGCGGTGCCACGGTCGGGGTCATAGACAAAATCATCGATGGTCAGCGACGAGCGCGGGCCGATGGTGAAGCTGCTGCCATCGGCCAGCAGTACCTGCACCACGCCATGGGCATCGGTCTGGTAATGCTGGTTGCGCAGCACATGGTCGCCCAGGCGTACCTGTCGGGCAGCAGTCTGCCCGCTGCGGCTGGTTGCCGCCGGCGAGACCCCGGCAGCCGTGCCGACCTGCTGCGCCCATGCCGGTACCGACAGCAGCAGGGCACCGGTGATTGCGATTGTCTGTGTGTGCCTGGCCATGGGGCTGTCCTCAGAACTGGTAAGCCAGCGAGACGCCGGCGTAACGGTTGATGTAATCGCGAAGATCGTAGTTGGAGTCCACGCGGCGCCAGCCCGCATACAGCTGCAACTGGGTCGCCGGGTTGAGCGGCACCGTGCTGACCCATTGCAGCAACTGTTCCTGGCTGTGCTGCGAACGCAGCGCGTTGATCGCCGGCATCGGTGCCTGGTGCCGGCGCCAGGCCTGCTGCAGGCTCAGCGCGCTGGTCCATGGCTGCTTGCCCGGGCCAAGCAGGCTGCGATGACGGTGGCTGATGCCCAGCTGCAGGCGCGGCTCGCGGTAGGTTTCCCAGCCGGTGCGTGCATTGCGCTGTTCCCAGTGCAACCCGCCAAGCCACTGCCAGTTATCGGCGGCCTGCTGTGAAAACAGCGCACTGCTGCGCCAGCGCTGGCCGGAATAGTCACGCGCCGAGGCAAACTCCGGCGCCGGGGTGTAGTCCTCCTGGCGCCAGTCCAGGCCGAGCTGCAGCGTCGATTGCCGTGCCACCGCCCAGCGCAGGCCACTGCTGACCCCGTGGCTGCGCTGGTAGCGGCTGCCATCGAGCCAGCTCTGCGCGGCCACCGCCGAAGCCCACAAACGGCCCTGGCGCAGGCCTGCTGCCTGGAGCGAAAAATCCGGGCCTATCCGCAGCTCGGCGACCTGATTGTCGATCCGGTCCAGCTCACGGTACTGGCTGCTGGCTGCCTGGAAGGCCACATCCAGCAGGTGGGCACTGCCGGCAAACGGCTGGCGATGGCGCAGGCTCAATCCCAGCTGGGCGCTCTGGTCACTGGCCGCCCGGGCCTCGGGGGCCAGCTCGAATGGCAGGCCGTTCAATTCAATGCTGCCGATATCCGGTGCCGCATTGGCATTGCTTTCAGTACGCAGGCCAACACTCAGCCGCCCGCTGAAACCGCCTTGCTGGCGGCGCTGGTCGGCAATGGCCGCCAGATAGCCATTGACCCGCAGACGGACATTGTCCGGGGTATCGGCGCGCTGCAGTACCTGCACGAACAACTGCCGGGCCTGCACCAGCGCGCCCAGACGGAAATACACCGCCGCCAGCTCCAGCTGGATGCGTGCGGTGTTGGGATGCTGGATCAGCAGACGCTCGTAGGTGGCGATGGCCGCCTCGTAATCCCCCAGCTGGGTGGAGAGCACCGCGTAGGCAAAGCTGGCATCGGTATCGCCGGGCTCGGTGAGCAGGCGCTCGAACAACTGCCGCCGCTGCTGCTCCAGTGGCTGAAGCTGCGCCGCAGGGACCTGGGGCGGCAGGTTGTAGGCCTGGTGCTGCGCCAGGGCCAACGGTGCTGCCAGCGCCAGTACCGCCGATAGCCACAGGCGCGGCTGCACCACCACCCGTGCCCTGCCGCCGATGTCCCTTCCACGCATTTCGCCGCCCTCGCCCGGATCAGGCTGAATTAAATGTTAATTCGATCACATTCGCGCTGACACTAGCAGATCAGCGTAAGAGCCGGTTACCGATCCATTGGCAAGCAGGGCCGCACAGGCTAACGTGCCGGCTCGCCAAGTGAGTGTTTCCGATGCTGACCTACCCTGCCGACACCGCGCTGATCGTCGTGGACCTGCAGCCGGACTTCATGCCCGGCGGCGCCCTGCCCTGCCATGAGGGCGATGCCATCGTCCCGGGCATTGCCGCGCTGCTGGCCAGTGGCCGCTATGCCACTGTGGTTGCCACCCAGGACTGGCATCCAGCCGACCACGCCTCGTTTGCCAGCCAGCACCCTGGCCGGGCGCCATTTGAACAGATCACCCTGCATGGCCAGCCACAGACGCTGTGGCCGGACCATTGCGTTGCCGGCAGCCCTGGCGCGGCGCTGGATGGGCGCATCGACTGGAACCGCGCCAACCTGATCCTGCGCAAGGGCAGCCGCGCCGATGTGGACTCCTACAGCGCCTTCTTCGAAAACCATGGCCCCGACGGCAGCCGCCCGGCCACCGGCCTGGCCAGCTGGCTACGCGAGCGCGGCATCACCGCCGTGCATGTCTGCGGCCTGGCGCGCGACTACTGCGTGCTGTGGACCGCCCAGGATGCGGCCGCCGCCGGTTTCCAGGTCAGCTTCCTGTGGGACCTGACCCGCCCGGTCAGCCCGGAAGGTGATGCCCCGACCCGCGCCGCCCTGGACGCGGCTGGCATCGGAATCGTTGAGGGAAGTAACGAGTAACGAGGAAAGAGAAACGAGTAAAGCCACAGCCGGCTCCCACTCGTTCCTCGTTACTCTCCACTCGTTCCTCGCTGCTATCCACTCGTTTCTCGTTTCAACGAAACACCACCGTGCGGTGGTCATTGAGCAGGATGCGGTGCTCCACATGCCGGCGTACCGCGCGGGCCAGTACCTGGGACTCGATATCGCTGCCCAGGCGCACCAGGTCACGCGGGGTCATGGCGTGGTCCACATGGGTCACGTCCTGTTCGATGATCGGGCCCTCGTCCAGGTCATCGGTGACGTAGTGCGCGGTGGCACCGATGATCTTGACCCCGCGCGCATGGGCCTGGTGATACGGCTGGGCGCCCTTGAAGCTGGGCAGGAAGCTGTGGTGGATGTTGATCGCACGCCCGGCCAGCGCCTGGCACAGGCGCGGCGAGAGGATCTGCATGTAGCGTGCCAGCACTACCAGGTCGATCTGTTCGCGCTGGACCAGGTCGATGATCTGCTGCTCCTGCGCATCGCGGTTGTCGGCCGACACCGGCAGGTGGTGGAACGGCACGCCATAGGACGTGGCCAATGGCGCAAAATCCGGATGATTGGAAGCGACACCGGCTATGTCGATATTCAATTGCCGGCTGTGTGCCCGGAACAGCAGGTCATTCAGGCAATGGCCCTGCTTGCTGACCAGTACCAGCAAGCGCGCGCGGCGGCGTGCATCATGCAGCTGCCACTGCATTGCAAAGCGCTGCGCCAACTGCGAAAACGCGGCACGCACCTCGTCGATGCTGGCCTGGCCAAGATCAAAGTGCACCCGCAGGAAAAAGCGCCCGCTTTGCTCATCGCCAAACTGCTGGGCATCGAGAATGTTGCAACCGGCCTGGAACAGCAGGCCGGAAACACCGTAGACAATCCCGGTGCAGTCCGGGCAGGACAGGGTAAGGATGTAATCGTTGTGGCTCATCGGTGATGAGTCTAGAACAGGTGTTTGTTGCTCCGCACAATCGTCACCACCGCAACCATCGCCCGGGCATCAGGGGCTGCCGCGTACGCACAGACGGACCAGCCGCGCCACCAGCGGGCGCACCACCAATACGCAGGCAAAAGCCACCGGCATCGCCAGTGCATAGGCCTGCAGCACCCGCGCGGGCAGCCGGGCATCGATACCGGTATTGGCAACGGTGATCACCGTGCACATCACCAAGGCCATGATCGCGGCCATCCAGAACGCGAATACCAGCGGCATCAAGCGCGCCGGCAGGCGCCAGTCGCGCCGGCTCATGCAAACAGCCCGCGCTGCGCCAGCGGTTCGCAACGTCGATACTGCGGTGACACCGGGACCTTGACCCCGAGTGCGGCGGCCGCATGCCAGGGCCAGCGCGGGTTGTAGAGGATGCCGCGGGCAATGCCCACCGCATCGGCCTGGCCGGTGGCCACCACCGCCTCGGCATGGGTCGGCTCGGTGATCAACCCGACCGCGATCACCGGCATCTCGACCTCGGCCTTGATCGCCTGTGCCAGCGGCAGCTGGTAGCCGGGGCCGACCGGAATCTGCTGGCGCCCATCCAGGCCGCCGCTGGAGACATGGATGAAGTGGCAGCCGCGCGCGTCCAGTACCCGGGCCAGGGCAATGCTCTGCGCCAGGTCCCAGCCGCCCTCCACCCAGTCGGTGGCCGATATGCGCACGCCCACCGCCATCGACGGTGCCACGGCAGCCTTGACCGCATCAAACACCGCCAGCAGCAGCGCCATCCGGTTGTCCAGACTGCCGCCCCAGCGGTCACTGCGGGTGTTGCTCAACGGCGAGAGGAACTGGTGCAGCAGGTAGCCATGGGCGGCGTGGATTTCGATCAGTTCAAAGCCCAGCGCCTGGGCGCGCTGCGCGGCGGCGGCGAAATCGGCAATCAGCTGGTCGATCGCCGCCTCGTCCATGGCCTGCGGCGGCAGGTCCTCACTGGCAAAGGGCAGCGCGCTGGGCGCCAGGGTTGTCCAGCCCCGTGCATCGCCGGCCGCCAGCTGCGCGCCACCGTCCCAGGGACGATGGCAGGACGCCTTGCGCCCGGCATGCGCCAGCTGGATGCCCAGCGGCATCGTCGACCATTGCCGGATGCCAGCCAGCACCGGCTGCCAGGCATCGGCGCAGGCTTCATCCCAGAGCCCGACATCGGCCCAGCTGATCCGCCCGGCCGGCTGCACCGCGGTGGCCTCGACAATCAACAGACCGGCACCGGACTGGGCCAGCTGGCCGTAATGCATCGCATGCCAGCTGCCGGCATGGCCGTCGCTGGCCGAGTACTGGCACATCGGTGCAATCACGATGCGGTTGGGCAGGGTCAACGGGCCCAGGGCCAACGCGGAGAACAGGCGGCTCATCGGTACATCCAGTCAAGGCAGCGCACCATTGCAGCGCCGGAGCCAGCGCAACGCAAGTGCTGGCCGCGCAACAACGCGTTGCGTCAGCCCAGCAGGAACGCCAGTGCCTGGCTGCAATCCTCGGCGCACTTGAGGGTGACCAGGCTGTCGGCCCGGGTCGTGCCCTGGTTGACGATGGCGATCGGCAGGCCGGCCTGTGCCGCGGCACGGACAAACCGGAAACCGGACCACACCATCAGCGAGGAACCCACCACCAGCACCGCATCGGCAGCGTCCAGGTGGGCCTGCACCGCCTCGACCCGCGCGCGTGGCACCGATTCGCCGAAAAACACCACATCCGGCTTGAGCATGCCGCCGCAATGCGCGCAATCGGGAACCTTGAACGCGGAAAAATCCACCGCGTCCAGGTCGGCATCGCCATCCGGGGCAATGCCTGCCGGCAACTGTGCCCAACCGGGATTTTCAGCCACCAGGTGCTGCTGGAACAACTCGCGCCGGCCCCGCCGGCCACAGCCCAGGCAGGTAATGGCATCCAGCCGACCGTGCAGGTCGATCACCCCGGTGCTGCCGGCAGCATCATGCAGGCCGTCGACATTCTGGGTCACCAGGCACTGCACCCGGCCCTGCCCCTGCAGCTCGGCCAGTGCCCGGTGTACCGCATTGGGGGCGGCGCTGCCAAAGCGCTGCCAGCCCACCAGGCTGCGCGCCCAGTAACGCTGGCGCGCGGCCGGATCGCCGGTAAAGGTCTGGTAGGTCATCGGCGGCGGCCGCTTCCATGCACCGGCCTGGTCGCGGTAATCGGGAATCCCCGAAGCGGTGCTGCAGCCGGCACCGGTAAGCACCAGCAGGCGCTGGTGGGCAGCGATGAAATCAACAAGCGGTTCGGCCATGGCCATAGCGTGACGGCGCCGGCAGGGCCTGACAAGGCCTCAGGCCGGGGTGTCCTGCGCGCTGGCCGGCATCCGCGGCACCTCGGTGGGATGGCCGTCCGCATCCAGGGCGATCATCACGAACTCACCGCGGGTGCACAGCTTGCGGGTACCGGTCTGCAGGTCTTCGGTAACCAGCTCCACTTCCACCTTCATCGAGGTGCGGCCGACCGACACGATGCGGCCGATGGTTTCCACCATCTGCCCGATCCGGATCGGCAGCTTGAAATCCAGCTGGTCCGAACGTGCGGTCACCACCGTGCGGCGCGAATAGCGCGCTGCGGCCAGAAAGGCGGCCTTGTCCATCCAGGCCATCGCCTGGCCACCGAACAGCGTGCCCATGTGGTTGGTATGGTTGGGGAACACGATCTCGGCCATGCGTACTTCCAGCGGCGGATCGGTTTGCAGAATCGGGGTCATATGCGGTCTTTGCCTGTGCGCCACAAGCCACGCTAACGGTGAGCGCGGCAAGGGGCTGTGTGGGGGCAGCAATTTTTGCCCCCACCAGCTGAATACAGGCCAGAACATGGCCGGCGCGATGTACAGGCTTGTTCAGCGGCCATGTCCATCGCGCGGGTCAGAACGCCATGTCGAAGGCGACCTCGCCCTGCACCCCGACCTGGTAGGCCGAGGCACGGCGCTCGAAGAAATTGGTCAGCTCCTGCACGTCCTGCAATTCCATGAAAGGCAGCGGGTTGCGCACGTTGTACTTGCGCGCCATGCCCAGCTTGGCGAAGTGATTGTCGGCGCAGTGCTGCAGGTACTGGCGCATGTCATTGGTGGAAATGCCGGCCACCCCACCGGAGAGCACGTCCTCGGCGAACTGCAGTTCGCAGGCGATCGCCTCTTCCAGCATCTGGTAGACCTGCTGCTCCATCGCCGCATCGAACAGGTCCGGCTCCTCGGCACGGATGGTGCGCACGCACTCGAAGGCAAACTCCATGTGGCAGCTTTCGTCGCGGAACACCCAGTTGGTGCCCGAGGCCAGGCCCGGCAACAAGCCGCGCGAGCGGAAGTAGTAGACGTAGGCAAAGGCGGCAAAGAAGAACAGGCCTTCGATGCAGGCGGCAAAACAGATCTGGTTGAGCAGGAACTGGCGGCGCTGCTCGCGGGTCTCGATCCGGGTCAGGCCCTGGATCGAATCGATCCACTTGAAGCAGAAATCGGCCTTGGCCTTGATCGAGGCAATGTTCTCCACCGCGGCAAAGGCCTTGTTGCGCTCGTCCGGGTCGGGCAGGTAGTTGTCCAGCAGGGTCAGGTAGAACTGCACATGCAGCGCTTCCTCATACAGCTGGCGCGACAGGTACATGCGCGCTTCCGGCGCATTGAGGTGCTGGTACAGGTTCAGCACCAGGTTGTTGGACACGATCGAATCACCGGTGGCAAAAAACGCCACCAGACGATGGATCAGATGGCGGTCGGCCGGGCTCATCCTGTCGTGCAGGTCGGAGATGTCGATCTGGAAATTGATCTCCTCCACCGTCCAGCTGTTCTTGATCGCGTTGCGGTACCTCTCGTAGAAATCCGGATAACGCATCGGGCGCAGGGTCAGCTCGAAACCGGGATCCAGGAGACGAGAAGTGAGTGGGGAGGAACGAGGAACGAGAGCAGAGGTGGAGTCGGCTGGATTGGACATGAGGAGTTTCCTGATTCGCTATGGGGCAACCATGCAGCATGGTTGCCGAGGGGATAGAGAGGGTCGTACCAATGCACTACCGCAAGGCCGTCATCTGGCAAAAAGCCATGGCATTGGCAAAAGCAGCCTGCCGCTGCTCAATGCATCTTCCGGGCGAAGAACGCTTCGGTGTTCGCTTGCAGATCACGCGTGCCGCGATTTCCATTCCCAGCAACATTGCCGAAGGCTGGTCACGCGAATCACGCAAGGAAAAATCACAGTTTCTTGCCATCGCACAAGGGTCGCTTTCCGAACTGCATACCCAGTTGCTGCTGTGCGAGCGCCTGGGTTGGATCGAGTGCGGCCCATTGCAGGCAACATATGGGCTGGCCGATGAAACCAGCCGCATGCTGACCACGTTGAGACGCAGATTCAGAAGCGAGTAACGAGTGGGGAGGAACGAGTGATGAGATAGAAACGAGTGAGGAGAAACGAGTAACGAGTGGTCGGAGCAATCGCCTTGCCTTTACTCGTTCCTCTTTCCTCTCCACTCATTCCTCCCCCCCTTACTGACAGGCCTCGCAGCTTTCCGGGTTTTCCAGCGAGCAGGCCACCGCTTCGGCCGGGGTATAGCTGCTGACGGTGGTCTTGGCGATCTTGGTGGCCGGGCGCGAGCGCAGGTAGTAGGTGGTCTTGATGCCCTGCTTCCACGCGTACATGTACATCGAGGACATCGCGCCGATGTTCGGGCTTTCCATGAACAGGTTCAGCGAGGCCGACTGGTCGATGAAGGCGCCACGCTCGGCAGCCATGTCGATCAGCGCGCGCATCGGCAGCTCCCACGCGGTGCGGTAGACCTGGCGCAGCGGCTCGGGAATCTGGGTGATGCCCTGGATCGAACCATCGGCCAGCTTGATCGCATCGCGCATTGCCTCGGTCCACAGGCCCAGTGCCTTCAGCTCGGCCACCAGGTACTTGTTGATCTGCAGGAAATCGCCGGACAGGGTCTCGCGCTTGAACAGGTTGGACACCTGCGGCTCGACGCACTCATAGCAGCCGGCAATCGAAGCAATGGTCGCGGTCGGGGCGATGGCGATGATCAGCGAGTTGCGCAGGCCATGCTGCTGGATCTGCGCACGCAGCGCGTCCCAGCGCGCGGTGTCGGCCGGGACCACGTTCCAGGCATCGAACTGCAGCTGGCCCTGCGCGGCGCGGGTGTCGGCAAAGGACGGATGCCGGCCCAGCTCCTGCGCCAGCTCGCATGAGGCCTGCAGCGCGTGGAAGTAGATTTCCTCGGCGATCTTCTTCGACAGCGTGCGGGCGCCTTCCGAATCGAACGGCAGGCGCTGGCGGAAGAACACGTCCTGCAGGCCCATGCAGCCCAGGCCGACCGGGCGCCAGCGCAGGTTGCCGCGGCGCGCAGGTTCGATCGGGTAGAAGTTCAGGTCGATCACCCGGTCCAGCTGGCGCACGGCCAGGCGCACAGTCTGCCCCAGCTTGTCGAAATCGAACCGGCCATCGGCATCGAGGTGGTTGGCCAGGTTGATCGAGCCCAGGTTGCACACCGCCGTTTCCTCGTTGGAGGTGATCTCCAGGATCTCGGTGCACAGGTTGGACAGGTGGATCACGTTGCCCGGGCGCAGGGTCTGGTTGCTGGCCAGGTTGCATTTGTCCTTGAAGGTCATCCAGCCGTTGCCGGTCTCGGCCAGGGTGCGCATCATCCGCGCGTAGAGCTTGCGCGCCGGCACGCTCTTGACCGCCTTGCCCTGGGCCTCGGCCTGTAGATAGGCCTGCTCGAAGGCGTCACCGTACAGGTCGGTGAACTCCGGCACCGCCTTCGGGTCGAACAACGACCACGGCTCGTCGCGCTCGACCCGGGCCATGAACAGGTCCGGCACCCAGTTGGCCAGGTTGAGGTTGTGGGTCCTGCGTGATTCATCGCCGGCGTTGTCGCGCAGTTCCAGGAAATCCTCGATGTCGGCGTGCCAGGTTTCCAGGTAGACGCAGGCCGCGCCCTTGCGCTTGCCGCCCTGGTTGACCGCCGCCACCGACGAATCCAGGGTCTTGAGCCAGGGCACGATGCCGTTGGAATAGCCATTGGTGGAGCGGATCAGCGAGCCACGCGAACGCACCCGGCTGTAGCTGACACCGATGCCGCCGGAGAACTTGGACAACTGGGCGATATCGCCGTACTTGGCGTAGATCGACTCCAGCGAATCCAGCGGTGAGTCGAGCAGGAAGCAGCTGGACAGCTGCTCGTGGCGGGTACCGGCATTGAACAGGGTCGGGCTGGACGGCAGGTAATCCAGGCTGCCCAGCCGCTGGTACAGCGCCAGCGCCTCGGGCACGTCCTGGCTCAGCGCACTGGCAATGCGCAGGAAGAACTGCTGCGGGGTTTCGATGACCTTGCGGCTGTGCGGATGGCGCAGCAGGTAGCGGTCATACAGGGTGCGCAGGCCGAAGTAATCAAAATTCAGGTCATACGCCGGGTCGATCGCATCGTTGAGCTTGCGCGCATTGACCTGGACAAACTCCAGCAGGCGGTCATTGATCAGGCCCACCTCATGGCCACGGCTGACCGACTGCGAGAAGGCGTGGATCTCCTGGCCGGAAACTTCCTTGGCGATGAAGTTGGCCAGCAGGCGTGCGGCCAGCCGGCCATATTCGGGTTCCTCGCCGATCAGCAGCGCCGCGGTGCGGATGGACAGCTCGTCCAGCTCGGCGGTGGTGGCGCCGTTGTACAGGCCGGAGATGGTGCGCGTGGCCACCCGCATCGGGTCCACCGCGTGCAGGCCGTCACAGCAACGCTGGATCGCGCGCACGATCTTGTTCAGATCCACCGGCTCGATGCTGCCATTGCGTTTGGTCACCCCCATCGTGGTGGCCGTCGGCGGCGGGGTCAGTTCAAAGCCGGCCTGGGCCGGGGCGGTGGCTGTAGCAATGTCGGTCATGTGGCGCCTGCTCGGAAGGAGTGGATGCACACAGGGGCTCCGCCCGCGCGGAGAAACCCGGGCCGGTCGGCAGGCAATCGATGGGCAAGCGGTGTCGCAACGGCACGCGTGCCCGGCGCAATCGCGCAGGCAGCCCACCACCACGTCACCAGCCGTCTTCCCCTCGAAGACACCGCAGCCGGCACCGCGCGTCGTGCATCGCGCGGCTGTCGGCAGGTCTTCGGACTTGCGGGCTCGAGGCGAGGAACGAATGGGGAGGAGTGAGGAACGAGTGGAGGCAACAGATCCTGCCTTCTCTCGTTTCCCGTTTCCCTCAACGCGTTGCTGCCTCTCCTTGCCCGTCGCTTCCCAGGTTGCCGTTGGCATCCCAGTGCAATGACGGGTTCGTTCCCACTTACCGCTGCGGGGCAGTGCTGGAATGGCCTTGCGGCGTCACCAGCTTCCCTTTTCATTTCCGTACCGCCTGGGCGGGGGAAAACCGACGACCCCAAGATAAGGGGCTTTCACTGCAACCGCAACACCAGATATTGTGAACAAAGCTGTGGGCAACCGGCCTCTGCCCTTGCCCACCAAGGGTTGGCACGCCGTTGCCGGTGGTGCCGCGGCGCGGCGCTGGAACAAGACAGGCGCGCGCCAAACCTGCTTCAATGCCGGCCCACAGCGGGAGGAATATGTGAAACAACGATTGAAATGGGCGGGCATCGGCGTACTGGCCCTGGCCCTGGCTCTGTCCTTCCACCACTACGCGGGCTGGCTGCAGCTGTGTGCCGGCCTGGCGCTGTTCCTGTTCGGCATGCAGTGCCTGGAGCAGGGCCTGAAGGCCCTGGCCGGCGGGGCGATGGAACGCTGGCTCAGCCACAGCACGGCCACCCCGGCCCGCGGGCTGCTGTTCGGTGGCGCAGCGACCATGCTGCTGCAGTCCTCGACCCTGGTCTCGCTGCTGACCATCGCCTTCCTGAGCACCGGGCTGATCCAGCTGGCCGGGGCAATTTCGGTACTGCTCGGCGCCAACCTCGGCGCCACCAGCGGGATCTGGCTGCTGGCCCTGGCCGGGCAGAACCTGAGCCTGTCGCCGCTGGCCCTGCCCTTGTTGGTCTTCGGCGTGCTGGCGCGCTACACCGGCAGGCGCGGCCAGGCAGCAGGGCAGCTGATTGTCGGCATCGCGTTTGTTTTCCTGGGCATCGACCAGATCAAGCTGGGCTTTGACGCCATGGCCCACATCGACCTGACCCGATACAGCGCACAGGGCGTGGCCGGTACCCTGGTGTTTGTCAGCGTCGGTGCCCTGCTCACCGTGGTGGTGCAGTCCTCGCATGCCACCTTGATGCTGACCCTGGGCGCGCTGGCCGCCGGCCAGCTGGCGCCGGAACAGAGCCTGGCCATCGCCATCGGCTCCAATGTCGGCAGCAGCATCTCCACCGCGGCGATGGGCTTCATGGGCGGCAACCGCGCCGGGCACCGGCTGGCAGTGGCCCATGTGCTGTTCAACGCCACCACCGCAGTGGTCGCCCTGCTGTGCCTGCCCCTGCTGCAGGCCAGCGTGCTGCGCCTGACCGGCTGGGTCGGCATGGACGACAACGCACTGATCCAGCTGGCACTGTTCCATACCCTGTTCAACGCGCTGGGCGTGGCCCTGTTCTGGCCGATCCAGGGGGCGCTGGCCCGTGCCCTGCTGCGTTGGCTGCCCGACCCACAGCCGCCGGCCAACCTGATTGCCCAGATCGCCGCCGGCGCCCCCTCCACACGTTCGCAACACCTCAGCGACAGCGCCCTGCACAGTGCCGACACCGCGACCCTGGCGCTGAGCCAGGAGCTGCGCCGGCTGGGCCGGCTCAGCCTGGAGGTGATCGGCCAGGCCCTGTACTGCCCGCCCGACGAGCTGGATGCGCCGGTACGTGACAGCGCCGCGCTGCGCCGGCGTGTGGCCGATGGCGAGATGGACAGCGACCTGCTCTACCGGCAGCTGGTCAAGCCGGTCTGGGCCGGGATGCTGGACTTCATCAGCCGCTTCGAGCTGCCACTGGATCCGGGCCAGCAGCAGATCTGGCGCGACGGCCAGGAGGCGGCCTCGCAGCTGGTCAAGGCGGTCAAGGATGCGCATGCGCTGCAGGCCAACCTGCAGCGGCAACTGCACCCGGACAACCCCGATGCCGCCGCGGCCGAGGCCTGGCTGGAACTGCGCTGGCAGCTGCTCAAGGCCCTGGCCTGGCTGCGCTCGGTCAGCGCGCAGTGCGACGACCCGCCGCGCTGGCGCCAGCAGCTGGAACAGCTGGGGCCGCAGCTGGCCCAGTTCGAGGAGCAGTTCAGTGCCCGCCTGTTCCTGGCGGTGCGCCAGGGGCGGATCGACAGCATCCAGCTCAGCTCGCTGATCAATGACCTGGGCTATGCCAGGCGCATCGTGCGCAACCTGCAGCAGGTGCTGCTGCTCGGTGACGGCCACAGCCAGGGCCTGCCCTGGCGTGACCTGTTCCAGTACGAGGAAGCCAGCACGTTGCCGTGAGCGACGGCGACGCTCAGTGCGCGGGTACGGCTGGCAGCTGCGCCAGCTCCTCGCGCACCAGCCGCACCACCAGCGCGTCCAGCTGGTCAACCGAATAGTTGGCCACCTCGTGCACGGTATCGCTGCCCGGGCCAGCGGCCGGGTTGGCCGGGTCCTGGTAGGTGAGGAAGATGAAACGGCCACCGGTGTGCTGGGCGAGCTGGCGCTGCACCAGTTCGCCTTGGCTGTCCTGCCCGGAAGCGGCCACGCTGAACACCTTGATGCCCTTGCCCAGCGCCGCCCGCAGGCTGTCGCTGTGCCAGGGCCGGCCGTAGTCCAGGTGCGGTGGCGCATCGGCCAGGCTGATCAGCAGCCGGGTGGTGCCACTGCCGCGCCAGGACAGGTGCTGCACGGCCTCGTGCAGGGCCTCGTTCATCGCTTCGGGGGTATCCCCACCGCCACCGGCCTGCACGCCATCGAGCACCTGCTGGAAACCGGCCACGCTGTGGCTCAGGTCCCAGCGGCGGATGAAATACTCATCGCCACGGTCGCGGTAGCTGACCAGCCCCAGGCAGACCTGCGGGCGCGACGGCAGCGCGTCGATCTGGCGCACGATGTCCTGCAGCGAGGCGCGCAGCTTGTCGATCTCATCGGCCATCGAACCGGTGGCATCGACCAGGAACACCAGGTCCAGCCGCGCCGGCTGCGGCTGCACCGGCAGGCGCAGCTGCAGCACCGGCTTCTGCCCACGCAGCAGGCGGCCGCGGGCACGCTGGCCATCCCGGCGCACCTCCACCTGGTAGCCGGGCGAATCGTCCGGGTCAAAACTGCCCGGGTGGATCCAGACCTGGCCGCCGGCATCGGTACGCGCCCACAGCCGTGCACCGTTGGCCGCACGCAGCGTGACCTCGGCATCGTTGACCGGGCGGCCCTGGGCATCGACCACCTGCAGGCGCTGGCGTCCGGCCACCGGCCAGGCCGGCACCGGGCTGGCCGCATGCCGCTGCAGGAAGGCCTGGTAGGCACTGAAATCGGCATTGTCATCGACCATCCCGGCATTGACCGCCGCCGGCGTCACCACATCGGCCGGGCGCTCACCAGGATGACGGCTGCCGCCCTCGCCGACCGACCCCGGCAACCGTGGCGCCGGCGACAACGGCATGGGCGGTGCTGGTGGGGCCGGAGCCGGCACTGCATCACGACGGGCATCATCGAACACGCTCACCGGGTGCGGAGGGCCGAGTGGACGCCGCGGCGGACGCTGCTGTCCACTGGGATCGGGCACCTCCACCAGTACCGGGGCATCGGCACATGTGGTGGCAGCCGGGGCACGAAAGTTGGGCCGGGTCTGCCGTTCGCGTAGCCACGCCGGCGCGCTGGCCGGCGACGGCACGGTTGAAGGCAGCGCATCGCTGGCCGCTGCCGATCCGGCCGGCGGGGCGGCCCAGGCGGCGGCGGTGGCAAGCAGGCCGGCCATGGCCGCCGCCACACACCATGCAGGGGAGACAGGCAGCAGTTGCTGGGCCATGGGCCGTTCCTCGCAGGTCAGGTCCGGCCAGCATACCCAGCTGCGTTGGACGGGCGCGCAACCGGCGGCCCGCCATCTGGCTAGAATCACGCCAGTTCCCCGGCTTTTCATTACCGCCATGTCTGACCCGTCACCGCTGTACCAACAGATCCTGCAGGGTGTGCACCAGCTCGATGCACAGGCCGGCCGCCAAACCGATGACAAGAGCGCCAACATGGCCGCCAGCCTGTATGCGCTGGCCATGGAGCGCGGCTTTGCGCGTGTCGACCACGTGCTGATCGGCGGCCAGGGCAGCGCCGCCCAGCGCGGCGAGTATGTCTTCATCGTCCAGGGCGACCCGAGGGACCCGGCACACCTGCGCGCCAGCCTGAAGACCGTCGATGCGGTCAGCACCCCGCAGGCCGATTCGCTGGCCAGCGCCCAGGCACACGGCGCGGTCAACCCGGCTGCCAGCCTGTCCAGCCCGGCACCGTCGGTGACCCCGGCCACGCCCGTGCTGGGTTGAAGCACACAGCGCGGCGGCCACAGGCCGGGGATGCCGGCCGGCACTGGAAGACAGGCTGGCCGTCACCGTACGCCCCCGGCGTGGCCGCCGCCTGGCCATCGTCACGGCCCCTTCGGCGCAACGGCCGCTGTACCGCCGCCTGTCTGGCCGATACCTGGCCAGCAGCGGTGGCAGCGGGCTTGCCCTAGAATCGGCTCGCCCCCCAAGTCCGTGATGGTTGCAATGAACACCTCTGACGTATTCCTGCGCGGCAGCATCGTTGCCCTGGTCACTCCGTTCCACGAAGACGGCAGCGTCGACTACCTCCGCCTGCGCCAGCTGGTGGACTGGCACGTCGCCGAAGGCACCGATTGCATCGGCGTGGTCGGCACCACCGGTGAATCGCCAACGGTGACCGTCGAGGAGCATTGCCAGATCATCCAGGTGGCCGTGGAACAGGCCGCCGGGCGCATCCCGGTGATGGCCGGTTGCGGTGCCAACTCCACCGCCGAGGCCATCGCCCTGGCCCGCTATGCACTGGAAGTCGGCGCGCACAGCCAGCTGCAGGTGGTGCCCTACTACAACAAGCCCGGCCAGGAAGGGCAGTACCGCCACTTCCGCGCCATTGCCGAGGCCACCGGCGAGCTGCCGATCGTGCTCTACAACGTGCCCGGGCGCAGCGTCGCCGACCTGCAGCACGACACCGTGCTGCGGCTGGCCCAGGTCGACGGCATCGTCGGCATCAAGGAAGCCACCGGCAACCTGGAACGCGCGCAGTGGCTGCTGCGCGAGGCACCGGCCGACTTTGCGGTGTTCTCCGGCGATGACGCCACCGCCATCGCACTGATGCTGCTCGGCGGCCATGGCAATGTCAGCGTCACCGCCAACGTCGCCCCGCGCCTGATGCACCAGCTGTGCGCGGCAGCGATGGCCGGCGACCTGGCCACCGCCCGCGCGGTCCAGCAGCGCCTGCTGCCGCTGCACCGCCAGCTGTTCTGCGAGGCCAACCCGATCCCGGTGAAGTGGGCGATGGCCCGCCTCGGCCTGTGCGGGCCGACCCTGCGCCTGCCGATGACCGAGCTGGAGGCCGACGGCCAGGCCCGGGTGGAAGCCGCGCTGCAACAGGCCGGCCTGCTGGGCTGAGCCGGCAGCGTGATGGCATCGGATCAGGGCGCCTGCGGGCGCCCTGATGCATTGGGCCGGTCCACAGCCGGCGGTGCCGCTTGCACCTGCACAGCCCAGATACGGCACCTGCCCTGGGGGTGGACAGCAGCGATGACAGGAAACCGAAGGCAGCCGCCAGCCTCATCAGCCCCAGGCCGCTCATGTAGAGCAGGTCACTGATCAGCTGATCAGCTGATCAGCCTGACATCACAACCCGGTCTGAGCCTTGACCGCGTCCTCGTGCAGCGACTCGTTCAGGGCATCGACGATGTGGATCCAGGCACCGTCCTTGGCCATGGTCTCGCGCAGGAACGAGCGCTGGCCCTGGTTCCAGTACGGCGCATCGACGATATGAACCTCCGCCGGCAACTGGTGCTCGGTGATGAACTGCGCGATGGCCGCATCATCGGCCTCCAGCCCCAGCTGCAGGAACAGGTTGCTCATGCGGATTTCGGAAATGTCCATGGGTGTCTCCGGTCAGGGCAAAGGTCAACAATAGGGGCAATCGGCCGGTCATCCCAGCCGGAAGGGCTCAACCGCGGTGCGCACTGCCCAGGTACTCGGCGCTCTGCATCTCGATCAGACGGCTGGCGGTGCGCTCGAAGGCGCCGGCCAGGCGGATGCCCGAATACAGCAACGGCGGCGCATCCTGCGCGGTGCACACCAGGTTGACGTGGCGGTCATACAGCTCGTCGATCAGGTTGACGAAGCGGCGCGCGGCATCTTCATTCATGCGGTCAAAATGCGGGATGCCACCGAGCAGCACCGTGGTGAATTCGGTGGCGATCTCGATGTAGTCAGCCGGCCCGCGCGGGCCTTCGCACAGCGCCGGGAAGTCGAACCAGACGATCGACTTGCCGCGCGCGCGCACCGGGATCTTGCGGCCTTCGATTTCGATGTTGCCGGCCTTCGGTTCGCTGCCACCGGTCAGGTCGGCCCAGCGCCCGCCCAGCCAGGCATCGCTGTCGGCTTCCAGCGGCGCGCGGTAGACCGGCGAGCGGGTCAGCGCGCGCATGCGGTAGTCCTCGCTGCCTTCGGCGTACAGCTCCACGCAGTGCTGCTGCAGCATCGCGATCGCCGGCAGGAAGCTCTCGCGCTGCAGGCCATGCAGGTACAGGTTGCCGATGGCCGTGTTGGAGGTGGTCACCAGGGTCACGCCCTCGGCGAACAGCCGGTCCAGCAGCCGCGACAGCAGCATCGCATCGCCGATGTCGGTGACGAAGAACTCGTCCAGCACCAGCACGCGCAGGTTGGCACGCCACTGCCGGGCAATGGTCGCCAGCGGGTCGGCCTCGCCCTGGTGCTGGCGCAGTTTTTCGTGGATGCCGCGCATGAAGCGGTGGAAATGGGTGCGGTACTTCTGTTCGGTCGGCAGGCCGTCATAGAACAGGTCCACCAGGAAGGTCTTGCCGCGCCCTACCCCGCCCCAGAAATACAGGCCCTTGACCGGTTCGGGCTTGCGCAGGCGCGCTGACAGGCGCGCCAGCAGGCCATTGCCCGGCGCGTCGGCAAGCAGGCCGACATGGATGCGGTCCAGCTCGCGCAGGGCCGCATGCTGGGCAGGATCATCTTTCCAGGCACCTCGGGCCACGCCTTCGGCGTAGCGCTGGCTGGGGGTCAATACGGACATCGTCAAACCGTGGAATCAGGCAGCCAGCGGCGCACTTCGTGAGCGATCGCGCCACGCAGGTCGATCAGCTTGCGGTGGAAGAAATGGGTGGTATCGGGCATCCGCACCAGTGCCGGCGGCTCCGGCTGGTCGGCAACCCAGTCAAACACCCCTTGCGGCGGCACGATCTCGTCGGCCTCGCCCATGATCACCAGCCACTGGTCCGGCGGGTTGACCGCATCAAAATTCCAGTCGCGCCGCCCGACCGGCGGGGCAATCGAAATCAACGCCGCCGGGGACAGACGGTCACAGGCGCGCAGCGAGACATAGGCACCAAAGCTGAAACCACCCAGCCACAGCTGGTAGCCCGGCAGGCTGGCGCGTACCCAGTTGGCCACACAGGCCAGGTCGTCCTGTTCGCCCACGCCGTTGTCGTAGTGGCCGGCCGATTGGCCGACCCCGCGGAAATTCAGCCGCACCACGCTGATGCCCAGGTCACGCAGCGCGCGCGCGGCCATGGTCACCACCTTGTTGTGCATGCTGCCGCCCTCGATGGACAGCGGATGGCACAGCACGGCAACCACCGGCTGCGCCGCCGCCGGCTCATCGGGCAGGTCCACGGCCAGTTCCAGCGGGCCGGCGGGGCCATCGAGCAACAGGCTGGTGCTGACGGCGGGGAATGTGGGGGTATCCATGCGTGCATGATACCGTCCCGCAGCAAGGGCGTTCACCGCCCGGTCGTCAGGGCAACAAAGGTGGTGTGATGCTGTATCTGGTCATCAGCGTGTTGTGCAGCGTCAGCGTCGGCGTGCTGCTCAAGTATTGGGGTGGGCGCGGGATGGATGCCGGGCAACTGGTGACCTGGAACTACCTGGCCGCCAGCAGCCTGGCCTGGCTGGTGCTGCGCCCCTCCACCGAGGTGTTCAGCGCCAGCACCACCCCGTGGGCGCTGCTGCTGGTGCTGGGCCTGGCCTTGCCGGCGGTGTTCCTGTTGATGGCACGCAGCCTGGCCAGCGCCGGCATCGTGCGTACCGATGCGGCACAGCGGCTGTCGCTGCTGATTTCGCTGGCCGCGGCCTTTTTGCTGTTTGGCGAAGTGGCCAACCACTGGAAGCTGGCCGGGCTGGCCACCGGGCTGGTCGCCATTGGCTGCCTGCTGGCGCGCCCGCTGCAGCGCAGCCTGTGGGCCGAGCGGCGCAGCCCGGCGTGGCCATGGCTGCTGGGGACCTGGGCCGGTTACGGCGCCATCGATATTGCCCTGAAGCAGGTCGCCAGCAGCGGCACCGCAACCACGGCCGCACTGGGCGTGAGTTTTGTGCTGGCCTTCGTGCTGATGCTGGCACTGCAACTGTGGCGCCAGGCACGCCGGCGCACCCGCCTGGACCTGGCCCACCTGGCGGCCGGCCTGCTGCTGGGAGGACTGAACTTCACCAACATCCTGACCTACATCCGCGCCCACCAGGCCATGAGCGAAAGCCCGGCCACGGTGTTTGCCGGCATGAACATCGGCGTGGTCGCACTGGGCACGCTGGCCGGGGTGCTGCTGTTTGGCGAACGTACCAGCCGCACCAACCAGTTCGGGCTGTTGCTGGCCATTGCCGCCATCGGCCTGATCGCCCACGGCAGCCAGCCAGGGTAAACCGGCAGCCGGCCCCGGCGCAGGTGCGCCGGGAGCCGGTGCCTGGCCAGAGCAGGATTACAGATCCAGCCCCAGCAGCAACGGATCATGATCCGAAGAGCGCCAAGGGCCAGGCTGGTTGCCAGCGGCATAACCGACGCTTTCCGGCTCATCGGCATTGATATGCCATTCGGCCGCACCACGCAGCTGGCCGGCCAGCGTCGGGCTGAGCAGGGCATGGTCCAGCCGGCCGTTCAAGCCGTTGTAGACGTAACTGTACGGCTGGGCGACCCCGGCAATGGCAAACGCATCGCGCCAGCCCGCTGCATCCAGGGTGCGGATCGGCTGCTCCATCGCATGGGCGTTGAAATCCCCCAGCACCACCGCATGCGGGCTGCCACTGGCGGTCGGGTCACTGGCCAGCCAGGCCACAATGCGCTGGGCACTGTCGGTACGGATGGCATTGAAGCAGCCCTGGCCATCGCCCTGGTCCATATCCGGCCCACTGGCATCACCGCAGCCCTTGGATTTGAGGTGGATGGCGGTGACGCTGAACACCGGGCCATCGCCGCGCCGGAAGGCCTGGGTCAACGGCACCCGGCTCCAGCGCATGAACGGGCCCTCTTCCAGCACCGCCGGCCTGCCCACCGGGGTCAGCACCCGGTGGCGGTAGATGATGCCGACCCGGATCGAATCACTGCCCGGGCCGGTACCGGCATCGACAAAACGCCAGTCGCCCGGACCGGCCTTGTCGGCATTGAGCGCATCGACCAGCTGCGCGATCGACGATGCCGGACCAAAGCCATCGTTTTCCAGCTCCATCAGCGCAGCCACGTCGGCACCCAGCCCGTTGATGCTGGCCACCAGCTTGGCCTGCTGCGCGGCCAGCTGCTCGATACTGGCGGCCCCGCGCGGGGTCGGGAAACCGGTACCACGGCCATCGCCGTTGAAATAATTTTCCAGGTTGAAGGCGGCAATCTTCAGCGTGCCGGGCAGCTGTGGCGCCGCCAACGGCCGTGCTACCGGCGGCAGCGGCAACGGCCGGCGCAACTGCAGGCGCCAGGCCGGGCCATGGCGCTGCTCGACGATGCCCTCCACCTGCGACAGCTGCATGCCGCCGCGCGGCAGCTGGCCGGCCGGCAGCAACGGCAGCGAATCCGGATCGCGCACATCGCTGCCATCGTCCAGGATCAACAGCCGGCGCTGGTTGTCGGCGGCAATCGCGCGGGCCTGCTCACTGCCGGGCAGGGCCATCTCGGTGGGCTGCCACAACGCACCGTCAAATGCCGTCCACACTTCCCCGGAACGCTCCAGGTTGTGCAACCCGACCACGGTCAGCGGTGCCTGGATCTGCACCGGCAGGCCTTCGTAGGCCTCCCAGTTGGCCGGCGCCGCCGTCAGCACCACCGGCCCGGGCGCGGGCAGCCCACGGCAGGAGGCGGCCTGGATGTTCTGTGCCTTCAGCGCGGTCATGCTCTGGGTGCTGCGCCCGGCCGGCTGCTCGACCACCTCACCGCGCACCCGCAGGCAGGCCGCCCGGGGCAGGCGCACCGCACCCTCGGCCAGCACCAGCAGGCCCTCGGAGGTAGCCGGGTTGCCGTCGGCGGCACCGTGCAGGTAGAAACCATCCAGGCCATCGCGCAGGTCAGCGCTCAGGCGGCCTTCGACGGTTACGGTCTGGCCCAGCAACGGGCTTTGTGCGCCTTCGCCCTGGACCGCGCCGATCAGGGTGATGGAAGGCTTGGCCTGCAGCGGCAACGCCGCCGCACAGGCCAGGACAAGCAGGGAAAGACGCAATGACATCACAATCCTCGGCAACAACAAGGCGCTGCAGACAGCGCTGGGCAATGACAAAAACGCCAACGCCGCCCGCAGGCGGCGCTGGTCGCAGCGATGGAAGCTTACTGCAGGTTGCCCAGCATCCAGTCCACCGTGGCCTTGACCTGCTCATCGGTCAGCCCCGGATTGCCGCCCTTGGGCGGCATGATGCCGGCCCCGGTAAAGCCCTCGATGGCATGCCGGTACAGGACATCATTGCCCTGGGCGATGCGCGCGGACCACTGCGCACGCTGCAGGGTCGGGGCCATGCCCACCCCGGTGGTATGGCAGGCACCACACAGGTTGTCGTAGATGACCTTGCCATCCAGGGTGCCGCCATAAGCCGCATTGGCCGAGGCCGCCGCCAGTGCGGCCGCCTGCGCCGCTGCCTGCGCTGCGGCACCGGTAGCACCGGCATACACCGCGCCGGCCGGGGCGATCCGTGCCTGCACCCGCGCCTGCGCCGCTGGCGACACTTCGGCCGGCAGGCTGCGGTGCAGGAAGGCGGCCAGCACGATCAGCGCCAGTGTCACCAGCGCCAGAAAACCGATGACCAGGGAAAACCGCTTCAGGAACTCAAGATCGTAGTTGCGCACGTCGCATTACCCCAGAGCAGGTGGCAGCCGAACCGCAGCAGTGGGGCGAGTATGAACAGACATCCGCCCCGGCTGCAACGCCCGCGGGCGAACTTGCCATGTCGCAGCGCAACAGTTGGCCGCAGTTACGGACTGGCGGCAGCCACCTGCCCGCGCGCCTCGCGCTCGGCCTTGCGGCGCGCCGCTTCGCTGCGCCGGAATTCCCAGGGGGCCTGGGCATCCTTGTCGGCCCACAACCCGCGCCCAGCCCGTCTGGCACCGGTTTCCAGCCGCAGCAGGGTGCTGTCGTTGAGATACTGGCGATAGGCCCAGGCCATCCCGGAACGCACCATTTCCTGGTTGGCGTTGAGCCCACCCAGGTGGATCACGCCGATCACCCGGCCGTAGCGGTCACTGCCCTGCTCCTGGATCAGCACCTGGCGGTCAAACACCAGCTCGGCCAGATGCTGGCGCGAACGCGTGCCGAAGGCCTGCCGGCGCTCGGGCGCATCAATGCTGGCAAGGCGCACCCGCACCTGTTCCTTGCGATCGCCATGGTCACGCAGCACGGTCACCGTATCGCCATCGGCCACCCGCACCACCCGGCCGTGGAAATCGGCCCACGCCAGACCCGGCAACAGGCACAGCCCAGCCACTACCGCCTTCCATCCCGCTACTTGCAGCACAACCACTACCCGAAAAACAAAAACAGCCGCACAGCATAGCGCTGCCGCCACTGACGGACTTTCCCGCTGCTGTCCGCTTGCGCTGGCCTTCCTTGCGCGCTGCACGATGCTTCCGCTCGGCGAGAAAGTTACGCTTGATACCAATTAGTCCCGGGCGGCGCTCGCGCGTCCTCCCCTCTCGGTGCTGTCAGTCCATTACCTGTTGTTCGGAGCTCCAGATGCACGTGCCAATGTTGGATTTCGCCTTGGGCGAGGAAATTGACCTGTTGCGCGCCAGCGTGGCCGGGTTTGCGGCCAACCGTATTGCCCCGCTGGCCGACGCTGCCGACCGCGACAGCGCCTTCCCCAACGCGCTGTGGCCGGAGCTGGGCGAGCAGGGCCTGCTGGGCATCACCGTGGAGGAGGAATACGGCGGCAGCGGCATGGGCTACCTGGCCCATGTGGTGGCGATGGAGGAGATCTCGCGTGCTTCCGGGGGCATCGGCCTGAGTTATGGCGCCCACTCCAACCTGTGCCTGAACCAGCTGCGCAAGAACGGCAATGAGCAGCAGAAGCAGCGCTGGCTGCCGAAGCTGTGCAGCGGGCAGCACATCGGTGCGCTGGCGATGAGCGAACCCGGCGCCGGCTCGGATGTGGTCTCGATGCGCCTGCATGCCGCCGCCACCGACGGCGGCTTCGTGCTCAACGGCAACAAGATGTGGATCACCAACGGCCCGGACGCCGATGTGCTGATCGTCTACGCCAAGACCGACCCGGCCGCCGGCTCGCGCGGGATTACCGCCTTCATCATTGAAAAGGGCATGCCCGGTTTTGCCACCGCACAGAAGCTGGACAAGCTGGGCATGCGCTCGTCCAACACCTGTGAACTGGTATTCACCGATTGCTTCGTGCCGGCAGAAAACGTGCTGGGCACGGTCGGTGGCGGCGTGCGCGTGCTGATGAGCGGGCTGGATTACGAGCGCATCGTGCTGGCCGGCGGCCCGCTCGGGCTGATGGCCGCGGCGATGGATGTGGTGCTGCCCTACGTGCACCAGCGCCAGCAGTTCGGCCAGGCGATCGGCAGCTTCCAGCTGATCCAGGCCAAGCTGGCGGACATGTACGTCGCGCTCAATGCCACCCGTGCCTATGTGTATGCGGTGGCGCGCGCGGCCGATGCCGGCCGGGTGACCCGCCAGGATGCGGCCGGGGTGATCCTGTTTGCGGCCGAGAAGGCCACCTGGCTGGCTGGCGAGGCGATCCAGATCCTCGGCGGCAACGGCTACATCAATGACTACCCGACCGGCCGGCTTTGGCGCGATGCCAAGCTGTACGAGATCGGTGCCGGCACCTCGGAGATCCGCCGGATGCTGATCGGCCGTGAGCTGTTCAACCAGACCGCACAGGGCTGAGCGATGAGCGTCCTGACCAGCCAGCTGCAACCGGGCAGCGAGGAATTCCAGCACAACCAGGCGGCGATGCAGGCCGCCGTGGCCGAACTGCGCGATGCCCTGGCCCGGGCCTCCGCCGGCGGCAGTGAAGCGGCGCGTGCCAAGCACCTGGCCCGCGGCAAGCTGCTGGTGCGCCAGCGCATCGATGCCCTGCTCGATGCCGGCAGCCCGTTCCTGGAAATCGCCCCGTTGGCCGCCCACGGCATGTACGGCGACGAGGTGCCCTGCGCCGGCGTGGTCGCCGGGATCGGCCGGGTGTCCGGGGTGGACTGCTTGATCGTGGCCAACGATGCCACCGTCAAGGGCGGCACCTACTACCCGATCACGGTGAAAAAGCACCTGCGCGCGCAGGAGGTCGCCCGCGAGAACCGGCTGCCGTGCATCTACCTGGTCGACTCCGGTGGCGCCTTCCTGCCGCTGCAGGACGAGGTGTTCCCCGACCGCGACCACTTCGGCCGCATCTTCTACAACCAGGCCACACTGTCGGCGGCCGGCATCCCGCAGATTGCCTGTGTGATGGGCAGCTGCACCGCCGGTGGCGCCTACGTGCCGGCGATGAGCGATGAGACGGTGATCGTGCGCGAACAGGGCACGATCTTCCTCGGCGGCCCGCCGCTGGTGAAGGCCGCCACCGGCGAGGAAGTCAGCGCCGAGGACCTGGGCGGTGGCGATGTGCACACCCGCATCTCCGGGGTGGCCGACCATCTGGCCGATGACGATGCCCAGGCGCTGGCGCGGGTGCGCCAGATCGTGGCCAACCTCAACTGGCAGCAGCCGCCCTGCCCCTGGGCCCTGCGCCAGCCGCTGCCGCCGCGTTATCCGGCCGCCGAGCTGTACGGGGTGATCCCGGCCGATACCCGCAAGCCGTTCGATGTGCGCGAGGTGATCGCCCGTCTGGTTGATGATTCGGTGCTGGACGAGTTCAAGGCCCGCTACGGCACCACCCTGGTCTGTGGTTTTGCCCATATCGAAGGCATGCCGGTGGGCATCATCGCCAACAACGGCATCCTGTTTTCCGAGTCCGCACTCAAGGGCGCGCACTTCATCCAGCTGTGCTGCCAGCGCGGCATCCCGTTGGTGTTCTTGCAGAACATCACCGGCTTCATGGTCGGGCAGAAGGCCGAGCACGGTGGCATCGCCCGCGATGGCGCCAAGCTGGTGGCTGCGGTGTCCTGCGCACGCGTGCCCAAGTACACGGTGGTGATCGGCGGCAGCTTCGGCGCCGGCAACTACGGCATGTGCGGGCGCGCCTTCTCGCCGCGCCTGATGTGGATGTGGCCCAACGCGCGGATCAGCGTGATGGGCGGCGAGCAGGCGGCCAACGTGCTGGCCACGGTCAAGCGCGATGGCCTGGCCGCCCGTGGCCAGGGCTGGACAGCCGAGGAGGAAGCCACGTTCAAGGCACCAATCCAGGCCCAGTTCGAAGCCCAGGGCCACCCGCTGTATGCCAGCGCGCGGTTGTGGGACGACGGCGTGATCGACCCGGCCGATACCCGCCGCGTGCTCGCCCTGGCGCTGGCCGCCAGCCTCAATGCCCCGGCCGAAGCCACCGGCTTCGGCGTGTTCCGGATGTAAGCCGATGCCCACTGCTCCGCTGTTTTCCAAGGTCCTGATCGCCAACCGTGGCGAGATCGCCTGCCGCATCATCGCCAGCTGCCAGCGCCTGGGCATTGCCACCGTGGCGGTGTATTCGGCTGCCGATGCCAACGCCCGCCATGTGCGCCTGGCCGATGAGGCCGTGCATATCGGCCCGGCGGCCGCTGCGCAGAGCTACCTGCGCGGCGAGGCGATCATCGCCGCCGCTCTGGCCTGCGGCGCACAGGCGATCCACCCCGGTTACGGCTTTTTGTCCGAAAACGCCGGCTTTGCCCGCGCCTGTGCCGAAGCCGGCATCACCTTCATCGGCCCGCCGGCCGCGGCGATCGAGGCGATGGGCTCCAAGAGCGCGGCCAAGGCGCTGATGGGCGCTGCCGGCGTGCCGCTTACCCCCGGCTACCACGGCGACAACCAGGACCTGGCCTTCCTGCAGCAGCAGGCCGAGGCCATTGGCTTTCCGGTATTGATCAAGGCCAGTGCCGGCGGCGGTGGCAAGGGCATGCGCCGGGTTGATGATGCCGCCGACTTTGCCGCGGCCCTGGCCAGCTGCCAGCGCGAGGCCGCCAATGCTTTCGGTGACGCGCGCGTGCTGGTCGAAAAATATGTCCTGAGCCCACGGCATATCGAAATCCAGGTGTTTGCCGATGGCCACGGCAACGTGGTCCACCTGTTCGAGCGCGACTGCTCGGTGCAGCGCCGCCACCAGAAAGTGCTCGAAGAAGCCCCGGCCCCGGGGATGACGCCCGAACGCCGTGCGGCGATGGGCGCGGCGGCGGTGGAAGCAGCGCGCGCGGTGGGTTATGTCGGTGCCGGCACGGTGGAGTTCATTGCCGCCCCGGATGGCGCGTTCTACTTCATGGAAATGAACACCCGGCTGCAGGTCGAGCATCCGGTGACCGAGCTGGTCACCGGCTTGGACCTGGTGGAATGGCAGCTGCGCGTTGCCGCTGGCCAGCCGTTGCCAAGGACCCAGGAGCAGCTGTCCATCAGCGGCCATGCGATCGAGGCCAGGCTGTACGCCGAGGATGCCGACCGCGGCTTTTTGCCCTCCACCGGTACGATCGCGCACCTGCGCCTGCCCGCCAGCAGCGCGCATGTCCGCATTGATGCCGGGGTCGAACAGGGGGATGTGATCAGCCCGTACTACGACCCGATGATCGCCAAGCTGATCGTCTGGGATGTGGACCGCGACGCCGCGCTGCGGCGCATGGATGCCGCGCTGGCGGCCTGCCAGATCGCCGGGGTCACCACCAATACCGGCTTCCTGCGCCGGCTCATCAACACCGCCTCGTTTGCGCAGGCCAGGCTGGACACCGCACTGATCGAACGCGAGCAGCCGGCGCTGGATGCCGCCAGCGCCGCTGCGCCGACGCTGGCCTGGGCCCTGGCCGCCACCTGCCTGCATGCCAGCCAGGCCGCTGCGGCCGTGGCCAGCGACAGCGCACGCTGGCCTTCGCCGTGGCACAGCGCCGACAGCTGGCGCAGCCATGGCCCGGCGCAGTGGCCGGCGGTGCTGGCCGATGGCCAGCAGACCCAGCGCTGGCTGGTCGATGGCGGCAACGGCCAGTGGCAGCTGCTTGGCCCGGAACAGCAGCGCCACCAGCTCAGCGGCCAGGTCCGCGCCGACGGCCAGTTCAGCCTGCAGCTGGACCACCGGCGCCTGCACGGCCAGGCGCTGCGGCTGGGCGATCGCCTGCACCTGTTCTGCGCACACGGCCATTGGAGCTTCCAGCTGCCCGACCCGCTGGCCGGGCAGGCCGGCAACGCCCAGGGCGGCGACCTGAAGGCCCCGATGCCCGGCCGGATTGTCAGCCTGCTGGCCACACCCGGCAGCCAGGTCAGTGCCGGGCAGGCGCTGCTGGTGATGGAGGCGATGAAGATGGAGCACACCGTGCACGCGCCCAGCGCCGGCACCGTCAACGGCTACCGGGTCAGCGCCGAACAGCAGGTAGCCGAAGGCACCCTGCTGGTGGATTTTGCCGCAGCAGCAGACTGATCAACCCGCTTGGTCAACCGGCACCGGAGCCTTCCGGGGCCGGTTGCCAGACGGCGCCGGCCGGGTCCAGCTCGGCGGTGGTCATCTGCGCCGCACGGATACCGAATCCAGCAATCGCCAGCGGCCCATCGCCGAAAGGCTGCAGGCCCAGATCACGCTCTACGTCCAGCTCATTGATCGCCGCGGTGACAAACGCGCCCAGGCCGGCCTCGGTGGCCGCCAGGTACAGCGTCTGCGACAGATGCCCGACATCCAGCACAGCGGCACGGTAGGCCTTGGAGTGGTTGCGGTATTTCCACTGCAGGCGGTCATAGCGCGGCGCCAGCACCACCAGTACCTGGGCATCGGCGAACCAGTACTGCCCAGCCAGCCAGCGCGTGGCCAGCGCCGACCAGTCACGCCGGTTCCCCACATCAGCATCAGCGCCCACGGCCAGCGGCAGCAGCTGGTGAGCGCTGGCCTGGTAGTGGTAGCAACCGTCCTTGATCCCCTGCACGTTGCGCAGCAGCAGATAGGCTTCGGTGGGATGCAGGCCACCGGCCGATGGCGTGCCCTTCTTGGAAAACCGCGCACCGCTGTCATGGATCACCGTCGACCGTTCGGCCAGCGCAGCCCACAACACCGCCGATACCTGGTCCAGCGCGAGCATCTGCCCGCCATCGAAATTACGACAACTGACCCGGCGCCCGAGCAACTGCTCGAGCGGTGAATCGGCCACCGGCGGCAACGTCAGGGCGCCATCGCCGTCGCGGCCACTGGCCGGTGGCGTACCCAGCTCGCCGATCAGGCCATCGAGCCGGTCCATCCCGCGTGCGGCCAGCTGCTGCACGCTGTCCTGCCCTTGCCAGCGTGCTTGCGCGTGCAGCACCGCCGCCGGTCCCCACCAGTGGGCCTGGCGCAGCTGCTGGTCGCGGCACGCGCACTGGCGCTGATCGTTGTGCGCCAGTGCCAGGCCAGTGTCCAGCAGCCACTGTGCGGCATCGGGCAGCTGTGCCAGTGGCACCCACTGTTCGCGGTCCAGACGGCCGAGCAGCGCCAGCTGCGCATCATCCAGCGCCACCGGACCATCCAGATGGGCCGCCAGCGCCGACCACTGGTGGCTTACGGCCAGCAACGGCCGGCCATCGCCGCTGAGCAGCGCAGCCATGTCCAGCTGCAAGGCCTGCAGCGGCTCGCACAGCAGATGCCAGCAGCGGCGTATGCGTATCTGTTCCATTGGCAGGATTTTCATCATTCATTCATGTCAATGATACGATCGCGCGCAACCTGCCCGGCATACAACGACATGACAGAAAACGATCCCAACCACGGCCCTCCCAGCCTGGACCCGGCCCAGGCCGAGGTCCTGCTCGACCGGCTGGCCAACGATGAGGCTTTCCGCCAGCTGTTCTGCAGTGATGGCCCGGCGGCACTGGCCGCGATCGGCTGCCACGGCCCTACCGAGAGCAAGGCCTGCTTCAAAGTGGAAAAGCTGGCCTCGCCGCAGGAGTTGATCGCAGCCCGCGATGCCTTGCGCCAGGCGCTGACCGACAAGGCCCAGATGTCGATGTCGGTGGTGTTCTTCTTCGAGGCCGGCAAAATTTCCCAGCGGCTGAAAAAGCGCTGAAATGCCGTTGCCGCCTGCCTGCTAACCGGCCTGGCTGGCCTTGAGGTCCAGGATGTTGAGCGGCTGCAGCTGCTGGGCGATCACCATTTCAGCCCAGGCTCGCCCGGCATTGTTGAGCAGCCAGCGCTGTTGCTGCTGTTCGGCGGCAACATCGCCCATCGCCCGGTAGGCATCACGCAGGACCACCCGCGCCTGATACAGCTCGGTGCCATCAAGCTGGGTGCGCAGGCGCTCGATGACCGCCTCCGGCTTGCCTTGGTCAAGCTGCTGCCGCGCCAGCACCACCCCCAGCAGCTTGATGGTGACCGGGTTGCCCAGCTCCATCATCTGGTTGGCATGGCGCCTGATCAGGCTGTCGGCAATTGCCTGCTCGCCACCACGCTGGGCCACATAGGCCAGCACCAGCAGGCGCAGATACAGATCGTTCAAACCCACCTGCTCGTTATCCAGCTCTTCGGCAACCAGGGCTTCCAGCCGGTTGACCAGTGCCTGCAACGATGCGGCATCCAGCTGACCGCGGCCCTGGCACAACTGTGCGACCTGTACCGCAACCTCGGCATGCAGTGAGGAGATACCCGGAGCGTCCTTGAGCGAATCGCGCAACTGGCGGGCGCTGTCCTGCATCTGCGCGCAGTTCTGCCGGGCCGCACCCACGCTGAGCAGACCACGCAAGGCCATTGAACGGGCGCCGGGATCAGTCCCGGTGGCGGCCTGCTGGAACAGTTGCTGTGCCTGGTCGACATCGCCGCCAGCGGCCAGCACATCCCCACGCAGGTCATGCTGGCGGCCATTGCCGATGAGCTGGTCCACCTCGTCGAGTACCTGCAAGGCCTGCTGGTACTGGCCCTGGGCCAGCTGCGCCCGCGCCAGATGCACCAGCGGGAACATCCGCATCGGGTGACGGCTGTAGCCGGCCTGGCGCGCATACTGCTCGGACTGCGCAAAGCGGTTGTCCATCAGCAGGTACAGCGAGGCATTGGAGGGGCCGGCGGTGAAATCCGGATACAGCTTGGCCAACGCTTCCCAACGCTCGGTGGCCCAGCCACGACGCGACAGCTCCTCGCTCCATGCATCCAGGTACAGCCGTTCGCGCAGCGGCAGTCCATCGCGTCGCTGCAGGGCAATGGCAAGGTGTTCGCGTGCGCCACCCAGGTCGCGCAGCCGCCACAGCAGGCGCGCATTGCCGACATGGGCAAGGGCAAACCCGGGGTCTGCTTCCAGGGCCGCCGCGTACAGCTCGGTAGCAGTGGCATAGTCGCGTTGACCAATCGCTTTTTCTGCCAGCGCATAGGCACGCAATGCCGGCAGGCTGCTGGTGGAGACCTGCGGCAGTGGCTCGCTGCTGGTGATCTGCGCGGCATCCTCGCCCAGGTGGGCACGCATGGTGCGCACACTTTCATCAATGGCCTCCAGCAGCTGCTCCTGCCCATTGGCGGTGATCTGCACATGACCACTGCGGACGTTGCGCCCGCTGACCGGGTCGACCAGGTCCAGGATGAATCGCCATTGACCATTGCGCTTTTCCAGGCTGGGTACCACCACCGCACGCGCGCCTTCGCGCAAGGCCACATCAATGGCCAACTCGCGGGTCAGTTGCGGCGCATCGCTGTGACCGAGCAGCTCCAGCGCCGCATCCACCTGCTCACTGCTCATGACGTTGAGATAACGCGATTGCTCCAGCGCAATCCGCAACCCCTGCTCCAGCGGCAGATTCAGCGTGTCATCGGTGGCCAGGTTGTTGATGTCTGCCAGCACCACCCAGTCACGCTGTGCAAAGGCGATCGCCGGCTCGCTGCGGGTGGCGTACCAGACACCGGCCACCGCGGCGGTCACCAGCACCGCCTGCAGCACCAGGGCCGCCGGCCGCCGCCACAGCGGCAGCGCACGCCAGGCCTTGGGCCCGCTCAACGGGCGGCGCAGCGGCGCGGTACCGATTTCGCCGACCTCGAATACTTCCTGCGCGGTCGGGACGCCCTTCATGTACCAGGCACCGTGGGATTTCCACACCAGCCGGTCGCGCAGGTTGCCCAGCTCATCCTTGCTGGCGCGACGGGCCAGCGCCTCGGCCACCGCCGACACCAGCACCTGGCCGGGCCGCGCCATCGCCAGCAGGCGCGCCGCCAGCGGCTTGGCCAGGCCTTCCACTTCCAGCGGCTTGGCACCGATATCGATCGCTTCCTGGCTGTTCTCCCACAGCAGCACCTCACCGACATGCAGGCCGGCGCGCGCCTTCAGCGCAAACCCGCGCGCCTGGCCGAGTGCTTCCAGTTCGGCCAGATAATCCAGCGCAAAGCCGATGCCGTGCAGCGGCCGCTCGAACACCAGCAGCATGCCATCGGAACGATCGATCAAGCGGCCATGCCAACGCTGCTGCAGCTCCAGTACCAGCAGGTCATGGCTGCGGAACAATTCGGCGCTGGCCAGGTCGCCGATGCGCTCCACCAGCGCGACCGAGTCACACAGGTCGGTCAACAACAAGGCCCGGATTACCGGCGCGGACATCTGCTCATCCATCTTCGGTTCCGTCCCTGGCTCAGTCGCTCGCGCTGAGCGCTTCGGACTCATGCCACTGCAGGCCATTGCCGCCCTTGTTCTTGGCCCGGTACAACGCCCCGTCAGCCAGGGCATACCAATGGTTCCAGTCATCGGCCGGATTGAGCAGGACCGCACCGATGCTGACCGCACAGGCGCGGGGAACCTGGCCGGAACGCTCGACCAGGCCACGCATCGCCGACAGGATGAAATCCGCCCGTCGCTGCAGGCCAATGCGATCGGTCCGCGCCACCACCAGGCAGAATTCATCCCCGCCCAGCCGACAGGCCAGGTCATCCTTCAACGCAATGGAGCGCAGCACATTGGCCACACTCTGCAGCACCCGGTCGCCGACCAGGTGGCCGTAGATGTCATTGATCTGCTTGAAGCGGTCGCAGTCGATCAGCAGCAGCCCCTGCGGCGGGCACTGGCCCTGGTTGCGGGCAGCCTGCAGGTACAACGACAGACCGCGACGGTTGCATACGCCGGTCAGCTCGTCGGTGCGCACCAGTTCCTCGGTGTGGCTGAGCCGGCTGGTGGCGCTGTACAGGTTGTCCAGCGCAGCTTCCAGCTCGTTGTTGCGCCGGCGCAGCTGGTGGATCAACGAGGCCTCGTGACTGGTGATGCGCATGATCGTGCGGCGCAGGAAATAGGCAAACAATCCCGGGGCACTGTCGATCAGGCCACAGAACTGTGCATGGTCCAGCTCCAGCAGCTCGACATCACCATTGGCACGCGCATCTGCGCTGCGCAGGTGGCTGCCGATCAGCAGGCCCAGTTCACCGAAGAATTCATTGCCGGCCAGGTATTTGGGCAGCACTTCCTGGCCAAAATCCAGTTCGACCATGCCACGGACGATCACATACATGGTGCGACCGGCGCTGCCACGCTCGAAAATCACCTCGCCATTGCCAAAGACACGGCGCGATGCATGCCGGTCAAACAGCGCAAACTCATCCGGCGACAGCACCGCATGGACAATGTCGGCCATCGCGGTGTCCGCGACAGAGGCTGAGGGGTCCAGGGTAAGAAGCGAAGGGCCGGTCATTGCCAATCCTGCATGGAAGCTGAGCCGAGCAGATCAGCGGCGAGAATAGCATCACTGCGTTCATATCTGATCAAGTTTTGACCAATCCGCCCCCCCCCAAAAAGCAACACCCGATCAATACCGGAGCATTGATCGGGTGTCTTGTAAGGGTTTACCTACAGCCTGCCCGGTAAAACCCCGGTCAGGCGTCAGGCAAGTCCCCCGCACTCATGCCGGCTGCGTCTGGTGGAACTGTTCCTCCTCGGTCGAGCCGGTCAGTGCGGTGACGCTGGAAGCGCCGCCCTGGATCACCGTGGTGACATCGTCGAAGTAGCCGGCACCGACTTCCTGCTGGTGCGAAACAAAGGTGTAGCCCTGCTCGCGGGCCTTGAATTCCGGCTCCTGCACCTGCTCCACGTAGTGACGCATGCCTTCGCCACGGGCGTAGTCGTGGGCGAACTTGAAGGTGTTGAACCAGTTGATGTGGATACCGGCCAGGGTGATGAACTGGAACTTGTAGCCCAGTGCCGACAGCTCGTCCTGGAACTTGGCGATGGTGGCATCGTCCAGGTTCTTCTTCCAATTGAAGGACGGCGAGCAGTTGTAGCTCAGCAGCTTGCCCGGGCTGGCCGCATGCACGGCCTGGGCGAACTCGCGGGCAAAGCCCAGGTCCGGGGTACCGGTCTCGCACCACACCAGGTCCGCATACGGGGCATAGGCCACGCCACGGCTGATGGCCTGCTCAAGGCCGTTGCGCACCTTGTAGAAGCCCTCGCTGGTGCGCTGGCCGGTGACAAACGGCTGGTCGTTGGGGTCAAAGTCGCTGGTCAGCAGGTTGGCGGCCTCGGCATCGGTGCGTGCCAGCACGATCGACGGCACCCCCAGCACGTCGGCTGCCAGGCGCGCCGAGGTCAGTTTCTGCACCGCTTCCTGGGTCGGCACCAGCACCTTGCCGCCCATGTGGCCACACTTCTTCACCGCAGCCAGCTGGTCCTCGAAGTGCACTGCGGCGGCGCCGGCAGTGATCATGTTCTTCATCAGCTCGTAGGCGTTGAGCACGCCACCGAAGCCGGCCTCGCCGTCGGCGACGATCGGCAGGAAGAAATCAATCGCGTCCTCCTGCTTGAGCTTGCCATCGACAATGGCCTTCCACTGGATCTCGTCGGCGCGCTGGAAGGTGTTGTTGATCCGTCGCACCATCGTCGGCACCGAGTCGTAGGCATACAGCGACTGGTCCGGGTACATGGTCTCGGAGGTGTTGCCGTCAGCCGCCACCTGCCAGCCGGACAGGTACACCGCTTCCAGCCCGGCCTTTGCCTGCTGCATCGCCTGGCCGGCGGAAATGGCACCGAAGGCATTGACGTAGCCCTTCTTGGACTGGCCATTGACCAGCTGCCACAGCTTCTCGGCACCGCGCCGGGCCAGGCTGTGCTCGGGCTGCACACTGCCGCGCAGGCGCACCACGTCGGCGGCGGAGTAGTCGCGCTTGACCCCCTTCCAGCGCGGGTTGGTGTCCCAGTCCTTCTGCAGGTCGGCGATCTGTTGGGTGATGCTGCTCATGGTTGCTTCCTCGATAACGTGTCAGGGGGCTACAGCAGGGGTCAATCAATCGATGCGGGCGTAGGCCGGCAGGGTCAGGAAATCCAGCAGGTCCTGATTGCGGCTGAGCTGGTCGAGCAGGCCGATGGCTTCGCCAATGCGGCCAGCACCGGGCAGGCCGCTGGTATCGCCCAGCCGCGAGGGCAATGCCTTCAGGGTGGTATCGAGCAGGGTCAGGTCGATCGCGGTGCCGTCATCCAGGTGCTGGTTGCCGACATGGATCCACTGCCAGATCTGGGTACGGCTGATCTCGGCGGTGGCCGCGTCCTCCATCAGGTTGTGGATCGGCACGCAGCCGTTGCCATCCAGCCAGGCGGCCAGGTAACGCACGCAGACCTCGACGTTGTTCTCGAAGCCGGCACGGGTGATGGTGCCGCTGCACGGGGCAATCAGCTGATCTCGGGTCACGCTGACATCCTTGCGCAGCACGTGGTGCTGGTTGGGCGTGGGCATGTGCTCGTTGAACACTTCCATCGCCACCGGGATCAGCGCCGGGTGCGCCACCCAGGTGCCATCGTGGCCAGCCGTCACCTCGCGCAGCTTGTCCGCACGCACCCGGGCCAGTGCCTGCTCGTTGGCCACCGGGTCGTGGTTGATCGGGATCTGCGCGGCCATCCCGCCCATCGCATGCGCACCGCGCTTGTGGCAGGTGGCGATCAGCAGCTCCGAGTAGGCCTTCAGGAACGGCTGGGTCATGGTCACCTGGCCGCGTTCGGGCAGCACCCGGTCCGGATGCCGGCGGAAGGTCTTCAGGTAGGAAAAGATGTAGTCCCAGCGCCCGCAGTTCAGCCCGACGATGCGCTCGCGCAGCACGTACAGGATTTCCTCCATCTCGAATACCGCCGGCAGCGTCTCGATCAGCACGGTGACCTTGACCTGGCCCTGGGCCAGCCCGGTGGCGGCCTCGATGTGGCTCAGCGCCGCCTCCCACAGGGCAGCCTCCTCCATCGACTGCAGCTTGGGCAGGTACAGGTAGGGACCGCGGTCCTTGCCGGCCAGGGTGCGGCCGTTGTGCAGGATGAAGCTGGCGGCATCGAACAGCCCGCCGGCGATCGGCTGGCCGTCGATCAGCACGTGCTTTTCATCCAGGTGCCAGCCGCGCGGGCGCACGATCAGCACCGCCCGTTCCGGTTCCGGGCGCAGCGCGTACTGCTTGCCCGGCTTGTCGCCGGCCGCCGGCGCGGTGAAGGTCAGGTCACCGCGCACCGCACCGATCATCGAACGCTGGCCGGCCAGTACATTGGCCCAGGTCGGCGCGGTGGAATCCTCGAAGTCGGCCATGAAGACCTTCGCCCCGGAGTTGAGCGCATTGATCACCATCTTCGGGTCGGTCGGCCCGGTGATCTCGACCCGGCGGTCGGCCAGCGCGGCCGGAATCGATGCAACCTGCCACTGGCCCTGCCGGATGTGGGCGGTATCGGTGCGGAAATCGGGCAGCACGCCGCGATCAAATTCGGCCTGGCGCTGCACCCGGTGTGACAGCGCCGCCTGGCGGCCGGGCTCGATGGCCCGGTGCAGCGAGACCAGCAGGGCCACCAGTTCCGGGGTCAGCAGGGTCTGCTGGCCGGCAACCTGGACAGTCAGGCTCAGGCCCGGGGTCGCCGGCGCAGCGACAGCGGCAGGGGCAGCAGGGGCAACGGCAGACATGTTTGAACTCCTATCGATCCGGAGCTCCAAACTGCAACTTCACCTTGGTATTTAACAAAACAGTTTTTGCAATGGGTTACATAAGTTATACAAATACCGGATGAAAACGATGTCCGCCGCTACCGCAAGTCCTCGTTTTTCCTACAAATCCGACCGTCTCAAACCGCTGCGGGCGTTCTGCCAGACGGTCCGTCTGGGCTCGGTTTCACGCGCAGCCGAGGCACTTTTCATCAGCCAGCCGGCCGTGACCCTGCAGCTGCAGGCGCTGGAACGCGAGTTCGGGGTGGTGTTGTTCGAGCGCAGCGGGCGGCGCCTGGTCCCCAGCCGCGAGGGCCAGGTGCTGTATGAAATGGCCCAGCCACTGGTGGAAAACCTCGATGGGCTGGCCGAACGCTTCCGCGACAAGATCAGCGGGCTGGATGCCGGCGAGCTGCGGATTGCCGCCAACTCGACCACCATCCTGTACCTGCTGCCCAAGGTGGTGGCCGCCTTCCGCCAGCTGCACCCGCAGGTGCGGCTGTCGCTGCACAACGCGATCACCGCCGATGGCACCGACCTGCTGCGCAGCGATGCCGCTGACCTGATTGTCGGCTCGCTGCTGGATGTGCCCTCGGACCTGAGCTATGAAACCGTGCAACGCTTCGAGCAGATGCTGATCACCCCGCTGGGCCATCCGCTGAGCAGCGTGCCGCAGCTGGAGCTGGCGCAGATCGCCGAGCATCCGTTGATCCTGCCACCGCGACGGCAGGTGACCTGGCGCCTGGTCGACCGCATCTTCCAGCAGCAGCGCCTGCCCTACAGCGTCAGCCTGGAGGTCGGCGGCTGGGAGGTGATCAAGCAATACGTCGCCCTGGGCATGGGCATCTCGGTGGTGCCGGCACTGTGCCTGGGGGCCGAGGATGCGCGCGAGCTGGCGATCCGCCCGGTGGGATCGCTATTCCCGCCGCGCACCTACGGGGTGGCCGTGCGCCGCGGGCGGCCATTGTCGGCACAGGCGCGTGCCTTCATCGAGTGCATCCAGCCAAACCTGCTCAGCCCGCGCAGCTATGACCAGACCGGCCACTCCGAACGCTGATGCCGCCCTGCAACGCCCGCGTCCGGGTCAGAAAGGGCCGGCACGCGCCTGCCGGTTGCCGGCGCAGGGCCCGCAACCGGTGTACCAGGTAATGCACGCTGGCGGCCAGGATGAAGGTGTAGCCGAGCAGTTCGGTGGTTTCTTCCACCGCGTTCTTGACCGTGCGTACATAGCCATCGCCAAGCACGGCGGTCCAGTGGCCGGTCATGCCGAAAAGACGCGAATAGCACAGCAGCACCGCCAGGCCGAGCAGCATCAACGTACCGGCGCGCGAGGACACAAAGCGCAGCAGCGCGCCCACGCTGGCACGCCAGTCGGCCGCCGCCCAGACCAGGGCAGCCAGCGCGATCGGTACCGCCAGGAACTTCCATGCGCCGTGCCCGATCAGCACATCCAGCCAGGCATCCTGCTCACGCACCAGCATCACCATGAAAAACGCACTGGCCAGCAGCGCAAAGCGACGCTCCTGCGCGCACCGCCAGGCCAGCACCGCAAAACTGGCACTGCTGGCCAGCAGGAACCCGGTCTGGGTCAGCTCCACCAGCGAGCGCTCGCCCAGCGTGTTGCCGGCCCCGAGCAGGTCCTGACGCAGCACGAACACCGGCAAGGCCGCCAGCAGGCAGTAGGCGCAGAACCGGCCAAACGCGGCCAACAGCAACTTCCCTTCATTTTTCACGGCAATACATCATCCCGGCACCCTTCAAGCGGGTACCTCACAGCAACGGACAGGGTCTGTGTACCGGCGCCAGTGCGCAGGCAGGAAAAATCACTGCCGGGTACAAGTGGCGATTATCAGCCGCCAATGGCCAGTGAAAAAGCGCGAAAATGCAAAGTCGGCGCTCGCACCAAGGCTGCGTTCACGCAGCCTGTGCGCAGACCGGGCGGCTACTCGGTGCCGCGGTGCTTGCCTTGCCATGGCCGGTACATCGCGCGGATCGCGGCCATGTCCGTGGCGTAATCACCGGTCGGATGATAGGCGGGCATGAAACCGATGATCCGCTCCGGGTAATGCACATAGGCCGGCACGATCGGCACCCCTGCCTGCACCGCGATCTTGATGAAGCCGCCCTTCCACTCCTTGACCGACTTGCGCGTGCCTTCCGGTGCCAGCACGTACCAGATTTTCGGCGAACGGTTGATCAGCGCCACCGCCTGCTCCACCGTGCCCTGCGGCGAGGAACGGTTGAGCGGCACCGCGCCCATCCGGCGCAGCAGCAAGCCCAACGGCCACCAGAACAATTGCGACTTGGCCAGAACCCGTGCCTGCACGCCCATCCCGAGCTTGGTGGCAAACCCCCACAGACCGTCCCAGTTGGTCGAATGCGGCGCAAAAATCACCACCGCCCGCCCCTCGGTCGGCATCGGCGCAACGATTTTCCAGCCACCCAGACGCAGGATCGTACGCCCCAGCCAGCGACTGAAACGGTTGGCAGGCACCTGCGGCAAGGACGCCGGCATCGGCGGAATGATCGGATCGTTCTGACTCAAGGTATCAATCCCAATGGCTTGAACTGCGCCCGCGCTTGAGCTGGGCGCGGCTGCGTTTGTCATCGACCCGGCGCCGCTGCGAGGCACGCGTGGGCCGGGTGGCAATCCGCGGTGCCTGCACCTGCAGCCCCTGCTGCAGGATGCCCAGCAGGCGCTCGCGGGCATCGACGCGGTTGCGCTCCTGGGTACGGAAACGCTGGGCATCGATGACCAGCACGCCCTCGGCGGTCAGCCGACGGTCCCGACGGGCCAGCACGCGCTCACGCACGGCCTCGGGCAGCGAGGGCGAATGGGCCACATCAAAGCGCAGCTCGACGGCCGATGACACCTTGTTGACGTTCTGCCCGCCAGCGCCGGACGCACGCACGAAACGCTCCACCAACTCATCGTCGGGGATACGGATCGTGGGGCTGACAGACAAAAAACCGACAGACATGCCGGCCATTGTAGGGCCTACTCGGCGTGGCGCTGCTCCCATGCCCGCCAGGCGCGGTAGTGATGGATGGCAAAACCGGCAAATGCCGGGTCACCGGCCAGCGCCGCCTCGACCTTGGCCACCTCGCGTTCGAACACCGCCGGGCCTTCCTCGGCAAAGGTCACCTTGTTGATGTCGTTGGGCGAGACTTCCAGCCCGATCACCACCGGCTTGCCGGCACGCCGGGCATAGTCCAGTTCACTGGCCGCATGCGACAGGATGCTGTCGCGGCCTTCGGCAAAGTCGCGGTAATCCATCAGCGCGACGTAATCCCAGGTGTCGATCATGTGCTCGCTGACCAGCGCCTGGCGCCCGTTCCAGTCCAGGCTGTAGCCATCGAGCCAGAACGGGATGGCCGGGCCGAGCAGCAGGGTCTGCCCACTGGCCTGTTTGGCGTCCATCAGCGCCTTGCTCATGTCCAGGAAGTGACGCAGCAGGCCGAGCCGGGTGTGTTCGTTCCAGGCGTCCAGGATGTGCGGCTCGATATCCAGGTTGGCGCCATCAAAGCGTGCCGCCGCCGGTGCTGCGGCGTTGTAATCAAGCACGTGCTGCAGCATCGCCAGCGCATCGGCACGGCGTTCGGGCAGTACATAGGTTTCGGTGTTCAGGTACCACGAACCGAGCAGCGCATAGGCACTGATGCCGTTGGCACGCAGGCGCTGGATCAGCGCGTGGTAACGCTCGGGCTGGTCACGCAGCAGGTGGCGGCCGCGGTAGGCATCGGCGTACAGGTACAGCCGGTCAAAGCCACGCGACTTGAGGTAGCTGATCGCCTCCTCGGCCACCGCCGGATCATCGACCATCGCATAGGATTCGGCCTCCCAGGTCCACAGCGCACGCTCGGCACGCGGCGCGGCGGTGGCCTGCAGGCTGCTGGCCAGCAGCAGGGTGAGGGCCAGCCAGCAGGGCCAAGTGATGCGCTTCATGGGGCTTTCTCCGGTGTCGGTACGGGCAGTTCAAGGGCCAGGCGGTAGCGGCCACGGCCGTTGGCACGCCCGGTCTGTGGGTCGGACGGACGGACCGACACCGACCAGCTGCCGGCCGCGCCTGGCGGCAACGGCAGCACCAGATGGACGCGCTGGCGCTGCCGGGCCGGCAGCTGCAGCGCCGGCCCGGAAACCTCGCCACGCTCGTTGCCCTGCTCATCCACCAGCACCGCCAACGGTACGAACCACGCGCTGGCGGTGGCATCGCCATTGATGAAGGTGGCCTGCAACCGTACGGTTGCCGGACCGGGCTGGAGCGACACATCCTCCACGCCCAGCCCGGGCAGGGCCTGGCTGGCCGGCACCGGTTCGGGACGCTGCTCGACCTGGGCCGGGTCATAGGCCTGCAGCGGCGAAGGCGCGGCCATCAGGCGGTGGTGCTGCAGCAGTGCATGGTTGCCGCGCTGGTAGGCATCCAGCCGGGCCTGGACCTGCGCACGCGCGGCCGGGTCGTCCATCGCGGTCAGGCGCATGCCCTTTTCCAGCGCGTACAACTGGCCATCGCGCAGCCACCAGCGGCCGTCCAGGTATTCCTCGGCACTGGTCTTGGTCTGCTTGAGCGGGAAATGCCCGGTGCTGGAAAACTCCGGCGACAGGTCCAGCCCGCGTCCCAGCCACGGGGTCTGTGCCGGCCGCTGCAGGCCATAACGGGCCGACAGCAGGGCCATCAGCGAGGGCAGCACATCCAGGTGCGAGGACACCCCACCGATCCGCGCCGGCTGGCGCAGCAGGGGCGAATGGATCAACAACGGCACGTGGTAGCGCTCGATATGCTCGCCGATCGGGATTTCCGGCAGCCGGTGGTCACCGGTGATCAGGTAGATGGTGTTGGCATGCCAGGGCTGCTGCCGGGCGGCGGCGAAGAAGCGCTGCAGCTGGCCATCGGTGTACAGGATCGTGCTGTAGATGTCGGCCTGCGCCTGTACCGCCTGTTGCCGGCTGGCCGGCAGCTGCAGCTGGCGTAGATGCGCGTCCAGCCGCTGGCGCCAGTGCGCCTGGCCGGGGAAGCGGTAGCTGGTGTGCATCGAGATGGTCTGCATGCCCAGCACGAACGGCGGCTGCAGCTGCGGCAGGTCGGCGATCACCCGCGAGACCAGTTCGGCATCGGCATAGCCCCATTGGCTGTACGGGTTGCGCTCATAACCCGGGCCGAAGTTGGTCAGGTCGATGATCCGCTCCACCCCCTGGGATTGCAGGTAACCACGCTCGTTGTCGAAGGCGGTGTCGGTGCCGTTGTAGAAAACACCTTGATAGCCCTGCCCACCGAGCAGCCGGTACAGCCCCGGGTGCTCTGGCAACGGCGGCTGCAGGGCCGAAAAGCCTTCCTCTGCCAGCGGCAGGGAACCCAGCAGCGAGGGCAGCACTGCAAAGGTGCGGCCCTGGTTGGCCAGGAAATTGTCGAAATACAGGCTCTGTGCGGCCAGCTCGTCCAGGAACGGGGTGAAGCTGCCCAGCGGCGCTTCCGGACCGGAGAACGAGCGCCCCAGGCCCTCGACCAGGATCAGCACGATGTTCGGCGCACGCCCGTCGCTGGTGTCGGCAAAATGCGTACCGAGCACGTCCGGGGTGCGTTCCGGGTGCACAAACGGGTGCTGTGGATCACGCCCGGCGCTGTCGGCATCGACCGGTCCTGCCTGCGCCTGTGCCTGTGCCACCGGCAGCAGGCTGCGCTGCTGCCAACGCCACAGATCGGCGGCAAACCAGGCCAGCTTGTTGCAGGCCTGCTCACGCAGGGCCTGCTCCGGCAGCCAGGCCAGGCCGGCTGACAGCGGCACCAGCCAGGCCAGCAGACTGGCACCCAGTACTGCGCCCAGCGTGGTCCGACGGCGCGGCGCATATCCGGCCGGAGTGTGGTGCAGGGCCCAGCGCAACCCCAGCCACAGCAGCAGGCAGGGCAGCAGCCACAGCAGCAGCGCAACCCCCGGCAGCCGGTCAACCTGCGCCCCGGCCAGGGTCGTGGTCACTTCCTGCCAGCTGTAACCAAACAGGTCCGCGCCCAGCGGGTTGCCGGCCTGCTGGAAAAACAGCTCCAGCGCGGCCTGCAGCAGCAGCCACAGCGTGCCAACGCTGGCAAAGGCCCACCAGCGCCGGCGCGGCCCCAGCACACGCAACAGCGGCCACAGCAACAGCAGCAGCAGCGGCAGGCTGCGCAGCAGCACCCACAGCCCCTGCCACAGCGCGATGCCGAGCAGTTCCAGCGTTACCACCTGCTGCTGCCCGGCCAGTGCCGGGCCGGTCCATGCCGCCAGCAGCGACAGGCTCAACTGTGCGCCAAGCAGCACCAGCAGCGCGCGCAGCAGCCAGTGACGCTGCCGCGGTTCAATCGCGTTGGCATGCGAGGACGGCAACATCGGCTTACCAGCGGTGGTAAAGCGCGGCCGAGGCACGCTGCTCGATCACACCGTCGGCATCATCGGCATAACCGATGCCCAGCCGGAACCCCCACTGCGGGTGCGGATAACGGGTCCAGGACAGGCCCAGGGCGGCATTGCTGTCGCGCACCACGGTGCCGAAGCGGTCGAGATCGGTGCTGCGGCCGCTGCTGACGCTGGCCTGCCAGTAATCATCGGCATTGCCGCGGTAGTAATGGCGCAGTTGCAGCCGGTGGCTCCAGCTGCCCGAACCGACCCCGGGCACATGCTGCAGCTTGTAGCGCCCATACCAGTTGCCGACATAGCGGCCCACGCCGATGCCATAGAACTCGATGCTGTCGGAAAACCGCAGCTGGTCGACACTGGCCGACAGCTCCCAGCCCGAGCCGACGCCCTGAAACACTTCCATGCGCCAGGCACGCTGCGGCAGGATGCCCGAGGACGGCCCGTGCTGGTAGCGCAGGTTGGTGTAGGCACGCTCCCACAGCGGCGCATAGGCATCCAGTGCAATGGCCCGGTCAGTGGTATCGAAGTGGTCGGCATGCAGCACTTCCAGCCCCAGCGAGCCACGCGTGAAATAGCGCCGGATGCCCACATCGGCATCGCGCCAGGCGGCACGCCCGTTGTTGAAACCGGTCCAGTCGATACCGGCGCGCACCCCCCAGCGGTAGCCCTGGACCGCGCTCGCTTCCGGATTGGCGCTCAGCAACGTCGCCACGCTGGGCGGCTGCAGCGCACTGATGTCGGCACCACGCGCGGCGGCGGCCTGGAAATCGGCCATTGCCGCCTCTTCCCGGCCGGCTGCCCGCTGTACCCGACCGCGAGCCAGCCAGGCCTCGGGCTGTTCCGGTGCCAGTTCGATCCAGCGCCCATAGGCCTGCACGGCCTGCTCGGGGCGGTCGCTCCAGCGGTACAGGTCCCCCAGTGCCGACCATGCATCGGCATAATCCGGACTGCGCTGGACCACCCGCAGCAGGTCCTGCTCGGCCTCCGGGTAACGCCCTTCCCAGGCCAGGGTACGGCCGCGCGCCAGCAGCACATCGCTGTTGTCCGGCGAGCGCTGCAGCAGCCGCTGGTAACCCTCCAGCGCCTGGCTGCGCTGGCCCGAGGTAGCCAGCTCACGCAGGCTGGACAGCTCCTCTTCGATGGACAGCGTAGCCGGTTCCTGCGCCAGCACGGGTGGGCACAGCAGCAGGCTGCACAGGAGCAGCGCCGATGCCAGCCGGTGGCGCCGCAGCGGGGAAGGCAGCGGGGAAAGGGTCATGAATTGCCTCGTGGTAAACGATCTGGAGCAAGCGGCGGCATGGCTTCATCCGGCGCTGCAGACGCGGCCGGACGCTGCCAGGAGCCGTCACGGTCGACCTGCCCCCACACATGCTGCCGCCGCCGGCTGAACAGCCAGCGCAAGGTGCCGGTCAAACGCCATACCGCCGTCAGCTGGCGGTAGCCGAAATTTTCCAGCACGGCGAACAGGAACAGACGCAGCTGCTGTTTGCCGCGCGGATACAGCCGGAAGGAGATTTCTTCCAGCAGCATCGCATTGACCGACAGCAGGATGCCCATGCCGATCGCCGCGGCCAGGAAGATCCAGAACAGGCTCCACGGCACCAGCCCCAGCAGGCCCAGCACGATCAGGGCAAGGTAGCCTGCCACTTCGATGATCGGGCCGAGGAATTCGAAAAACAGCATGAACGGAAAGGCCAGCCAGCCTGGCGCCCCACCCTTGCGGTTGAACATCAGCCCGATGTTCGGCCACAGGCTTTCAGCCAGCCCGCACTGCCAGCGAACGCGCTGGTTGCGCAGCGAACGCAGGTCGGTGGGCACCTCGGTCCAGCACACCGGGTCGGGCACGAACACGATGCGGTAGTCGCGCCCTTCCTTGCGCAGGTTGCGGTGCAGGCGCACCACCAGGTCCATGTCCTCGCCGATGGTGTCGCGGCGATAACCGCCGATGGCCATCACCCGCTCCTTGTAGAACACCCCGAACGCGCCGGAGATGATCAACAGCGCATTGAGCTGGGACCAGCCCATCCGCCCGAACAGGAACGCGCGCAGGTATTCGATCAACTGGAAGCCCGGCAGCAGGCGGTCAGGCAGGCCGACCTCTTCGAGCATGCCGTCACGCACCCGGCAGCCGTTGAGCACGCGCACCACGCCACCGCTGGCCACCACCCGCGAGTCCTCCAGGAACGGGCGGATCACCCGCGACAGGCTTTCCGGGTGCAGGATGCAGTCGGCATCGGTGGCGCAATACAGCGGGTAACGCGCACAGTTGATCGCAGCGTTCAGGGCATCGGCCTTGCCACCGTTTTCCTTGTCCAGCAGGCGCACCCGCGGGTACTTGGCCGAGGCATACAGCCCGCGGACCGGCTCGGTCGGCAGCCGCTGGCGATAGGCTTCCGGCACCGGCTCCAGTGCGAAGGCATCAATCAGCATCTGCCGGGTGTCATCGGTGGAACCATCGTTGACCACGATGATTTCGTAGGCCGGATAGTTGGTGCGCAGCAACGAATGCACGGCCGACACCACCGTCTCCCGCTCGTTGTAGGCCGGCAGAATGATGCTTACCGGTGGCTGGTAGCTGCGCAGTGCCTCGGGCAGATAATCGGCACGGTATTCGCGCATGTAACGCAGCACCCGCACCGCCGACAGCCAGTTGAGCAGCAGGTACGCAAAATTGATAACGAAGAAATAGACCAGGAAGGCCCACTGGAATTCGACCAGCCAGTGCACCCAGCTGGCCTGCTGCAACCACGCCATCAGGTTTTCCCAGTACATGCTCATGCCGGCTGCTCCGCCATCCGCTTTTCTGCCACTACCTGGGCGATGATCTCGCGGCCGAAACGGTCACGGACGCGGGGCTGGACGGCCTGCAAGCCGGGCAACCCGACTCCGGGCAGCGCGGCAATCGCCTCCGCCGCCCGGTAACGCACCCACCAGACCGGGTCGGCCAGCAACGGTTCCAGCAGTGCCTGGTCCTCTGCCGCGCCCAATCGTCCCAGCGCGCTTGCCGCATGCATCCGCACATGCCAGCGCTTGGCCGCCAGCAACTGGCGTACCCGCGGCAGGTCGTTGCGGTCATGCAGCACCTGCAGGCAGGCAGAAAGCACCTGGTCATCGACCGGTTCGTTCAGCAGCCGGTGCACGACCTGGGCCGACTGCTGCGCATCGATATCGGTCAGGAAGCGCAGCAGTTTGACCGAGGTCTCGGCACTGGCATGCAGCAGTGCATTGGACAACTCGCGTACTGCCACATACTCCCCGTTCTCGCTGAGGATCCGCGCCACATGGCCCGGGGTCCATTCAGGGCGATCGACGATCAGCGGAATGAACCGCGACATGGCCTGCGATGGATCAATCATCGACAACGCCCGCGCCGCGCACAGCGACACAATCGGGCTGCGGTCGTGCAGCAACGGCTCCACCAGCGCAAAGCCCTGCTTATCCTGCAGATGGCCCAGCGCGATGACCGCCAGCGCGCGGTCATGGTAGCTGCCGCGCAGCAGATGGGCACAGCGGCCGGAAAGGGCAAGCTGCTGGCCGAGGGCACGCAGAGGTTGTGCCTGATCGGCAGCAATCCGCTCGTGCAGGGTGTTCCAGGCCTCCAGCAGGCCGGCCAGCTCACCGGCATCGACCGTGGTCGGCAACGAGGACAGCGCGTCGCCGGCAAGGGCGCGCTCGAATACCGCCTGCCAGCGCTGGTAAGCCGCGCGATCCCGCCGTTGGCGGGCATCGGCCAAACGACGCAGCACCAGGATCGCCAGCAGCACCACCAACGCCAGACACAGGGTGGTCAGCGCAACCCACTTGGCGATGGTGACATCGCTCATGCCCCAGTAATTCCATGGCATCGTCGTGCTCCCCATGCACTTGATCCGAAAAACGCCTGACATCCTATTGTCATGGACACCCTTGTTATGTGACGAAGGTCACACCAATACCAGCCTCGCCGGATGAGCGGGTATGCTCGCTCCAGGTCCACTTCCTTGCGGTTTGCCCATGCGTGCCACCCTATCCCTTCATTCCTTATGCAGGCGTGTATTGCTGGCTACGTTGCTGGCCAGCCCACTGGCCAGCGCCGCACCGGCCTCGGATGCGGAGATCAACCGGCTGTTGTCGGCCTCGCGGGCGCAGGCCATGCTGTCCAGCGTGCTGCCACAGATGCACAGCTCGCAGCAGCAGCAGTTTTCGCGCGTTCTGGCCCACCCGGGGTTGACACCGCAGCAGCGGCAGCAGGTGCAGGCGCTGTCGGCCCGCACCGAGCAGGTGCTCAACCAGCAGATGGCCTGGGCACAGCTGCGGCCGATCTACCTGGCCCAGTACAAGCAACACTTCAGCCGTGAAGAGGTGCTGGCGATGGCCGAGTTCTACGAGTCCGATGCCGGCCAGCGCCTGCTCGACAAGACCCCCGAACTGATGGCCGGCACGATGGCCGGGATCGAGCGCCACCTGGCGCCCCAGCTGCAGCAGCTGCAGCGCGAGCTGGAAGCGATCATCCCGGCCCAGCCCTGAGCCGCGGCAGGCGCGGCCGGGCTCAGGCCTGCGCCGCGTCCGGCAGCTGCCAGCCAAACAACGCCAGCGCCTTGTTGAATTCGTCATCCAGCGGTGCCTGCACCGTCAGCCGGCGGCCATCGGGGTGGTCAAAGCCCAGCCCTTCGGCATGCAGCAGCATGCGGTGCACGCCCTTGATTCGGAAGTTGCGGTTGTGGCGACCATCACCATGGCTGGTGTCGCCAATCAGGTGGTGGAAGCAGTGCTTGAGGTGACGGCGGATCTGGCGGAAACGCCCGGTCTGCGGCTGGCAGCGCAGCAGCGCGTAGCGCGAGGTGTCAAAGCCACTGCCCGGTAGCGCCAGCTCCCCGGTCAGCAGGCGCTGGAAGTGGGTGATCGCCGGCTTCTTGACCGGCTTGCCCGGGCCGCCATCCAGCTCATGGTCGATGGTGAAGGCACTTTCGGCCGGCCAGCCGCGGCATACGGCCAGGTAATCCTTGCGTACCCGGCCTTCCATCAACTGCTTGCCGAGAAAGCTGGCGGTGTCACGGTCAAAGGCCAGCAGCAGGCAGCCGCTGGTGGCGCGGTCCAGCCGGTGGACCAGGAACACCGGCTTGCCCAGCTGCTGACGCAGGCGGTCGGCCAGGAAATCGTCCTCGCCGCGGGCCAGCTTGCTGTCATGCACCATCAGCCGCGAAGGCTTGTTGACCACGGCCAGGCGCTCGTCGCAGTACAGCAGTTCCAGCGGCGGCTCGGCGGCCGGCGCCGGGAAGGTCACCTCGGCATCACTCATCGACGCCACCAGGCACGCAGCAGCGCCAGCGCCCCCAGGCCGCCCAGGCCCCAATGGCCCAGCGGGATGGGCGCCAGCACTGCGGCAATCATCAGTCCGACCCCGATCACCGCGTAGATCAGCCGCTGCTGCAGGCGTTGCAGGCTGGCATTGATCGCCTGCAGGTCAGCCGAACGCATCGACAGCTGGTGCTGGCCATCGACCTGCTGCTGCAGCCACTGGTGCAGCAGCCGCGGCATTTCCGGCGCCTGGGTGGCCAGCTCCGGCAGGTGCCGGCGCGCCTCCTTGAACACCCGGCGCAGGCTGTAGCGCTCGCGCAGGATCTTCTCCAGCACCGGCTGGGCTTCTTTCCAGATGTCGATCTGCGGGTCCAGCGTGCGGCTGACGCCCTCGATATTGAGCAGGGTCTTCTGCAGCAGGATCAACTGCGGCTGCAGCGTCAACTGGTAACGCTGGGCGGTACGGAACAGCTTGACCAGCACCTCGGCCAGCGACACCTGCGACAGCGGCCGGGTGAAATACGGCTCGCAGACCCCACGCACGGCCGCTTCCAGCTCTTCGATGCGCACCGTGGCCGGCATCCAGCCGGCCTGCACGTGCAGCTCGGCAATGCGGCGGTAATCGCGCTGGAAGATCGCCATGAAATTCTCGGCCAGGTAGTACTGGTCCTGCGGCGAGAGCTGGCCGACGATGCCGAAATCCAGCGCGATGATCCGCGGATCACTGCGCCGCGCCGGGTCGCTGTCGACCCAGATGTTGCCGGCATGGGCATCGGCATGGAAGAAGTTGTCGCGGAACACCTGGGTGTAGAACAGCCGCACCACGTTGGCGGCCAGCGCCGGGCGGTTGATCCCGGCCGCATCCAGCGCAGCGGTGTCATCGGCCGGAATGCCGTGCACACGCTCCAGGGTCAGCGCGCCCTCGCCGCTGTAATCCCAGACCACTTCCGGGATGTACAGCTCGCGCGAGCCCAGCCAGTTGCGGCGCAGCACGCTGGCGTTGGCGCCTTCGCGGTGCAGGTCCAGTTCGGCGGCCAGGGTGGCCTCGATTTCGGCCACCACCTCGCGCGGACGGATCTTCTCCGCCCGCGGGTGGGTACGCTCGACCACGCCGGCCAGCGCATTGAGCAGCGCGATGTCCTGCTCGATCTGACGGTCGATGCCCGGACGCAGCACCTTGACCACGACCTCGCGGCCACCGGGCAGGCGCGCGGCATGCACCTGGGCAATCGAGGCCGAGGCCAGCGGGGTGATGTCAAAGGCCTCGAAGGCCTCCTCCACCGGGCGGCCAAGCGCCTTTTCCACCAGCGCGCGCGCCTGTTCGCCGGCAAACGGCTTGACCCGGTCCTGCAGCAGCACCAGCTCGGCAGCGATGTCCGCCGGCACCAGGTCGCGACGGGTGGACAGCACCTGGCCGAACTTGACGAAGATCGGCCCCAGTTCCTGCAGCGCCAGGCGCAGGCGCACGCCGCGCGGCTGCTGGGCAATGCCGGCAGCGACGCGCGGCACGAACGGGCGGGCCAGCTTGAGCCAGCGCGCGGCCGGGGTATCGGCAAGCAGGTCATCCAGGCCGTAACGCAGCAACACCGTGCCGATCCGGCGCGCCCGCAACATCGACTTCATCGACCACCTCCGACCGCCTGCAGGCGGGCCACACGGGCCGCCAGCCGCTCGACATCATCGCGCAGCCCATCCACGTCATCGTGGAAGGCCGCCAGTTCAAACCGCCCGAGCACATCGCGCGATTCCTCGGTGACAAATTCAGCGGCAGTGCCGGCCAGGTCCTGCATGCCCTGGCGCAGGTGGAGCAGGGCCTGGTGCAGCATCCGCGCCACCTGCACGCCGAGCACCGGGCCCAGCACGCTGACAAACGGCTGCTGCCAGTCCGGATCAAAGCCGGCCGCCAGCTGCTGCAACCGCCGCGCCAGTTCGGCATCACCGGAGACCATCAGCCGGCCAGCATCGCCACCGGCACGCCGGCGCGCGGCCAGCATCGGCAACTGGCCCAGCAGGGTTCCCAGGCGGCTGCCATGCACCACCAGGTCGGCCGGCTGCTGCGCATCCAGCGGGCCAACGCTGAGCTGCGGCCCGTCCACGCCAATGCGCAGGCCCAGCGCCGGGCTGTCCAGCTGCAGGCTGACCGAACGCCCATCCAGGGCGGCCAGGGCTTGCCGGGTATCAGGATCCAGCGCCAGGGCACGGTTCAGTGCAGTGGCCAGGGCACGGCCGGCGAGGGGTTTGAGCGAGGGGAACGGGGACGGACTCATCGGCCCATTCTACCGGGCTGGCTCCACTCCCGGCGCTATTGTCCTGCCGCCTGCGCGGTGGCTGAGCCCGGGTTGAACCAGCCATTCCCCTGCAGCAGCAGAACGCGTCATGCTATGCACCTCACACGCATCGGCAGGAGCACACAGGCATGGGCAAGACCCGGGTTGGCATCATTTTCGGCGGCAAGTCGGCCGAACACGAGGTCTCGCTGCAGTCGGCGCGCAATATCGTTGCGGCCCTGGACACCCAGCGCTTTGAAGCCGTGCTGATCGGCGTGGACAAGGACGGCCGCTGGTTCCTGTGCGATCCGTCCAACTGGCTGGCCAATGCCGATGACCCCAATGCGATCGCCCTGGTCACCAGCGGCCCGCAGCTGAGCATGGTGCCCGGTGCCAGCGGCCCGGCCCGCCTGCAGGCCATCGACGGCAGCAGCGTACCGGCCATCGATGTGGTCTTCCCGATCATCCACGGCACCGGTGGCGAGGACGGCGCCCTGCAGGGCCTGCTGCGCCTGCTGGAACTGCCCTTCGTCGGCTCGGATGTGATCGGCTCGGCCGCCTGCATGGACAAGGATGTGGCCAAGCGCCTGCTGCGTGATGCCGGCCTGAACGTCGCCCCGTTCGTCTGCTTCAACGCCACCAGCGCCAAGGCAGCCGACTTCGATGCCATCGTCGCCGAGCTGGGCCTGCCGTTGTTCGTCAAGCCGGCCAACCAGGGCTCCTCGGTGGGCGTGAGCAAGGTGCGCGACCGCGCCCAGTTCGATGCGGCCATGGCACTGGCGCTGTCCTTTGACCGCAAGGTGCTGGTCGAATCGGCCATCGTCGGCCGCGAAGTGGAATGTGCGGTGCTGGGCAACGACGAACCGCGCGCCAGCCTGTGCGGTGAAATCGTGCTCAATGACGAGTTCTACGCCTACGACACCAAGTACCTGAGCGCCAGCGGCGCGGATATCGTGATCCCGGCACAGATCGGCGATGACACCCATGCCCGCATCGCAGACGTGGCCATTGCCGCCTACAAGGCGCTGGAATGTGCCGGCCTGTCGCGCGTGGACGTGTTCCTGACCGAAGACGGCCAGATCGTCATCAACGAGATCAACACCCTGCCCGGCTTCACCGCCATCAGCATGTACCCCAAGATGTGGGGCGCATCGGGCATCGGCTACACGGACCTGATCAGCCAGCTGATCGACCTGGCCCTGGCCCGCCATGCCGCCTGGAAGGCCCTGCGCCTGAGCATGTAACCGCGGTTGGTCCTGTCGCGACCAAGGGTCGCTCCTACAGGGTAATCGCACAAAAAAACGCCGCGCGGGAATCATCCTGCGCGGCGTTTTCCTTTGGCTGGGCCATCAGGTTTTCTTGCGCAGCAGGGAAACCACACCCAGGATCAGGAAGATGACGAACAGGATCCAGGCGATGTTGCCTGCTGCACCGGCGATGCCGGAAAAACCCAGGATCGCGGCAATGATGGCGATGACGAAAAACACCACGGCGTAATGAAGCATCGACACCTCTACTGTTGGTGGAGAGTGGGATCGATTATCCGGTTGCGCTGGTCGTCAAACAGTGAGTTTTCACGGCCCGGCGTTTGCATTGGCCGCAGCCAGCCGGCGCAGGCCTTCGGCGATGCTGACCTGCGGCACATAGCCGAAATCACGCCGCGCCGGCTCCATCGAGTACCAGTGCGGGGTGCACAGCTGCTCGGCCAGGAAGCGGGTCAACGGCGGCTCGCCGGGCAGGCGAAGCCACGGCCAGGCCTTCTCGCACACCGCACCGATCCGGTAGGCGGCCTTGAAATCCAGGTGCTTGTGCACTGCCGGCGCTCCCACCGCGGCCAGCAGCTTGTTGAGCAGCACTTCCATTTCCAGCGGCTCGCCGTTGGAGATGAAGTAGGCCTTGCCGGCACAGGCCGCGCCCGGCGCCAGGTGGGCGAAGGCATCAAAATGGGCCTGGGCGGCGTTGTCGATGTAGGTGGTGTCCACCTTGTTGCGGCCATCGCCGACGATGCGCAGGCGGCCCTGGCGGGCGCGCTGCGCCAGCCGCGGCACCAGCTGCGCATCGCCCGGGCCCCAGATCAGGCGCGGACGCAGCGCCACCGTGGCCAACGCCGGCGAGTTGGCCGCCAGCACGGCCTGCTCGGCAATGGTCTTGGTCGCCGCGTACGGGGCCTGGAAATCCTCGCCGTACGGCACTTCGTCCGCGCCCAGGCCTTCCACCGGATGGGTGGCACGGTGGGTGACGCTGGGTGTGGAGGTGTAGATCAACCGGCCCACGCCATGGGCCTGGCAGGCGGCAATCACGTTGCGCGTGCCCACCACATTGGCCTGGAAGTAACTGTCATAGCTGCCCCAGGCGCCGGCCTTGGCGGCGTTGTGGAACACCGCATCGACCCCGGCCAGCGCATGGTTGACCGCATTGGCATCGGCCAGGTCGCCCTGGATCTGGCCCACGCCCAGCGCGGCCAGCGCCGGGTACTGGCCACGGTTGAAACTCAGGACATGGTGGCCACGTTCGACCAGCCCGCGACACAGCGCCTGGCCCAGAAAGCCGCCACCGCCGGTTACCAGTATTTTCATCGTGACTGCTCCAGCCGGGCCGCAGCCCAGACCGCGAGTTTCTCGCGGCCGATCTTGGCGTTGTGACGGATATCCACCGGGAAGGCGCGGTGGCACAGGAAATCGGCAATACCGGCCAGCGGCGGATGTGCCCCCGCTACCGTACGCAAGGCGGCAAGGATGGCCGGCGAATCCTTCACCCCTGGCTCCAGCTCGTAGCACAGCACCGGGCGCTGGGCGCCGGCCGGGCCAATGCCGACCAGGGCGGTGCGGCGCACGCCGGCCACGGTGTTGAACACCGGCTCGACCTTCTCGGTGTACAGCGGCCCCTGGGCCGTCTCCACCCGCTGGGTCTTGCGCCCGCAGAACCACAGCCGGCCCTGCGCATCGAAATAGCCGACATCGCCCATGCGGTGGACGATGCGCGTGCTGCCATCGGCCAGGGTTTCGGTGATCTTGGCCGCGGCGGTGGCCTGCGGCCGGTTGAAATAGGCATCGGTGGCCGTCGGCCCGGCCACGGTGATCTCGCCGATCTGCCCGGGCGCCAGCTCCTGCACCGCCGACCAGTCGGCCAGCGGTGCATCGGTGATGGCAATGATGCGCACCAGGTTCGGCGCAACCACATCGCCGACGCAGGTGCCGGCCCCGCCTTCCGTGGCCGCGCGGGTTTCCTCAAGCGTGCGTCCTTCCACCACCGCCACCGGCAGGCACTCGGTGGCGCCGTAGGGCGTCCAGAAATCGGCCTCTGGCGGCAGCAGTGCGCGTACCCGCGCCACGGTGTCCGGCGGCACCGGCGCGCCGGCACTCATTGCCCGCTTCACCCCGGGCAGCGGCTGGCCATGATCGACCAGCACCTTCATCACCGCCGGCGAGCCGAACAGCTGGTCCACGCCGAAGCGCTTGATCGCATCGTGCAGCCGGCGCGGGTCGGCCTTGGCCGGCCGGGTCGGGTCCATGTCCGGAATGATGCTGGTCATTCCCAGCGCCGGATCGAACAGCGCAAACGGCGGGAAGGTCGGCAGATCCACGCCACCGGCCACCTCGCCGAAGGCATTGCGCAGCAGTTCGATCTGGCCGATGAAATGCCGGTGGCGGTAGACCACGCCCTTGGGCACCCCGGTCGAGCCGGAGGTGAACAGGATCGCGGCCACCTCCTCGCCAGCGGTGGCGGCCAGCTGCGGGCCGGCACCCTGTCCGGCCGCCTCGACCGCCGCCAGCGTGGTGCCACCCCACCCCAGCCGCGGACCCACCGTGACCAGCGTGCGCGCACTGGCCGCCCAGCGCAGCAGCTTGCGCGCCACATGCGCCAGCGGGATGCCGATGAAGGCCTGCGGCTGCGCCTCGTCCAGGCACTGCTTCAGTGCGCGCTTGTCGATGCCTGGGTCCACCAGCACCGGCACCGCGCCAAGCTTGAACAGCGCGAACATCAGCAGGAAGAATTCCGGGCTCGGCCGGACCATGACCACGGTACGCACGCCACGGCCGATGCCGCTGGCCACCAGCCCGGCGGCGATGGCGTCCGAGCGCGCATCGAGCTGGGCATAGCTGAGCTGCACGTCATAGCGCGCCATGCCGCCGGGGCCGGGGCGGCCCGGGCAGCGGATGGCAATCTGGTCGGGGCGTTCACGTGCCAGCTCCGGCAGGCGGGCGGCGATATTGCAGGTCATCTCCATCGGGCTATTGTCGCCGCTGCAGAAATTTCTTGCGCCCCCCCGGCCGCACACCGGAAAATCCGCCTCTCCCCACTACCGGCGCATGGGATATCCCATGGAACACCCCTGCCTGACCTGCGGCGCCTGCTGCGCCCAGTACCGTGTTGCCTTCCACTGGATGGAATCGGACGAATTCACCGAAGGCGGCGTACCGCAGGCACTGACCCAGCCGCTGGATCCGCACCGGCTGTGCATGCGCGGCACCCATTCGGCACCGGTGCGCTGCGTGGCGCTGGATTGCGAGATCGGCAAGTACTCCCGCTGCACCATCCACCCCAACCGGCCCAGCGTCTGCCGTGAGGTCGATGCCTCCTGGGAACACGGCAAGTACAGCGCACAGTGCGCCAAGGCCCGGGCCCTGCACGGCCTGCCCGAGCTGACCCCGGCCGACTGGCCGTGGTTTACCGCCAGCAACGACGGCGACGGCAACCCGGACGACAACGGCAGCGACAACAACCCGTCCAGCCCACCGAGCCCGCCGATCGCGGCCTGATTGCCGCACCTGCAATCTGGGAGCGTGCTTGCTCGCGAAAGCATCGCGGCCAAGGCCGCTCCCACAAACACCAGATCACCGCCCTGCCCCTGTGGCAGCGTGCTTGCGCGGGATAGACCAATCGCGACCCAGGGCCGCTCCTGCAGCCGGGCGGGCATCGCTTTTGCAGGAGCGCGCCCTCTGCGTGCGATGGCGCGCAAACGACAACGCCACCCATCGGGCGGCGTTGTTGCATCGGGCATCGACAGCCGGCTCAGCCGATCGGGTTGTCGGCCAGGAACTGGCGCACCGCCGGGACGATCACCTCGTGCTTGTCTTCCAGCACGTAGTGGTTGGCGTCTTCGAAGGCCATCACCTGCGCGTTCGGCAGGGCCTGCTTGAAGGTACGCAGGAACGGGTAATCAAAGCAGATGTCGCGCAGGCCCCAGGCGATGAACGCCGGACGGTCGGCATAGGAGGGCAGCGCCTGGCCGGCGCGGGTCAGCAGCGACCAGCCGCGATCCTCCGGCCCCAGCGGGATGTCCTGCATGAAGCGGATGGTGGAGATGCGGTTGTCCCAGTTGTTGTACGGGGCCACGTAGGCGCGGCGTACATCGGCCGGCATCCTGCGCGACACACCCAGCCACGAGGCACCGGAGGAGAACGCATTGAAGCTGCGGATGAACCATTCGCCGATCTTCCAGTGGCGGCCCATCGCAATCTGCCAAGGCATGGCCTTGTCGGCCGGCATCGGGAAGGCGGCGGTGTTGGTGATCACCAGACGCTTGACCTGCTGCTGGTGGGACAGCGCCCAGCCAAAACCGATCATGCCGCCCCAGTCGTGCACGGCCAGGGTGATCGGCCCATCGATGCCCAGGTGCGCCAGCAGCGCGCCCAGGTCATCCACGCGCGACTGCAGGGTGTAGTCATACACGCTGTCATCCGGCTTGTCCGACAGGCCCATGCCGATGTGGTCGGGCACGATGCAGCGGTACCTATCGCTAAGGCCGTTGACCAGGTGCCGCCACAGGTAGCTCCAGGACGGGTTGCCGTGCAGCATCACGATGACCTCGCCCTCGCGCGGGCCGGCGTCGATGTAGTTCATCCATACGCCCGGGCGGACTTGGAAACGGGCGGTCTGGTCGGGGTAGCCGGGATAACGGGACAAGGCGATCACGCAGGAACAAGAGCAGGCGCGCATTGTAATCGCCCACGGCGCTGCACAGGGCAGCGGGCCGTGCTTTCCAGCCCGCTGCCAGCCCCACCCCGCCAGCCCGGGGCGGGCTTGCCCTGGCTGCTACCGGCCCGAACGGCCACGACTCGCGTACCGCACCGAGCATCCCCATACGCGGCATTCCCGGCCGGGCTGGCATGCTTGCCGGCCCGCCGTGGCACCTGGCCACGGCCTGCGGCACCTGCTTCCCACCCACGCCCGGCCTGCAAACAATCGAACCTGCGGACATGAGCCAATCCTTTGCCACCCTGCTGCAACGTATCCGCGCCTGCTGCCTGTGCCAGGCCGCACTGCCGCTGGGCTGCCGCCCGGTACTGCAGGCCGGCCCCGGGGCCCGGCTGCTGATCGTCGGCCAGGCACCGGGGCGGCGCGTGCATGCCAGCGGCATCCCGTTCGACGATGCCAGCGGGCAGCGCCTGCGCCAGTGGCTGGGCATCGACAGCACGACCTTCTACGACCCGCAGCGGGTGGCGATTGTGCCGATGGGCTTCTGCTACCCCGGCAGCGGCCGCAGCGGCGACCTGCCGCCGCGCCCGGAATGCGCGCCGACCTGGCACCCACAGCTGCTGCCACGGCTGACCCAGATACAGCTGCGCCTGGCCATCGGCCAGTACGCCCAGGCCGGCCTGCTCGGCGCCCGCCGCGGGCGCACCCTGACCGAAACCGTGCAGGCCTGGCGCGAGCACCTGCAACACGGCGTGCTGCCACTGCCCCACCCCAGCCCGCGCAACCGCCTGTGGCTGGCACGCAACCCGTGGTTCGAGGCCGAACTGCTGCCGGTGCTGCGCCAGCGCGTGGCGCAAGCGCTGGCGGATTGATCCTCGTACGTACAAACGGACGGAAAGGCAGCAGTTCCATCCGCCGTCATGGCTGCAACGCCTGCCACCTGCATGGATTGGCGGGAAATTCATCCACGTCTTTGCCGACGCCGATGGAAAACCTGTTTTCCTGCGCATGACGGCCGCAGACAGCACAAGGGCCGGATCAACCGGCCCCTGGAGTGCAATGCCTTGTGGTCCGCTTACCAGACCACTTCGGCCATCGAGCAGTTCAGGCCCGAGCCGATGCCCATCAGGCCGATCCGGTCGCCCTTCTTCAGGCGCCCCAGCTCGTTGAGCTTGCTCAGCACGATCGGCACCGATGCTGGGCCGATGTTGCCGAATTCGCCGAAAATGGTCATTACCTTGGTCGGCTCGATGCCCAGGGTCTTGATGAAGGCCTTGGTGTGCGGCTGGCTGACCTGGTGGATCACGAACTGGGCCAGGTCATCCACCTTCCAGCCGAAGGTCTCGCTGGCGGCCTTGAAGGTCTTTTCGGCCAGGCGGATGCCCTCGATCAGCAGCAGCCGGGTGTCGGTGACCATCCGGTCCAGGTTGCCCAGGCACAGGTGGCTCCACTGGTTGGCCGAACGGGTTACCGCGCCGCGGTAGCGCGGGGCTTCCGGGGCCAGCGAGCGGTGGCACAGCAGCATCGCGGCGGCACCGGAACCGGTGGTCAGCGCGGCCAGCTCGTTCTTGACCTCTTCGGCGGTGATGTCCGGACGGCTCAGGCGCTCGATGGTCTTTTCATAGACCAGGTTGGAGGTTTCCGCATCCACCACCAGCGCGTAGCGCACATCGCCCACTTCGATCAGGCGCGCGGCCATGTCCATACCATTGACGAAGGCCAGGCAGGCATTGGCGATGTCGAAGGTGATGCAGGCATCACCAACGCCGAGCTTGCCGGAGACGATCGAGGCGGTGGACGGCTCCAGGTAATCGCGGCTGACGGAGGTGTTGATCACCATGCCCAGCTGGTCGGCGCGCACACCGGTCTGCTCCAGCACCTTGCGCGCGGCGACGCCGGCAGCATCGGAGGCCTGGGTGCCCGGATCCCACAAACGGCGCGCATGCACGCCGGCGATGTCTCCGAGCATGTCAGCACGGATACGCAGACGCTCAAACGTCGGCTTCAGACGTTCGTTGATTTCCAGCGACGTCAGCGTGTGCGGCGCATCGACATGCGCCAGTCCCGCGATGGAGACATTCTCAAAAAGCATCAGGGTGCGCCGAGAGTCAGGCGAAGGGGGGACTATTCTAGCGGCTGGCCCGCCACACCGCACCCTGCCGTAGGGAGCGGTGGCGGGATGCCATGTTCCGGTTTGTCAGCGGCTGGCGCACTGCCAGGCGGCAAAGCGCTGCTCGCCATCCTTCGGCGCCCCCTGCGGCTGCACCGTATTGGCCTGGACGCTGTAGGCCTCGTTGCGCGCCAGGGTCTCCAGTTCTTCCTGGACACGCAGTGCATTGCGCTCGTAGAAGCCGACCTTGTTCTTCACGGTGACCACGATTTCACCGCGCGCGGTGCAGTTGGCCGGTGCGGCGCCGGCTGGCAACACCCGGACGGCCTTGCCGGCCGCTTCAATCGGCACCCAGGTGCAGGCAGTGGTGGTGGCCAACAGCAGGCCGGCAAACAACAGGCGCATGGGGATTTCCTATCAGCAAACAGGGGACAGTGTGCCGGCGTTACCCGCCCGAGGGCGGCCGGCGGATCAATGTACCCGCCCCGGCGTTCAGATGCATCGTCGGGCGCGGGAAAACGGCGGCGGACAAATGAAACGGGGCGGTGCTTGCGCGCCCGCCCCGTGTGCTTGCCTGCCGCCAGGCCTTACTTGAGCGGCTTGCTCTCACCGTCGATGACCTGCACGGTGCCCAGGTTCAGCGCGCGCACCGGTGCCTCGATCTGCTTCAGGTCACCGACCACCACCCAGACCAGGGCATCGGGGTTGATGCCCTTGGCCGCTTCGGCCACCTGCGCCGGGGTCATTGCCTCGATCGCCGCCTTGCGGGTGAACACATAGTCATCGGCACGCCCGTACAGCGCATTGCTGCTCAGGGTGGACAGCACCGCGCTGGCGGTTTCATAGGCACCGGGCAGGCTCAGGGTCTGGATCGCACGGATCCGCGCCACCTCGGCCTCGCTCGGCGGGCGCTTGCCGCTGGCGAACTCGCTGATCTCCCGTTGCAGCTCGGCGATCGCCTCGGCGGTCTTGTCGATCTGCACCGGCGCGGCAACGATCCACGGCCGTGCGCCCAGCGCGCCGCTGATTGAGGCGCGCACGCCGTAGGACCAGTGCTTGTCCTCGCGCAGGTTCATGTTCAGACGCGAGGTGAAATCGCCACCGAGCACGCCATTGGCGATATCCAGCGGCAACGCGCCGGGATCATTGCTCGGCGGCACCAGCTGCGCGGCGAACAGGTTGGCCTGGACCGCACCGGGCTGGTCGATCAGGTAGACGGTGGTGGCCTGCGGCCGGGTCACGGCGGTGCTGACCGCCCGCTGCGGCAGCTCGCCTTCGCCCTTCCAGCCAGCCAGTGCGGTTTCCAGTGCCGGCAGCAGCTGCTCCATGGTGATGTCGCCGGCCACCAGCAGGGTGCCGTGTTCCGGGCGGATCCAGCGCTGGTGGAAGGCCACCAGTTCATCACGGCTCAGCGCGCTGATCGCCTGCTCGTTGCCGGAGCCGGTAAACGGCGCGGCATACGGATGGCCGGCACCGTACAGCAGCGACGGCAGCACGCGCATGGCCACCGCATCCGGGCGCGCCCGCTCCTGCTTGATGCCGGCAATCCAGCTGGCACGCACGCGCTCGATTTCCTTGGGTTCAAAGCGCGGGGCGCGCAGCATGTCGGCATACAGGGCCAGCGACGGCGCCAGGTTCTCGCGCAGCGCCGACAGGCTTACCGACAGCGTATCCAGCGAGGCACTGGCGCCGGCACGGGCACCCAGCGCATCCAGCGCATCACCGAAGGCCAGCGCATCGCGGCTGCCGGCACCTTCGCTGAGCAGGCCGGCGGTGAAGCTGGCCAGGCCCTGGCGGTCGGCGCTATCGGCCGAGAAGCCACCGGGGAACTGGTAGTTGAACTGCACCACCGGGATTTCATGCCGCTGCGCCAGCACCACGCGGGTGCCGTTGGACAGGGTCGCATGCTGGGCGGTGGGGAACTTCAGTTCCGGGAAGCTTTCGGTGCGCGGCACCCCGGCACTGCGGTCCACCGTGCTGGGCGTGGTGGTGTAGCGCGGATCGGGCGCCGGCAGCGCCAGCGCGGCCGGGGTCTGCGCCGGCTCTTCCTCCAGCACCACGCGCGGGCCGGGCACCACCACCAGGGTATGGCTGCCGACATCCAGCCACTTGCGGCCGACGGCGGTCAGGTCGGCCGCGGTGGTGGCCTGGATATTGGCCAGCGACTGCCGGAAGCAGCCCGGATCGCCCTCGAACACGGTGCACTCGGCCAGTGCATCGGCCTTGCCACCGAAACCACCGATACGCTCGATGCCGCGCACGAAGCCGGCACGGAAGGCGGTCTTGGCCAGGTGGATCTCGTCGCTGCTGGCACCGGCATGGATCAGGCGTTCGATTTCCTCATCGATGATCGCCTCCACCCGCGCCGGGTCCACGCCCTGCTTGACCGTGGCCATCACGATGAAGTTGGAGCCCAGCTGCGAGGTGAACACCCCGGCGCTGACGTTGTCCACCAGCTTGTCCTCGTGCACCAGGCGCTTGTCCAGGCGCGAGGACTTGGCCCCGCCCAGCACCCGCGCCAGCACCTGCAGCTGGTCGACATCGACGGTGCCGGTCTGGGCCACGTTCCAGGCACGGTAGATGCGGGCCTGCGGCACCTGGTCGGTCAGCTCCTCGCGGGTATCGGCACTGCGCTTGGCCACGTCCACCTTCGGCTGGGCCATGGTCGGGCCGGCCGGGATATGGCCGAAATAGCGGGTGGCCTTTTCCTTGGCCGTGGCCAGGTCGATGTCACCGGCCAGCACCAGCACGGCGTTGTTCGGGCCGTACCAGGCACGGAACCACTGGTGCACGTCCTCCAGCGAGGCGGCGTTGAGGTCGTTCATCGAGCCGATCACGCTGTGGTGGTACGGGTGGCCGACCGGGTACAGGGCACGGTTCAGGCGGTCCCAGACCTGGCCATAGGGCTGGTTCTCGCCCTGGCGCTTCTCGTTCTGGACCACGCCGCGCTGCTCGTCGAGCACCTTCTGGTCGATCGCGCCGAGCAGGTGGCCCATGCGGTCGGACTCCATCCACAGCGCCATGTCCAGCGCGGTGGTCGGCACGTTCTGGAAGTAGTTGGTGCGGTCGGTGTTGGTGGTGCCGTTCTGGTTGGTGGCACCGACCTGCTTGAACGGCTCGAAGAACTCGTTGGGGTAGTTCTCGCTGCCGTTGAACATCAGGTGTTCAAACAGGTGGGCAAAGCCGGAACGGCCGGCCGGTTCGTCCTTGCTGCCGACGTGGTACCAGATGTTGACCGCCACCACCGGCGCCTTGCGGTCGGTGTGCACCACCACGCGCAGGCCGTTGGGCAGGGTGAACTGTTCGTAGGCGATGTCGACCCCGACGCTGGCCGCAGCGGCGGCACGGTCAGGGGTACGCGCCTGTGCCTGCTCGGGCAGCAGGCACAGGCTGCCGCCCAGGGCCAGGGCCATCGCGGAGGCAAGCAGGGCAAATCGTGGACGGGTAGCGGTCATTCCATGTTCCTTGGCACGTGAATAACCGCCGATGGTAGTGCCTGGGCCCGGCCGCGCATACCCGCCGACAGTCATGGGCCAGGGCCACGCCCCGGCCGCCAGGTGGACGTCCGTGACGGACAGTGTCCGCCCAGCGGTCACTCCATCCATTGAAAAACCCCTTTTTAAACAGCTACTTGAAGTTGGCACGCAGGGTGCTACTACAAATTATGCGCAGTCTTATCAAGCGCATGTTGCAACTGGCGTATCGGTGTACTACATTGATACAACACCAACCCGATAAATCACTGGAGAACGATCATGAAACCCCGTCTGTTGCTTGCCGCTGTGCTGCTGGCCAGCGCCGCCGGTTTACCGGCGATGGCACAACCCATCAGCGACGACATCCCTACCCTGGCCACGGTGCAGGTCCGCCCCGATGCCGAACAGCAACTGGAACTGCTGGCACGCAAGGTCGTGGACCTGGCCGCGGTGGAAGTCCGCCCGGATGCGTTGACCCTGCTGCAGGCCGCCGGCCTGGTGCCGGTCAACCTGGAGCGTTGGATCGACTTGCCGACGCTGCCGTCGCTGCCCTCGCGCGCGATGATCCGTCTGCCGTATGAGGTGCTGCCATCTGCACTCCAGCGCTGATCCTGCCCAGGCGGGGGCGTAGACTGTGTGCATGTCTACGCCTCCGCAGTTTCACGTCATCCTGTTCGAGCCGGAAATCCCGCCCAACACCGGCAACATCATCCGCTTGTGCGCCAATACCGGCGCCCGCCTGCACCTGATCAAGCCACTGGGCTTTGAACTGAGCGACAAGCACCTGCGCCGGGCCGGGCTGGATTACCACGAGTACGCCGAACTGCAGGTGCATGAACATCTGGACGCAGCGCTGGAGGCAATCACCCCGCGCCGCCTGTTCGCCTTCAGCACCCGCGCCGAGCAGCGCTATGACCAGGTCGCCTATGCCGATGGCGATGCCTTCCTGTTCGGCCCGGAATCACGCGGGCTGCCGGCCGCCGTGTTCGAGCGCATTGCCGGCGAACACCGCCTGCGCCTGCCGATGTGCCCGGGCAACCGCAGCCTGAACCTGTCCAATGCCGTGGCCGTGACCGTGTTCGAGGCCTGGCGCCAGCACGGTTTTGCCGGCGGCCAGTAACCGCCCCGGGCGCCGCGCCTACAGCGCGCGGCCGCGGGTTTCCGGCATCCAGCGCAGCGCGGCCAGGCCGCAGGCCAGGGCCAGCACGGTCGGATAGACCAGTCCCGCCAGCGGGCTGGCGTAATGCGCACTGACCGCGGCGGTGGCCAGCGGCATGAAGCCGCCGAACCAGCCGTTGCCCAGGTGATACGGCAGGCCGATCGCGCTGTAGCGGATATGGGTCGGGAACAGCTCGACCAGGTAGGCCGAGGCCGGGCCGCAGACCAGTGCCACCGGCAGCGACAGCAGCCAAAGCCAGCCCAGCTGGGCCAGCCAGCCACCGCCGGCCACCGTGCTGGCGAGCAGGCCGGCAAATACCGGCAGCAGGCCAAGGCCGGCCAGCAGGAAGCCGGCAATGATCACCGGGCGCCGTCCGATGCGGTCGGACAACCAGCCGGCCAGCGGGAACAGCGGCGCGGCCAGCAGCAGGGCCAGCATCATCCGCGCCCCGGCCTGGCCGACATCCAGCCCGGCCTGGGCCTGCAGGAACACCAGCGGGTAGTACTGGCCGGCGTTCCAGACCACGCCCTGGGCGGCGGTCAGGGTGACCAGCGCCAGCAGCATGGTGCGCCGGTGCTGCGCGCTGCCGAACACCTCGCGCAGCGGCGAGCGCGCCACCCGGCCCTCGCGCTGCAGCTGCTCGAACGCCGGTGATTCGGCCAGGTGCAGGCGCATGTAGACCGACAGCGCGAGCAGCCCGAACGAGGCCAAAAACGGCAGCCGCCAGCCCCAGGCCTGGAAATCGTCCGCGCCCAGCCACTGCCGGCACAGGGTGATGGTGGCCAGTGCCAGCAGCAGGCCGAGGGTGCCTGTGGCCATCACCAGCGAGGTGTTCAGGCCACGCCGCGCCGGGCGCGAGTATTCGGCGACATAGGTCGCCGCACCGCCGAATTCACCGCCCACCGCCAGCCCCTGCAGCAGGCGCAGGATCACCAGCAGCACCGGCGCGGCCAGGCCGATCTGCGCGTGGGTCGGCAGCAGGCCGATCGCCACCGTGGACAGGCCCATCAGCACGATGGTGACCAGGAAGGTCTGGCGGCGGCCGATGCGGTCGCCCATCCGCCCGAAGACCAGCGCGCCCAGCGGGCGCACCACCCAGCCGGCGCCGAACACCGCCAGCGCGGCGAGCAGGCCGGCGGTGCCGTCATGGCTGGGGAAGAAGTGCCGGCCCAGCACCACCGCCAGCGAGCCGTAGAGGAAGAAATCGAACCACTCGAACACGGTGCCGGCCACGGCAGCGGCAATCGCCCGCGCCGAGGACGTGGACGAAGGATCAACCGGAGCGGTGGCGGACATCTCAAATTTCCTGTCTGGGTGTGGTGTTACTTGCCTGCAGTACCGAGGACGCCCTGGTCTGCCAGCGCGGCACAGGCGTCGGCGTCGATGCCCAGCACCTGCTCCAGCACCTGTTCGGTGTGCTGCCCCAGCACCGGGCCGGCGGCGCGGTACTGCACCGGGGTGGCCGAAAAGCACAGCGGGTTGCGCACCATCGGCACCTCGCGGCCACTGGCATGCGGCAATTCGATACGCAGGCCACGCGCCTGCACCTGGGCATCGTCAAACACCTGGTCGATGCGGTTGACCGGGTTGGCCGGCACCACCGCCGCTTCCAGCGCGGCCAGCCATTCGGCCGCCGGCCGGGTACGCAGGATGTCCTGCAGCAGCGGCACCAGCTCGGCGCGCGCGGCCACACGGGCGGCATTGGTGGCATAGCGTGGATCGCTGGCCAGCTCGGGACGGCCGATCACTTCGCAGAAGCGGGCGAACTGGCCGTCATTGCCCACCGCCAGCATGAAATAGCCATCGGCCGCCGGCATCACCTGGTAGGGCACGATGTTCGGGTGCGCGGTGCCCTGGCGGCCCGGCACCACCCCGCCGACCAGGTAGTTCGATGCCTGGTTGGCCAGCCAGGCGACCTGGGTATCGAGCAGGGCCAGGTCGATCTGCTGGCCTTGCCCGGTACGCTCGGCATGGCGCAGTGCGGCCAGGATGCCGGCCACCGCGTACATGCCGGTCAGCAGGTCGGTGGCAGCCACGCCCACCTTCTGCGGGCCACCACCGGGTGCGCCATCGGGCTCGCCGGTCACGCTCATCAGCCCGCCGATGGCCTGGATCGCCGCGTCATAGCCGGCGCGCTGGGCATACGGGCCGGTCTGGCCGTAGCCGGTGATCGAGCAGTAGACCAGCTTCGGGTTGATGAGCTTGAGGCTGTCCCAGTCCAGGCCGTACTTCTTCAGCCCGCCGACCTTGTAGTTCTCCACCAGCACATCGCAGTGGACCACCAGCTCGCGCAGCAGGCGCTGGCCCTCGGCGGTGGCCATGTCGATGGCGATCGAGCGCTTGCCGCGGTTGGCGCACAGGTAATACGCCGATTCGCTGGTCGGCCTGCCCTGGGCATCGGCCAGGAAGGGCGGGCCCCAGCTGCGGGTGTCATCGCCGGCACCGGGCTTTTCCACCTTGATCACGTCGGCGCCGAAATCGGCCAGCACCTGGGTGGCCCAGGGGCCGGCCAGGATGCGTGACAGGTCCAGTACGCGCACACCATCCAACGGCTGGATCATGGCCACCACTCCTGTACTGCCGCCGGCAACGCCGGCACATGCCCGACCGCCTGCTGGAAGGCCTGCGCCAGCGTGATCAGGGTGTATTCCCCGCCAATGCGGCCGACCAGCTGCAGGCCGATCGGCAGTTCGCCCGCGCCCACCGGCAGCGGCAGCGACAGGGCCGGGTTGCCGGCCATGTTGGCGTAGGCGGTGAGGTCGGCCTGGCTGGCCGGCACCGGGGTGCCATGGGCGAAGGCGCGCTGCGGCGCAGTCGGCATGACCAGCACATCGCAGGCGGCCAGCCACTGCTGCAGCTGTACCTGGGCACGGTCGGCCAGCAAGGAGGCCGCGGCCAGGTCGGCCGCCGTCTTGCCCTCGGCCCAGCCCATCAGCTTGACCAGCAGCGGTGAGAACAGCGAACGGTCACCGGCCCAGGCGTCGGCATGCTCGATCAGCATTTCCGCTTCGCACATCAGCAGGCCGGCGCGGCGGGCCTGGCCGGAAGTGAACGCCGGCCCCGGCAGTGCCACGCGCTGGTGCCCCAGGCCGGCGAGCACGCGCAGGCCCTCTTCAAAAGCCGCCTGCACATCGGCATCGACCTCGGCGGCAGCGCCGAAATCGACCACGCCCAGGCGCAGCCCACCGGCCTGGGCAGGCAGGAAATGGATCGGCCGCGACTGCGCGCAGTCCGGGTCAAACCCGGCCAGGGTCTGCAGCAGCAGCGGCAGGTCACGGGCAGAACGGGCCAGCGGGCCGATGTGGTCCAGCCGGCGGCACAGCGGCACCGTGCCGCGGGTGCTGATCGCCCCCCAGCTCGGTTTCAGGCCGACCACACCGCAGTAGGCGGCTGGAATGCGCACCGAGCCCATGGTGTCGGTACCCAGTGCCGCCGCACACAGGCCGGCGGCCACGGCCGCACCGCTGCCACCGGACGAACCACCCGGGGTGTAACCGTGGCGGTGCGGGTTGTGGCAATCGCCATAGAACGGGTTGGCGTTGTCGGCGCCCATCGCCGCTTCGTGCATGTTGAGCTTGCCGACAATCACCGCGCCGGCCGCACGCAAGGCAGCCACCGCCGGGTTGTCGGCCGCCGCCGGCGCGGCATGCCGGCGCGTGCCCATGCCGGCGGTGGTCACCATGCCGGCCACGTCGATGTTGTCCTTGACCGCCACCGGCACGCCTTCCAGTGGCCGTGCCCGGCCTTCGGCAATGCGTGCATCGCTGGCCGCCGCGGCGGCCAGCACCGCATCGGCATCAACGCTGAGGTAGGCATTGACCGCCCCGGCACTGGCCGCCACCGCGGCCAGGGTCTGGGTGGCCAGTTCCACACTGGAAACCTGCCGGTCGGCGAGCAGGGCCCGCTGATCGGTCAGGTCACGGGCCAGCAGCCCGGCATCGGCATGGCTCACGGTGTGTCCTCAGGCAAAGCGCTTGTCGATCAGGCGCACCGGCTTCTGCCGCACCTCGATCCCGGTCAGCGGTGCCAGCGAGCCCGGCGCGCACAGCACCACGCCCATCTCCACGCCCAGTCGCTGACGCAGCAGCGCGCAGAACGCGGCATTGACCGCCTCATCGTCCAGCGCGGCATGGGTCTCCACATGCACCGCCAGCTCGTCGCGGCCGGTGGCATCGCGGCTGGCCATGCAGATGAACTCACCGGCAAACGCGGCGTGCTCTTCCAGGATCGGCGCCATCGCCTGCGGGAACACATTGATGCCGCGGATCTTGACCATGTTGTCGCTGCGGCCGAGGAAGCCCTCGATCCGGCGCAGGTTCATGCCCAGCGAGGACGGGGTGGTCAGCACGCGGGTCACGTCATGGGTGTTGAAGCGGATGATCGGGTAGATGTCGTCCTTGTACAGGCAGGTCACCACCATGTCGCCGACCTCGCCATCGGCCACGATCTGGCCATCGTCGACGCCGAGGATTTCCACGTACTGGGCATCTTCCATCAGGTACAGGCCATCCTGGTCCGGGCCCTGGCCGGCAATCGCACCGGTGTCACCGACGCCGTACCAGTCATACAGCTCCACCCCGCCCCAGGCCGCCGACAGCGACTCGCGCGATTCACGCCCCAGGTGGCCACAGATCATCCGCACCGGGATGTCCTTGCCCGGTTCCAGGCCCTGCTCGCGGGCCACGTCGGCCAGCTTCTTGATGTAATCGGCAAAACCAACGATGACGTTGGTGCCCATGTTCTTCATCAGCTGCACCTGCTGCGCCGAGCGCATCTCGATGCCGGTGCCGGCCGAGCAGAACAGGGCCTGGGTGTAATGGGTGATCGCCTCGCGCACATAGTGGCCGCCGTTGATCATGCCGTGGCCGTAGACCGAGTGGACCACGTCGCCCGGCTTCATCCCCTGCCAGCGGTACAGGCGCGCCAGCAGCAGCGACTGCACCTCGCGCGAGTGCGGCGAAAACACCAGCGGCTGCGGCCGGCCGGTGGTGCCGGAAGTGGTATGGAACACCAGCGGCTTGTTGCCGGCCTCGGTACCGTCCTGCCAGCCGTGGAAATCGCCCAGCGGCGGATTCGCTTCGACCGAGGCCATGATTTCGTGCTTGCCGAACACCGGCAGCTTGGTGATGTCATCCAGGCTGCGGATGTCTTCCGGCTTGATCCCGGCATTGCCCCACAGGCGCTGGTAGAACGGGATCTGCCAGGCACGCGCGACGCAGCGCAGGAACTTCTCGTTCTGCTCGGCGCGCAGTTGCTCGCGGCTGATGGCCTTGAACTTGTCGGTGAAGGCCTGGTCCAGCGGAAACTGCTCCAGCAGCTTGTTGACATCAAACGATTCGAAATAGGTGGCGTAGCTCATGGTGCCTCGACAATCAGCAGGTCAACCAGCTGGCGGACATCGGCGATGTCTTCCAGATGATCGATGTGGGAGATAAGGGTGGATCGGTGTTGCGCCTGGAACGGACGCGCGGCGTGATCCAGGCAGTGATGGAATTTCTCCAGCTGCTGGTCACGGCTGAGCGGACGTTGCGGTGAACCAATCGCCGCGTCGCGATGGCTGTGCAGCACGCTGCCGTCGTGCAGGGTCACGCGCAGCGACTGCGGCACCAGCGCGTTGGGGTCATTGCAGTCATTGGGCAGCAGCTGCAGGTGCGGGGCGAAGGCAGCCAGGCGCGGGTCGGCCAGTTTTTCCGGCGCATATGCCGACAGCCCGACCTTGCCGTCCAGCAGCACCGTGCCAAGCAGGAACGGCAGGCACAGGCGCGCATAACTGGTCTGCATGTCGGCTACGTACGGACGACCGACCAGGCGGTGCACCAGCGGCGGCGCCAGCAATTCGATCCGCGCCACGTTGTCCAGGCTCAGGCCGTGCGCGGCGCGCAGCTCCATCAGCATGTCCTGCGCGGCATGCGCCGCCCCACCGGTGGGGAAGACCTTGTGGCTGACGCTGAGCATCTGCGACTCGCCCGCCGCCAGCCTGGCCAGCGCCGGGCCGGTATCGAACTGGCCCTCGATCAGCGGCAGGTAGCCGAACGGGCCTTCAAGCATGTTCTGCGGGGCCGGGAACCGGTGACGGGCCAGCTCCCAGCAGCTCAGGGCTGCGCGCGAATTCAGTGCAATCTGCAGGGCCAGGGTCGGTGAGCCTTCCACATGCGCCTGCATGGTGCCGGACAGGTGGCTGTAGGTCAGGCCGAGCGCATTGCGCATCAGCACGGCGTCGGCGCCATGCAGGTGGGCAATGCCGGCGGTGGCGCCGAGTGCGCCGCACATGGCCGGACGGAAGAAGCGCATCGGCGCACGGCCGCTGATGCCCAGCAGGGTGGCCACATCCACCGCCACGTTGAGCGCGGTGATCAAGGCACGGCCATCGACGGGCGCCTGGTCAACGTTGGCCTTGTGCTCGGCGGCCGCGATCAGCGCCGAGGCAATCACCGCCATCGGGTGCACCACCGCCGGCATGTGCACGCAATCAAATTCCTGGCTGTGGATCTGCCAGCCGTTGACCATTGCCGCACTGGGGGCCGGCAGTGGCTCACCGGTGACCCACGCGCGGGCACTGGCACCGCTGCCATAGCTGGCGGCACTGGCGCGGATGGCTGCTGTCAACGGCACCTGTGGGCCGGAGCCGGAAATGCCCACGGCCAGCGAATCCATCAGGAACACCCGCGTTGCGGCCACCGCCTCCGGGCCGAGATCGTCAAAACGCAGCGTCTGCGCATGGCGCAGCAGGGCATCGGTCAGCGACATGGGGACACTCGCAGCAGCAGTTCGTTCAGGGCATCCAGGGTGCCGCCTTCGGTGAGCGCGCGCACCTGGACGATCAGCGCATCGGCCAGCTCGTCCGCTACCCCACCCCACCCGGCCAGTGCCAGCGCCTTGGCATCGATGTCGGCAGTGGCCATCGGCTGCTCCGGGTCGCCCCAGGCATCGATGCGGCTGGCAGACAGCACCCGGCCATCGGCCAGCTGCAACTGCACGCTGGCACCGTAATGCTGCGGAAAACGGGCACTGCAGCCGGCGTCCTCGGCCACCACCACGCGCTGGCGGAAGGCGGCAATGGCCGCATCGTGGCAGGCAGCCTCGGTGTAATCGGCCAGCTGCGGGGTGCCACGCACGCAGATCGCCGCCAGCGCATGCTGCAGCGAGAACTTGGCCTGCAGCGCGGTCACCGGCTCGGGCCGGTCGCAGAAACGCAGCGCCTCGGCATAGGTGGCCACGTGGATGGATGCGATCGCCACCCCGTCATCGGCCACGCGCGTGGCCAGCGCATCACGCAGCGCATCGATGGCCGGGTGCGCATGCCGGCAGGCCGGCCATGGCTTGAGGCTGGTGGCATGGATCAGCCAGTCGGCCTCCGGCGCAGTCACCGCCGCGGCATCGGCCTGCGGCGCGGTGGCGGCAAACAGGCCCTGCTCGCCCTCCAGGATGCGCAGCGGCCCGCGCACGCCGGCGCTGGCCAGCCACGCGGCCTGCCAGCCGCTCTGTGCGGCCTGGGCGTTGTGCAGCGACTTGGTCGGCACGTCCTCATGACGCATCTGCCACAGGCCGCCGGTGCGGCTGCCGGCCGTGCCCAGCGCATCGGCGGTCTGCCCGGCGTCCAGGCCGAGCACCGAGGCGGCCGCCGCGGCGGCGCCAAATGCGCCGGCGGTCGAGGTCGGGTGCCAGTAGCGGTAATGCGAGGTACCCAGCGCGCGGCCGATGCGGATGGTGGCCTCGTAGCCGCGCACGATCGCATCGAGCAGGTCATGGCCGTTGCCGCCGGCCTGCTGGCAAGCGGCCAGCGCCACCGGGATCACCACCGGACCGGGATGCAGGATTGCCGTGCGGTGGACATCGTCCATTTCCAGCACATTGCCCAGCGCGGCATTGAGCAGCAGCGCATCGTGGATCGTCCGCGCGCCAACGCTCACTGCCGTGCAGGGTCCCGGCGCGCTGGCCCCGGCCGCCAGCAGCGTCTGCAGCTGCGCAGCCAGCGGACTGCGCAGGCCGCCAAGCGCGCAGCCCAGCCAGTCCACCAGCAGCGCTGCCGCGCGCTGACGCGCCGGCATGTCGACCGGACGCTGCAGCAGCAGTGCCAGTTGCTGGACAAGGGAGGAAGCGGCCACGGTCATCAAGGATTCCTGCATCGACAAGTGGAACAGGACGCGGCGTGCGGATGCCGCGCAGGTTTCGATCATACCCAACTTTGTCCGGACATATCATATGATCCGCGCATCGATCTTGATTGGATGTACGCATGCCACACGCGCTGGACCGCTCCCGCTTCCTGGACCACATCCGCGCTGCCGGCGAGGTCTACGCCCCTGGCTGCGCCGGGCATTCGCTGCTGTTTGAACAATGGCTGCAGTCCGAGCCAGAGGCCAGCGCCGGCACCCGCTACAGCGGCGTGCAGATCCCCACGGTCAACCGTTTTGATTTTGCCGGGCTGCACCCGCAGGCGCGCCAGCGCACGATCTTCCTGTCGGCCGAGCTGCGCGAAAGCTGGCTGGCCGGGCGGGTGGACTACCTGCCGATGACCTATTCGGCGACCTGGCGCTGGCTGCGCGAGGTGGCCCGCTTCGACGTGGCGCTGGTGCAGGTGGCCCCGCCCGATGCCCACGGCAACTGCTCGCTGGGCATCGCCTGCGATTTCACCCCGGCGGCCTGGCCCAGGGCCCGCGTGGTGCTGGCGCACATCAACCCGTTGATGCCGCGCACCCGTGGCCCGTCCATCCCGTACAGCGCGATCACCGCGGCCATCGAGGCCGAGGCGCCACTGCTGGAAGTGCCCGACCCGCCGGCCGATCCGGCGATGGATGCGGTGGCCCGGCAGGTGGCCGGACTGATCGACGATGGCGCCACCCTGCAGCTGGGCCTGGGCCGGCTGCAGTCGGCGGTGCTGCGCGCGGTGGCCGACCGTCGCGGCATGCGCATCCACAGCGGCATGGTCTCCGACGGCCTGCTCGGCCTGTACGAATCCGGCGCGCTGGCCGATGCCGACGATGCGGTGGTCAGTGGCGTGGCCCTGGGCAGCCAGGCGCTGTACCGCGCCTGCGGGCAGATCCAGTTCCGCGAGGTCGGCCATACCCATGCCGCCGCCACCCTGGCCGGCATCGACAGCCTGCACGCGATCAACAGCGCGCTGTCGGTGGACCTGCTGGGCCAGGTCAACGGCGAGTTCCTGTCTGGCAGGCAAATGAGTGGGGTCGGCGGCCTGCCCGATTTCATTGCCGGTGCTCGCCAAAGCGCTGCCGGGCGCGGCATCATTGCGCTCCCGGCCAGCACCCCGAAGGGACAATGCCGCATCGTGCCGATGCTGCCCACTGGTCCGGTAAGCCTTGCCCGGGTCGATGCCGACTGCATCGTCACCGAGCATGGCGTGGCTGACCTTCGTCATCTGGATGTACACCAACGGGCTGCTGCCCTGATCGCCATTGCCGCCCCCGAGCACCGTGAGCAGCTGCGCAGCGCCTGGCATGAACTCTCACGGACACTCTGAACAAGACAAGGACTGCCACTGATGACTGGCTCACGCCGAACCAAACCCCGTTACGCCGAACTCGGTGATGCCCTGCAACGGGCAATCGAGAAGGGCGAATACCCGGTGGGCACCCTGCTGCCGACCGAACTGGAGCTGTGCGAGCGTTACCAGGTCAGCCGGCATACCGCGCGCGCCGCGCTGACCCAGCTGATCAACGCCGGCCTGGTCGACCGCCGCCCCGGTGCCGGCACCCGGGTGATCGCGCAGAACGTGGCGATGCGCTACGAGCACGAGATCGACACCGTCGACCTGCTGCTGCAGTACGGCAACACCACCCGCCTGCAGGTGATCAGCGCCCAGCGCCTGCCGGCCAGCGCCGAGATCGCACGCCAGCTGGAAATCACCGAAGGCAAGGACTACCTGCGCCTGTACACCCTGCGTCTGGAGGAACCGAGCCGGCAGCCGCTGGCGGTGACCGAGATGTGGATCCCGGTGCGCAGCACGGTGCCGGTGGACAAGCTGCTGGATGTGGCCACCGCCGCGCGCGCGGTGGCGCGCTTCCTGGAACCGACCCGGCTGTCGCGGGTCGAGCAGGTGTTCGATGCAACTTCCTTCAGCACCGAGGACGCACGCCAGCTGGGGATCAAGAAAAGCGAGCCGGCCATGCGCGTGCAGCGCCGTTACCGCGATACCCAGGGCAAGCTGCTGCTGATTGCCACCAGCCTGCATCCGCCGGGCCGCTTTGCCTATTCGATGGTGCTCTCGCGCAACCACCGCTGAGCTGGCCGCTCAAGGCACAAGCATCGTGCGCAAGCGCACTCCCACCAAGGTGCCTGCCTGCAGCAGGCTGTTGTGGGGATCAACGGTCTTGATCAAGCCGCGAGGCTGACCGCCGTTGCAGGCCAGGTTCCCGGCCGCTGCAGCAGCGGCCCCCGCCGCGGTCTGGTTGGCCTGTCGCGTGCCAGCGCACAGCCACAAAGGCCGTCGCCTGCAGCAGGCTGTTGTGGAAGCGAACTCGCGAACCAACAAAAAGCCACCGCATGCGGTGGCTTTTTGTTGCCGGCCGTTCGCCCTGCGACGGTGGCTGGCCTGGCGTGCCGGGTGCGGCAGCCGCCGATGCGCCCGGGGGAGGGATCGACGCATCGGGCGGGCTGCCAGCACCCTGGCCGGGCAAGGGCCAGGCCCGCCAGGGCTTACTTCTTGAACAGCAGCGCCAGCACGCTCGGGCGCAGGGCCAGGCGCATCATCTGGCGGAACTCGGCCGGAGTCAGCGAGGTCTTGCACTGCATCATGCCGGCCACGCCATCCATCACCAGCAGGCCGTCCTCGGCCTTGACGTCATTGATGCGCACGTCCAGCTTGGTCATCGGGGTCACCACCTTCATGGCTCAGCCCTCCCAGTTCTTCAGGCCGACGATGCCACGGCCGGCGGCACGGCCGGAGATCATCGCCTCGGTCAGGTAGGAACCGTTCTGGTACAGGTCGGAGAACATCGAGCCCATCTCGCCGGCCTCGTACAGGCGCGGGATCGGCTGGCCGGCGTGGTCGAGCACCTCGGACTTGATGTTGCGACGGGCACCACCGCCGGTGCAGACGATCACCGGGTCGATGCGCACGCCGTAGAACGGGCCCTGGGCTATCGGCTGCAGGGTCAGCGGATTGCGGCCGAAGGCCTCGTCGTTGCCGGCGGCACAGGCAGCGTTGTAGCGGTCCACTTCCGCGCGCAGCTTGGCCGGGTCACGCCCGATCAGCACCGCCAGTTCCTCGATGGTGTCGGCCTTCTGGATCCAGCCCTTGGCGATTTCGGCCGAGTTGTCGTCCGACCACTGGTAGCCACGCACCACCGGGTTCCAGCTCATCACTTCCACCACCAGCTTGTTGTACTGGCAGGTGTTGTGGTCAAAGATCATGTGCACCGGCTGCGCACGGTAGTGCGGGGTATCGACCCAATGGCCGTGCTTCTTTTCCTTGTAGTGAGTCAGCTGCAGCTCGGCGGTTTCGTTGTAGAAACGCTCGGTGTTGGCGTCCACCTCGATCCAGCTGAAGCTCTGCCAGAAGAAGTTGCGCAAAAAGCCGTTGACGAAGCCTTCCGGCTTGAAGCCCGGCCAGATGCCACCGGACTGGCCCTGGTTGCGCATGTGCCACAGGTCGGCACCGGCCTTCTGCAGGATCTTGATGCCGTCACCGGTATTGTGCGGGGTGCCCAGTGGCGCCGGGTTGGACAGGCCGAAGTAGTTGCGCTGCATGTCCAGGTTGGCCTCGAAGCCACCGGTGGCCATCACCACACCCTTGTTGGCGCGGATGTTCACGCGCGCACCGTTCTGCTCGGCGACCACGCCGAACACTTCCAGCGTGTCCGGGTCCTGGATCAGGTCACGCACCGGGGATTCATAGGCGATCTGGATGCGCGGGCGCTGGCGGATGTTCTCGCGGAAGGCCAGGTACACGCCCGACGGCAGCGGCAGGATGGTGGCGGTGCAGTGCACCGCCTCGCGGGCGCCGAACTCGGGGAATTCCAGCACCGCATCGCGCTCGGAGAAGCCGGTGCCATGGATGTACTGCGCACCGGCCTGGGCCGCACGCTCCTGGATCCACGGCTCCAGCGCTTCCATCGCCTCGGACCACGGCACCAGCATGTCTTCCGGGATCGGGTTGGCCACGCTCATCTTGCGCTGGTACTCGGCCAGCACCTTGGCATTCTTGGTGATCAACAGCGACTGGCCGGCCACGCGGCTGTTGCCGCCGGTTTCGGCTTCCGGGGCCTTTTCCAGGATCAGGATCGACAGGTTCGGGTCGGCGTCATGCGCCTCGATCGCCGCGCTCATCGCCGCCAGGCCGAAGCCACCAATGACGAGGTCGTACTGCTGGTCCCACTGCTTGACAGAATTCAGGCTGGCCATGTTCCCCTCCCAGGGCGGTTGCGAATGTCCTTACTGTTGGACATGTCCGTACATATCGCCAACCAATTTGCGTACGATCCACAACCAATGGTTGTTGAAAGGACAAACCCGTGGACCTGCGCCAGCTGCGTTACTTCCTTGCCGTGGTCGAACATGGCAGCTTCACCCGCGCCGCCGCCGCCACCGGGCGCACCCAGCAGGCGCTGAGCAAGGGCATCAATGCGCTGGAACAGCAGCTGGGCGAGCGCCTGTTCGAGCGCGGCACCCGCCAGGCCGTGCTCACCGATGCCGGCCGCCTGCTGCTGGACCACGCGCGCACCGCCGATGACGCGGTACGCCGCTTCGAGGACCGGCTGGCCGAGATGCAGACCGGCAGCGAGGGCCAGGTACGCATCGGCACCGGGCCGTCCACCGCCGGCTCACTGCTCGCCCCGGCGGTACTGGCGTTGCGCCGGCACTGGCCGAAGATCGGCGTGCACGTGGCCGGCGGCATTGCCCCGGAGCTGCTGCCGGCGCTGCTGGCGCGCGAACTGGACGTGGTGGTGACCCTGCACACCACCGGTGCGGAGCCACCGGATCCGCGCATCGCCAGCGAAGTGCTGATGCACGATGAGTACCGTGTGCTGGCCAGCGTGCGCCATCCGCTGGCGCGCACGCGGGCCCTGCAGCTGGCCAGCCTGATCGACCAGCCGTGGATCTTCGGCCGCCGCCTGGGCGAGGTCGAGCACGCCTTCCGCCAGCAGTTCCTCGATGCCGGGCTGCAGCCACCGGCCAACACCATGGACACCGGCTCGCCGGAATTCCTGCGCGCCCTGGTGCGCGAAGGTGGTTATCTCACCTTGCTGCCCAGCCGCATTGCCCACGCCGAACTGCTCAGCGGGCACTGGGTCGCGCTGGACGTGCCGGGCATGAGCTGGCAGCGCCCGGTGATGGCCTACACCCGCGCCGGCGAACCGCAGAGTGCCCCGCTGGCCCGGCTGCTGCAGGCCCTGCGCAATGCCGCGCAGATGGCCGGCGTGCGCGAGGTGGGCAGCCCGTCGATGCGTTGAAGACACCGCGCCCCCTCGCCTGCCGCGGCGTCCGGCAGGCCGCATCAACCGCCTGCAGGGCCGGCAGCGGCCAGGCATCCCGACATCCGGCCGCTGGTCACAGGCGCCCATTGCGCTTGTCATGCCGCCGCCTTGAAAATGCCTGCCGCTGATGAGCCTGGGGGGAAATCGATGTTTTCTTTGTCGTGGCGGGGCTATGGCCTGGCCGGAATCCTGCTGCCTGTTGCCTGCCTGGCACTGGTGGTCATGCTGCTGGGAGATATTGACCACCCGGCGGGCGCGAAGCTGTTCTGGGGCCTGCTGCTGGCCGGCAGCCCGCTGCTGTGGTGGCTGGGCAACCGTCTGAACGGTTAGGCCGAACCCGGGGAGGAACCGCACCGTTTCATGGGCCTGTCGTTGCAGAAGGTGCCGTTGATCTACCTGGGGCTGTTCGGGTTGTACCTGCTGGGCAAGGCGATGCAATGAGCAACGATTTCCATACCCTGTACCGCCGCAACCGCCTGCGCGCGGTCCTGCTGTTCATGGCGCTGGGCTGCCTGGTCGGCTTCATCGCCGATGTGGTGGACCGCCACGCCCTGACCGGCGGCATTGCGGCCACGGTCACCCGTGCCTCGAAGTACACCACCCAGGCCAACCAGTGGTTTGCCAGCGGCGATGGCCAGCTGGACGTACGCATCACCCCCGACAGTGGCACCGCCTTCGTTTACCCGCTGGTATTGAGCCCGCGCGATATCGAACACCTGCTGGCCGATGGCAGCATCCGCATCAAGTACATGGCCGACCGCCCGGCACGCCACTGGCCCGATGGCGAGCCATTGCCGCCGATGGACTGGTACCTGCTGGTGCTGGCCGGGCTGCTGGGCGGGGTGTTCGTGCTGTCGCTGCGGGCACGCTGAGCATGTCCGCGCGCCCCGTCCGCTGCTGGCCGCCGTGCTCGGCTTGGCCCTGCTCGGCCCTGCTCCCTCCTGGGCGCGGGGCCCGTTGCCGGCCGCTGCGGCCGGCCCATCGCCGGCCGAACGCATCGGCCTGCGCTCGATGCGTTTGCCTGCCGGCAGCTTCGTGATGGGTGGGTGCGGCGACGCGGACTGCCGACCGGCCGATCCGCAGGCCGGTGCCGAGGAAGGCCCGCCAGTCAACGTCCGGGTGGGCAGCTTCATCATCGGCAAGTTCGAAGTGACCCTGGGCCAGTACCTGGCCTTCATCGAGGCGACCGGCGCGCAGGACACCCTGCACCAGCACTTCCATGAGTTCAACCGCCGTGGCCCGGAGGCACCGGTGGTGCTGGTCAGCTGGAACGATGCACAGGCCTTCGTGGCCTGGCTCAACAGTGCCGGCCGCGGCGGCTGGCGGCTGCCCACCGAGGCCGAATGGGAATATGCCTGCCGTGCCGGTGGCCGCCATCTGTACTGCGGGAGCAACCATGCCGATGCGGTGGCCTGGTACTCCGGCAATGCTGACCATGGCACGGGTATCAACTGGCAGCAGCCGGTCGGACGCAAGCAGGCCAACCGCTTTGGCCTGCATGACATGAGCGGCAACGTGGCCGAATGGGTACAGGACTGCTGGCACGACAGCCATGCCGGGCGCCCGGCCGATGCACGCGCGCGCAACGGTGGCTGCCGCGCCGGTGACGGCTTTGCCCGGCGCGTGCTCCGTAACGGTGGCCACGACCTGCTCGATCAGGTCAGCCGGGCCAGTGCCCGCCGCCCCGGCAATGCCGGCGGGGCCGACACCACCAGCGGCTTCCGGGTCGCCCGCGACCTGCCACGCTGAGCAACTGCCCGCCGGGAGCGGCGGGCAGGCAAGGCTCAGTAATCCTCTTCCTCGGCCGCGCGCCGGCCCTGCTCGCGGATCAGCGCCATCTCGCGCGCGTCGTTGATTGCCTCGCGCACGCTGTCCAGGTCCACCGCGCTTTCGTCCGGGGTGTACTCACCGGTGAGCACGGTATCCGGGTAGAGGTCACCGGCCTGGAACAGCTCCCACATCTGCTCGCCATACCAGGTATCGAGCAGCTCCGGCGCGCTGCGTCCCAGGTAGGCGGTGAGGTTGTTGACGTCGCGCAGCAGCATGGTGCGCGCGGCATTGTTGCCGGCCGCGCTGACCACCTGCGGGAAATCAATCACGATCGGGCCATCCGGGCCGATGAGCACGTTGTACGGCGACAAGTCGCCATGGATCAGGCCACAGCACAGCATCAGCTTGATCTGCTCCAGCAGCACGCGGTGATAATCACGCGCCTGTCCGGCCTCCAGCGCCACCTCGCCCAGACGCGGGGCGCTGAAGCCTTCGGCATCGGTGACCAGTTCCATCACCAGCACGCCGTGGAAATAACCAAACGGCTCGGGTACACGGACACCGGCGGCGCGCAGCTGGTACAGCGCATCGACCTCGGTGTTCTTCCATTCCTGTTCCTGCTGCTTGCGGCCGTACTTGCTGGCCTTGGCCATGGCCCGCGCCTCGCGGCTGCCACGCACCTTGCGCCCTTCCTGGTACTGCACCCGCTGCTGGAAGCTGCGCTGGGCCATGTCCTTGTAGACCTTGGCACAGCGCACCTGATCGCCGGTACGCACGACATACACCGCTGCTTCTTTGCCGCTCTTGAGCGGACGCAGTACCTCGTCGATAACGCCGTCGTCGATCAATTCTTGAAGTTGTACAGGTGTTTTCACTGTGTCTCGTCGGCAAAGGCCGCCAGCGCGGCAATGGGTGGGAAGCCCGGCCCGCCATTGTTGCCCAAGCCGGAGGAAAAAAACCTGCCCCTGGCTGTCTGCCCCGGCACTGCCGGTGGGTTGCGCACAACCATCCGGGCCGCAGCGGGCTGGCCAGCAGCAGCGCGCGG
>NZ_LDJH01000008.1 GCF_001431525.1 Stenotrophomonas koreensis
ATGCCATCGCGTTCGTGGCCCCCGGCCACGAACGCGATGGCATCGTGCACATGCCCGGCGGCCAGAGTGGGCACCCGCTGTCGCCGTTCTGGGGCGCAGGCCATGATGACTGGGTCGCCGGCCGCCCCACCCCGTTCCTGCCCGGGCCGGCCCTGTACACACTGACCCTTGCCCCGCCCGGCTGAGCCTGGTCACGCCGGGCAGCCGCTGGTCCGCAGGTTGCCGGCAGCAGCACCGGCAAGCACACGCGCAGACGCGCGGAACAGTGCATTGCACCGCCATCACCCACAGGATCGTGGCCCTGTGCAACGCTTTGCCGGCCATCCCCACTGATTTCAGGATGCCCTGATGACTTCGTTGTTTACCCCCTACTCGATGGCCGGCACCCCGCTGGCCAACCGCATCGTGATGGCGCCGATGACGCGCTCACGCAACCCGGACTGCATCGCCAACGCGCTCACCGCGCAGTACTACGCCCAGCGCGCCAGTGCCGGCCTGATCGTTACCGAAGGCACCCCGGTCACTCCGTCCGGCCAGGGTTATGTCGGCGTGCCGGGGATCTGGTCGCAGGCCCAGGTCGCCGGCTGGAAGCTGGTCACCGATGCCGTGCACGCCGCCGGTGGGCGCATCTTCGCCCAGCTCTGGCATGTGGGCCGGATGTCGCACTCCTCGCTGCAGCCCGATGGCGGCGCCCCGCTCAGCGCCAGCGCGGTGCCGGTGGCCGACAGTCCCTACAGCCAGTGCTTCATCAACCTGCCCGATGGCAGCGCCGGCCGCGCCGCACCCACCCCGCCGCGGGCACTGGAAACGGCCGAGGTCGAGCAGCTGGTGCAGGCCTTCGCCGACGCGGCAGCCAATGCCATCGCCGCCGGCTTTGACGGGGTGGAGATCCACGCCGCCAATGGCTACCTGTTCGAGCAGTTCCTCAACCCCAACGTCAACCAGCGCAGCGACCGCTACGGCGGCAGCCGCGAAAACCGTGCCCGCTTCACGCTGGAGGTGGTCGATGCGGCCATCGCCCGGATCGGTGCCGACAAGGTCGGCATCCGCCTGGCGCCCAACGGTTTCGTCTTCGACATGCGCCCCTACGAGGACAACGAGGCGACCTACCTGTACCTGGCCGGAGAGCTCGGTGCGCGCAACATCGCCTACCTGCACCTGTCCGACAACGGCACCGCCGACGGCCAACCGCATGCGATCGACGAGGCGCTGCTGGCAAAATTCCGCGCCACCTTCAGCCCGACCCTGATCCTGGCCGGAAAGATGACCGGCGAGCGCGCACAGCGCCTGGTCGATGCCGGACTGATCGACCTGGCCGGCTTCGGCCAGCCATTCATCAGCAACCCGGACCTGGTGCGCCGCCTGCGCGAGGGTCTGGCGCTGACCGAACCGGACCGTGATACGTATTACGGTGGCGATGCACACGGGTATACCGACTACCCGCTGGCGGACGGCTCGCCGGCCTGAGGGCCGCAGCAGCGTGCAACAAGACACCGGGCCGCGTGATGCGGCCCGGTGTCGTTTCAGCCCACGGCAGGGCGTGGCATCAGATCTTCGCCACCGCCTGGTCATGCACGCCAGCCACGGCGCGCCCCGACGGGTCGGCCATCGCGGCAAAGCTGGCATCCCAGGCCAGTGCGGCCGGAGTCGAGCAGGCAATCGACTTGCCACCGGGCACGGTTTCGGCCGCGGCCGGGGTCGGGAAGAACTGCTCGAACAGGCTGCGGTAGTAATAGGCTTCCTTGGTCTGCGGCGGGTTGACGCCGAAACGCTTGTCGGCGGCGGCCAGCTCACGGTCGGAGACCTGGCTTTCGGCATGCGCCTTCAGTCCGTCGATCCAGCCATAGCCGACGCCATCGGAGAACTGCTCCTTCTGCCGCCACAGGATCTCATCGGGCAGATAGCCTTCGAATGCCGCACGCAGGATGCCCTTCTCCATCCGCTGCACTCCGCCACTGGCCTTGTCGACCATCTTGTACCTGGCATCAAACGCCATGGCCACGTCCATGAACTCACGGTCCAAAAACGGCACCCGCGGCTCCACGCCCCAGGCCATCATCGACTTGTTGGCGCGCAGGCAATCGTAGTTGTGCAGGGCATCGAGCTTGCGGATCAGCTCCTCGTGGAACTGGCGCGCGTCCGGTGCCTTGTGGAAGTACAGGTAGCCGCCAAAGATCTCATCGCTGCCTTCGCCGGAGAGCACCATCTTCACCCCCATCGCCTTGATTCGGCGGGCCAGCAGGAACATCGGCGTGGAGGCGCGGATCGAGGTGACGTCATAGCTTTCGATGTGGCGGATCACTTCGGGCAGCGCGTCCAGGCCTTCTTCGAAGGTGTATTCAAAGCCGTGGTGGACGGTGCCCAGGTAATCGGCCGCCACCTGGGCAGCGGCCAGGTCCGGTGAACCTTTAAGGCCGATGGCAAAGCTGTGCAGGCGCGGCCACCAGGCCTCGCTCTGGTCGCCATCCTCGATGCGGTGGCGGGCATAGCGTGCGGCTACCGCTGCCACCAGCGAGGAATCCAGCCCGCCGGACAGCAGCACGCCATAAGGCACGTCGGTCATCAGCTGGCGGTGCACGGCCGCCTCGAAGGCCTCGCGCAGCTTGGTGGTATCGGCCGCAACCCTCTCCACGGCGGCGTAATCGCGCCAGGGGCGGTTGTAGTACTTGGTCAGCAGGCCGGTGGCACTGTCATACCAATGGCCGGGCGGGAACTGGGCCACATCGGCACAGGTATCCACCAGCGATTTCATTTCCGAAGCCACCCGCAGGCGGCCCTGGCTGTCATGGCCCCAGTACAGCGGCACCACCCCGATCGGATCGCGCGCGATCAGCACGCGGCCACGGGCCTTGTCCCACAGGGCAAAGGCAAAGATACCGTTGAGGCGGTTGAGGAAGCTGCCCGGCTCGTCTTCGCGGTACAGCGCGTTGATCACCTCGCAGTCCGAAGCGGTCTGGAAGGCATACGGTTGGCGAAGCTGGCCCTTGAGCGTGACGTGATTGTAGATCTCCCCGTTCACCGCCAGTGCCAGCTGGCCATCCTCGGACAGCAGCGGCTGGCTGCCGCCGGCCGGGTCGACGATGGCCAGGCGCTCGTGCACCAGGATCGCACCGTCATCGACATACACGCCGCTCCAGTCCGGCCCGCGGTGGCGCTGGCGCTGGGAATGCTCAAGGGACTGGCGGCGCAACGCGGCCAGGTCGTCACCGGGTTGCAGGCCGAAGATGCCGAAGATCGAACACATGGGTGGTACTCCAAAACGTGGGGGAAGACGAAGGCTTTACGGAAGTACGGCGGTGTTGCGATGGAGCGTGTGGCGGTGCTGCTGGCTTGCGCTGCGCCCAACAAAAAACCCGCATCGGGCGATGCGGGTTTTGTTGATCTGGCTCGGTGCCTCAAGCCAGTGCGCGGGCCCGCATCCTGCCCACGCGATCGTTCCCAATCGCATTGTTGCGATTGTTCGGATTGGCCACGTTGGCGTTGAGGACGGCGTGCATGGGACGACACTAACCCGGCAGATCAGGGGGTTGCAACGGTTTCATTGGCAACCTGCTGTTGCCAACCTCAAAAATTTGCTCGCAGCAGGAGACCGAGGAAGGCGGCGACCTCCGTACGCAATATGTAACCAATCAGGCAATCGGTGAACACCATCATACAAACTCAATTGATTACAGTTTAGCTTCTGATTCTGGCATGCAGTACAGGAGACCCGGTATGCACGAACTCACTCTCGGTGCGACAAACCAACAACGTCATTGGCGCACCAGAACGGCAGCAGCTGCCTGTTTAGCCTTTTCAGCAACAGCAATCGGAGCATGTTCCATGACGCAGTCCGCATCAAAAATGCCTATGGCCAGCGCATCCATTTCCACACCTGCCGACCTATCGAACGCAAGAATTTTTGACTGCGCCGAAGCCGCTGTGAGCGATCTGTCGCAGACAAGCAGCTCCTGGCCCAAGATCACCCTGAGGGACGAAAGCAAAGGGGTGCTGGAATCGGGGGACTATCCTGCCGACGACAAGACGGGATTCCGCATGCGGCTTGAACGTATCAACGCCGGCACTGGCATTCGAGTTCATCTCAAAGGCGCGGGGGCCTATTACGTGGACCTTGGGGTGCAGAAGGCCATCGACGACCTGACGCGTAAAGTCGATGAATGCATCAAAGCAGACTGAATACTGCCCCCTCCCGGAGATGAGATATCAAGATGGACACCTATTCCATTGAAGCGAGATCGCTGGGCGTTGCTGGCATTGCGGGACACAACTATTGGGTACTACGCGACCACCATGGGAAGGCGCTGGCCGAGCTGCATGGATTGGCTACTGACAGGGACTCCGGAACTGCCATCCCCATCGGATCCGATGAGTCCAGGCATTCACTACGAGCGTGGCACTACGCACATGATGCGGAATATGCCGCAAGCATAGGCGCCAAGGTAGATACGACCACATACATTGCACAGGACCAGCCAGCGCGCACCGTCGCCACCGGCACCAAGGATGAAGTACTGGGCCGCTGGAATGCCGCCGCCCATGCCGTGCAAGAACTCAACGCGTTGGATCTGAACTATCCCAATTACGGCTTCAAGGTGTTTGCTGAGACCATCAATAGCAACTCCGCCTATCGCACTTTCGGCGAATTGATGGATGTGCCGGTTCATGACTTCCCTGGCAGGGTGGAGCCCGGCATCGAAAACAGGATGCTCAGCCCGGAGCGGATAGAAAAACTGAAATACACCGCGCCGGAACAGCCTACCAAAATTGCCGCACACCAACCGAGCAACAACGACTCGCCATCAGTGGACGCAAGGCTGTTTGCAAACGATCCAGCACATGCCAACCATGCCACCTACAAGAAGATTCACGACTGGGTAGTAGGCACCGGTAATTGGTCGGAGTCAGAGGCGCGCAACGTCAGTGCGGCGCTATACCGAAAGCAGCTGGACGACCCATCCATCAAGCAGGTAGACCACGTGATGGGAGGAATGGGAAAGGATGGTGCGCAGAATGTTTTTGCTGCGTATAGCCCAACAGGAACCGATGGGTGCATATTCCGTACCCACATTGATGGCCGCATTGCCGCAACACAATCTGCCGATGAAAACCTTGAGCACGCCGAACTTGCGCGCCAGTGCAAAGTTCAACAGACAGCAGATAACCTGACGCAGCTGCAAGCACATGAAACCCGCATGACAATGAGCGCAGGTTGACGCCCGTGCAGCAAAAACCCGGCTTTCGCCGGGTTTTTCTTCAATCCAACAACCGCGCGATCAACTGCTGGTACAACTCCGGCAACTTCTCCAAATCCTCCACCCGCACACACTCATCCACCTGGTGGATGGTGGCGTTGACCGGGCCGACCTCGATGCACTGCGCGCCCAGCGGGGCGATGAAGCGGGCATCGGAGGTGCCGCCGCCGGTGCTTTCCTCCGGCGCCTTGCCGGCAAACTGGCCCAGCACCTGCCGGGCAACCGAACGCAGGCGGCCTTCCGGGGTGTAGAACGGCTCGCCACTGCGGTGCCATTTGATCGCGTAATCCAGCTTGTGCGCGTCGAAAAGGGTATGGATTTCGGTTTCCAGCTTCTGCGCATTCCACAGCGGGGTGTAGCGCAGGTTGAACATCACCTCCAGCGTGCCAGGGATGACGTTCGAGGCGCCGGTGCCGGCGTTGATGTTGGACACCTGCAGGCTGGTCGGCGGGAAGCTTTCAAAACCGTCATCCCAGCGGCGGGCGGTCAGCTCGGCCAGTGCCGGTGCAGCCAGATGGATGGGGTTCTTGGCCTTGTCCGGATAGGCGACATGACCCTGCACGCCACGCACGGTGAGCGTGCCGGTGAGCGAGCCGCGGCGGCCCACGCGCAGCAGGTCGCCCAGCACGGCGGTCGATGACGGCTCGCCGGTAATGCACCAGTCGATGCGCTGGCCACGCTCGGCAAACAGGCGGGCGACATGGCGCACGCCATCAATCGCGTCGCCTTCCTCATCAGAAGTCACCAGCACGGCCAGAGTGCCGGTGTGGTGCGGATAAGCGGAAACGAACGCTTCGGCGGCAACGACAAAGGCGGCGACGCTGCCCTTCATGTCGGCCGCGCCGCGGCCGTAGAGCACGCCATCGCGGATTTCCGGGGTGAACGGATCGCTGACCCAATCCTCGCGCGGGCCCGGCGGCACCACGTCGGTATGACCGAGCAGCACCAGTACCGGTTCGCCCTGGCCATGGGTGGCCCAGAGGTTATCCACCTCGCCCAGGCGCAGGTGTTCGATGGCAAAGCCGGCAGCGGCCAGGCGCGAAGCGATCAGCTGCTGGCAGCCGGCGTCATCCGGGGTGATGGACGGGCGGGCAATCAGCTCGCAGGCAAGGTCAAGGACACAGGACATGGCATTCCAGGAATTGGCTCATCGCGCGCAGGCGCGCTCCCACAGGGCAAAGGCAAAGGCAAAAGCGGCGGGCTGACTCGCCCCTGCAACAGCAGGAGCAAAGCTGCCGCCGGTCAATCGATGTTGAAGCGCTTCTTGAAGCCGTTGTCGGAAAAGCCCTGGCTGACGACGCCATCGGCAGTGACCACGACCGGGCGCTTGATCAGCTGCGGGTATTCGCGCAGCAGCAGCTTCCATTCGGCATCGCTGGCGGCGGCCTTGCGGTTGTCGGGCAGCTGGCGCCAGGTGGTGGAGGACTTGTTGACCATCGCGCCCAAACCGCCGAGCTGGGCGGCCCATTCCAACAGGGTTTCGGGCGAAGGCTTGTTGTCGCGGTAATCGACGAAGGTGTAGGCCACACCGAAGCGGTCCAGCCACTTGGTGGCTTTCTTGCAGGTGTCGCAGTTCTTCAGGCCAAAGATCGTGGCGCTCATGGTGGCGGTCATATGGATTCGCTCAAATGCAAAACGGCCGGGACGGACCCGGCCGTGGGTGGATCAGTCGGCCAGGCCGCGCAACAGTTCGTTGATGCTGGTCTTGCCGATGGTCTTTTCATCCACCTGCTTGACGATCACCGCGCAGTACAGCGAATGGCTGCCGTCCTTGCTCGGCAGCGAGCCGGACACGACCACGCTGTACGGCGGGATGTAGCCATAGCTGATCTCGCCGGTGGCGCGGTTGTAGATGCGGGTGGACTGGCTCAGGAACACGCCCATGCCGATTACCGAGTGGTGGCCGACGATCACGCCCTCCACCACTTCCGAGCGCGCACCGATGAAGCAGTGGTCTTCAATGATGGTGGGCGATGCCTGCAGCGGCTCCAGCACACCACCGATACCGGCACCACCGGACAGGTGGCAGTGCTTGCCGATCTGCGCGCACGACCCTACCGTGGCCCAGGTATCGACCATGGTGCCCTCGCCCACGTAGGCGCCGATATTGGTGAAGCTGGGCATCAGCACCACGTCACGGCCGAAGTAGGTACCGCGACGGGCCACTGCACCGGGCACCACGCGCACGCCGGCTTCGCGGAACTTGGCGGCATCGTAGCCGGCAAAGCGGGCCTCCACCTTGTCCCAGTACGGCGCCGGGCTGGCGGTGGTCACCACCATGTCGTTGATGCGGAAGTACAGCAGCACGGCCTTCTTCAGCCACTCATTGACCTGCCAGCCCCCCTCGTCCAGCGGCTGGGCCACGCGGAACTCACCGCTCTCCAGACCGGTGACCACGCGCTTGACCAGCGGGGCCACCTCGGCCTTGATCTGGGCGGCGGTCAGCGCGGCACGGGCGTCAAATACCACTTCGATACGGGCCTTGAGCTGTTCCACGCTCAAGGCATTGAACTGCGCGGCCAGCTTGCGCGCGGCGGTGTTGCGCGGCGCTGCCTTGGCAACGGGCACCCTGGCCGGACGCGCAGCGGCACGCCTGGCAGGCACTGCCTTGCCGGCAGCCGGTTTGGCGACCGGCTTGCGTGCCTTGGCGGCGGACGTCTTCACGCCAACCGGGTTCCTGGTCACAGCCTTCTTTGCCACCGATTCCTTCGCCACCACTGGCTTGGCCACAGCCTGCGGCTTGCTGGCAGCGGCCTTCTTGCCGGCCGGCTTGTTGGCGATGGCCTTCGTTGCCACCGCCGTCTTGCCGGAGGCCTTGCGCGGTGCGGGCCTGGCCGGAGCGGCGGTCACGGCCGGCCTGGCGGCGGCCGGGGTTTTCACTGCGGCGTTGCGCGCAGCAACCGTTTTCGCCACGGGTGCTTTTTTCGCGCCCGCCTTCGCAGCGGCAGTCTTGGTCACAGTGGCGGTCTTGCGGGTTGCCATGGGGGATGGGCTCCAGTTCAACGGGGGGCCAGCGCGGCCAGCAGCGCTTCGCGCAAGGCCTGGCGGGCAGTTTCGTCCAGGGGACGGTCTTGATGATCAGTGAGCAGGAACTGGTCCTCGCCCCGCTCTCCGAAAGTGGCAATGCGTGCGTCATGCACACGCAGGTTCTGGTCGCGCACTACTTCGGCCACATCGGCCAGCAGGCCGGGGCGGTCGGTCGCCACCAGGTTCAACAAGGTGCAGTGGCTTTCGCCCGCCTCGGGAAACTCGATGCGCGGCGCAAAACGGAAGTGGCGCAGCTGCCGCGGCACCACCCGGCGCACCGGGCGCAGGGCATCCAGCGGTGCGGACAGCACCCGCTGCAGGTTGGCCACCAGCGCCTGCGGATCGGGATCGGCAAAGCTGTCGGCCGGGCTGACCTCGAAGGTATCGAGCACGGTGTCGTCCGGGCCGTCGAGGATCCGCGCACGATGGATGGCAAAGCCCAGCCGGTCCAGGCTGATCACGATGGCCGCGAACAGGCCATCGCGGTCGGGCGAATGCACCAGCAGTTCCAGCGCATTGGCGCCGTGCTGGATCGGACGCGCCCGCACCAGTACCTCGCCGGGTGCCACTTCGGCCAGCGCCTGTGCCTGCCACAGCAGCTGCTCGACCCGGAAGCGGACAAAGGCTTCATCGGGCATCCGCGCCAGCAGGCCGGCTGCCTGCTCGGTGCTGTAGCCGCCCTCCTGCAGCCAAGCCGCCACCTCGCGCCGTGCTGCCGCCACCCGGGTGGATTCAGGCAATGGCGGCTCCAGGCCTTCACGCAGCGCACGCCGGGTAGCGAAATACAGGTCAGCCAGCAGGCGGTCCTTCCAGGCATTCCACAACTTCGGGCTGGTACCGGCGATATCGGCACAGGTCAGCAGGTACAGGTAATCCAGCCGTTCGCGGCTGCCGACCAGACGGGCAAAGGCGTGCACCACCTCCGGGTCGGTAATGTCCTGCTTCTGCGCGGTCACCGACATGCGCAGGTGCTGCTCCACCAGCCAGGCCACCAGCTCGGTATCGTGCGCATCCAGGCCATGGGCCTGGCAGAAATCGCGGGCATCGACCGCGCCCAGCTCGGAATGATCCCCGCCGCGGCCCTTGGCGATGTCATGGAACAGGCCGGCCAGCAGCAGCAATTCAGGCTGGCTCAGGCGTGGCCAGACCGCATGGGCGATGGAAAACCGCTCATCGACCTGGCCAGAAGCAAACTGGCCGATATTGCGCAGCACCATCAGCGTGTGCTGGTCCACCGTGTAGGCATGGAACAGGTCGAACTGCATGCGTCCGGACACCTGGGCAAAGGCCGGTATCCACTGCCCCAGCACCCCCAGCCGGCCCATCCGCGCCAGGGTCTGCGCCGGCTGCGGGCCGCGCATCAAACGCAGGAAACGGTCGCGCGTGGGCTGGTCGACGGCGGTATAGGCGGCCATTTCATCCAGGTACTCGGCCACCGCGCGCGCCGTCAACGAATGCAGGCCACGCACCCCGTCGGTAGCGGCCCAGACCGCAAACAGGTCAAACAGGTCGGCCATCCGGCCGTAAGGCCAGGCCGGGTCATCGGCAGTGAGGTAACCATTGCGCAGGCTGAAGCCGCGCTGCAGCGGCTGCGCCAGGCCACTGCCATCGAACTGTTCTTCAAAACGCTGCAGCATGCGGTCTGACACCCGGCGGATCACCGCGGCAGCGCGGTAAAAGCCCTGCATCATTTTTTCCACCGCCAGGCTGCCATCGTCATCGGCATAGCCCAGACGCGTGGCCAGCGCCTTCTGGTAGTCAAAGCGCAGCCGTTCCTCGCCTCGCCGCGCCACCAGGTGCAGCCCATAACGCAGACGCGACAGCACGATGCGCTCGCGCTTGAGCGCGGCCGCCTCGTCCAGGCCGACATGCCCAAGCCCCACCAGCGCCTCGATATCGCGCACGCCGAAGGCGCGCAGCGACATCCAGCCCAGGGTATGCAGGTCGCGCAGCCCACCCGGGCCCTCCTTGATGTCAGGCTCCAGGTTGTCGGCGGTGTCACCAAAGCGGCGATGGCGGGCCTGCAGCTCCTCGCGCTTGGCCAGGAAGAACTCGCGCGCCGGCCACATCTTCTCCGGCGCAATTGCTGCGGCCAGTGCCTTGCGGGTGGCCGCGTCTGCCACCAGCGGGCGCGCCTCGATCAGCGCTGTCATCACGGTCTGGTCGGCCGCAGCCGTGGCGCATTGCTCCAGCGAGCGCACCGCATGGCTGATGGCCAGCCCGGCATCCCACAGCATCGCAAACAGGCGCGCAATCGCATCGGCATGCGCCAGCTGGTCGGCCGGCTCACCCAGCACCAGCACGTCGATATCCGAGTGCGGGAACAACTCGCCGCGGCCATAACCACCCACCGCAAACAGGCTCAGCCCGCTGTCCGCAGGCAGGCACTGCACCCAGGCATTGCGCAGCAACTGGTCCACCGCGCGCGCGCGCAGCGCGATCAGCTTTTCCGGGTTTTCCGTCTGGCCGAAGCGACGGTCCAGCCGTGCCTCGGCCTCGACCAGCACTTCGCGTGCACGCGTCGACCAGGCCCCGTCACCGGCGGGGTCGACCTGGGCGTCGGCCCGCGAGGCAACGAGGTCGCGGCTCACAGCGGCGGCACTTCGCCGGCAGCCAGGGTCAATACATCCACCCCGGTTTCGGTCACCGCCACCATATGCTCCCACTGCGCCGACAGCTTGCGGTCCTTGGTGACCACGGTCCAGCCATCGGGCAGCACCTTGGTGTAACGGGTGCCTTCATTGATCATCGGCTCGATGGTGAACGTCATGCCCGGCTTGAGCACCAGCCCGGTGCCCGGCTTGCCGTAATGCAACACCTGCGGCTCGTCGTGATAGACCTTGCCGATGCCATGGCCGCAGTACTCGCGAACCACGCTGAAGCGCTCGGATTCAGCATATTCCTGGATCGCGTGACCGACATCGCCCAGGGTCGCGCCCGGCTTGACCGCACGGATGCCACGCCACATCGCCTCGTAGGTGACCTCGCACAGGCGCCGGGCCATCACCGACGGGGTGCCGACGTAGTACATCCGCGAGGTATCGCCATGCCAGCCATCCTTGATCACGGTGACGTCGATATTGACGATGTCGCCGTCCTTCAGGACCTTGCTGTCGCTGGGAATGCCATGGCAGATCACGTTGTTGACCGACGCGCAGACCGTCTTCGGGAAGCCGTGGTAGCCGACGTTGGCCGGGATCGTCTTCTGCACGTTGACAATGTGCTCGTTGCAGATCCGGTCCAGCTCTTCGGTGGTCACGCCCGGCTTCACGAACGGGGTGATCATGTCCAGCACCTCGGCCGCCAGGCGGCCGGCGATGCGCATCATCTCGATTTCTTCTGGGGTTTTAAGGTTCACGCTCATCGCGCCATTATCACCCATCCAGCGCACGCTGGCGCCATCGCTGCGGCCATGGGCCCGCGACCGCACAGGCGCACCTCGGGCGGCGCAGACACTTGCCTGGCACGGCATTGGCTGCCATACTCGACGGGTTTTCACGGCCCTGGCCACAGGAAACCGCCAACACCGGGCGTGACCGGTGAATACACACCTGCTGCCCAAACCCGTGCCGGGGTGCCTCCATGAGGGGTTCGGCCACGGCGCGGCAGGGAGGCCCAACCCCGGAATCTTTCAGCCGCGTCGCGGCCTGCCCTTCCTATTCCTTTCGGGCAGGAGATTCCCATCCAAGGAGTTTTGCAATGCCCCAGGTCACCATGCGTCAGATGCTGGAAGCCGGCGTCCACTTCGGCCACCAGACCCGCTACTGGAACCCCAAGATGGCTCCGTACATCTTCGGCGCCCGCGGCAAGATCCACATCATCAACCTGGAAAAGACCGTCCCGCTGTTCAACGATGCGATGAACTTCATCTCCTCGATTGCCCAGAAGCGCGGCACCATCCTGTTCCTGGGCACCAAGCGCAGCGCGCGTGAGTCGATCAAGGAAGAAGCCGAGCGTTGCGGCATGCCGTTCATGAACCAGCGCTGGCTGGGCGGCACCCTGACCAACTTCCGCACCGTCAAGCAGTCGGTTGCCCGCCTGAAGGAACTGGAAGCCGGTGAAACCGACGGCACCTTCGACAAGCTGGTCAAGCACGAAGTGCTGGGCCTGCGCCGCGAGCGCGACAAGCTGGAAGCCTCGCTGGGCGGCATCAAGGAAATGAACCGCCTGCCGGACGCCATCTTCGTCATCGACATCGGCCACGAAGACATCGCCATCAAGGAAGCCAAGAAGCTCGGCATCCCGGTGATCGCCGTGGTGGACACCAACTACAACCCGGAACTGGTGGACTACGCCATCCCGGGCAACGACGACGCCATCCGCGCCGTGCAGCTGTATGCCCGCGCCGCTGCTGACGCCGTGCTCGAAGGCAAGGCCGCTGCTCCGCACGCCGCCACCGTGAGCGAGGAAGAGTTCGCTGAAGTGGCTGCCGAGGAAGAAGGCAAGCCAGCCCGCCGCGCTCCGGCCAAGAAGGGCAAGAAGGGCGACGACGCCACTGCCTGATCCGGCCTCCGACCGGGCGTGATCCTCACGCCCGGTCCTGTATCCGGCCCTTGAAAGCCGGGTGCTGCACGGAACTGCAACACAGGCCGGCGACACTGACGCCGGCCTACCCATTTCAAATCCCCGAGGTAATTCCCATGGCAGAAATCACCGCCTCCCTGGTCAAGGAACTGCGCGAGCGCACCGGCGCCGGCATGATGGAGTGCAAGAAGGCACTGGCCGAAAACAACGGCGACATCGACGCTTCGGCTGAAGCCCTGCGCAAGTCCGGCGCTGCCAAGGCCGACAAGAAGGCCGACCGCGTGACCGCCGAAGGTCGCGTTGGCGTGGCTTCCGAAGGTGGCAAGGCCGTCCTGGTCGAAGTCAACTCCGAAACCGACTTCGTTGCCAACGACGTCAACTTCAAGACCTTCGTCGACACCGTCGCCCAGGCCGCCCTGGCCTCCGGCGCTGCTGACGTGGAAGCCCTGAAGGCCGCCGCCTTCGGCGACGGCGTGACCGTTGAAGAAGCCCGCACCGCCACCATCCAGAAGCTGGGCGAGAACATCCAGATCCGTCGCCTGGTCAAGGTCGAAGGTGCCAGCACCATCGGCAGCTACGTCCACACCAACGGCAAGATCGGTGTACTGGTCGAGCTGAGCAACGGTTCGGACGAGCTGGCTTCGGGCCTGGCCATGCACGTGGCCGCGATGAACCCGCCGTACAACAAGGCCGCTGACGTTCCGGCCGAGTACATCGCCAAGGAAAAGGAAATCGAACTGGCCAAGATGTCCGACAAGGACAAGTCCAAGCCGGCCGAAATCCTGGAAAAGATCATGGCCGGCAAGACCGCCAAGATCGTCAACGACGTGACCCTGTACGGCCAGAGCTATGTGCTGGACAACGACGGCCGCACTGTTGAAGCCGTGGTCAAGGCTGCTGGCGCCGACGTCATCGGCTTCACCCGCCTGGTCGTCGGCGAAGGCATCGAGAAGGTGCAGGAAGACTACCTGGCCGAAGTTGCCAAGGCCATGCAGGTCTAAGCAACAGCGACTGACGCTACCGTTACAGCAAAAAAGCCGCGGCCATCCGCGGCTTTTTTGTGCCCAAAAACATGATATCGGTCACAAGACCTGCTTTATCGGGCGCATTTTTGTATCCTACGAAAACAAACACTCCATGAACGGCCGATGTCGCCCGAGCTGACCCAAGCAGTACTGCTGTGCCGCAACCTGCCCACACCGGCCGGCATCGCCATGCGCATCATCGCCCTGGCCCAGGATCCGGATGCCGAGCTCGGCACCGCCGCCGAACTGATCGCAATGGATCCGGCACTCAGCGCAAGGATCCTGCGCCTGGCCAATTCACCGCTGTTTGCCAATCGCCGCCGGATTGACAACCTGCAGCAGGCGATCAACAAGCTCGGCCTGCACCCTACCCTGCAGATCGCCCTTGGCTTCAGCCTGTTGAGCAACCTGCGGGGCGATGCAAGCCTGCACAGCGCCCACGAACGCATCTGGCGGCGCAGCCTGATTGCCGCAGTCGCCGCCCGCGCCCTGGGCGAGGCACTGAACCTGCAGCAGCCCGACGCATTGCTGCTGGCAGGACTGCTGCAGGACATCGGCGGCCTGTTCCTGATGCAGAGCCAGCCGGAGCTGTACCAATCCCTCAGCACACAGGCCACCGGCGACAACCAGCGCCTGCTGGCGCTGGAAAACACGCATTTTGGCACCGACCACGCCGCGATCGGTGCCGAACTGGCCCGGCAATGGAATCTTCCGGCGTATCTGGTCGATGCCATCGCCGGCAGCGAAACGCCGCCCACGCCCGCTACGGACACCTTCCTGCGCTGCGTCCATGCCTCCGGCAGCCTGGCCGACATCTGGCTCGATGGCCCCGGAGCACAGCCGGCGCAACAGCGCCTGGCCGCAGCCTGCGGACTGGACCAGGAGGCACTGACGGAGGTGTTTGCACGGGTGGCGCAACTGCTGCCCGATGCAGCCAGCGTATTTGAAACCGTGCTGCCCACGCCCGAGCATGTGGCGGCCCTGCTGCAACAGGCCCGGGAAATCCATGAGCTGCGCCAGCTGCGCCAGAGCCAGCTGGCCGAGGAGGCATTGCAGCAACGTTCCGAGGCCCTGGAAAGGCAGGCGATGGAATTGAGCACGATGGCCAGCCGCGACTCCCTTACCGGCACCATCAACCGCGGCCACTTCGACAAGATCCTGCTGACTGCCTTCGACCACGCCATCCAGCGCCAACAGCCACTGTCGGTGGCCTTCATCGACCTGGACGACTTCAAGAAAATCAACGACCGCCACGGTCACCTGATTGGCGATGATGTGCTCAAGAGTGTTGCCCAGCACCTGGAAAGCCGGGTGCGCACGATCGATACCGTGGCCCGCTTTGGCGGCGAGGAGTTTGTCATCATCTTCCCGGACACCGCACTGGACAGCGCCAAGGCCACCATCGACCGGGTGCTGCACAGCCTCAGCGCCCAGCCGGTGGCCGAGATCGATGGCCAGATGCTGCACGTGACCTTCTCCGCCGGCATCGCCTGCCACCAGCCCCTGCAGCCGTTCAACTCGGCGCGCAGCCTGCTCGATGCGGCCGACCGCGCCCTGTACCAGTCCAAGGACCGGGGCCGCAACCGGGTCGTGGTGCATGTCCAGGAACACATTCCCGTGCCGCAAGCCTGAATGCGGCCAGCGGCACAACGCCGCAGGGCGGGCTCGATTGCAATCCAGCCATCCGGCCGCGCATGGCTTCCGGTAGAATCTGCGGGTAATCCCGTCTTCTGAGGTCCTTATGTCCAAGCTCGCCTATCGCCGCATCCTGCTCAAACTGTCCGGGGAGGCGCTGATGGGAGATGAGGACTACGGCATTGACCCGAAGATCATCCACCGCATCGCCGCCGAGGTGATGGAAGCCCAGCAGGCCGGCTGCGAAATCGCGCTGGTGGTGGGTGGTGGCAACATCTTCCGCGGCGCCGGCCTGGCTGCTGGCGGCATGGACCGGGTCACCGGTGACCACATGGGCATGCTGGCCACGGTGATCAACGCCCTGGCCATGCAGGACGCGCTGGAAAAGCTCGGCGGCAAGGCCCGCGTGATGAGCGCGATCAAGATCAATGACGTGTGCGAGGACTACATCCGTCGCCGCGCGATCCGCCACCTGGAAAAGGGCCGGCTGGTGATCTTCGCCGCCGGTACCGGCAACCCGTTCTTCACCACGGACTCCGGTGCGGCGCTGCGCGCCATCGAGATCGGCGCCGATCTGTTGCTCAAGGCCACCAAGGTGGACGGCATCTACAACAAGGATCCGAAAAAGCATCCCGATGCCGTGCGCTATGACACCCTGACCTACGACGAGGTGATCAACAACGGCTTGGAAGTGATGGACACGGCCGCCTTCGCCCTGGCCCGTGACAGTGACCTGCCGCTGCGCGTGTTCGACATGAGCCAGCCGGGCGAACTGCTGCGCATCCTGCAGGGCGAGCCGATCGGCACCCTGGTGCGTGGTCGTAATCACCACTGAGACGTAACCCCTGCCGACAGCCCCTTGCTGTCGGCTTGGCCTATAATCGTGCGCTTTTCAGCACCTGCCAGGAATCCAGACAATGCTCAATGAAATCAAGCAAGACGCGCAGGCGCGCATGGGCAAGAGCATTGATGCCCTCCGCCATACCCTGACCACGATCCGCACCGGTCGCGCATCGCCGGCGCTGCTCGACGGCATCCGCGTCAAGGCCTATGGCAGCGACACCCCGCTCAACCAGGTTGCCAGCATCGCCGTGTCCGAAGGCCGCTCGCTGGTGATCACCCTGTTCGACAAGAACATGATCAAGGACGTGGAAAAGGCGATCTACGCCTCCGATCTGGGCCTGACCCCGACCGTGATGGGCACCGTGATCCGCCTGAACCTGCCGCCGCTGACCGAAGAACGTCGCCGTGACCTGACCAAGCAGGTGCAGAAGGAAGGCGAGGAGTCCAAGGTTGCCGTGCGCAACATCCGCCGCGATGCCAACCAGGCCGTGAAGGACCTGCTCAAGAGCAAGGAAATCACCGAAGACGACGTTCGCCGCAGCGAGGACGAGATCCAGAAGATCACCGACAAGGCGATCAAGGACATCGACGAGGTCGTCAAGCACAAGGAAGCCGAGTTGATGGCTGTCTGAGCCGGGAACGCTCATGACTGTCCCTCTGCCCCGCCACGTTGCCATCATCATGGATGGCAACGGCCGCTGGGCCCAGCAGCGTTTCCGCCCGCGGGTGATCGGCCATCGCGCCGGTGCCCGCGCGGTGAATTCATGCATTGATTTCTGCATCGCGCGCGGTATCGGCGCGCTGACCCTGTTTGCCTTCTCCAGCGAGAACTGGGGCCGGCCAAGCCAGGAAATCGATGCATTGATGAAGCTGTTCCTGGGCGCACTGGAACGCGAAGTTGCCGAATTGCACCGGCGCGGCGTGCGTATCCGTTTTATCGGCGAACGCAGCCGCTTTGCCGAGGCCATCAGGCAACGCATGACCAATGCCGAGACCCTGACCGCCGGCAACCAGGTGCTGCAGCTGTCCATCGCTGCCAGTTATGGCGGCCGCCAGGACATTGCCGAGGCCGCGCGCGCGCTCGCGCGCGAGGTGGCTGCCGGCCGCCTGGACCCGGAGGCGATCGACGAGACCCTGCTCGGCGCGCACACCGCCCTGAGCGATCTGCCGGCACCGGACCTGTTCATCCGTACCGGCGGTGATTTCCGGATCAGCAACTTCCTGCTCTGGCAGCTGGCCTATACCGAACTGTGGTTCACCCAGACCTTGTGGCCTGATTTTGACCAGGACCTGTTCCAGCAGGCCCTGGATGACTATGCGCGCCGCGAGCGCCGTTACGGCCTCACGAGCGCACAGGTTGCCTCCGGCCAACAGGAGAGCACCCCGCTATGACCAAGACCCGCGTTATCGCCGCCCTGATCATGGCGCCGGCCGCGATTGCGGCAATCGTGCTGCTGCCGACCAACTGGCTGGCCGCTGCCGCCGCAGTGATCTTCCTGACCGGGCTGTGGGAATGGCTGCGCCTGGCCGGTATCGATGGCCTGCCGCGCACCATCCTGCTGACCCTGAACCTGCTGCTGATGGTGCTGCTGGTCTGGGCAGCGGCCGGCGATGCCGCGCTGTACCAGCTGACCAGCCTGATCGGCATCATCGGCTGGGTGGTCGGCCTGGCCTGGCTGCGCTTCCCGCGCGCCGGCAGTGGCCAGGGCAGCGGCGGCCGGATGGCCAAGCTGCTGGCCGGCAGCTGGGCGATCATCCCCGCCTGGGCGGCCTTGATTTCCCTGCACATGCAGGGCAGCAGTGGCCCGCTGTGGCTGCTGACGGCACTGGCCACGGTGTGGGCGGCCGACTCAGGGGCTTACTTCTGTGGCCGCGCCCTGGGCAAGCACAAGCTGGCACCGACCATCAGCCCGAACAAGACCTGGGAAGGGCTGTTCGGCGGGGTTGCCGCCGGCATTGTGATCGCCCTGGTCTTTGGCCAGATTGCCGGCATCCAGGGCCAGGACCTGCCGGGCCTGATCCTGGTGGCCCTGTTCACCACGCTGGTCTCGGTGGAAGGCGACCTGATCGAGAGCCTGCTCAAGCGCCAGGCCGGCGCCAAGGATTCGGGCACCCTGATCCCGGGTCACGGTGGCGTCCTGGATCGTATCGATGGCGTACTGGCCGCGCTGCCGGTATTTGCCATCGGCAAGGAAATTGCGGGTTTCTGACATGCACCAACAGCACTACCAACGGGTCGCAGTGCTTGGCGCCACCGGCTCCATCGGCACCTCGGCACTGGATGTAATTGCCCGCCACCGGCAGCAGATGCGCGCCAGCGTGCTGGTGGCCGGCAGCAACGTACGCGGGCTGATTGCCCTGTGCGCCAGCCATCGTCCCGACCATGCGGTGATCGCCAACCCCAGCCAGTACGCGGACCTGCGCGATGGCCTGGCCGCTGCCGGCCTGGACACCCAGGCACACGCCGGCGAAGCGGCCATTGCCGCGCTGGCGGCGTCTGACAGCTGCGACACCGTGGTCGCTGCCATTGTCGGTGCGGCCGGCCTGGCCTCGACCCTGGCCGCGGCTAGGGCCGGCAAGCGCCTGTTGCTGGCCAACAAGGAGTCACTGGTCATCGCCGGGCACCTGGTGATGGCAGCCGCGCAGCAGGCTGGCTGCGAGATCATCCCGATCGACAGCGAACACAACGCGATCTTCCAGTGCCTGCGCTCGCGCGATGCCTCGCCCGAGGCCGGCGTGCGCAAGATCATCCTGACTGCTTCTGGCGGCCCGTTCCGCGGCTGGAGCGCGGCACAACTGGCCGATGTCACCCCGGCCCAGGCGGTTGCCCATCCCAAGTGGCGCATGGGGCCAAAGATTTCGGTCGATTCGGCCAGCCTGATGAACAAGGGCCTGGAGGTCATCGAAGCCCACCACCTGTTCAACATTCCCAGCTCGCGCATCGAGGTGGTCGTGCACCGGCAGAGCCTGGTGCACTCGCTGGTGGAGTTCATCGATGGTTCGCTGCTGGCCCAGCTCGGCCTGCCGGACATGCGCACCAGCCTGGCCGTTGGCCTGGGCTGGCCACAACGCATCGACTCCGGGGTCAGCGGGCTGGACCTGCTGACCCAGGGCCAGCTGGATTTCGAAGCCCCCGACCGCAAGGCCTTCCCGTGCCTGGACCTGGCCTGGCAGGCGATGGAGGACGGAGGCATCGCCCCGGCCGTGCTCAACGCCGCCAATGAGATCGCGGTGTCGGCCTTCCTCGGCGGCAACATTGGCTTTGCCGGCATCCCGGTGGTGGTGGAACAGGCCCTGGCCGCGGTGACCGACGGCCAGGCTGACAGCATCGAAGCCCTGCTCGATGCCGACCTGCGCGCCCGACAGGCGGCCAGCAGCGCCATTTCCAGCCTCTCCAACGGGTGAAGCCGGTGAGCACAGGGAGTACCCCGCAATGATGGATCTGCTCGGCTCGATCTGGTGGATGGTTGTCAGCCTGGGCATCCTGGTGACTTTCCACGAATTCGGCCACTACTGGGTCGCACGCCGCTGCGGGGTGCAGGTGCTGCGCTTTTCGGTCGGTTTTGGCCGGCCGCTGTGGATGCGCCGCAATGCCGCCGGCACCGAATTTGCCATTGCCAGCATTCCGCTGGGCGGCTACGTCAAGATGCTCGACGAGCGCGAGTACGAAGTGCCCGCCGGGCAGCGCCAGTACGCCTTCAACAACAAGAGCGTCTGGCAACGCATCGCCATCACCGCTGCCGGCCCGGCCGCCAACCTGCTGCTGTGCATCGCCCTGCTCTGGCTGGTGTTCGTGATCGGCCGGCAGGATTACTCGGCCACGCTCGGGGTCAGCACTGGCCTGGCGGCTGAAGCCGGGCTGGGCCAGGGCAGCCGGATCGAGCAGATCGACGGGCGCCGCATCACGACCTGGTCCGAGGCCACGATGGCACTGACCATGGCCGCGATGGATGGCCGCGACGCCAGCGTGCAGCTGCGCCAGGCCGATGGCAGCAGCAGCCAGCGGCAACTGCCGCTGTCGCGCCTGCCCGAAGGTTTCGATGAACGCCAGGTCACTGCACTGGCCGGCCTGAACTGGGCCTTCATGGCCGTGCCTGCACGCATCGGGCAACTGGTGCCCGGCGGCGCTGCCGAAGGCGTGCTGCTGCCCGGCGACCTGATCCTGGCCATCGATGGCCAGCGGGTGGAGGATGCCAGCCAGGTGCCGGCATTGATCAACCAGCTCGGTACCGCCGGCCATCCGGGGCTGATCGAGGTGCAGCGCAGCGGCCAACGTCTGGCACTGGAACTGAGCCCGCAGCAGGACCGCAGCCAGGCCGACAACCCGCGCTGGTTGCTGGGGGTGCAGTTTGCCGCGGTGCCAATGCCCGAACATGACGCCAGCCAGCGCTACGGCCTGGTCGCAGCGTTGCCGGCGGCCTTGCGCGAAACCGCCCGGCTGGCTGCCGACACGCTGGGCATGATGCGCCGGCTGGTCACCGGCAATGCCTCGCTGCAGAACATCTCCGGCCCGGTCACCATTGCCCGCGTGGCCAATGCCTCGGCCAAGCGCGGCGTCGACTGGTTTGTCTATTTCCTGGCGCTGATGTCGTTGAGCCTGTGCATCATCAACCTGCTGCCGATCCCGATCTTGGACGGCGGGCATCTGCTGTATTACCTTATTGAATTGGTCAAGGGCAGCCCGCTGAGCGAGAAGTCCATGGCTCTGGGTCAAAGTATCGGTCTGGCGTTGTTGGCCGGGCTGATGGGGCTGGCGTTTTACAACGACATCCTTGGCCTGTTCTGAACCCAGAACTTTTCTGGCCTGGCACGGTCTCAACCGCGGCAAGCCTGTACCACGATAACGACTCCAACCGGACGTGACATGACGCGACTTCCTCATCGCCGCCTGCTAGCCCTCGCCCTCGCCGCTGGCCTGAGCGCCCCGGCACTGGCTTTGGCCGCCGAGCCCTTCACCGCGAGCGACATCCGCGTCGACGGCCTGCAGCGCATTGCTGCCGGTACCGTTTTCACCTACCTCCCGGTGGAGCGTGGCGACCGCATTGATGACGCCAAGATCGCCGACACCGTGCGCGCCCTGTACCGCACCGGCTTTTTCGAAGACATCCGGCTCGATCGCCAGGGCGACATCCTGGTGGTCACCGTGCGTGAGCGGCCCTCGATCAACAAGCTGACCGTCACCGGCAACAAGGACATCAAGACCGAGCAGTTGATGGCCGGCCTGAAGGACATCGGCCTGACCGAAGGCGGCACCTTTGACCGCCTCAGCCTGGACCGCGTGACCCAGGAACTGCAGCGCCAGTACAACGACCGCGGCAAGTACACCGTGTCGATCACCCCGACCGCCAGCCCGCTGGACCGCAACCGCGTCGATGTGACCCTGGCCATTGAAGAAGGCAAGGCCGCCAAGATCCGCCATATCAACCTGGTCGGGACCGAGAAGTTCGATTCGGAGGAAATCCTGGAGCAATGGGAATCCAGGGAAAGCAGCTGGGCCTCCTGGTACCGCCGTGACGACCAGTACTCCAAGGAAAAGCTTTCCGGCGACCTGGAAAAGCTCAATTCCTGGTACCTGGACCGTGGCTATGTCGATTTCAGCATCGACTCCACCCAGGTGGCGATCAGCCCGAACAAGCGCGACATGTTCATCTCCACCAGCATCACCGAGGGCGAGGAGTACAAGATCTCCGAGATCCGCGTCACCGGTGACACCGTGCTGCCGCAGGAGGATGTCGAGCGCATGGTGATCCAGAAGGCCGACCAGGTGTTCTCGCGTGGCCTGCTGGAATGGAGCGCCGATGCGATCACCAATTCGCTGTCCAACATCGGCTACGCCTTTGCCAAGGTCAACCCGATCCCGACCCCGAACCGTGCCGAGCAGACCGTTGCAGTCAACATGCAGGTCGTCCCCGGCCCGCGCGTGCAGGTGCGCCGGATCGAGTTCCGCGGCAACAGCCGCACCTCCGATGAAGTACTGCGCCGCGAAATGCGCCAGTTCGAGAACGCCTGGTATTCGCAGGCGGCAATCGACCGCTCCAAGATCCGCCTGCAGCGCCTGGGCTTCTTCGAATCGGTCGAGGTCGAAACCCCGGCCGTGCCCGGCTCGGCTGACCAGGTCGACGTGGTCTACACGGTGAAGGAAACCACCTCGGGCCAGTTCACCTTCGGCCTGGGTTACTCCCAGTCCTACGGCATGACCACCTCGATCCAGCTGTCGCAGAACAACTTCCTCGGCGGCGGCAACCGGGTCTCGGTTGATGCCTCGCGCTCCAGCTATCTGCAGCGCTACGGCTTCTCCTACACCAACCCGTACTTCACCGACGACGGCATCTCGCTGGGCTACAACCTGTCCTGGCGCGAGCTGGACTACAGCGATTTCAACACCGCCCAGTACAACAGCACCAACGGTTCGGCCCAGGTCGTGTTCGGGGTGCCGATCACTGAAAACGACACCGTCTCGGTGATGTTCGGCATCGATTCCAACCAGATCACCACCTACCAGGGTTCAACCCCGCAGACGATCATCGATTACATCGATGCCATCGGCACCCGCACCTTCAAGAGCTGGCGCGCCGAGGCCGGCTGGGCACGCGATACCCGCAACGACTACTTCATGCCGACCCGCGGCACCTACCAGCGCATCGGCCTGGAGGCAACCCTGCCCGGCTCGACCGTGGAGTACTACAAGCTCAACTACCAGTTCTCCAAGTACTGGCCAGTACACCGTGCGCTGGTGCTGAACACCCGCGTGGACCTGGGCTACGGCGACAGCTATGGCAAGGACATCAGCCGCACGATCTGCTGGAACGACGTGCCGGCCACCGATACCAGCTACGGCTACTCCGATGTGGTCGATTGCGCCGGCGCCTACCAGAACAGCAAGACCGTGACCGCTTCGGGCCTGCCGTTCTTCGAGAACTTCTACGCCGGCGGCACCAACTCGGTACGCGGCTTCGAGGACAACACGCTGGGGCCGCGCTCGGAAGCAACCTCGTACTACTACGAGGGCCAGCCGCTGGGTGGCGCGGTCAAGACCGTCGGCTCGATCGAAGCCTACTTCCCGACCTTGTTCGACAGCCCTTCGGCACGCGTGTCGGCCTTCATCGACGTCGGCAACGTGTTCAGCTCGACCAACGAAGCCAAGGCCAAGGAACTGCGCGCCTCGGCCGGCGTGGCCCTGCTCTGGCGCGCCCCGGTGGGCCCGATCTCGATCAGTTACGCCTTCCCGCTGAAGAAGGAAGACGGTGACGAAATCGAACGCCTGCAGTTCAACTTCGGTGGCCAGTTCTGATCGATCCACCCTGATCCGTACCCCAACGCATTGATCTGCAAGACCCGCAAGGCCCGGCACGTCCGGGCCTTGCCATGACCGCTGTGATCTATCCGGCTACACTTGCCCGCGTGAATACCATTTCCTATACCGCATCCGAGCTGGCCCAGCGCTTCGGGCTGGAACTCCATGGTGACGGCGACACCGCCGTAACCGGCGTCGCCACCCTGGCCCATGCTGGCCCCGGCCAGCTGAGTTTTCTGGCCAACCCGCGCTACCGCAGCCAGCTGGAAGGCAGCCAGGCCGGCATCGTTGTACTGCGCGCCGAGGACGCCGCGCATGCACCGCACGCCGCGCTGATTGCCCGTGACCCGTACACCAGCTACGCCCGGATCAGCGCGCTGTTTGAAAAGCTGCCGCAGCGCACTGCCGGCATCCATCCCAGCGCGGTGATCGACCCGGCTGCACAGGTCGCCGACAACGTGCACATCGGTCCGTTTGTCAGCATCGGCGCCGGCTCGGTGATCGAGGACGGCGCGGTCATCGGTGCCGGCTGCGTGATCGGCGAGGACTGCGTGGTCGGTGCCGGCAGCGAACTGATTGCCCGCGTCACCCTGGTGGCCCGGGTACGCCTGGGCAAGCGCGTGCGCATCCATCCCGGCGCCGTGCTCGGCGCAGCCGGCTTCGGCCTGGCGATGGAGGCCGGACGCTGGGTAAACGTGCCGCAGCTGGGCGGTGTACGCATCGGCGATGACTGCGAGATCGGCGCCAACACCTGCATCGACCGCGGCGCGCTGGAAGACACCGTGCTCGATGAGGACGTGCGGGTGGACAACCTGGTGCAGATCGCCCACAACGTGCAGATCGGCGCCCATACCGCCATCGCCGGCTCCACCGGCATCGCGGGCAGCGCGAAAATCGGCCGCTACTGCCTGCTCGGCGGCGCGGTTGGCGTCGTCGGCCACCTGGAAATCTGCGACAAGGTCGTGGTCACCGGCAAATCAGTGGTGCGCAATTCGATCACCGAGCCGGGCGAGTATTCCTCGGGCACCCCGCTCACCGACAACCGTACGTGGCGCAAGAATGCGGCCCGTTTCAAACAGCTCGACACGATGGCACGCAAACTCGGCGCCATCAGCAAGGAGAAGGAATGAGTTCCCAGATTCAGTTGCCGATCGACGTTGCCACCATCCAGACGCTGATCCCACACCGCTATCCGTTCCTGCTGGTGGACAAGATCACCGCACTGGACATCGAGGCCAAGAAGATTGTCGGCGTCAAGTGCGTCAGCAACAACGAGCCGTATTTCCAGGGCCATTTCCCGGGCAGCCCGATCATGCCCGGCGTGCTGATCATCGAGGCGCTGGCCCAGGCCGGTGGCGTGCTGACCCAGCTCTCGCTCGGCCGTGATGCGCAGTCCAAGCTGTTCTACCTGGTCAAGGTGGACAACGTGCGTTTCACCAAGCAGGTGGTCCCGGGCGATGTGCTGGAACTGCATGTGGAAGTGAAGCGGATGATCCGCAACATGGCCGTGTACTACGGCGAGGCCAAGGTCGACGGCGAGGTGGTCGCCTGCGCCGAGGTCCTGTGCGCAGGAACCCGTGGCTGAGCATGTATTCCCGGAGTCATCGATGAGCGAGCATTCCCCACTGATCCACCCCTCGGCGGTGGTCGATCCCGGCGCCCGCCTGGGCAACAACGTCCGCGTCGGCCCGTTCAGCTACATCGGGCCGGAAGTGGTGATCGGCGATGACACCGAGGTGGGGCCGCACTGCACGATCCACGGCCCGACCACCATCGGCCGTGGCAACCGCTTCATCGGCCACGCCGCCATTGGTGGCGAGCCGCAGGACAAGAAGTTCAAGGGTGAGCGCAGCGAGTTGATCATCGGCGACCGCAACGTGGTGCGCGAGTTCGTCACCATCAACCGCGGCACGCTCACCGGCTCGGGGGTAACCCGGGTCGGCCACGACAACTGGTTCCTGGCCTATGTGCACATCGCCCATGACTGCGTAGTCGGTGACCACTGCGTGTTCTCCAACAACACCACCCTGGCCGGGCATGTCACCGTCGGCAACTGGGTGATCATCAGCGGCTTTGCCGGTGCCCACCAGTTCTGCCGGATCGGTGACCATGCCTTCCTCGGCATGGGGGCGCTGGTCAATGGCGATGTGCCGCCGTTCACCATGGTCGGCAGCGACTCGCTCGGCCGCCCGCGCGGGATCAACTCCGAAGGCCTCAAGCGCCGTGGCTTCGCCCCGGACCGGATCAGCACGATCAAGCGCGCCTACCGCACCCTGTACGTGGCCGGGCTGCCGCTGGCCGAGGCCAAGTCCCAGCTGTCGCTGCAGGCCGAAGCCAGCGACGATGTCCGCGAGATGCTCGAGTTCATCGAGCAGGCCGAACGCCCGTTGCTGCGATGAGTGTGCAGCAGCGGCCGTTGCGCATTGCCCTGGTAGCCGGTGAAACCTCTGGTGATGGCCTGGGTGCCGGGCTGATCGCGGCCCTGCGCCAGCACCATCCGGATGCCGAGTTTGCCGGCATCGCCGGCCCGGCAATGCGCCAGGCCGGCTGCCAGGCCTGGTTCGATGCCAGCGAACTGGCCGTGATGGGGCTGACCGAAGTGCTGCGCCACCTGCCACGCCTGCTGCGCCTGCGCAAGGCATTCCGGCAGCGCGTGCTGGACTGGCAGCCGGACGTGTTCATCGGTATCGACGCGCCGGATTTCAACCTGCCGGTGGAGGCCTGGCTGAAGGCGCGCGGCATCACCACCGTGCATTACGTCAGCCCCTCGGTCTGGGCGTGGCGGCAGAAGCGTGCGCAGAAGATCGGCAACAGCGCCGACCGTGTGCTGTGCCTGTTCCCGATGGAACCGGCGATCTATGCCCGGCATGGCGTGGATGCGCGCTTTGTCGGCCATCCGATGGCCGATGCGATTGCGCTGCAAACCCCGGCCGCGCCCGCCCGCCAGCAGCTGGGAATCGGGCCCGAAGCACGGGTGCTGGCCGTGCTACCGGGCAGCCGCCAGGGCGAAATCGCCCGTCTCGGCGAGCCGTTCCTGGCCGCCGCCGCGCAGCTATGCGCCCGCTACCCGCAGCTGCAGGTACTGGTCCCGGCCGCCAGCCCGGCCTGCCGCGCGCAACTGGAGCCGCTGCTGGCGGCCGAGCAGCTGCCAGCGCAGCGCGTGCAGTTACTCGATGGCCAGGCCCGCCTGGCAATGGAGGCGGCCGATGTGGTCCTGCTCGCCTCGGGCACGGCCACCCTGGAAACCATGCTGGTCAAACGGCCGATGGTGGTCGGTTACAAGGTTGCCCCGCTCACCGCCGGCCTCGTGCGCGCGCTGGGTCTGCTCAAGGTCGATCGTTTTGCCCTGCCCAACGTACTGGCCGGCAAGGATCTGGCCCCGGAGCTGATGCAGGAACAGTGCACCCCGGCCGCGTTGGCGGCAGCCGTGGCGCACTGGCTGGATACTCCGGCGGCGGTGGCAGCACTGCAGCACGACTACCTTGCCCTGCACCAGCAGTTGCGCCGTGATGCCAGCGCCAGCGCTGCAGCCGCCGTGCTGGACCTGGTCCGACGCTGATGGCCACCCGCAAGCGCGCTGCTGCCGCGAGCCTGCCGCTGTTTGCCGCCGACAGCGCCGATCCCGGCCTGCCCGGCCCGGTGGCCGGGGTCGATGAAGCCGGCCGCGGCCCGCTGGCCGGCCCGGTCGCGGTGGCCGCGGTGGTGCTGGATCCCGCCCGCCCGATCGCCGGCCTGAATGACTCCAAGCAGCTGTCCGAGGCGCGGCGTGAAGCCTTGTACCCGCAGATCATCGAACATGCCGCCGCCTTCCATATCGTGCTGGTCAGCGCGGCGCAGATCGACCGGCTCAACATCCTGCAGGCCACCTTCCAGGGCATGCGCCAGGCCGTGGCCGGGGTCGCCCACGTGGCGCGCAGTGCGCTGATCGATGGCAACAAGGTGCCGCCCGGGCTGTGCCTGCCGGGCCAGTTCCTGATCGGCGGCGATGGCAAGGATGCCGCCATTGCCGCGGCCTCGATCCTGGCCAAGGTCAGCCGCGATCATTACCTGCTGCAGCTGCACCAGCGCTACCCGCACTACGGCTTTGACCGCCACAAGGGCTATGGCACCGCCGTCCATCTGCAGGCGCTGGCAGAACACGGCCCCTGCCCCGAGCACCGGCACAGTTTTGCCCCGGTGCGGCAGGCGGCAATGAAGCCGGCCTGAGTCGGCTCACATCCAGCGCTTTGGCGCTACCCTAGACAACCTGCCCTCGTGCGCCGTCGATGCGGCGCCGGGGCCCCGTTTACCGGCTGCCCGTCCGCGGGCACCGCACTGCGTACCGGCATGACCTACAGCAACCGCTTCGTCCACCTGCATATCCATACCGAATACTCGATGGTCGATTCGACCATCCGGGTACCGGCCAAACCCGATCAGGCAGATCCGAAGAAGGCCAAGCAGGCCAACCTGCTCTCGCGCGCGGTGGAAATGGGCATGCCGGCGCTGGCGGTCACCGACCTGTCCAACCTGTGCGCGCTGGTCAAGTTCTACAAGGCCGCCCAGGGCGTGGGCATCAAGCCGATTGCCGGTGCCGATGTGATGGTCACCGAGGAGGGCCAGGCCCCCTGGCGGGTGACCCTGCTGTGCCGCAACCGCGATGGCTACCTGAGCCTGTCACGCCTGCTCAGCCGCGGCTGGCTGGAAGGCCACCACAACGATGGCGGCATCGCGGTGCATCCGGACTGGCTGCGTGAGCACAACGGCGACCTGTTCGCACTGATGGGCCGGCAGAGCCTGGCCGGGCGCCTGGCGCTGAGCGGGCGCACCGATCTGGCCAGCCAGCAGCTGGCCGACTGGCAGGCTGTGTTCGGCGACCGCCTGCATCTGGAATTGACCCGCACCGGCCGTGAGGGCGAGGCCGCCTTCATCAGCTTCGCGCTGCAGGCCTCGGCACAACGCCAGATCGCGCTGGTCGCCAGCAACGATGTGCGCTTTTTGTCGCCCGATGACTTTGAAGCGCACGAAGCGCGGGCCTGTATTTCCTCCGGCCGGGTACTGGATGACCCCAAGCGTCCGCGCGAATACAGCCGCGAGCAGTACCTGAAATCACCCGAGGCGATGTGCGAGCTGTTTGCCGACATCCCCGATGCGCTGGAAAACACCGTGTTGCTGGCCCAGCGCTGCAACCTGGAAATGCGCCTGGGCACCTACTTCCTGCCCGACTACCCGGTGCCCGAAGGTGAGGACCTCAACAGCTGGATCCAGGCCGAAGCGCGCCGTGGCCTGACCGAGCGGCTGGAAAAGAATCCGCTGGCCCCGGGCAAGAGCCGCGAGGACTATTTCGAGCGACTGGAATTCGAGCTGGACACCATCATCAAGATGGGCTTCCCCGGCTACTTCCTGATCGTTGCCGACTTCATCCAGTGGGGCAAGAACCAGGACATCCCGATCGGCCCGGGCCGAGGCTCCGGTGCCGGCTCGCTGGTGGCCTGGGCACTGAAGATCACCGACCTGGACCCGCTGCCCTACAACCTGCTGTTCGAGCGCTTCCTCAACCCCGAACGCGTGTCGATGCCCGACTTTGACATCGACTTCTGCATGGACCGGCGCGAAGAGGTCATCGACTACGTCGCGCGCAAATATGGCCGCGACAAGGTCGGCCAGATCATCACCTACGGCACCATGGCGGCCAAGGCGGTGGTGCGTGATTCCGGCCGCGTGCTCGGCTTCCCCTACGGCCTGGTCGACGGCGTTTCCAAGCTGATCCCCAACATCCTGGGCATCGGCCTGAAGGATGCGCTGGGCCGCGGCAAGCAAGGACCGGATTCGGAAATGGCCAGCCCCGAGCTGATCGCGCGCTACCAGAACGAGGAGGATGTGCGCGACCTGATCGACCTGGCGCTGCAGCTGGAAGACCTGACCCGCAACGCCGGCAAGCACGCCGGTGGCGTGGTCATCGGCCCGGAACCGCTGCACGAGTTCTGCCCGCTGTATGCCGAACATGATGAAGGCAGCCGCGGCAAGAACCCGGTCACCCAGTTCGACAAGAACGACGTCGAAGAAGTGGGCCTGGTGAAGTTCGACTTCCTCGGCCTGCGCACGCTGACCATCATCGACTGGGCGGTCAAGGCCATCAACCAGCGCCGCGCCGGCCAGGGCCTGCCGCCGGTGGACATCAGCCAGATCCCGCTCGATGACGAGGCCACCTACCGCACCATCTTTGCCAACGGCAACACCGGCGCGGTATTCCAGTTCGAATCCTCGGGCATGCGCCGGCTGCTGAAGGATGCACGCCCTGACCGCTTCGAGGACCTGATCGCACTGGTCTCGCTGTACCGCCCCGGCCCGATGGACCTGATCCCCTCCTTCAACGCGCGCAAGCACGGGCAGGAAGAGATCATCTATCCCGATCCGCGCACCGAAGCGATCCTGAAGGACACCTACGGCATCATGGTGTACCAGGAGCAGGTGATGCAGATGGCGCAGATCGTCGGCGGCTACTCGCTGGGCGGCGCTGACCTGCTGCGCCGTGCGATGGGCAAGAAGGTGCCGGCCGAAATGGCCAAGCACCGCGAGATCTTCCGCGAGGGCGCGGCCAAGGGCGGCGTGGACGGCACCAAGGCCGACGAGATCTTCGACCTGATGGAGAAGTTCGCCGGCTATGGCTTCAACAAGTCGCACGCCGCCGCCTACGCACTGGTCTCCTACCAGACCGCCTGGCTCAAATGCCATTACCCGGCCGAATTCATGGCCGCGACCCTGTCTTCGGACATGGACAACACCGACAAGGTGGTCGGTTTCCTGGCCGAAGTGGACCAGCTCGGGCTGACCGTGCTGCCGCCCAAGGTCAATGCCTCGGCCTTCATGTTCCAGGCCAGCGACGCGCGCACCATCCGCTACGGCCTGGGCGCGATCAAGGGCGTCGGCCAGGGCGCCTGCGAGGCGGTAGTGGCAGAGCGCGAACGCGCCGGCACCTATCGTTCGCTGCTGGATTTCTGCACCCGCTGCGAATCGGCCAAGCTCAACCGGCGCACGCTGGAGGCGATGATCAATGCCGGTGCACTGGATGACCTGGGACCCAACCGCGCCTCGCTGACCCTGCAGTTGCCCGAGGTGCTCAAGGCCACCGACCAGCTGGCCCGCGAGCGCGCTTCCGGCCAGGTCTCGTTGTTTGGCGCACCCGACCCGGTCAGCACCGCCGCCCAGCTGGACCTGCCCGAATGTGCCGAGTGGCCGCTGGGCCAGCTGCTGGCCGCCGAGCGCGACACCCTGGGGTTCTACCTGTCCGGCCATCCTTTCGATACCCATGCCGCTGATGTCCGCGACCTGGTGCCCAATGACCTGGGCGGGCTGGAGAACCTGATTGCCCCGGCCCGCCCGGCACGCGATGGCGAAAAGCGCGCCTGGCGTGCCGAATCACCGGTGGTGCTGGCTGGCCTGGTCACCGGCGTGCGCCGCAAGGGCGACAGCCAGGTTTTCGTGACCCTGGAAGACGGCCGCGGCAAGGTCGAATGCAGCACCTTCTCCGATGGCATCGCCGAGTTCGGCCACCTGCTCGTCAAGGACCGGGTGCTGGTGGTCAAGGGCGGCCTGCGCGAGGACGAATTCAATGGCGGCTATGCACTGCGCCTGCGCCAGTGCTGGGATTTTGAGCAGGTATGCCGCGATTATGCCGCGCGCATGCAGCTGCGCGCCGACCTGCGCCAGGCCGACAGCTGGCCGCGGATCAGCGCACTGCTTGCTGCCGCCCGTCCCGGCCGCACTCCGCTGCGGCTGGACCTGATCGTTGGCGATGAGCATTCGGCGGTGGCCGGCATGCTGGACCTGCCTGCTGCCGGCGCGGTGACCGTTTCGCCCACCCTGCTGCAGCAGCTGCGCAGCGATCCGGCCATTGTCAAACTGCAGGTGCGCTACAGCCCGCCATGGCAGCAGTAACCTCCACCGGGTTTTCCGCACGCCCTCGTACGGGGTGTCTTCACACCATCAGCTACACTCCCCTTTTTCAACCGGTTGATTGCCGATGAATCCGAACTACCTCGACTTCGAGCAGCCCATTGCCGACTTGGAAGCCAAGATCCAGGAACTACGCAACGCCTCGACTGGCCCGGCGGTCAACGTCGAAGCCGAAGTCAATGCATTGAGTGACAAGCTGCGCAAGCGCACCGCGCTGATCTTCCGCGACCTGACCCCGTGGCAGGTATCGCAGCTGGCACGCCACCCGCAGCGCCCCTACACCCTGGATTACATCCGCATGTTCTGCGACGAGTTCCAGGAGCTGGCCGGCGACCGCGCCTATGCCGATGACAAGGCCATCGTCGGCGGCCTGGGCCGCATCAACGGCCGGTCGGTGATGATCATCGGCCACCAGAAGGGCCGTGACACCCGCACCAAGGTCGCGCGCAATTTCGGCATGCCGCGCCCGGAGGGCTACCGCAAGGCCCTGCGCCTGATGAAGATGGCCGAGCGCTTCAACATCCCGCTGCTGACCTTCATCGACACCCCCGGCGCCTACCCGGGCATCGGTGCCGAAGAACGCGGCCAGTCCGAGGCCATCGCCCGCAACCTGCTGGAGATGTCGGAACTGAAGATCCCGGTGATCTGCACCGTGATCGGCGAGGGCGGCTCCGGCGGCGCCCTGGCCATCGGCGTCGGCGACCGCACCTTGATGCTCCAGTACGGTACCTACTCGGTGATCAGCCCGGAAGGCTGCGCCTCGATCCTGTGGAAGGATGCCGGCCGGGCCAAGGATGCGGCCGAACAGCTGGGCCTGACCGCGCCGCGGCTGAAGGCTTTGGGGCTGGTGGACAAGGTGGTGCGCGAGCCCACCGGTGGCGCCCACCGCAACCCGCAACAGATGGGCAAGCGCCTGAAGGCCGTGCTGCTCAACGAGCTGGAGGCGCTGGAACAGATGCCGCTGGAAGAACTGCTGCAGCGCCGCTACGCGCGCCTGCGCAGCTACGGCGCTTACGAAGCCGCCTGAAGTCTCTGACGCTTCGTGCTTCTCACAGGCCGGCCGCAATGCCGGCCTGTCGTATTACCGGCCGCCACGGGCCTTGCACGGGCCAGCGACCTTCCTGCGCGGTTGGTGGCCGGTACGGTGGACGCCCCGGCAATCGGTGCCCATACAGCCCAGAGTCTTCTGCCGCCTTGGGGATTGCCGGGTCAACACCCATCTGCAGCCAGGGCTGTTGGCCGAGGGTGCGATCCAGCCGAGCGGACAACGCCGCCAATCCCTGCTCAGGCTGCCTGTAATACGCCTTGTCGTGGAAAAGCACATCGGCCATCAACTGCAGCAGGTAAGCAGCGGTTGCCGCATCGCCAGGAGCCAGAATCCACCCGCACTGACCCTGCTGACGTATCACCACTGTCATGGGATCCAGCAGCATGAGGCCGTCAAGCGACGGCGCTTCCAACCAGGCCAGCTGTCTGGAAACACTGCGGGACACGCTATCTGCCAGTGCCGGCGGGATTCGCGTTTCCGTTCGCCATGCTCCCGGCGCATCGCGCAGGTTACCGCCCATCCACCATTGAGCCACGATCGGCTGGTCCAGCCAGGCCTCGCGCCAGTCATACACACCCTGCTCACGCCACGCGCCATCCATCCACGGAGGCGGCGGTGGAACCGGCGAGAAGCGGTAGCCCACGCTGCCGCGTGCCCGCTGCAATTGGCCATCAGCCAACAGACGCAACCCGTAGGGTTTGTCGAAAGGAGGATGGAAATCGATGGCCAGCGCACCTGCTGGCAAGCTGCCCGCGGCTGCCGCAACAGGGCCGGGGCAAGGCCACAATCGCGTCTGCCCATACTGGATGGGCTTGGCCATCCGCACCGCCTCTGGGTTGACCGTCCAGCTCTGGGCAGACGACCAGATCACCGAGGACACCAGGATCAGGCAAGCAGGCACGGCCCAGGCAAGAATGCGGTCAACACGCAAGTGCGATGTCTTCATGGCCCTGATCATCCCATGCCGCCCGGCAAGCAATCCGACCCGGCCCGTGCGATGCTCGGCTTCCCGCCCGGCAAGGAGCGCCGATGCCTGCATGTACCGCCACCCTGCTGAGTGTCACCCTGGCCTGCGCCAATGGCAGCCTGATCCGCGAATCGGTCGAGTACTACCCGGTCCGCGGCAAGACAGCCACCGAGTTGACCGCCAGCATGGCCAGCAATGGTCCACGCCATCCCCGTGGTCGCAATGCCTGGGGACTGACCGAGTGGGAATTGCGCTTGCATTACCAACTGGAACAGGTCGACGGGCAATGCCACCTGCGCGCGCCCCGGCTCGAGCTGGCTTTGCGCATTGTCTTGCCGCAATGGCGGGCCACTGCCGGTGCGGCGCCCGGATTGCGCCAACAATGGCAGCAGGCACAACGGCAGATCATTGCCCACGAACTTGAACACCGACGCCATGCCCACCTGGCCACTGCCGATGCCCAGCGGCAATTGCTGCAGCTACCGCCAGCCCCCAGCTGCGCCCTGGCCGACCGTCAGGCACAGGTCGTCCTGCGCACAGCCAGTCAACAGGCCCGCAGGGCCAGCCTGCAATTCGACCTCGACAGTGATTACGGTGCCCGCAGCGGGATTGGCCTGCAGCCCTGAGGCAGGTCGCTCAGAACGGCTTGGCCAGCACCAGCCAGACCACCACGATGAACAGCAGCAACGGCAGCTCGTTGAACCAGCGCAGTGCGCGCGAGGACGGCAGTGCACGCCCGGCCGCAGCCGCCTTTACCCAGCGCCCGGTAACGATGTAGTAGACCAGCAGCAGGGCCACCAGGCCCAGCTTGGCATGCAGCCAGCCGGCCGCGCCGCTGACCACCATGGTCGGGAAGTCCGCGATCACGTGGTAGCCCAGCCACAGCACCAGACCCAGCAGGAAGGCCAGGCCGAACATCACATGGCCGAAGCGGTACAGGCGGCGCCCCATCAGGCCCAGGCGTTCGCCCACCGCCGGCTGGCCGGCAGCCTCGGCCTGGTTGACCAGGATCCGCGGCAGGTAGAACACCGCCGCCATCCAGGCAGTCATCATCACGATGTGCAGGGTCTTGACCCAGAAATAAGCTTGCATGCGCGCACTCCGGTGGCTGGCGTAGGATGGGCGCCATTTTCACCGATCCGCACCACGCACGCACATGCAAAAGCTCTACGACCAGGCCTATTTCCAACGCTGGTACCGCGACTCGGGCCTGGATGACCCACGCCAGCTGGCGCGCAAGGTCGCCCTGGCGGTGAGCACCGCCGAGTACTACCTGCAGCGCGAAGTGCGCAGCGTGCTGGATATCGGCTGTGGCGAAGGCGCATGGCGGGCGCCGTTGCGCAAACTGCGCCCGAAGGTTTCCTACCTGGGCTTTGATCCGAGCAGCTATGTGGTCGGCCGCTATGGCCGCAGCCGCAACCTGCACCAGGCCCGTTTCGGTGATTTTGCCTGGCTGCGCCCGTGTGCACCGGTGGACCTGCTGGTCTGCTCCGATGTCCTGCATTACCTGCCCAGCCGCGAACTGCGCGCCGGCCTGCCCGGCCTGGCGCAGATGTGCGCCGGTGTCGCCTGGCTGGAAACCTTCACCAGCGAAGATGCCTTCGAAGGCGACCAGGACGGCTTCCAGCAGCGCAACAGTGCCTGGTACCGGCGCAACCTGCGCGCTGTCGGCTTCCAGCCGCTGGGCAGCCACCTGTGGCTGGGGCCGGACTGGGCCGGGCATACCTCGGCACTGGAAACATCCATGCGCTGACGGACAGACAGCGGTCATCGCCTGGTGTTATGCTGCGAGGCAACATAAGTACAGACATACTGGCATGCTTTATCAGTTGCACGAGATGACCCGCAACCTGCTGGCCCCCTGGGTCCACCAGGCACAGGCCAATGCGGCGTTTCTCACCAACCAGACCCACTGGTGGTCGGCCATGCCCGGCGCCGAGCGCATGGCAGCGATGAACGAACTGTTCCATCGCATCGGCAAGGATTACCAGAAGCCGGCCTGGGATCTGCATGAAGTAGTGATTGATGGGCAGCCGGTACCGGTGGCCGAGCGCGAGGAGCTGGCCCTGCCGTTCTGCCGGCTGATCAATTTCAAGCGCCACAGCAACGATGCCGCCCAGGTGGCGGCGTTCAAGCAACAGCCGGTGGTACTGGTGGTGGCGCCGTTGTCCGGGCACCACGCCACCCTGCTGCGCGACACCGTGCGCACCCTGCTGCGCGATCACCGGGTGTATGTCACCGACTGGGTCGATGCGCGTATGGTGCCACTGCGCGAGGGCAAGTTCGGCCTGGACGATTACATTGCCTACGTGCGCCAGTTCATCGAGCATCTGGGTGCTTCCCAGCTGCATGTGGTCAGCGTCTGCCAGCCGACCGTGCCGGTGCTGGCGGCGGTCTCGCTGATGGCCAGCGCCGGCCAGGCCACGCCGCGCTCGCTGGTGATGATGGGCGGGCCGATTGACGCCCGCTGCAGCCCCACCGCGGTGAACAACCTGGCCACGCGCAACCCGCTGTCGTGGTTTGAAACCAACCTGATCCACCCGGTGCCCGGCAATTACCCCGGCGCCGGACGCGCGGTGTATCCGGGCTTCCTGCAGCATGCCGGCTTCCTGGCGATGAACCCGAGCCGGCACCTGATGTCGCACTGGGACTTCTACACCTCGCTGGTGCAGGGCGATCTGGATGATGCCGCCGCCCACCGCGCCTTCTACGACGAATACAACGCCGTGCTGGACATGCCGGCCGAATACTACCTGGACACGATCCGGGTGGTGTTCCAGCAGTTCCTGCTGCCCCGCGGCCAGTGGGTCGTGGACGGGACCAGGGTCGATCCTTCGGCCATCACCGGCACGGCCCTGCTCAGTATCGAGGGCGAGCTGGATGACATCGCCGGGCTCGGCCAGACCGAAGCGGTGCATGGGCTGTGCACCGGGGTGCCGGCAGCCCGCCGCCAGCACATCGTGGTCAAGGATGCTGGCCATTACGGCATTTTCTCCGGCCGCCGCTGGCGGGATTTTGTCTATCCGCAGGTGCGCGATTTCATCGCTGCCCAGCACGCCGATGAAGTGGCGCCGCGCCGCCGCCGCAGTGCCAGCGTCACCGCGCTGCGCCCGCGCCGCGCCGCCGGCTGACGTCCCGCCGCGCCACCGCTGCAAGGTTGCCCAACGAACACGGGCCCGGGTCATCAACCCGGGCCCGTTCTTGTTTGCTGCAGCGCTGGCCCGTCAGCCGTGGCGGACCAGCAGGTGCTTGGCCAGTTGCCCGTGCAGGCGGCCCAGGCCACGGGCCAGGTGCAGGGTCACGGTCAGCATCACTGCCCCGGCCAGCATCAGCAACGGCCAGCTCCACAGATGCTCGAGCAGATCGGTACCGCCCACATACACGCCACCGCCACCGAACAGCGACAGCAACGGCGCGGCCAGGGTACCCAGCGACAGGCTCAGCCCGGTCACCATCACGCTGAAGTACAGCGTGCCCAGCGGCAGCATCAGCAGGAAATACACCAGCGTGGCCCAGCTGCGCGGGTCGGTGAACATCGCGCCGATCCGCTTCAGCCACGGTGTCTGTGGATCCTGCCAGTTCGAGCGCCGCGGCATGCGCACACCGAGCAGCACCTCCACCATCCGCCCCTCGATGAAGGCCAGGGCACGGATCGAGCCCAGGAACAGCACCAGCAGCGGCACACCGATGATCAGGATCAGCAGCGAGACCGACAGGCTGGCGCCGACCACCGCCCAGGTGAAATAGAACACCCCGGTCCACAGCGACAGCAGCAGGTAGAACAGCGCACCGTAGGTGACCGGATCGGTATAGACGCCGAACATCCGGCGCAGCAGCCCGTCCGCTGCCGGGGCAGCTGCAGGCACCGGCCCGCGTAGCGCCCGGTTCACCGTCACCTCGGTTTCCAGGTAGATCTGCGCCACTTCCTCCGGTGCGCCGTAGCTGCCGGCGACACTGGCGATCACCTCGGCCTGGTCGCGTCCGGGCTGCTCGGCCAGCTCACTGCGCAGGTATTCCTCCGCGTCATACAGCGCATCCTGGATCAGGGCCGGATCGGCACCTTTCAGGGCCTGCCTGAGCTGTTGCAGCTACTGCTCGATGGTCACCGGCAGCGGCCGGTCCGGCGGGGAAGGCTGGTTCATCTCACGACTCTCCTTGCAGAAGGGTTTGCACGCTGTCTCGGGTGGTGTTCCAGGCGGCGGTCCACTGCGCCAGCACCTGGCGTCCATCGGGGTTGATGCGGTAGTAGCGTCGCGGCGGGCCGGCCACGGACGGCTCGATATGGCTGTCCAGCAGCCCGGCAGCCTCCAGGTTGCGCAGTACCGGGTACAGCGCGCTCTGCTTGCCGGCCAGAACGCCGCCACCGGCCTCCAGCGCCTTGGCGATCTGGTAGCCATACAGCGGCTCGGACGCCCGCCCCAGCACGGCAAGCAGGACCAGCGACACCGTGCCACTGCTGAGTTCCTTTTCGAACTTGCGCTGCAGGCCGTCGATATCGGCCATGGCGATCTCCTTCAGCTAGGTTGAAGTGGATACTAGTACGAACCTCGCTATAGCTAATGTGCCAATAGTCATCCCGGATGCAGTGCAACGATGCCGCCACCGCGCATGGCATGCCGTGGCCACTGCGCAGATCGCCGCTGCAGCCGCCGGTGCGCTGCCAAACGGGCCGGTTTGACGCACAATCCAGGGCTTGCCACTGCCCGGACCCGTCCATGTCGTCACCTCGCCTGCTGCTGTCCACCGCCCTGCTTGCCCTGTCCCTGACGACTGCAACGGCCCAGGCCGCCGAACCGGACCGCAACACCCCGGCGCCGATGACGGCGGCACAGATCATCGCCGCCGCCCCGGCCAGTGCCTGGCGCACGCCCGACCCGGACAACCTGCTCTATATGCAGCTGCCCGGCGGCCTGGTGGTGATCGAGCTGGCGCCGCAGTTTGCCCCGCGGCATGTGGCCAACATCCGCCAGCTGGCCCGGCAGGGCTTCTGGGACGGACTGAGCGTGTACCGGGTACAGGACAATTTCGTGGCCCAGTTTGGCGATGCATTGGCCGATGACCCGGCCAGCGCCCGCCCGCTGGGTGCGGCCGCTACCGCCTTGCCGGCCGAGTTCGAGGTAGCTTCCGGCAGCGTGGCCTTCACTGCCCTGCCCGACCCGGATGGCTGGAGCGATGCGGCCGGCTTCGTCGACGGCTTTGCCGCTGCCCGCGACCACCAGTCGGCAACCACCTGGATGGCGCACTGCTACGGCATGGTCGGTGCCGGGCGCAACAATGCGCCCGATTCCAGCCAGGGGGCCGAGCTGTACGTGGTCATCGGCCAGGCCCCACGCAACCTGGACCGCAACATGAGCGCGGTGGGCCGGGTGATCCATGGCATCGAGCACCTGTCGGCGCTGCCGCGCGGCCCGGAGCCGATGGGCTTCTACCCCCAGCGCAGCCAGGACACACCGATCGCGTCGATCCAGCTGGCCAGCAGCCTGCCGCCGGAACAGCGCCTGCCATTGCAGGTACTGCGTACCGATTCGGCCAGCTTTGCCGCCGCCACCGAAGCCCGGCGCAACCGTCGCGATGCGTTCTACCGGCGCCCGGCCGGGCATATCGACCTGTGCAACATTCCGCTACCCAGCCGCCTGGCCAGCGCGCCCTGAGCGGTGGCGCCCGGCAACGGCAAGCGGCAGCCAGCAACGGGCGGATCACCCGGTCTTGGCATGGACAGCGGCATGCTGGCCTCCTGAATTCCGGAGACCTGCCATGGCCCTGCTGCGTTTGCTCATCACCGGCGATGCTGACACTGTTTCCACCATCAGCAAGCACCTTGACGGTATCGAGGGTGTGGAACGGGTGGAGCCCGTGGATGACCTGATGGACCACCTGGATGATGCCGATTCCAGCTCGGCCGGGCTGTCGGACAACGCAGGCGGCAGCCAGCTGACCACGCTGGAAGTGGAAACCGACAGCGATGAGGCCACCCAGGCCGTGCGTGATGCCGTACTCAACCTGTCGCGGGCGCTGGACGTGGTGGTGGAGATCGAAAGCGACAACGACTGAGGCCAGCGGCCACCAGCCAATGGCAGGGGACGCAGCCCACGCCGGCGGCCTATGCTGCAGCCACCGTCTGCCAATCCGAGCCGCCATGCGCACCACCGTTCTCGCCACTGCCCTTGTTGCTGCCCTGTGTGGCTGTCAGCCCAGCGCCTCGCCGGCCGGGACGACGCCAAACGTCCAGATCCAGCAAGACCACAATGCCCAGTTCGCTGCACTCTCCGAGCTGGCACTGCGGCAATGGATGCAGCACTCGCCGATCAGCGCCACCCAGATCGGCGAGCACCGGTATGACAACCGCATCGACGATGTCAGTGCACAGGGCATCGCCGCCGGTATCGAGCAGACCCGCGCCCTGCTCGATGCACTGGAGGCGATCGACACCCAGCAGCTGAGCCGGGACAACCAGGTCGATGCGGCCATCCTGCGCAACCAGCTGGAAGGCGACCTGTTCCGCGCCACCACCCTGGCCGACTGGCAGTGGGACCCGCAGTTCTACAGCGGCCTGGCCGGCAGTGCGATCTATGGCCTGATGGCACGGGATTTCGCCCCGCTGCCCGACCGCCTGCGCGCGGCCACCGAGCGGATGGAGCAGATCCCGCAGATCTTCGCCGCCGCGCGTGCCAACCTGGACCCGGCGCGGGTGCCGAAGATCCATGCCGAGACCGTGGCCCGGCAGAACCGCGGCATCCTCAGCTTGGTGGCAACCTTCATCACCCCGAACCTGGACCAGCTGCAGGGTCAGCAGCGCCAGCGCCTGGAAGCGGCAATCACGACGCTGGAGGCAGCCGTCAACCAGCACCAGCAGTGGCTGGATGAGCAGCTGGTACCCAATGCGAAGGGCGACTTCCGCATCGGTGCCGAGCTGTATGACGCCAAGCTGCGTTTTGCCCTGAATGCCGAACTCAGCCGCGCCGACATCGGCCAGCGTGCCCAGGCCGAGCTGGACCGGGTACGTGTCCAGATGTACGGCATTGCCCAGCGCGTGCTGGCCGGCCGGCCCGGTGCCCCGGCCACCCCGGACAACCCCACCGCGCAGCAGCAGCAACAGGCCATTGAAGCGGCGCTGGAACTGGCCTATGCGCAGAAACCGGCGCGCGATGCCGTGGTACCTGATGCCAGGGCCGCACTGGAGGTGGCCACCGCCTTTGTCGCCGAACACGACCTGATGACCCTGCCTGATGCGCCGGTGGAGATCATCCTGATGCCCGAATTCCAGCGCGGCGTGGCGGTGGCCTACTGCGATTCACCGGGGCCCCTGGACAAGCACCTGAAGACCTTCTACGCGGTCAGCCCGATCCCGGAAGACTGGAACGATGGCCAGGTCGACTCCTTCCTGCGCGAATACAACAGCCGGATGATCCACCTGCTGTCCATCCATGAAGGCACCCCGGGCCACTACCTGGAAGGCTGGCACTCGGCCAAGCACCCGTCGATGCTGCGTGCGGTACTGCGTTCGGGCCTGTTCGCCGAGGGCTGGGCGGTCTACACCGAGCGGATGATGCAGCAGGCCGGTTACCTGGACAACGACCCGCTGTTCCAGCTGGTGCAGCTGAAGTTCTACCTGCGCACCATCGCCAATGCGCTGCTGGACCAGGGCGTGCATGTGGAAGGCTGGGACCGCGACCGCGCGATGCAGCTGATGGTGCGCGACAGCTTCCAGCAGGAAAGCGAAGCGGCCGGCAAATGGACCCGCGCCCAGCTCACCAGTGCCCAGCTGCCGACCTACTTTGTCGGTGCGCAGGAGCACTTTGATACCCGCACCGCCGCTGAAAAAGCCTGGGGCAAGGACTTCAACCTGAAGACCTACCACGACCGCATGCTCTCCTTCGGCGCACCGCCGGTGCGCTACGCCCGCCAGCTGCTGCTGGAGCAGCCGATCCAGTAAACCACTGCGCAAGCGCCGGCCTGCTGCGGTGACAGCACCCGGGCGCACAACTGGGTTACCGTGCAGGCAGCCGGCGCCCCCTGGCGCCGGTTGCGGGCACACTGCCTGCCGCCATGCTCCCTGCCACTGGAATGACACCATGACCGACCCGATGTACAGCGCCTCCGTCCCCGTCCTCAAGCAGATGCTCGGTGCCCTGGCCGGCGTACTGGACAAGACCCAGACCCATGCCACCGCACGCAACATCGATGCCACGGTATTCCTGCAGGCGCGGCTGGCACCGGACATGTTCGCCCTTGCCCGCCAGGTACAGATCGCGGTGGATTTTGCCAAGGGCATCAGCGCCCGCCTGGCCGGTGTGGAGGTCCCTTCCTGGCCGGACAATCCCGATGCCGGCTTCGAAGACCTGCAGGCACTGATTGCCCGTGCGCTGGCCCATCTGGACGGACTGCAGCCGGCGCAGTTTGCCGATGCCCACAGCCGCCAGATCGTGCTGCGTGCCGGCACGCCGAAGGAGCGCAGCATGAGCGGCGACCACTACCTGCTGCATTACGGCCTGCCGCAGTTCTTCTTCCATGTCACCACCGCCTACGCGATCGCGCGCCACCACGGCGTGGAAATCGGCAAGCGCGACTACATGGGCAGCTACTGAGCCTGGCAGGCGCGGGCAGTCATCCACTGCCCGCCACCTTGGGCCCAGCCCCACGCTGGCCGCCAGCACTTTGGGCCATCTCAGTGCAGCGGGCGCAGGTCCAGGTCCTGGAAGTCAAAACTGAAATCGGTCAGCGAGGACACCGCCTGCATCTTCACCGCCGACACCTTGCCGTCGACATCGAGGGCAAAGTTGACGAAGGCATCGGCATTGAGCGAGCGGTCATCCCAGCGCACGATGAAGGTATCGTGCTGCCAGTGCTCCAGGCTGCCGACCAGCTGTGCGGTACGCGAAAAACGCAGCCGCAGCTGCTGGCCATGCTGCTCGACCAGCACATCGCCATACCAGCGGTCGCGGTAGGTGGCGGCATAGGCCTGTAGCGGCAACGACGGGGTACTGTCGGCCACCCGTGCGGCCTGATGCGCAGCCCACTGTTCGTCGGCTTTTTCCCGGCCCTTGGCCACCGCCTTGGCGTAGGCATCCACCCAGTCATGCGCCGGTGCCTGCAGCATCGCATCGAGCACGTGGTAGGTGATGGCGTTGAAGGCGGCGCCCACCTCCTGATTGGTCAGCACCACCACGCCCAGCTTCTGCTCCGGCACCAGGGTCACCCGCGACACCATGCCCGGCCAGCCACCGGTATGCCAGACCAGCTTCTGGCCGCGGTAATCACTCAGGCTCCAGCCTTCGCCGTAGCCGGCGAAATTCGGACGCATCGGCGCCAGTTCCGGCACCACCGGCTCGGCAATGCCCTGCGGGGTCACCACCGACCACATCTGCTGCTGGCGCTTGTCGCCGAACAGGCGTGCATCACTGCCGGGCAGGCGGCCGCCATCGAGCTGGACATTCATCCAGCGTGCCATGTCATTGGCGCTGGAATAGACGCCACCGGCAGCGGAATTGTTGTGCCAGGTCAGTGGTGCCACCGTGCGCAGCTCGCGCCAGTCATACAGCGCATGGCCAACGGCCACCTTGTCGCCCCGCTTCAGATGGTCGGCATTGAAACGGGTATCGGCCATGCCGATCGGAGTGAACAGCCGCTGCTGCAGGAAATCGGCAAACGACTGCCCGGAAACTGCCTCGATCACCAACTGCGCCACGCCATACAGCACATTGTCATAGGCATACTGCTGACGGAAACCACCCTTCAGCGGCACCTGTGCCAGGCGCTGCACGACCTCGGTGGTGGTGTAGTCGGTGGTTGGCCAGAACAGCAGGTCACCCGCGCCCAGCCCCAGCCCGCTGCGATGGACCAGCAGGTCGCGCAGGGTCATTTCCCGGGTGATGTAGGCATCGCCCATGCGGAACCACGGCAGGTGATCGATCACCTTGTCATCCAGGCTGAGCTTGCCCTCTTCGGCCAGCACCGACAGCGCGGTGGCCGTCATCGCCTTGGTATTGGAGGCGATCGCAAACAGGGTATCGGCATCCACGGCGGCCGGCTTGCCGTGCGCGCGCACGCCCCAGCCCCGGGCCAGGATGACCTGGCCATCCTTGACCACGGCCACTGCAATCCCGGGCACCTGGAACTGCGTCCGCACGCGCTCGACGGTGGCATCCAGCAAGGCCAGTTCCGACGGAACGGCCGCCTCCTGCGCCTGCGTACTGCCCATCGCGATGGCCATCAGCAGGCCTCCCATCCACTTGTTCAAACCGTTGCTCCTGTTGCTTCAGCCAGCGCCGCAGTGGCCTGGTGTTCGTCCAGCACGACGACGCCGCTGGCGTCGACAAAGATCCACTGACCCGGGACGATGCGCGCGCCTCCGAACTGCAGCACCACATCGACCTCGCCCAGGCCCTGCTTGTCGGTCTTGCGCGGGCAACTGCCCAGCGCTGCCACGCCCAGCGCCATTCCGGCCACGGCCTCGACATCGCGTACGCAGCCATGGATCACCACACCGGCCCAACCATTGGCCACTGCCGCGGCAGCCACCAGGTCACCGAGCAGTGCATGGGCGGTATCGCCGCCGCCATCGACCACCAGCACCCGGCCATGACCCGGCTGGTTGGCCAGCTCGCGCACCCGCGAATTGTCGGCCGGCGCACGCACCGTCACCACCCTGCCGTGGAAACGGGCATGGCCGCCGTAGTGGCGCCAGGGCAGACAGACTACCGTGGCCTGCGGGAAACGGTCACTCAGATCGGGTGTGGTCCACGACATCGCGCGCTCCTGTGCAAGGGAAACGCTGATCTTAAGCGGCGATGCACGCTGCGGCGAATCTGCCACCGCAGGCACTGCCATGTGGGCGCGAAAGCGCGACAATGGGCAATGACTCATGAATTACGTTCGGCCCACCTGCAGATCCACCTGTGCGTACTGCTGTGGGGCATTACCGCCATCCTGGGCAAGCTGATCAGCCTGGATGCGCTGCCGCTGGTCTGGTGGCGCATGCTGATCGTGGTGGTGGTGCTGGCGCTGTTGCCGCGGGTCTGGCGCGGGCTGGTCCGGCTGGACCGCAAGCAGGTGGCCGGTTACAGCCTGATCGGCGCCCTGGTCGCGCTGCATTGGCTGACCTTTTATGGCGCGGTGAAACTGGCCAATGCCTCCGTCGCGGCCACCTGCATTGCGCTGGCGCCGGCCTTTACCGCGATTGTCGAACCCTGGCTGGCCAGACGCCCTTTCCGCCCGCGCGAGCTGGCGCTGGGTGTGGCGGTGTTGCCCGGCGTGGCCCTGGTGGTGGGCGGGGTGCCCGATGGCATGCGCCTTGGCGTCGCCGTGGGCGCGGCCTCGGCATTGCTGGTGGCACTGTTCGGCTCGCTCAACAAACGCATGGCCGGACGTGCCGACCCACTGACCGTCACCGCCCTGGAACTGGGGGCCGGCACCGTGCTGCTGACCCTGATTGCACCGTTGCTGCCGCTGCTGATGCCGGCGTTGGCCAGTGAGCTGTGGGTGATTCCGGACCTGCGCGATACCGGCCTGCTGTTGCTGCTGTCCATCGTCTGCACCCTGCTGCCGTTTGCGCTGTGCCTGGTCGCGCTGCGCCAGCTTTCGGCCTACACCATGCAGCTGGTGACCAACCTGGAACCGGTCTACGCGATCATCCTGGCAATGATCCTGCTGGGTGAACAACGCGAACTGACCCCGGCCTTCTATGCCGGCGTGGCGATGATCCTGGCGGTGGTGTTCTATGACCCGGCGCGCAGCGCACTGCAGCGCCTGCGCCAGGCCTGAAACACTACGGGCGGCCCAGGGCCGCCCGCTGCCATCGGTACCGGGTTGGACGCCTAGAACTGCACGTTGCCGGGCAGCAACCCACGCAGTTCCACATCAGTGAGGTTGCGCCACTGGCCGGGCTTGAGCGCGCCGAGCCTGATGTTGTCGATGCGCACCCGGCGCAGCTGGATCACCCGGTATCCCAGCGCCGCGGACATCAGCCGGATCTGCCGGTTCAGGCCCTGCTCCAGGATGATGCGGAAGCCATATTTGGCGAACTTGCTGGTGCGGCACGGCAAGGTCAGCTGGTCATGGATATGCACGCCACGGGCCATGCTGCGCAGGAATTCATCGGTTACCGGCTTGTTGACCTCGACCAGATATTCCTTCTGCCGCTTGTTTTCCGCGCGCAGGATCTGGTTGACGATGTCGCCATTGCTGGTCAACAGGATCAGGCCTTCGGAGTCCTTGTCCAGGCGGCCGATCGGAAAGATCCGCTGCTCGTGGCCGACGAAATCGACGATATTGCCTTTCACCGCACTTTCCGTGGTGCAGGTGATGCCCACCGGCTTGTTCAATGCGATATAGACATGACGGCGCCCGGTGCTCTTGCTGAGCTGGCGGGCACGCAACGGCTGGCCATCGACCAGGACGGTATCGCCCTCTTCGACCACCGTCCCCATGCTGGCCGGTTTGCCATTGACGGTGATACGGCGGGCGCTGATCAAGCGATCAGCCTCGCGCCGGGAGCAGTAGCCGGTTTCGGCAATGTGTTTGTTGAGTCGATTGGTCATGCGCCATTATCGCCGAACACGCCGCTGCCAACAGCAACCAGCAGCGCCCTGATTCAGGCCTCGAACACCTGGTTGCGGCCCTGTTGCTTGGCCCCGTACATGGCCTGGTCGGCGCGCCGCAGCAGGGCGGCCATGTCCATGTCACCCGGATGGTACTGGGCAATGCCGATGCTGGCGGTCACCAGCAATCCGGGGGCGCTGGAGCGCAGCTGGATCTGCGCCAGTTGTTCGCCGATGGCCTGCATGCGCGCACGCGCACCGGCAAGGTCCACCCCGGGCAGCATCACCAGGAATTCCTCGCCGCCCATGCGCACCACATCATCGGCGCGGACCGATTCGGCCATCACCCGTGCCACTTCGACCAGCACCTTGTCGCCGACATCATGGCCGTAGGTATCGTTGATGGCCTTGAAATGATCAACATCGACAAAACCAATGGACAGTACCCCCGTCGTGCCGGCCTGGGTGATCAGCTGGTTCAGCCGCTGCAGCCCGACCCGCCGGTTGGGCAGCCCGGTCAAGCCATCGGTATCGGCCAGCCGACGCATCTGGTCGCGCTGCTCGCGCAGCAGGCCCAGGCGCCGGTTGAAGGCGAACGCGGTGATCAACAGCAGCCAGGTAGCCACCAGCTGCATGATTTCGATCCGGTACACCACCAGCCAATGGGCGCCGACCAGCTCACCGATCACCAGCGCCATGAAGGGCACCAGCCCCAACCAGCCCAGCAAGCCGTCACGCAGGCCGCGCAACTGCGCCAGCAAGGCCACCCCCAGCACCAATACCGCGCCGACCACCATCAAGACCTGCGGGGCAATGGCCAGGATCGGCAAGGCACTTTGCGGCAGCAACAGGCCGCAAAAAGCCAGCAGCAGGATCGCCTGCAGCAGACGCTGCACGACCACCTTGGAGCCAGGCAGCAACTGGCTGCCGGCGCACAGCAGCCACAGGCCGGCCAGCATCAGCGCAGCCACCATCAGGCTGGTCACCGCCTGCCATTGCACCAGCCAGCTGGATACCGGCAGCCACGGGTAGGGATAACCGGACAATCCGGTAATCAGCGCCTGCCAGATGAAGAACAGCATGCAGCTGGCGGTATACAGCACGAACATGCGGTCGCGGCTGGCCATCCAGCCCAGCAGCGCGCTCAGCGCCAATGCCAGCCCCACGGCCATGCACGAGGTACGCACCAGCAGGCGGGCGGTATCGTGCTGCTGCAGCGGGCTGGGGCCACCGAGCATGATCGTCGGTATCCATTCCGGGCGGATCGGCGATTGCCAGGCCACCACGATCGGCTCCTGGTTGCCGGCGGTAGGCACGACCACCTGGCCCACGCTGCTGCGGAAACGCGAGTCGCGCGTACGCGCATCGGACATCAGGCCACAGGTGACACGCTCACCGTGGCTGATCATCACCTCGCCGGAAAACACATTGAAGACCAGCACCGCCTGCGGGGTGCCCGGCCAGCCCCCCGGCGGGGCCTGCAACCGGGCCTGGCGGTCCAGCTGCTGGATCAGCGCGGCATCACAGCCCCGCTGCGGGCTCGGGTGTGCACTGGCCTGCCCTTCCAGCACATAGCCGCGCTCGAACGAAGCGGCAGACCAGCCCTGCGCCTTTGCCGCCAACGGCCACAGACCGGCCAGCAGCATCAGCACGGCGAGCAGAGCGCAGGCAAGCGGCCTGGTCGAGCTATCGGTCCTGATCACTGATTCCGCTACCACCGCTGCTGCCCCCTGCAACCTTGTTTCACTGGATCACCCGTACCGGCGCTGGCAGGCCGTTGATTGCCCAGGCCCGGCCAGCGGTATCACGCCAGTACTGCCATGCCTGCGTTGTAAAGATACAGAAACGGCGCCACCAGGGACGCCGTTTATTGCAACTACTGCTTAGAACTCACGTGGGCCGCGGCTGCGCGGGCCGCGTGGAGCCGCACCGGGGCCACGCGACTCAAAACCGCCCTCACGACGCGGCGGGCGGGCATCAAAGCCCCCATCGCGCGGCGGGCGCGGGCCACGTTCGAAACCACCCTCACGCGGCGGACGCGGGCCGCGTTCGAAGCCCCCATCACGCGGCGGGCGCGGACCACGCTCGAAACCACCGTCGCGCGGTGCCCGCGCCTTGGCTTCGGAATCGGCACGCGCCTGTGCCGGGTCAATCGGCTGCATCTTCAACTGCTGGCCAGCCACCCAGACCTTCTGCAGATGGGCGAGCACGTCCTGGGGCATGTCGGCCGGCAGATCCAGTACCGAATGCTCGTCATGGATGTCGATACGGCCGATGAAACGGCTTTCCAGGCCAGCCTCGTTGGCAATCGCACCAACGATGTTGCCCGGCTTGACCCCGTGGCGATAGCCGACTTCGATACGGAAGGTCTCCATGCCGCTTTCCGGATTGCCACGCGGTGCCGGATCACGGCGCGGACGCTCCTCGCTGCCGAAACGATCTTCGCGCGGGGCACGTTCGAAACGGGCCGGCGCACGCTCAAAGCGCTCGGCACCGCGGCTGAAACCCTCACGCGGGGCACGTTCGCTGCGCTCGGGACGCTCGGTGCGCGGCTGGCGCACCGGCGGGGTCAGCAGGAACGGGGTATCGCCCTGCAGCTGGCGGGCCAGCGCGGCGGCCACATCCAGCGGATCGAGCTGGTTTTCGGTAATGAAGTCCTGCAGCATTTCGCGGAAGAACTTCAGGCCATGCTCGTTCTCCAGCTCGCCACTGATGCGGGCCAGGAACTTGCTGATCCGGTTGTCATTGACCGCTTCCACGCTGGGCAGCTGCATTTCCTCGATCGGCTGGCGGGTGGCGCGTTCGATCGCGCGCAGCATGCCCTTCTCGCGCGGGGTCACGAACAGGATCGCATCACCGGTGCGGCCGGCACGGCCGGTACGGCCAATGCGGTGGACGTAGCTTTCGGTGTCGTAGGGGATGTCGTAGTTGAGCACATGGCTGATGCGCTCCACGTCCAGGCCGCGGGCGGCCACGTCGGTGGCCACCAGGATGTCCAGCTTGCCGTCCTTGAGCTGGGCGATGGTGCGCTCGCGCTGGGCCTGCTGCATGTCGCCGTTGATCGCTGCGGCAGCCAGGCCGCGGGCCTGCAGTTTCTCGGCCAGTTCCTCGGTGGCCGCCTTGGTACGCGCGAAGATGATCATCGCGTCGTAGCTCTCCACTTCCAGGATGCGGGTCAGCGCATCGAGCTTGTGCATGCCGGCCACCCACCAGTAACGCTGGCGGATGTTGGCACTGGTGGTGGTCTTGGAAGCAATGGTCACTTCCACCGGCTCGCGCAGGTAGGTCTGGGCGATACGGCGGATCGCCGAGGGCATGGTGGCCGAGAACAGGGCCACCTGACGCTGCTCGGGCAGCTTCTTGAGCACGGCTTCGACATCGTCGATGAAGCCCATGCGCAGCATTTCGTCGGCTTCGTCCAGCACCAGGGTCTTGAGCTCGGACAGGTCCAGGGTGCCGCGGTTGAGGTGATCGATCACCCGGCCCGGGGTACCGACAACCACGTGCACGCCGCGGCGCAGGGCCGACAGCTGCAGGCCATAGGGCTGGCCACCGTAAACAGGCAGCACGCGGAAGCCGGGCATCGAGGCAGAATAGGACTGGAAGGCCTCAGCCACCTGGATGGCCAGCTCGCGGGTCGGCGCCAGCACCAGCACCTGCGGCTTGTGCGCAGCCAGGTCGATATTGGACAGCACCGGCAGCGCGAAGGCGCCGGTCTTGCCGGTACCGGTCTGCGCCTGACCGAGCACGTCACGGCCTTCCAGCATGGCCGGAATGGTGGCGGCCTGGATCGGCGACGGGGATTCATAGCCAATCGTGGCCACTGCGCTCATGACAGCGTCAGACAGGCCAAGGTCTGCAAAACGCAGGGCGGGGGTTTCTTGCGACATGGGGTAACTCCGGGGAGCACCGCTACCAGGACGGCAACGGGCGTGATAAGGCGCATGGGTGCGCCCTGCGCGGTATCGGTCAGGACAAACGATCAGGGCAAGTGAACAATCAGGCCCTACCGCTGCACGCCGGAAGTACGGTTAGACCCAAGGTTTGAGAGGATAATGCATTTCTCCCAACCGCAGCGTTAACGACCGCATGACAACCCTGGCCTTCGCCCTTGATGGCGAATACATCGAACTGAAATCCCTGCTCAAACTCACCGACCTGGTCAGCAGTGGCGGCGAGGCCAAGGTCGTCATCGACGACGGGCAGGTTACCGTGGATGGCCAGGTCGAGACGCGCAAGGCCTGCAAGATCCGTCTTGGCCAGGTGGTCGAGTTCGCCGGTACCCGGATCCTGATCGAAGCGCCCTGAACCCGGGCCGGCGGCCGGAAACACCGCGCCGCGCCGCTCAGCCAGTCAAGTGGCTGCGCAACAATTGCCTGAACGGCGGCATCGACGCCGCCAGAGCCATCGCACCACCGCGTGCGATGCGTGCCGGCCAGCGGGTATCGGCAAACAGGCCGGCAACCATCCCGGTGGCAGCAAACAGCGGCGCGGTCGCCAGACGATGCTCACGCGCGTAACGCTGCAGGGCATTGTCAGCGGCGGCTCCAACGCCCGCGGCGCGCAACGCCCCGGCCAGGGCACCGGCACTGCGCAGCCCCAGATTGAAACCATGGGCGGTGACCGGATGCATGCCCACGGCGGCATCGCCGGCCAACGCGAAGCCCGGACCGGCAAAACGATCAGCGTAGACGGTAACCATCGGATACAGATGGGCCGACGAACAGGGCCGCATCCGCCCCCAGCGGTGTTCAAACAGGCCGCTGACGGCATCGGCAAACGCCGGCTCATCCAGCGTCATCAAGGCCTTTGCCCGCGGCAGTGGCAGGGTCACCACCGCCGAAGCCACCCCGGGCTGCAGCGGCAGCAACGCCCGCGTATGCCCCTGGCCGAACCATTCCCAGGCCACCTGCTGGTGGTCGCGCTCGATGTGCATGTTGCGCACCACCATCGCCGTACCGTGCTCATGGCTGCGTGCGCCCACCCCGAGCATCCGCCGGGTCGCAGAAAAGCGGCTGTCGGCGGCGACCACGATCTGGGCCTGCAGCCTGCGGCCATCGGCCAGTTGCAGCACCCAGCCAGCCGCTTCCCGACGCACCGCCTGCAACGCCACGCCGTCGATCAACGACCAGCCGGTTACGGCCTGGGCAGCCTCCCAGGCCGCCTTGCGGATCCGCCAGTTGGACACCAGCCAGCCCAGCGGTGCACTGTCGTGGGCACCACGGTTGTCGACATCCAGCGCGAACGGCAGATGACGGTCACGCACACTGGCCTTGCGCAGCGGCCAGATCGCCTGCTGATCCAGCCGGGACCAGATCCCGGCCTGCTCCAGCCAGTTGCGCGAAGCGTGGGTCAGCGCGATCTCGCGGCCATCAAAGGCCGGCTGTGCCAGGAGGGCAGCGGCCTGCTGCTCGACCACGGCCAGGCGCAGGCCACTACCGGCCAGCAGGTTGAGCAAGGTCAACCCGACCGGGCCGGCACCAATGATCGCCACATCCACCTTGTCCATACAGCGCTCCGAAAAATCCGAGCCGCCAGCCTAGGGGCCACCGAGTGGACGGGCCTTGATCTGGATCAGCGCCGGGCAGGCCGCACGTTACTGCCCGACCGGACGCACGCTGTAGCCGGACACACGCCAGGTACGGTCCTCGTCCAGACGGAAGGAGACCAGTTCACGTACCGGCTGGGCGCTGTTGGCAAAACGGGTGGCGAAACTGACATTCAGGTACACCCCCTGCGGGACCGCACCGCCGGCCGCGTACTGGACCCGGGTGACACTGGGCTGGCCACGCTGGACCACCGCCCCCAGGCGCTGGCGGTCAGCGGCCATCGCCTGGATGAACCCCGGCCGCGAGGTGGCCTTGCGCATCACTTCCGCCGCGCCGTCCCACACCTGACCGGCATTTCCGGCATCGATCAGACCGGCAACCCGCGCCGCCGCCGCGGACATCTGCGCATCCTGCCGCGCCAGCGCCTCACGCTGTTGCGCATCGGCAACGGCCGGCGCGGCTGCCGGTGCAGTCGCTGGCCGGGCAGGCCCTGCGGTGGTCTGCGCCGCCACCAGCGCCGGCGCTGCCAGCAAAACGGTACTGAACACGATGGACAACATCGAACGCATCATCAACTCCGTGATCATCAAAAACGCCATTACCCACGGCAATGGCGACCAGGCTCATCCTGATCCGGCCAGCATAAAGCACCGCTGCCGATCCGGCCCATGCCGCAGGAACGGCACTCCCGGCAACCGCCATCCGTACTGGCGGCAGGATGTTGCGCCGTGCGTCATCCGCGCTGTCGCACACCTCCGGGCGCGACACGGCAATGGCAGGGTCAGGCGGTGCCAGCTCGCCGGCTTGCTGGCGCTCCCGGCCGGCACCAGCAGCCACACACTGCGATCCGCCCGCCCGGCCGGCCCCCGCACCCTCGGCACCCGGCCGCAGTCCCTGGCTGACATGATCGGCTCCGGGCCAGCAAGCTGGCCTGGCAGCGGCCAGCTTGCTGGCCCGCCGTCGTCGTTACCACCGGCCACGCGCGATTGCCCTACCCTTGCCCTGTCGGCAAGGCAACACGGCCTCGCCCCACCACTGTTCCGAAGCCGCCACAACGCCATGAGCACTGTATTTTACGACTGCTTTGACAGCCCGATCGGGACACTCACCATTGCCGCCGATCAGGCCGGCCTGCGCCAGGTGCTGTTTGCCCAGCACCGTTACCCGGCCAGGGGCCAGGCCGATTGGCAACATGCTCCCGACGCGCCGGTATTGATCGAGCCGCGCCGGCAATTGCTTCAATACCTGCACGGGCAGCGCCGCCACTTCGAGCTGCTGCTGGCCCCAGAAGGCACGCCCTTCCAGTCGCAGGTATGGAAGACCCTGGCGCAGATTCCGTTTGCCAGCACCTGGAGCTATGGTCAGCTGGCCGGGCAGATCGGCCGGCCCACGGCGGTGCGTGCGGTGGGCGCGGCCATCGGCCGCAACCCGCTACCGATCGTGCTGCCCTGCCACCGTGTCATCGGCAGCCAGGGCGCGCTGACCGGCTTTGCCGGTGGACTGGCCGTCAAACAGGCCCTGCTGTCGCTGGAACGCCGCCACACCGGGGCTCAATTCCCCGCTGCGCTGCCCTCCTGAGCCGGGGCCTCGGGCGCGGCCGCACTGGCCTGCCCGTCCTCCCCGGTATCGGCATCCTCGCCCTCCACCGCCGGTTCCAGCGGGGGCAGCAACAACGCGTCGGAGCCATTGTCGATTTCCGCCAGCGGGCTCTCTTCCGGGCAGCTGGCATCGGGGAAACCAAAACGTTCCTTCAGCGCCTGGCCACAGCTGGTCAGGGCCTCCAGGTCATTGCGGCCATTCTTGCAACGCTGGTCAAAGGAAACCAGGAACGCATCCTTGCGGCGGACAAAATCGGCACCGCATTTGCGCATCTGCCGGATCCGCTCCAGATCGTCCTGCACCGCATTGGTGCCATCCAGGCCAAACTGACGCAGCTCCTCGGCGGTGAGCAGGCGCAGGCTGCGGTTGGGAACGGTCATCATCAGGTCCGCCACACCGATGGCCACCCCATTGCGCTGCAGGTAATCCTTGACCCGCGCATAGACCTGCTGCAGCTCTTCGTTGAGTTCGGCGCGCGAGGTGGCCTTGGAGGAGATGCGCATCATCCGGTGGATGCCGACCTTGCCGGCCAGCAGGCGGTTATCACCGGCCGCCAGCACGAATACGCAGGCGCTGTGGCAGACCGAGCCTTCACGCACCCATATGGTCCATCCCGATTCACCGATCTGGTCGCCGGCACGGATGGCCGCCTCCACCTGGCCACCGCTGGAATCCAGATCCAGCACCCGGCGGGTGATCTGCAGCGCATCGGCCACTTCGGTGATGCGCCACATCGCCTCGACAAATACCCCGGTGATCTTGCCCTCATAGCGCACCCGCAACAGCCCACGTTCCTGGCAGGGTGCCAACACCTGTTCCACTGCCGGGCGCGACAGGTCCTCCAAGGCCTGGCCATCGCCACCCAGGGCGTAATCGACATCGCAGCTGACCAGGATCGAGTTGCCTTCCAGCGCCACCTCCGGCCATTGATCGGTCTGCGGACGCGGCGGCAATGGCGGCGCGTCGGCGCTGTTGATCGAGACCATGTGCTCGCCATCAGCAGCCTGCGCGCGCAGCGCGGCGTCGGTCAGGTTCTCCAGCCCGGCCTCCGGGACACTGCATGCGCCAAGCAGCAGCAAAGGCAAAAGACAATGCACAACGCGCTTCATCCAGGTCCATCCACAACTTGGTGCCAGCCGTCAGTCTAGGCGCTGTCGCCTGACTGCAATGCAGACAGACTGAACTATCGTCACATGCCTGTTCCCGGGCAAGCCGAGTATCCTTGTGCGATGAAAGCGTCTTACCTGTTGACCGGCCTGGCCGCCCTGCTGCTCTCGGCCTGCGCCAGCCTCTCCTCCCCCGGTTCCGCCCCCGCCACTGTGGCCAGCGCCACCAGAAGCAGCGTGGTATTCCTTTCCATCGACGGTTTGAATGCCAGTGCCTTGGGCAAGGGGCATACGCCGAACCTGGACCGGCTCGCCGCCGCCGGGGTCCAGGCGCGCTGGATGACACCCTCCTATCCCTCGATCACCTTCCCCAACCACTACACGATGGCCACCGGACTACGCCCGGACCGCCACGGCATCGTGCACAACCAGATGGAAGATCCCGAGCTGGGGCGCTTTGAACTGAGTGATGTGGAAGCCGTGCGCACCCCCGGCTGGTGGTCCGATGCACTGCCGATCTGGGTGCTGGCCAGTCGTGCCGGTCGCCGCACGGCCAGCCTGAGCTATCCCGGCGGCGAGGTCGCCATAGACGGCCAGCGCGCCGACCTGTGGCACCCCTACGATGAATCCATGCAACCGCAGCAACGCATCGAACTGATGCTGCAGTGGCTGGAACAGGAGCAGCGGCCGGATTTCGTTGCCGGCTACTTCGAGCACGTCGACAAGGCCGGCCATTACTACGGCCCCAATTCGGAGCAGTACGCCAGCGCCATCGAACTGATCGATGCGGCCATCGGCACGCTGGTGCAAGGCCTGGAGCAGCGCGGCATGCTGGCCCATACCAACCTGGTCATTGTCTCTGACCATGGCATGGCCGAAGTGCCGGACGGCAATACCGTGGCGGTGGAAGACATGATCGCTCCCGAGCTGGCCCGCGCGGTCAGCGTCGGGCAGCTGATCAGCTTTGCTCCTACCCCCGGCAATGCAGACAAGGCGCGGCAGATTCTGGTTGGCCAGCACCGCAACTACGACTGCTGGCCCCGCGAACAACTGCCTGAGCGCTGGGAATTCGGCAGCCATCGCCGGATTCCGGCGATCATCTGCCAGATGCACGAGGGCTGGGATGCCAACACCCGTCAGGTGCTGGCCAAGCGCCGGCCGGGAGTGCGCGGCTCGCATGGCTACGACAACGCCCTGCCATCGATGCGCTCACCGTTCATCGCCATCGGCCCGGCCTTCCGTCAGCGCACGGTGATCGAGCCGATCGAGAATGTCGACATCTTCCCGCTGCTGGGCAAACTGCTGCAGATCGAGCTGCCCCATGGTGACGGCGAGCTGGAAGCCACCGCCAACGCACTGGCCGATTGATCAAGCAAGCCAAGGCATAAAAAAACGCGGCGCTGTGCGCCGCGTTTTTTTATGCCGTATCTGCAGGATCACTCCGCTGCCGCGGATTTCTTCACTGCCGCCTTTTTGGCGACCGCCTTCTTGGCAACGGCTTTCTTCACTGCCGGAGCTGCCGCCACCGGCGTGGCAGGCTTGACTGCAACGGCCGCACTGCTGCCTGCAAAGGCGCTGCTGCTCGATGCATGCCGGCGCGAATTGCCATAGCTGGAATTGAAACGCTTGCCCTTGGCAGTCTTGCGGTCACCCTTACCCATCTTTCTTCACTCCTGGAAAATAGTGGTATCCAAGCCGCTTGCACAGGTATCTACAGCAGTGATGTCCTGAGGCAAAGCAGCAGGCCCCTGCAGACTAGCACGCTATTCAGTGGGCACAATTCGGACCGTGGACATGACCACGGTTCAGCCGCAGGTTGGCCAGGTGCGCCATTCCGACCAGCACGCCGCCCACGGCCATTGCCGCCGCATGGGCCGCTACCGAATGATGCACCGGCGGCACCACCAGGGCTGACCACATCAGCAACAGGCCAGGCACCATCAACGCAATCGCCGACCAGCCACGGTGACGGGCAAAGCCCGATCCCAGCGAAACCAGTACCACCACGGTCACCAGCAGCACGGTGATCCGTTCGACCCGGTCATCCCACCACACCCCCAGCGCAAATCCGGGAGCGACCACCAGCACCAACGGCAGCAACGCACAGTGGACGGCACACAGCAGCGACCACAGCGCGCCAAATCGATCAAGCAGGGTTCGCATTGCGCTTCGTGGGGACATTACTTTCGACTGCTGGCTGACTGTATTGGAATACTATAACATTTCTCGCAGGCCGGCAGAACGCCGGCATTACTTCGCCCCTCGACTGATACACAGTAACAACGGAAACCGCCCATGCTACTGCCCCTTCCCCTGTCCCGCCGCGTACTGGCCACCACCATTGCCAGCCTGCTCAGCCCATTGGCAATGGCGCAATCGACCCCTGCCAGCAGCGCGCATGACCATGGCGACCACCTGACCGAGCTGAGCGCGGTGAGGGTCACCGCTTCGCCGCTGCGTGGCGATGCCGAATCACTGGCCCGTCCGGTCAGCGTGCTGGCCGGCGAAGCGCTGGACAGCGCCAAGGGCGCCACCCTGGGCCAGACCATCGGTAACCTGCCCGGTGTGCATAACGCCAGCTTCGGCACCGGCGTCGGCCGGCCGATCATCCGTGGCCAGGATGGTCCGCGCGTGCAGGTACTGAGCAATGGCCTGGCCAGCGTCGATGCCTCCAGTCTGAGCGCGGACCATGCCAGCAGCGTCGAGCCGTTCCTGGCTGACCAGATCGAGGTGTTCAAGGGACCGGCCACCCTGCTGTTCGGCAGCGGAGCGATGGGCGGGGCGGTGAACCTGGCCGATGGCCGGATCGCGCGCGAACTGCCGCAACGCGCGCTCAGTGGCCGCGCCGAACTGCGCGGCAACAGCGTCAACGACGAGCGCAGCGGGATGTTCCGCCTGGACGGCGTGGCCAATGACAACTGGGTGCTGCATGTGGACGGCCTGGTCCGCAATACCAACGACACCCGGATTCCCGGCCCGGCGCTGCTGGCCGAGGACGGACACGATGACCACGACCATGACCCGGGCCATGCCGATGAGGTGCCTGCGGTCTTCAATGGCCGGCTGGGCAACAGCCGGCTGTCCACCCATGCCGGCGGCGTCGGTGCCACCTGGTTCGGTGATGAGGCCTATGCCGGGCTGGCGTTGAGCACCTATCGCAGCAAGTACGGCATCCCGCTCGGCGCCCATGTCCATGGCGAAGATGGACATGGACATGGACATGATGACCACGGCGACGATGCACACGCCGATGAAGTGCATGCCGAAGATCCGGTGGTGCGGGTGGACATGGTCAGCAACCGGGTCGAATTCCGTGCCGGCCTGGACAACCCGACCGGCTGGCTGAAGGGGCTGCATCTGCGCAGCGCCTGGACCGATTACGAGCACCATGAACTGGAGGATGGCCAGGCGATCACCCGCTTCGCCAACCAGGGACTGGAAACCCGCCTGGAGGCCGTGCAGCAGACCATCAATGGCTGGGACGGCGCGTTTGGCCTGCAGCTGGCCGATACCCGTTTCCGCGCCGATGGTGCCGAAGCCTTCGTGCCGGGCACCGATACCCGCACCGCCGGCCTCTTCGTGCTGCAGGAAAAGCGCTTTGGCGAGCTGAAGCTGGAACTGGGCGCCCGCCATGACCACAGCCGCCTGCGTCCGCGCGATGGCCAGCCCGAGCGCAGCTTCAACGCCACCAGCGCCTCGCTGGCCGGGATCTGGAGCGTCTCGCCGGCATTGGACCTGCGCTTTGCGGTGGACCATACCGAGCGTGCGCCGGCACACGAGGAGCTGTACGCCTCCGGCCTGCACGTGGCCACCGGCAGCATCGAGATCGGCAACCCGGCGCTGGAAGTCGAACGCGGCCAGCGCATCGAGCTGGGCCTGCACACGCACACCGACCGTGTCGAATTCCAGGCCGCGCTCTACCACACCCGGTTTGCCGACTATGTCTACCTGGCCCAGACCGGCGTGGTCGAGGACGGCACCCCGGTCCGCCTGTGGACCCAGCAGGACGCGGTGTTCAGCGGTGCCGAAGCCCAGGCGACCTTCCACCTGAACCACGGCGCAGCTGGCGACTGGGACCTGCATCTGTTCGGTGACATCGTCCGCGCCAAGCTTGATGGCTCGGGCCAGCGCAGCGTGCAGATGGATGTGCCGCATGGCAACCATGCCCACCACTACCTGGTGGAGCTGCCCAACAGCGGCTACCTGCCGCGGATCGCCCCGGCGCGACTGGGCAGCGAAGTCCGCTGGAGCCTGGGCAACTGGCGTGCCAGCCTGGGTGCCACCCACCATGCCCGCCAGGACAAGGTGGCCGCCAACGAGGCAGAAACCGCCGGCTACACCCTGGTCAACGCCAGCCTCGCCTGGCGCGTGGACGGCAACGATGGCAAGGCCTGGGAGGTGTTCGTCGATGGCCGCAACCTGACCGACCGCCTGGCCCGCGAGCACACCTCGCAGCTGCGCGATTACACCGTGCTGCCCGGCCGCGGCATCGCCTTCGGCGTGCGCGCCTGGTTCTGAGTTCCCGCCACCACGCCCGCCGCCATGGCGGGCGTGGTCCGGGCAGCCGGTCCAGCACAGCAGGCACCTGCACGGCCGCGCTGGCTGCCGTTTCCATACCTGCCGTGCACATGCCGCCACGCTAGCGTTACCGGCAACCTTCACTGCGGACACCGGTCATGAAGCCTCTGCTGGCTACCCCTCTGCTGGCCCTGCTGGTCACCCCTGCCACCCACGCAGCCGACACCCTGTACGCTGGCGGCCCGGTGATCACGATCAACCAGGCCCAGCCGCAGGCCGAGGCGGTGGTGGTGCGCGATGGCCGCATTGCATTTGTCGGCAGCCGCCAGGCGGCGATGCAGTTCAGCCCGCAGGCCCGCGTGGTCGACCTGCAGGGGCACACCCTGGCACCGGGGTTCATCGATGCCCACAGCCATGTTTCCGGTACCGGCCTGCAGGCACTGTCGGCCAACCTGCTGCCAGCGCCCGATGGCCAGGGCAATTCGATCCCGGACCTGCAGCGGATCATGCGTCAGTTCCTCACCGACACCGCCACACCCGGTGGTTACCCGGTGCTGATCGGCTTCGGCTATGACGATTCGCAGCTGGCCGAAGGCCGTCACCCCAACCGCCAGGAACTGGATGCCATCACCACGGATGTTCCGGTGATCCTGATGCACCAGTCCGGCCATCTGGGCGCCTACAACAGCAAGGCGCTGGAGCTGGCCGGCATCGATGCCGCCACCCCCGATCCGGAAGGCGGGGTGATCCGCCGCGAACCCGGCTCGCTGGTTCCCAACGGGGTGATGGAGGAAACCGCGCACAACCTCACCCTGACCAGGCTGATGCCCACCCTGGGCCTGGAACAGGCCATGGCCATGCTCCAGGCCGGCCAGGCGCTGTACATCAAGCACGGCTATACCACCGCCCAGGACGGCAATACCGATGCCGGCACCCTGGCGATGCTGCCGCTGGCCGGCAAGGCCGGGAAGCTGAGGATCGACGTGGTCGCCTACCCCAACATCGAGGTGGCATTGAGCAGCCCGACGATGCAGGGCCCGTACTACGGCCGCCAGTACACCGACCACTTCCGCATCGGCGGGGTCAAGATCACCCTGGACGGCTCGCCGCAGGGCAAGACCGCCTGGCTCAGCCAGCCCTACTACCAGGTGCCCGAAGGCCAGCAGCCCTCCTACGCCGGCTACCCGATCTTTACCAACGCCCAGGCCGATGACCTGATCACCCGCGCCTGGGAGCGCGGCTGGCAGGTGCTGGCCCACGCCAACGGTGATGCGGCCATCGATCAGTTCATCCACGCCGTGGGCGCGGCCCAAAAAGCCCATCCGGGCAAGACACTGCTGCCGGTGCTGGTCCACGGCCAGACCCTGCGCCGCGACCAGGTGCCGCAGATCGCCCGGCTGGGCATCTTCCCGTCGCTGTTTCCGATGCACACCTATTACTGGGGCGACTGGCACCGCGAATCGGTACTGGGGCCCGAGCGAGCCGAGAACATCTCGCCCACCCGCTGGGTGCTGGATGCCGGCATGAAGTTCACCTCCCACCACGATGCGCCGGTGGTATTCCCCGATTCGATGCGGGTGCTCGATGCCACCGTCAACCGCACCACCCGCAGCGGCCAGGTGCTCGGCCCGGAGCAACGGGTCACCCCGCTGGAGGCGCTCAAGGCGCTGACCCTGTGGGCGGCCGAGCAATACGGCGAGCAGGACAGCAAGGGCTCGATCGAGGCCGGCAAGCGCGCCGACCTGGTGGTGCTCTCGGACAACCCGCTGACCATCACCCACGCCGGCCTGCATTCGATCAAGGTGCTGCAGACCATCAAGGATGGCGAGGTGGTCTACGACGCGACCAACGCCAACAGCAGCGTCTCCTGCGCGGACACCCCCGAATGCGCCCGACGCCTGGCCGGCACCGGCTTCGGCCACCAGCACTGAAACACCGCGCCGGCCGGGGTAACGCCCGGTTCGGCCTGCGGGAGCGGGCTCCGGCCCGAAGTGATTGCAGGAGCCGCCCGGTCCGCTGAAAAACAAAGGCCGCACCATGTGCGGCCTTTCCGTTGATCAACAGCTGGCAGGCCTCAACCGGCGCAGTTGGCGCACAGGCCGTGCACTTCCAGGGTCTGCGCCTGTGGCTTGAAGCCCAGCGCGCGGGCGCGTGCATCGAGCAGGCGCACGATCTCGCTGTCTTCCAGCTCCACCGCGTTGTGGCAGCTATTGCAGATCAGAAACGGTACCGAGTGCTGGTGGCTGGAAGGATGGTGGCAGGCGACAAACGAGTTGACCGAGGCCAGCTTGTGCACGAAGCCGTTGGCCATCAGAAAATCCAGCGCGCGGTACACCGTGGGCGGGGCATCGGCGCCCACGCCCTTGCCGGCACGCACCCAGTCCAGCAGCTCGTAGGCCTTGACCGGCTTGCCCGCCTCGGCGATCAGGCGCAGCACATTGGCGCGGATCGGCGTCAGCCGCAACCCACGCTCGGCGCAGACCCGCTGCACCACGGCGATGAAGGCGGCCGCGTCATCGACATGGTGGTGGGGGGCGGTGCAGGCGTGGGAATGCGGCATGACAGACTCCTTGCGGCGCGGCCTCAGCCGGCCGGGACCATGGCCACGGCGGCGTGGATGCGGGCAAGCGCCTGCTCGCGGCCGGCCAGGTAGACGGTGTGGGAGATATCCGGGCTGACCTGGGTGCCGGTGATGGCCACGCGCAGCGGCTGGGCGACCTTGCCCATGCCGATTTCCAGCGCGGCAGCGGCATCGTGCAGGGCAGCCGAAACGTTTTCAGCCGTCCATTCCGGCAGTGCAGCCAGCAGCTCGGCCGCCTTGGCCAGTGCCTTCTCGGCGCCCGGCTTGAAGTGCTTGGCCACGGCCGCTTCGTCATAAGTGGTCAGCGGGGTGTACCAGACCACGGCCTTCTCGGCCATTTCCTTCAGCGTCTGCACCCGCTCGCGCAGGGCGATCACCACATCCAGCGGAGCCGGACCATTGGCCAGGTCCAGGCCCAGCTTCTGCAGCTGGTAGACCAGGTGCGGGACGATGGATTCGGGCGCATCGCTCTTGAGGTAATGCGCATTGACCCAGCCCAGCTTGGCCATGTCCAGACGCGAGGCCTTGGAATTGCAGTTGGTGACGTCGAACAGCGCGATCAGTTCGTCACGGCTGAAGATCTCCTGGTCACCATGCGACCAGCCCAGCCGCGCCAGGTAGTTGAGCAGCGCGTGCGGCAGGTAGCCGGCATCCTTGTACTGCATCACGTCGGCCGCGCCGGTGCGCTTGGACAGCTTGGCGCCCTGCTCGTCCAGGATCATCGGCATGTGGCCGAAGGCCGGCACCTCAACGCCCAGTGCCTTGTAGATGTTGATCTGGCGCGGGGTGTTGTTGATGTGGTCATCGCCACGGATGACCTGGTTGATGCCCATGTCCATGTCATCGACCACAACGGCGAAGTTGTAGGTCGGGAAACCATCCGGGCGGAAGATGACCATGTCATCCAGTTCGCTGTTGGCGATCTCGATGCGGCCCTTGATCAGGTCATCGAACACGACCACGCCATCGAGCGGGTTCTTGAAGCGGATGACCCGGTTGGGGTCATCCTTCTTCGGCAGGTTCAGCTCACGCGCGGCGCCGTTGTAGCGCGGCTTTTCCTGCTTGGCCATCGCGGCCTCGCGCATCGCGTCCAGTTCCTCGCGGGTCTCGTAGGCGTAATAGGCCTTGCCCTCGGCGACCAGCTGCTCGGCCACTTCCAGGTAGCGGGCCACGCGGGCGGTCTGGTAGATCGGGCCTTCGTCGTAATTCAGGTCCAGCCAGTCCATCGCTTCCAGGATGGCGTCGATCGCGCCCTGGGTGCTGCGTTCGCGGTCGGTGTCCTCGATGCGCAGCACGAACTGGCCACCGTGGTGGCGGGCCTGCAGCCAGCAATACAGCGCGGTGCGCGCACCACCAATGTGCAGGTAGCCGGTGGGACTGGGAGCAAAACGGGTACGGACGGTCATGTCGAAGGCACTGGGAAACAGATATCCGGCGATTTTACCCCGGCCGGCAGCGGCTTGCCTGACCTGTACGGCAGCGGCTGACGACCCGCCGGAAAGGCAAAGGGCCGGTTGCCCGGCCCCCTGCTGAAAGATCCCCTGCCCCGCAGGCTTACGGCGCCGGCTTCGGCTCCGGTTTGCGCGGCAGCTTCTCCTCACGCATCGCCGCATGCCAGGCAAAGCTGGCCATCACGGCGGCAGCCTGCTTGAGGTCTTCGGCCTCGATGTGGTCCCAGGTGTCCAGGTGGGTGTGGTGGACGTTGGAGAAATAGTCCAGCCGGTCCTGGATGAACTGGAAGCCCGGCAGGCCGACCCGGTCAAAGGCGATGTGGTCCGTTGAGCCGGTGTTGCGGGTGACCACGGTGGTGGCGCCGACATCGTTGAATGGCTTCAGCCACGCCTCGAAGATCGGCATCACCGCCAGGTTCTCCTGGGCATAGATGCCACGGAAGCGGCCCGAGCCGTTGTCCATGTTGAAGTAGGCCGACAGCCGGTCGTAATCACGCAGCTTGCGCAGCGGGCCGGTCGGCTCGCGCAGGCTGGCCGGCAGCGCCAGCTGGGCCGGATCGGTCGGTTCGGGGAAATGGGCGAAGTTGCGCGCCACATAATCCTGCGAGCCGATCAGCCCCTGCTCCTCGCCGCTCCACAGCGCCACGCGGATGGTGCGCCGGGGCTTGACCCCCAGTGCCTTGAGGATGCGCATGGCTTCCATCGCCACCGCCACCCCGGCACCGTTGTCGGCCGCGCCGGTACCGGTATGCCAGGAATCCATGTGCGCGCCGATCATCACGATCTCGCCGCCCTTGGCGCCACTGCCGGGAATCTCGGCCAGGGTGTTGTAGCCGGGCTGGTCACCCTCGTCGGTGAAGCGGGCATCCACGCGGATGCGCAGCTTGACCGTCTCGCCGGCCTGCAGCGCGCGCACCAGCGGGTTGAAATGCTCGGTGATCATGGTCAGCTCGGGGATGCCGGCCGACTCGCCAGCCTTGCGCGAACCGCCACCGGCCACACGGATGATGCCGTTGTCCCAGCTCGACAGCGAGATCGCGGCCAGCGCCCCTTCGGCAACGAAGAACTCATTGGTCTTGCGGGCCAGCTCCTGGCGCTCGTTGTATTCGCGCAGGCGCTTGTCGCGGTCGGCCGCGGCGGTGGCCGGAATGGTGAACTGCTGCAGCCCTTCCAGCGAGGTGGCGTCATGCCGGTGGCTGTCGGCCTCGGTACCGCGCTTGTAGGCGCGCGCATCGCCCAGCAGCAGCACCTTGCCGGCCAGCTTGCCCTTGTACTTGTCCAGGTCAGCCAGTTTCTTGATTTCCACCTGGACCAGCTCGCCTTCCACGCTGCCGTCGGTGCCCGGGGTCCAGGCCTTGGGCAGCGCATGCAGCGGCAGCACGCGGTCACCGAGCATCTCCACGCTGGCGTGGGTGAACTCCCAGCCACGGCCGAAGGCCGGGAAGGCGTCATCGTGCACGTTGCTCAGGCCCCACTCGTTGAACTTGCCGCGGCTCCAGGCATTGGCCGCGGCCATTTGCGGCGAGTTGGTCAGGCGCGGGCCGATGTTCTCGGTCAGGTGGGTCAGGTGATCCATCACCTGCGAGTTGTGGAAGGCCTCGGCACGGATGCGGGTAACCATCTCCAGATCCACCGGCTCCACGGCCGCAGGTGCAGCCAGGGCGACAGGCAGCGGGGCAGCAACAGTAATGGCCAAGGCCAACAGGCAACGCTTGAGCACGCGCACGACTCCATAAGGTCAACAGGATGACAGCTTAATGAAGCAGCGCGGCCGGCAAACGGGCCACAGGTCATGCCCCGGCGCGGGCGCGGGCTCTCAGCCTTCCAGCCTGGCCCGGCGCAGCGCTGGCGCCAGTTGCCCGGGCCAATCGCGGTCGTTGGCCACCTGGGCCTTGCCGCGGCTGGCGGCAAAGGCGGCAAAATCCAGCCAGGCAATGGCCCACAGCTGCTCGCCCGCAGTCTGCGCCAGCACACCATCGGCCGGGAAGCCCACATCCATCGGCGCAAACACTGCCGCCTCGCCGGTGTTCACATCCAGCGCGGGGCTCCATGGCGCCAGCCCGGCGGTGACCGCCTGGGCCACAAACAACCGGTTTTCCAGCGCCCGCGCCAGGCAGCCGACCCGCACCCGCATTGCCCCGGCCGGGGTGTCGGTGCAGCTGGGCACCACCAGCAGCTGCGCCCCGGCTTCGGCCTGGGCACGCACCGGCAGCGGGAACTCGCTGTCATAACAGACCGCCACCGCCACCCGCACGCCATCGACCACAAACACCTTCAACGCATCACCCGGGTCGATCACCCCGGTGGCTTTTTCAAAACCGGTCAGCTGCAGCTTGTCCTGCCACAGCTGGCGGCCATCGGCGCAGAACCAGTCGCAGCGGTTGCGGTAGCGCCCGGGCTGGTGCTCCAGCAGGAAGCTGCCGGCAACAATGTCCATCCCCAGCTGTTGCGCCAGCCCGGAAAACAATGCCATCCAGGCCTGCCGGAAGGCCTGGATGCCGGCCAGCGAGGCCTTCAGATCGGCCGCTACCGGCTCGCCCAGGCTGGCAGCCAGCTCCAGCGACAGGTACTCCGGCAGCACCGCAATCCGTGCCCCCTGCTGCCTGGCCTGGCCCAACACCGTGGTGATGCGCCGGGCAAAATCAGCAAAGCTGGCCGGCGCGTGGACCGGGTACTTGGCAACGGCAATTTTCATCATGGCTCCGGGTGGCCGGCTCCCGGCAGTGGCCGGGTCCAGAAGGTCAGGCGGTGGTCAACGCTGGCGTGTCCGACCTCCTGCCACGCCAGCTGCATGACCAGTCCCGGTTGCCGGGTATAGCCCCGCCCGGCCCAGAACACGGCATGGTCGCGATGGCCCGGCGGGCGCCGCGGGTCATCGTCGGCACGTTCCACCGCGGCAAACGCGGTCAGGGCAAAGCCACCCAGCGCCTGCGCATGCCGCTCACGCGCATCGAAGAACGCATGGCCCAGGCCCTGGCCGCGCCAGGCCGGCAGCAGCACCGATTCGCCGAAGTAGAACACGCTGACCGGGTCGATGCCGGCAGCGGCGAACGGGGCGGCAAATCCCGGGCCGTCATCAACCAGCGGCAGCCCGGTCGAGGCGCCGACCACCTCCCCGGCCGGCGTGCGCGCCAGCACGAACACACTACCCGGCGAGGCCGCGTAGGCGGCGAGGTAGTCACGCTCGTAGCCGGCATCGCCCTGGTACAGGTACGGCCACTGGGCAAAAACCGTCATCCGCAAGGCGGCCACGGCCTCCAGATGCGGCAGCACCTGCGCCCCGCGCAGTACTTCGATGGTCAAGGCAGTGGTGGTCATGGCCGGCATTATCCCACCACCGCCCCGGGTTCAGTGCCGACGGCAGGCGTACAGCCGGCGGCCATCAGCCGACAGCCACCAGCACCATCCCGCCCACTGCCGGCACCAACGCCGGCCCTGCCACTGCCAGCCACCGGCCAGGTCCGCCGGCTGCGGCGACCACGGCCGGGCCAGCTGCAGGGACATACGACGGTCGTGCAATGGCCGTGGCCAGCGCCACCATCCAGCCAGGGCCATGTCTGCCGGCAACTGCCGGCGCAGGCGCTGCCACAGGCGCCCGGCAGGCATCAGCAGTTCACTCATGGCTGCGTCCGAGCTGACGCCAGTCCAGCCGGCGGGTCAGGCCCATCACCGCCGCCAGCACCGCAAACAGCAGCAGCGAACCCAGCAGCAAGGCGTTCTGCTCACTCACCAGCAACCCGTACAAGGCGGCATACAAGGCGGTGAGCATGGCGGCAAACCCCAGCGCGCGCGGCCAGCTGCGCAATACCCCGGACAGATACCAGGCCTGCAGCGCGATGCAGGCGGCACTGGCCACCAGATAGGCCAGCACGAACGGCAGCTGTTCGGACAGGCTGAGCAGCAGCAGGAAGAACATCACCAGCGCCAGGCCGACCAGCAGGTACTGCAGCGGATGCAGGTTCAGGCCCTTGACCAGGTCATAGATGCCGAAACCGACGAAGGTCAGCACGATGAACAACACCCCGTATTTGGCCGCACGCAGGGCCTGGGTATACACATCGACCGGGTCGACCAGGCTGACCTGGATCTGCTCGCCGTGCATGCCCTGGCCCTGGGCGATGGCCTGCTGCAGCTGGTCCTGGGCCTTGGAAGCCAGCGAGGACACTGCCCAGCTGGCGCTGAAGCCGCCCTCACCGACCTCACGCCGGGCCGGCGCGAACGCCCCGCCGAAAGAAGGATGCGGCCAGCTCGATGCCAGCTGCACGCGGTTGTCGTCGGCTACCGGCAGCAGGGCCAGCGAACGGGTGCCATCCAGCACCAGTTCCAGTTGCAATGCCGAGGCTGGCAGGCGGCCAGCGTCATCGGGCAGCAGCGGCACATGTACCCCGCCGATGCTGTCATGCAGGCCCTGGGTACCGGCCTGCAGCAGCACGCGGCGGCCATCCAGCTGCAGTACCGGCGTACCCACCAGCCCGCGCACATCGGCAATCCCCATCACCAGGTAGGGCTTGCCGTATACCCGCCCCGGTACGCCAGCAGGCTCGAACGCAGCAAAGCGTGCGGCCAGCTTGCCGCGCCAGGTGTACACCGGCACCTTGAACATGCCTACCCGCCGCTGCTCGGGCAGCAGACGGCCATCCACCTGCAGCAGCTGCGGCATCTGCAGTTCATGCCCGTGCACGGTGCGCATGCGCTGCACGCCCTGCTCATCGACACGGAGCTGCTGCTCCGTCCACGGGATCACCCGCAGCGGGCCGGTCAACAGCTGCTCGCCCGCACGGCTGGCCGCCACCCTGGCCACGGCCTGGTCACGGAACTGGGCCCGCTCACTGACCAGTGAGCGCACCAGCAGCAAGGCCACCATCAACACAACCACCACCACGCCAGCGACCGCAATGCGGCCGAACAATCGCAAACTTTCCATCGCCTGTGCTCTCCATCGTCCGGGAGCGCACAGCCTGCGCCAGCGTGGTGTGGGCAGATCGAAGCGAATTTGAAGTCAGGGTGAAGCCGGCTCAGCCAGCCGGCAGCCAGATCCCGGCGCAGGCCCCGCCTGTGGGCAGGTTGTCCAGCGCCACCCGGCCGGCATGCAGGCGGGCGACCTCGGCCACCAGGTTCAGGCCCAGGCCGGAACTGCGTTGGCCGGTCGCCGGCCGTGCCAGCGAGTAGAACCGCTCGAACACCCGCGCCCGGGCGTAATCGGGAACCCCCGGGCCATCATCGGTGACCCACAGCCAGTAACCGCCATCGGCCGCCTCCACCGCCACCTGGACCGGCCCGTCAGCGGCAAAGTCCAGCGCGTTGTCAAGCAGGTTGCTCAGCGCCTGGCGCAGGAAAAACCCATCGCCCTGCACGATCGCGGCTGCCGGCAGCCGCAGCTGGAAGGCCAGGCCACGCTGGCGCGCCTTGGCTTCACTGGCCGCCACCTGCTGCCGCACCAGTTCGCCCAGGTCCACCGGCGTGCGCTCGGGCAGGCTGCGGTGCTGCTCCAGGGTGGCCAGGGCCAGCAGGCGGTCGATCATCTGCGCCAGGCGCGCCCCCTGCTCGCCGATGCTGGCGGCAAAGCGCGCCCGGTCAGCCTCCGGCATCGGGGCACCCAGCAATTCGGCGCTGGCATTGATCGCGGCCAGCGGGCTTTTCATTTCATGGGTCAGGGTCTGCACGTACTGCTCGACATAGGCCTTGCCATCGAGCTGCTCGCGCATCGTTGCCAGCGCACGGCCGAGCTGGCCGAGCTCATCGCGGCTGCGCTCGGGCTGGATCGCGCTCGCGCCGAGGGTCACCGCTTCGGCATAGCGCCGGAGCCGCCCTACCCGCCAGGCCAGCCAGGCCGAAAAGGCGCCGCCAATCAGCGTGCACAGCAGGGCCAGCCAGATGCCCTTGCGTACCACCGCCTGCCCGGCCGCAGTGATGTAGGGATCAAAACTGGCATTGGGCTGGATCACGGTCAGCACCCCGAGCAGTTGCCCATCGCGGTCGCGGACAGGGGCGGCCACATGCATCGCACTGGGGCCCTGGGGATCATTGGCATCGACCGGACTGGAGCGCACCCCGTACTGGCCGCGCAGGGTCAGCAGCACATCATTCCAGCGCGAATGGTCCTGGCCCAGGTGGCGGCCACTGGAGTCATACACCACGATCCCGGCAGGGTCGACAATCCGTACTTCCAGCTCGATGGCATGTTTGGGAAAGCGCCAGATGGCCGCGTCCGGGTCGCGCTGCACCGCCCGCGCCACCGCGGCGGCGAATGGCCCGTTGCCGATCTGCCCGGCAGCCATGTCGGTGGCCGCCAGTTCGGCCAGCAGGTTGGCACTGTTGACCAGGTTGGCCTCCATCGCCTGGCGCACGCCCGGCTTGACCTCGGCCACCAGCACCTGGGCCACGAACAGGCCGGCCAGGCTGCCGACCAGGGCGAAGGCCAGCATCACCTTCAGGGCCAGACGTCGCATCGCTCAGCCCTCCAGCGCGTAACCCAGCCCGCGGTGGGTACGGATCATCTGCTCATCGGCCCCGGCACTGCGCAGCTTGCCGCGCAGGGTCTTGATATGGGTATCCACGGTGCGGTCAGCACTGTCGCTGGCGGCATCCCAGATCCGGTCCATCAACTGCGCCCGGCTCAGGATCGCCCCGGGGCGCTGCGCCAGGGCCTGCAGCAGCAGATATTCATAGCGGGTCAGCTCCAGCAGCTGCCGGCCATGGCGCACCCGCCTGGCCTGGCGGTCGATCTGCAGCTGCCCGACGACCTGCCACTGCTGCATCTCGTCGGACTGCAGGGCCGGCCGGCGCAGGCGCGCCCGCACCCGCGCCACCAGCTCGCGGGGCGAGAAGGGTTTGCCCAGGTAGTCATCGCCGCCCAGCTCCAGGCCCAGCACCCGGTCCACCTCCTCGTTGCGGGCGGTCAGGAACAGCACCGGGATCTGGCTGAAACGGCGCAGCTGCCGGCACACCTCCAGTCCACTGATGTCGGGCAGGCCGACATCGAGCACGACCAGATCGACCCCACCGGCCTGCAGCCGCGCCAGCGCCTGGCTGCCCAGGCCCAGATGTTCGACCTGCCAGCCCTCGGCCTGCAGCGCATAGACCACGGCAGCGGCAATGGCGGCCTCATCCTCGACCACGATGATGTGTGCTGGGGCATTCATGCCGGCAGCATAGCTGGCCCGGGCCACACCCCGTACACTTGCCGGCATGAATTATCGCCACGCCTTCCATGCCGGCAACCATGCCGATGTCCTCAAGCACGTCACCGTGCTCGCCCTGCTGGATCAGATGCAGCGCAAGGACAGCCCGTTCTTCGTGCTGGACACCCACGGTGGCGCCGGCCGCTACCTGCTGCACAGCGAGGAAAGCCGCAAGACCGGCGAGGCAGCCGACGGCGTGCTCAAGCTGATGGATGCCCCGCGCCTGCCGGAAGCGGTGGAGCGTTACCTCAAGGCGGTACAGGCCGACAACCAGCCCGGCACGCTGCTGACCTATCCCGGCTCGCCGCTGCTGGCCAGCCGCTGCCTGCGTGCGCAGGACCGGATGGCGGTGTGCGAGCTCCAGCAGGAAGAGCTGGACACCCTCAAGTTCCTGTTCGCAGGTGATGCGCGCATCCAGGTGCGTGCCGGCGATGGCTATGCCGGCATGCGCGCGTTCCTGCCGCCCAAGGCCGATGGCAGCAAGATCGGTCGCGGCCTGGTCCTGATCGACCCGCCCTACGAAGACCAGCAGGCCGAGTACCCGCGCATCATCGAAGCGGTGCGCGACGGCCTGGCGCGTTGGCCGCAGGGCCTGTTCGCGATCTGGTACCCGATCAAGCAGCGACGCACCCTGCAGCCGTTCTTCCGTGCCTGCCAGAAGCTGCCGGTCCGCTCGGCCCTGATCGCCGAACTGATGATCCACCCGGATGATTCGCCACTGCGGCTCAATGGCAGCGGCATGCTGCTGCTCAACGCGCCCTGGCAGTTCGACCAGGTGCTGGCACCGGCCCTGGCCTCGTTGCGCGCACACCTGGGCCAGGCCGGCAGCAGCCACCGGCTGGAGTGGCTCAAGGCCCCGGAGTGAGCCGGCGGGCGGTGAATCGTGCATATTCACAATTCATCGCAACAGGCAATGCCAGAATCGCGCCAATCCACAGGAGCTGTCCGGACGATGGCAACGCGCAACCGCATGCCGCCTTGGCATGATCACTTCAAGGCACCCAGCGGCCGCGAGCTGCTGATCCGCCCGATCCGTCCGGAAGACGCTGCGCCGCTGCAGGGCGCCTTCTCGCTGTTCGGGCCCGAGGAAGTGCGTGACCGCTTCCTGCAGGCGGTCAACGAGCTGTCCGACCAGACCGCCGAACGCCTGACCCATCCCAGCCCGAAGACCGAGATCTGCCTGGTCGCCGCCGAACCGGAAAACCCCGGCGAGGCCGTGGTCGGCGCCATTGCCCGTGCCAGCATCATCCCCGGCACCCGCGAGGCCGAATACGCCATCCTGGTCAGCCGCTTCCTGGCCGGCCAGGGCCTGGGCCGGCAATTGATGCGCAAGCTGGTCAAGTGGGCCCGCGGCAAGTACCTGGACCGGCTCTACGGCTATGTCGCCGAGGACAACCTGCCGATGCTGCAGCTGGCCCAGTCACTGGGCTTTGAGCGGGTTGACAACCACCCGGACGCTGCCAACGGCCTGGTGCGCATGGTGCTGGAACTGGATACCTGAGCAGCGTGGGGCAGCTGCGGCCGGTCTGTTAATATCGGCCGGTCATGTCGCACGATCGCCTCCCCCTGCCGCCGCTGCCGCGCGCTGGCCAAGCACGCGCCTGGTGGCGCGCCCCTGTCTCTGTTTCGGCCCTGGCCTGGCATATCGCCGCCGCTGCACGTGCCCATGAGGGCCCGTTGCTGGTGGTCAGCCGCGACAACCACGGTGCCCAGCAACTGGTGGCCGATCTGGCCACGCTGGCCGGCAGCCATGCCGAGCGGCCGGTGATCGCCTTCCCGGACTGGGAAACCCTGCCTTACGACCAGTTCTCGCCGCACCCGGAAATCGTCAGCCAGCGGCTGGCGGCACTGCACCGCTTGCCCTCGCTCAAGCGCGGGATCGTGGTGGTGCCGGTGCAGACCCTGCTGCAACGGCTGGCGCCAGTGGCACATATTGCCGGCAGCAGCTTCAACCTCAGCCTGGGCCAGCAGCTGGACATGGACGCGGAGAAGCGCCGGCTCGAAGCGGCCGGCTACCGCAACGTGCCGCAGGTGATGGACCCGGGCGACTTTGCCGTGCGCGGTGGCCTGCTCGATGTGTTCCCGATGGGGACCGAGGCACCGCTGCGGATCGAGCTGCTCGACGATGAGATCGACACCATCCGCGTGTTCGACCCGGAAAGCCAGCGCTCACTGGACCCGGTCTCCTCGGTGCACCTGCTGCCCGGGCGCGAGGTCCCCAACGACGAAGCAGCCCTGGGCCGGGCGATGGACCAGCTGCGCGAGCGCTTTGATGTCGATACCCGGCGCAGCCCGCTGTACCAGGACCTGAAGGCCGGGGTGCTGCCGGCCGGCATCGAGTACTACCTGCCGCTGTTCTACCGCGACACCGCGACCCTGCTCGATTACCTGCCGGAGAACCTGCTCACCGTGGTCGCCCCGGGCACGGTGGCTGCCTCGGACGCCTTCTGGGAACAGACCGCCCAGCGCTACGAGCAGCGCCGGCACGATGTCGAACGCCCGCTGCTGCCACCGGCCGAGCTGTACCTGAGCCCGGACCAGCTGCGCGAACGGCTGAACATCCATCCGCGCATCGAGGTCTGCCCGCCGGACCATCCGCGTTTCGAGCAGGCCCACGCACTGGGCGACGTTGCACTGCCGCCGCTGCCGATCGCCGCGCCCAACCAGGCGCCGGGCGCTGCCCTTCAGGGCTTCCTGGAGGGCTACCGCGGCCGGGTGCTGATTGCTGCCGATACGGCCGGGCGCCGCGAGGCGCTGCTGGAGGTACTGCTGGCCGGCGACCTCAAACCCGAGGTGGTGGGTGGTTTTGAGCCGTTCCTGCAGGGGGAGCAGCGCTTTGCCATTGCCGTGGCCATGCTGGAAGACGGCTTTGCACTGGAGCAGCCGGCCATTGCCGTGCTCACCGAGCGCCAGCTGTTCCCCGAACGTTCGGGCAACGTGCGCCGCAGCCGCCGCGCCGGGCGCGAGCCGGACGCGATCATCCGCGACCTGGGCGAGCTGAGCGAGGGCGCACCGATCGTCCACGAAGACCATGGCGTGGGTCGTTACCGCGGCCTGGTGAGCATGGACGTGGGCGGCATGCCCGGCGAGTTCCTGGAAATCGAATACGCCAAGGGCGACCGGCTGTATGTGCCGGTCGCCCAGCTGCACCTGATCAACCGCTACTCCGGCGCCTCGCCGGAAACCGCGCCGCTGCATTCGCTCGGTGGCGAGCAGTGGACCAAGGCGAAAAAGAAGGCCGCCGAAAAGGTGCGCGATGTTGCCGCCGAGCTGCTGGAAATCCAGGCCCGCCGCCGGGCCCGGGCGGGGCTGGCACTGAAGATCGACCGCGCGATGTACGAGCCGTTCGCGGCGACCTTCCCGTTCGAGGAGACCCCCGACCAGCTGGCCGCGATCGAGGCGGCGTTGCGTGACCTGCAGTCCAGCCAGCCGATGGACCGGGTGGTCTGCGGCGATGTCGGCTTCGGCAAGACCGAGGTCGCGGTGCGCGCCGCCTTCGCTGCCGCCAGTGCCGGCAAGCAGGTCGCGGTGCTGGTGCCGACCACCCTGCTGGCCGAGCAGCACTACCGCAACTTCGCCGACCGCTTTGCCGACTGGCCGCTGCGGGTTGAAGTGCTCTCGCGCTTCAAGTCGACCAAGGAAATCAAGGCCGCGCTGGACAAGGTGGCCGAGGGCACGATCGATGTGATCGTCGGCACCCACCGCCTGCTGCAGCCGGATGTGAAATTCAAGGACCTGGGGCTGGTCATCGTCGATGAGGAGCAGCGCTTTGGCGTGCGCCAGAAGGAGGGGCTGAAGGCCCTGCGCGCCAACGTCCACCTGCTGACCCTGACCGCCACCCCGATCCCGCGCACGCTCAACATGGCCATGGCCGGGCTGCGTGACCTGTCGATCATTGCCACCGCCCCGTCCAACCGGCTCGCGGTCAAGACCTTCATCACCGGCTGGGACAACACCCTGCTGCGCGAGGCGTTCCAGCGCGAGCTGGGCCGTGGCGGCCAGCTGTACTTCCTGCACAACGATGTCGAGTCGATCGGCCGGATGGCCCGCGAGCTGGGCGAGCTGGTGCCGGAGGCACGCATCGGCATCGCCCACGGGCAGATGCCCGAGCGCGAACTGGAGCGGGTGATGCTCGATTTCCAGAAACAGCGCTTCAACGTGTTGCTGGCCACCACGATCATCGAATCGGGCATCGACATCCCCAACGCCAACACCATCATCATCAACCGCGCCGACAAGTTCGGCCTGGCCCAGCTGCACCAGCTGCGTGGACGCGTCGGCCGCTCGCACCACCGCGCCTATGCCTACCTGGTGATCCCGCCGGACCGCAAGGCGATCACCGCCGATGCACACAAGCGGCTGGAAGCCATTGCGTCGATGGATGAGCTCGGCGCCGGCTTCACCCTGGCCACCCACGACTTGGAGATCCGCGGCGCCGGCGAGCTGCTGGGCGAGGACCAGAGCGGACAGATGGCCGAGGTCGGTTTCAGCCTGTACACCGAGATGCTCGAACGCGCGGTCAAGGCGATCCGCTCGGGCAAGCTGGCCAGCGTGGACCTGGGCGAGGAAGCCCGCGGCGCCGAGGTCACCCTGCATGTGCCGGCACTGATTCCCGACGACTACCTGCCCGACGTGCACACCCGCCTGACCCTGTACAAGCGCATTTCCAGCGCGCGTGACAGCGCCGGGCTGCGCGAGCTGCAGGTGGAGATGATCGACCGTTTCGGCCTGCTGCCGGACCCGGCCAAGCACCTGTTCGCCATTGCCGAACTCAAGCTGCAGGCCGACGCACTGGGCATCACCAAGCTGGAGCTGGGCCCGGGCGGTGGCCGTATCGTTTTCACCAGCCAGCCGAAGGTCGACCCGCTGGCGGTGATCACGATGATCCAGAAGCAGCCAGCGCTGTACCAGATGGATGGCCCGGAGAAGCTGCGCATCAAGCACCCGTTGCCGGAGGCCGAGGATCGCTTCAATGCCGCGCGCGCGCTGCTTGCCACGCTCGCGCCTGATCGGGAAAAGCACTGAAGGCCTGTCGAACTTGATAAACAGCTAAACTGCGCTCCCCCACCTGAAACGCCGCTTGCGCCTCACGCAAGCGGTGACCTGAATGTTCGATTTGAATGACTGCGCCAGTCCGATCGATACCGAGTATCTGAACAATTCGGTTCGAGCTTTGACCATCGCGCTGAATGAACGCGATACCTATACCAACGACCACTGCGACCGTGTCTGCCGGCTGGCCCTGCAGATGGGACAATGCTTTGGCATGCAGGGCCAGGGGCTAAGGGAGCTGACCCTGGCTGCACGCTTCCACGACATCGGCAAGATCGGCATCCCCGATGCCGTGCTGCTCAAGCCCGGACGGCTGGACGAGCAGGAAATGGCGGTGATGCGCAGCCACGCTGTCCGCGGCGAACGGGTCTTCCTGGCCACCGGGCGCGATGATGCCAGCCAAATCGGCCGGCTGATCCGCCACCATCACGAAGCGTTTGACGGCAGCGGCTACCCCGACGGGCTGGCCGGCGAACAGATCCAGCTCGGCGCACGCATCCTGGCCGTGGTGGATGGTTTTGATGCCATGACCACCACCCGCCCCTACCGGCAGCCACTGGCGCTGGACACCACCGTCGCGATCCTGCAGCAGGAGGCGGGCAACCGCCTGGATCCGCAGGTGGTTGCCGCTTTCGTTGAACTACTCGCAAAGCAGCCGGCCGCCACGCGCCGGTAACCGCCTCGGGCCGGCCTCCGTTGCGGTCAGCGGTCAATAAAAACCCGGCTTGCAAAGCCGGGCTTTGTTTGAACGACCTGCCGTCAGCGGGCCTTGCCCTGGTTGGCCACCGCTTCGGCGGCGGCCCTGGCCGCTTCCTGGTCGCCCAGGTAACGCCAGGAAATCAACTTCAGGTTGTCGTCCAGCTCGAACTTGAGCGGGATGCCGGTGGGAATGTTGACCTCCAGGATTTCCGCTTCGCTGGCGCCGGTCAGGTACTTGTACAGGGCGCGCAGCGAGTTGCCGTGGGCGGTGACCAGCACCGTCTTGCCGGCCTTGAGCTGCGGGGCGATGGCATCGTGCCAGTACGGCAGCACGCGCTCCAGGGTGGTGGCCAGCGATTCGGTCCCCGGCAACGCGGCCGGGTCCAGACCGGCATAACGGCGGTCATTGGCCGGGTGGCCGGCATCGCTGATGTCCATCGGCGGCGGCGGAATGTCATAGGAACGGCGCCAGATCTTGACCTGGTCCTCGCCGTGACGGGCGGCGGTTTCGGCCTTGTCCAGGCCCTGCAGCGCACCGTAGTGACGCTCGTTCAGACGCCAGGTCTTGGCCACCGGCAGCCAGTCCTGGTCCAGCGCCCCCAGCGCCCCCTGCAGGGTGCGGATGGCGCGCTTGAGCACCGAGGTATGGGCCGCATCGAACTGCAGGCCCTCGGCGCGCATCGCCTCACCGGCGGCCACCGCTTCGGCGCGCCCCTTCTCGGTCAGGTCCACGTCCACCCAGCCGGTGAAACGGTTATCCAGGTTCCACTGGCTCTGGCCGTGGCGCAACAGCACAAGGGTACGGGTCACTGCGGTGTCTCCGGGGCATCAACAAGGGGCCCTAGTGTAACTGCCGGCCGCCGCGCACCCCAGCACAGGCAGTCAGCACTTCACCCGGGGGACCAAGCGGCGCATGATCCCCATGCGTCACCCCTTCCGAAGGAGTTTCAGCATGCAGATGTCCAAACGTTTGGCTGCCGAGTTCATCGGCACGTTCTGGCTGGTCCTGGGCGGTTGTGGCAGTGCGGTACTGGCGGCAAATTTCGGCGGCGACGGCAACCCACTGGGGATTGGACTGGTGGGTGTTTCACTGGCCTTCGGACTGACCGTACTGACCGGCGCCTATGCACTGGGGCATATTTCCGGCGGTCATTTCAATCCGGCCGTGAGCATCGGACTGTGGGCAGGCGGACGTTTTGAGGCTGCTCAACTGCTGCCCTACCTGCTCGCCCAGGTGCTGGGCGGCGCACTGGCGGGCCTGGTGCTGTACCTGATCGCCAGCGGGCAGCCCGGTTTCACCCTGCCTGCCGATACGGCCGGAGCCTTTGCCAGCAATGGCTATGGCGCCCTTTCGCCGGGCGGCTACAGCATGACGGCAGCCTTGATCAGCGAAATCACCCTGACCGCCATGTTCCTGATCGTGATCATGGGAGCCACCGATGACCGCGCGCCGGCCGGATTTGCCCCGCTTGCCATCGGGCTGGCACTGACCTTGATCCATCTGATCTCCATCCCGGTAACCAATACCTCGGTCAACCCGGCCCGTTCCACCGCCGTGGCACTGTTTGCCGGCAGTGGCGCGCTGTCGCAGCTGTGGCTGTTCTGGCTGGCGCCGATCATCGGCGGGGTGATTGGCGGCAGCCTGTACCGCCGTCTGGGCCAGCCTGATCGCTGAGCGATGGCTGCAAAGGGCCGGGATGGCGTCGCCTGATCGCCCGCCAGCCTGGCCCGCTGGCGCGGGCGTCATCACGCCCGAGCCGATAGCCCAGGGGGCCCGAACGCCCGGTCGCCGGGTGCCGGCGCGTGCCGACATCTGCCCCGGCCGCTAGCGTCTGCGCTCGCACCGACGGCATAAATGCGCTACAACTATCCGTACATCATTCGTTCAGATATGCAGATCCCTGCACAGCATGTGCTGTTGCCGTAACTGCCTCACCCGCTGTTCTGCCAACTCGTCTGGCGCACTGCCATCGGCCGATGGGCTGCGCCCTGGATCCGCCCCCACGGGCATGTCTACCGGGAGTCGAAGTGAATTACCTGCAACCCACTGCCTTGACCCTTTTTCTGTTGACCGCTGCAATGAGCGCCCAGGCCCAGCCTGCCGGCAGCGACCACTGCCCCGACCTGCCCGGCGGCAGCACCCTGCATTGGCAGCAACAGCAGCGCGATGGCTACCTGCTGTGCCGTGCTGAAGACGAGCACGGCAATCCGGCTTTCAACCTGATGCTCACCGGCGACGAGCCCAACCTGCGGCTTGCCCGTTCCCTGCGCGCCGAACGGGCGCAGTTCGCCGGGCAGGACATCCACTGGTACCGCATGGACCTGGCCAATGACGCCGCAGAGCAGGCGCAATACCGCCGTATCACGGTAAGCAGACTTGGCAAGGACCAGTATGCCCAGCTGTGGTTCAACGCCACTGACCAGGCCGAACTGGAAACCCGGATCGAGCAGATCAGTCATTTGCGGCTGGACAACACCCCCCGGCTTGGCAACCGCTGACCACCGCCGTCTAGGCCCAAAGCAGCATGGCCGCCCGGTACGCAACGCGCTTTAATCGAATATTCACCTATTGGCTGGAGACAGGTCGATGAAAGGGTTCAACAAGGGCCTCTGGGCGCTACTGGCCATCGTGGGCGCCGCCTGCCTTGGTGTGGTGGCGCTGCGCCGGGGCGAGCACATCAATGCGCTGTGGATCGTAGTGGCGGCAGTTTCGCTGTACCTGGTGGCGTTCCGTTATTACGGCCTGTTCATCGCCAACAAGGTCCTCGGCGTGGACACCACCCGGGCCACCCCGGCCTGGACCCGCAATGACGGCCTGGACTATGTGCCGACCAACAAGCACGTGCTGTTTGGCCACCACTTTGCCGCCATCGCCGGCGCCGGGCCGCTGGTCGGTCCGGTGCTGGCCGCGCAGATGGGCTACCTGCCGGGCACGCTGTGGCTGATTGCCGGCGTGGTACTGGCCGGTGCGGTGCAGGATTTCATGGTCCTGTTCATCTCCAGCCGGCGCAATGGCCGTTCGCTGGGCGAACTGGTCCGCGAGGAAATGGGCTCGGTGCCGGGCACCATCGCCCTGTTCGGCGTGTTCATGATCATGATCATCATCCTCGCGGTGCTGGCGATGATCGTGGTCAAGGCGCTGGAAGGCAGCCCCTGGGGCATGTTCACGGTGATCGCGACGATGCCCATCGCGATCTTCATGGGCATCTACATGCGCTACATCCGCCCGGGCAAGATCGGCGAGATCTCCATCGTCGGCCTGGTCCTGCTGGTGCTGGCCATCGTCTACGGCGGCAAGGTCGCCGAGCACCCCACTTTCGGGCCGATGTTCACCTTTACCGGGGTCGAGATCACCTGGATGCTGATCGGCTACGGCTTCGTCGCTGCGGTGCTGCCGGTGTGGCTGCTGCTGGCGCCGCGTGACTACCTGTCCACCTTCCTGAAGATCGGCACCATTGTCGGTCTGGCCGTCGGCATCCTGATCGTGATGCCGGAATTGAAGATGCCGGCCCTGACCCAGTTCACCGACGGCACCGGCCCGGTCTGGAAGGGCTCGATGTTCCCGTTCCTGTTCATCACCATTGCCTGTGGCGCGGTGTCCGGTTTCCATGCGCTGATCAGCTCGGGCACCACGCCCAAGCTGCTGGCCAATGAAGGCCATGCGGCCTACATCGGCTACGGCGGCATGCTGATGGAATCGTTCGTGGCGATCATGGCCATGGTTGCTGCCTCGATCATCGAACCGGGCATCTACTTTGCGATGAACTCCCCGGCCGCGGTGATCGGCACCGATGTCGCCCATGCCGCCCAGGTGGTCAGCAACTGGGGCTTTGCAATCACCCCCGAACAGCTGACCCAGACCGCGCATGACATCGGCGAATCCACCGTGCTCTCGCGTGCCGGCGGCGCACCGACGCTGGCGGTGGGCATCGCCCAGATCCTGCATGCGGTGATTCCCGGCGAGGGCATGATGGCCTTCTGGTACCACTTTGCGATCCTGTTCGAGGCACTGTTCATCCTCACGGCGGTCGATGCCGGTACCCGCGCCGGCCGCTTTATGCTGCAGGACCTGCTGGGCAACTTCGTCCCCGCCCTGGGCAAGACCGACTCGTGGGTAGCCAGCTTCATCGCCACCGGCGGCTGTGTCGCGCTGTGGGGTTACTTCCTGTACCAGGGTGTGACCGATCCGCTCGGCGGCATCAACATGCTCTGGCCGTTGTTCGGCATCGCCAACCAGATGCTGGCCGGCGTGGCCCTGCTGCTGTGCACGGTGGTGCTGTTCAAGATGAAGAAGGACCGCTATGCCTGGGTACCGGCGATTCCGGCGGTGTGGCTGCTGATCTGCACCATCAGTGCCGGCCTGATCAAGCTGTTCGCCAGCGACCCGGGCGTGGGCTTCGTAGCCCAGGCCAGCCGCTACCGTGACGCCATCGCTGCCGGCAACCTGCTGCCCCCGTCCAAGGATTTTGGCCAGATGCAGCAGGTGATGATCAACAACACCATCAATGCCGGCCTGACCGTGCTGTTCCTGTTCGTGGTGCTGGCCGTGCTGGTCTACTCGATCCGGACCATCCGCGCCGCGCGGGCCAACCCGCAACGCAGCGACCGGGAAAGTGCCTACGTCGCCCTGCGGCCGGAACAGGTACAGCCGTAATGAAGAAGCTCGGGCAGGCCATCGGCCACCTCTACCGGCGGCTGGTCCAGACCGCACGTCTGGCCTGTGGCCTGCCCGATTACGACACCTACCGCGCGCACATGCGCCTGCATCACCCGGACCAGCCGGTGATGGACTACGCCACGTTTTTCCGTGAGCGCCAGGACGCCCGCTATGGCGGCAAGGGTGGCGGCCGCTGCTGCTGAACCAGACGCGCTTGGCGAGCTGGGAGGGGGATCACAAAATCAGCGCCCACCGCACGGGACGGCCACGGTAGGATCGACGGCGTCGAGTAATCCATCCGTACGAGCCCGGAGCATGCCGATGCCTGCACGCCCGTCACCCCTGTCGTTGCCCGCGGTGCTGGCCCTTGCCCTCACCGCCGCGACGTCACCAGCTGGAGCCGAGAAGATGCCCACGACCCTGTCACAAGGGACAACCGTATCCACGCCGTTCCCAAGCGCCCTGCACCCGCTGGCACAGGCAGTGGCCGAAGGCGATACCGACACCATCGCCAGACTCACCCCGCAGGCGCCGCCGTCAGCCCACGGCCAGGACAATGTCACCCTGCTGGAATGGGCGATCTGGAACCGCCGCGCCGATTCCCTGGCCGCCCTGCTCCAGGCCGGCATGGATCCGTCCATCCCGGGCATGGATGGCGAAAGCGTCGCCCACCTGGCAGCCAGTGTCGATGACCCGCGTTACCTGCAGGTGCTGATCGGACACGGCGCAGCGGTGGACCTGACCGGCGGCAAGGCCGGACGCACGCCGATTTTCCGTGCCGTGCAGAGCCGTCGCAGTGCGCAGTTTGAATTGCTGCTGGCAGCCGGTGCCGACATCAACCGCAGCGACGCCATGGGCAACACCCTGCTGCATGTGGCCGCCGAAGTCGGCGATGCCGGCCGGGTCCTGCAGCTGCTGCAGGCCGGTGCCAATCCCGATGCCACCAACAGCCGCGGCGTGTCGTTCCAGACCCTGTTGTTTGCCGAAGACCCCGCACGGCTCAATGCCAAGGGGCGTGCCGAACGCCAGGCCGTGCAGGACTGGCTGGCCGCCAACCGTTGATGTTTCCTCATTCCAGCCGTCGGCCTGCACAAGGATCTGCGCATGTCTTTGCTTGAGAACCCCTCTTCCGGCCTGGCCGGTGCCATTCACGGGCAGAACCCGCACGTGGTCGATCGCGAACTGGCCCAGCTGCTGGCCAGCACCTATACCGTGGCTGCCCAGCGCCGCGACCCGGCCGTTGCCGTGCAGCCGCTGCCTGCCGGCTGGCACGCACTGGACGGCAGCGAGCTGCTGCGCGCTGGCATCCATCCGGCCGACCTGAGCGATGCCAAGAGCGGCTTTGATGCCGCGCTGTACCGCAACGACCAGGGCCTGGTCGTGCTGGCCTTCAACGGCACCGACCAGGGCCGCGACTGGCGCAGCAACCTGCGCCAGGGCCTGGGCCTGACCGATGTCCAGTACGACCAGGCCATTGCCTTGACCAGCAAGGCGCAGCAGGCATTCGGCCAGGACCTGGTGCTGAGCGGGCACTCGCTGGGCGGGGGTCTGGCCGCCACCGCCGGCATGGTCAGCAACATTCCCACCGTCACCTTCAATGCCGCCGGCGTGCATGACGCCACCCTGGAGCGGTATGACCGTGATCCGGGCGTACTCAAGCAGCAGGCACAACAGGGGCTGGTGCGCAGCTACGAGGTGCGCAACGAACTGCTGACCTACCTGCAGGAAGACAGCCTGCTGACCCGCTGGGTGATGCCCGATGCACCCGGCCACCGCATCGAGCTGCCGGATCCGGACCCGAAGGGCTTTTTCGAGCGGATGGTGCCCGGGGTCATGCTCAAGCACCGGCTCGACCTGCATGGCATCGATGCGGTGCTGCAGGCACAGCAACAGTCTGACCTGGACGAGCGCCCCTGGCAGGCCCAGGCGCCGGGTCGCGAGCAGCAACTGCTGCTGGATGCCGCACGCGGTTTGTCCACCCAGCGCGCCCCGCTCGGCCTGCATGACGACAGCCGTTTCTTCAATACCGCCAGCCATGTCGCTGCCCATGCCAGCCAGGATGGGCTGCAGCGCATCGACCACCTGATCGCCACCCCGGACCAGCAGCGCCTGGTCGCGGTGCAGGGCGCGGTCGATGACCCCGCGCAGCGCCGCAGCGTGGTCCTGGCTGAAGCGGCCGCACGCGAGCCGGCCAGCCAAAGCTACCAACGGCTGGAGCAGTGCTGCCAACAGCAGCACGAACAGGAAGCCAGCCATCAGCAGCGCCAGGCACGTGCCGCCGTAGCCAGCCATTGAGGCCACTTCCATCATGCAGCAAGGGCGCCCGAGGGCGCCCTTGCTGTTTGGCTCGGTCCGACAGCTGCCGGCGGCTCAGGCGCCGGCCATCCACTTGAGCATCAGCCCGGTGAGATAGGCCAGCACCGTGCCGGTGGCATAACCAACCGTACCCAGCAGCACGCCGACCGGGGCCAGGGTCGGATGGAAGGCCGCCGCCACCACCGGCGCCGAGGCCGCCGCACCGACATTGCCCTGCGAGCCGATGGCCAGGAAGAACATCGGTGCCTTGAGCAGGCGGCCGACCACGTACAGCAGCAGCACGTGGGTGGCCATCCAGATCACACCGAGCAGGAACAGCCATGGACGCTCCAGCAGGGAGAGCAGGTCCATCTGCATGCCGATGCAGGCAATCAGGAAGTACAGGAACAGGGTGCCGACCTTGGAAGCACCCGCGGCCTCCAGATTGCGCACCTTGGTAAAGCTCAGGCTCAGACCGGCAAAGGTGGACAGCATCACCACCCAGACGAACTGGTTGTCCAGCGACGCCTGCCTGGCAAAGCTGATGTTGGCCGCGCACCACGACGCCAACGGAGCGGCCAGGGCGTGCGCAGCACCTACCACCCCCAGGCCGACACCGACGATGACCATCAGGTCGGTCAAGGTCGGGATACGCGCACTTTTGGCGTGGTAATCGGCAATCCGGCGCTTCATGTCGTCAATGGCCGAGGTATCGGCACCGTTGCGTGCATCGATCTTCTCCGCACGCCCGGCCAGCCAGATCAAGCCCGGCATCAGCAGGATGCTGGCACAGACCACGTCCACCACCGCGAACTGGCCAAAGGTGGTCGCATCGACGTTGAAGGTCTCGCGCATGGCGGCCATGTTGGCGCCGCCGCCGATCCAGCTGCCAGCCAGTGCGGCCATGCCGGCCCAGGTGTCACCGGCCACGGTTGCCGGATGGATCAGCTTCATCGCCTGGAAGGACACCAGCGCACCGAGCATGATGCCGATGGTGCCGGTGACGAACATGATCAACAGCTTCGGGCCGAGCCTGAGGATGCCCTTCAGGTCAATGGACAGGGTCAGCAGCACCAGCGCCGCCGGCAGCAGCACATCGCGCGCGACCGGGTTGTAGAGCTTGGTGGTGTGGCCATCAATCAGGCCGACCGTGTTGTAGATGGCCGGGATGAAGTAGCACAGCAGCAGGGCCGGGACGATGGCGAAGAATTTCTGCCAGAAACCCTCGCGCTTGCCGGCCAGGTGGAAAATCAACGCCAGGGTGGCGGCGATCAGGCCCAGGCCAACGATGTCGTTGGTGATCAGGACAGTGGTGCTTTCGGGCGTCATCGCCCCTCCAGGAAATTGGTTGCAGGCAGGAAAACGGCGCACAGCACCGGGCCGTGCGCCGACAGGCAGGTACTTACTGGCCCAGGTGTCGCTTCAGCCAGGCGTTGACGGTGTTGTGCCACTGGATCGAGTTGTGCGGCTTGAGCACCCAGTGGTTCTCGTCGGGGAAATACAACAGCTGGGACTCGATGCCCTTGCGCTGCAGGGTGTGGAAGGTGGACAGGCTCTGGTCCAGCGGTACGCGGAAGTCGTTCTGGCCGGCCACCACCAGCATCGGGGTCTGCCACTTGTCGATGTGACGGGCCGGGTTGAAGGCCTCGTAGCCCTCCGGCTTGCTGTACAGCGGGCCGCCGAATTCCCATTCGGTGAACCACAGCTCCTCGGTCACCGCGCCCATCGAGCGGGTGTCGAACACACCGTTGTGGTTGACCAGGCACTTGAAACCATCGGTCCAGTTGCCGGCAATCCAGTTGATCATGTAGCCGCCGTAGCTGGCACCCAGCGCACAGGCGTTGTCGCCGTCCAGGAAGGCATACTTCTGCTGCGCAGCGGCCCAGCCCTTGCGCAGGTCTTCCAGCGGGCGGTCACCCCAGTGCTGGCTGATCGCATCGGTGAAGGCCTGGCCATAGCCGGTGGAGCCGTGGAAATCGATCATCACCACCGCATAGCCCTGGGCGGCATAGGTCTGCGGATTCCAGCGCTGGCTCCAGGCATTGCCGAAGCTGCCCTGCGGGCCGCCGTGGATCAGGAAGGCGACCGGGTACTGCTTGCCTTGCTCGTAGTTCCATGGCTTGACCACGTAACCATGGACGGTTTGGTTGTTCCAGCCGGCAAAGCTGAACTGCTCGAACGCCCCAAAGCCCACCTCCGGCAGCTGCTGGGCCGCACTTGGGGTGATCGCGCGCAGCGGAGCGGCGGCGCTGGCATTGGTCACGAGTACCTGGTCATTGCTGTGCAGGGTGTTGCGGGTAAAGGCCAGGGTGTCACCGGCGACGTCAAAGCTGCCGATGCTGCCCTGCCCGACCAGCTTGTTGACCTGGCCGCTGGCGATGTCCACCGCAAACAGCGGGTGCTCGCCGGTGTCCTGGGCGGCGGTGTACAGGGTCTTGCCGTCATCGGACAACACGATGCCATCGGCCGAGCGGTCCCAGTCCGGGGCAATCTGGCGGGTCTTGCCGCTGCGCAGGTCCATCGCCATCAAACCGAAACGGTCGGCCTCGAAGCCCGGGCGGGTCATCGCGCGGTAGTACAGGGTCTTGCCATCGGCACTGAACACCGGGCCCGCATCCCAGGCCGGGTTGGCCGCGGTCAGGTTGACCGGCGCACTGCGGCCGGCCGGATCGAGCCTGTACAGGTCGAAATTGGTCGACCACGGCTCGCCGGCACCGGCCACGCGTACTGCGGCCACGATCGACTTGCCGTCCGGCGACCAGCTGTAGTCCTCGCTGCCGCCAAACGGCTTGGACGGCGCATCGCCGGCCAGGGTGGCGCTGATGGCCGAGGCGCCAGCCACCGGCGCGGCATCGCCGCTGGGCAGCGGCGCGACAAACAGGGTGTTGCGGCGGCCATCGGCCCAGCTGTCCCAGTGGCGCACGAACACGCCGTCAAACAGCACGCCGCTGGCCTTGTCGGCCTTCTTGGCGTCCAGACGGGTGGTGGTGCAGGCCAGGTCCGAGCCGCAGTCCTGGAACACATCGGCCGAGAACAGCACGCGGTCACCCGTCGGGGCGACCTTGTAGGTATCGATGCCACGGGCCAGGGCGGTCAGCTGACGCGGGGTGCCGCCGGTCACCGGCATCGCATACAACTGGTTGCTGCCGGACTGGGCGGAAAGGAAATACAGGGTGGCGCCATCAGCCGACAGGCTCGGCGCGCTGACATTCCAGCCTTCCGGGGTGAGCTGCTCCGGCTCGCGCAGGTCCCGGGTGAGCAGGTTGCGGATGAAGACCGCGCTGCTGCCCTTGTAGTCGGCATCGGCACTGCGCTGCAAAAACAGCACATGGCGGCCATCGGCGGTAAGCAGCGGCGCGGAGACGCGCGTGATCGAGACCAGATCCTCGACCTGCAGGCCACGGGTCGGCGCAGCCGTGGCTATCGTGGGCAGGGCAGCCAGCAGGCACAGCGGCAGCAGGGCGTAGCGAAGCGTCATCGCACTCTCCAGATGGTTTACGGCAAACCAGCGATGGTAGTGCGGGTGGTGGCGCAGTCCAAGGGCCGGCAGTCATGCCGTGCCGTCGGCGCAAGTGCGGGCCTATACTGCCGGCCACCCATTCATTGCGGAATTCCCTCCCGTGTCCACTACCGCCCCAGCCCGTCTGATGGCCGGCGAGCAGCTGCTAGGCCATCCAAAGGGCCTGTTCGTCTGCTTCCTGACCGAAATGTGGGAGCGCTTCGCCTTTTACGGCATGAAGGCGCTGCTGCTGCTCTACCTCACCAAGCACCATCTGTTTGCCGATGCCGACGGCTACCTGCTGCTGGGCACCTATGCCGGCCTGGCCTATGCGCTGCCCCTGCTCGGTGGCATCCTCGCCGACCGCTGGATCGGCATGCGCAAGGCGGTGATCTACGGCGGCATCCTGCTGGTGCTGGGCCAGCTCGGCATGGCCTGGACCGGCCACGCCGCCGAAGGTGTGCAGGGCCAGGCGGTACAGGACGCCGGTGCGATCCAGATCATGTACTTCTCGCTGGCGCTGATCGGTGTCGGCGTCGGCTTTCTCAAGCCCAACATCTCCACCATCGTCGGCCGTCTGTACCCGGAAGCCGATCCCCGCCGCGACTCGGGCTTCACCATCTTCTACATGGGCATCAACGTCGGCGCCTTCCTGTCCTCGCTGATCGTCGGCTATGTCGGCATCAACTACGGCTGGGGCTGGGGCTTTGGCCTGTCCGGGGTGATGATGGCCCTGGGCCTGGTGCAGTTCATGCTCGGCCGGCGTCACCTGCTCGGCCAGGCCGAACCGCCGGCCAGCCACACTGCACGCACCGAATGGCTGATCTATGCCGCTGGCGTCGGCCTGACCTTCGTGGTCTGGCAGGTGCTGCAGACCCGGATCGACTTCGGCCCGCTGTCGGCCCTGGTCGGTGGCCACGAGGTGACGTTGACCGAACTGGTCGCGGTGGTGCTGGGCATCGGCCTGTATGCCTGGTTCATCGGCCTGCTGCTCAGTGGCATCTCGGCGGCCGAGAAGGGCCGGATGGTCATGTTGATGGTGCTGATCACCGTCAGCGCGCTGTTCTGGGGCCTGTACGAGCAGACCTACGGCCCGTGGGTGGCACTGGCCGACCGGGCGATGGACCTGACCACCTTCGGCATCACCTGGAACGCGGCGCAGACCACGGCGATCGGCGCGCTGGCCGTGATCAGCCTGTCGCCGGTATTTGCCTGGCTGTGGCCGCGCCTGGACAAGCGCGGACTCAACCCCTCCTACCCGGCCAAGTTCGCCTGGGGCCTGGTGTTCTGCGGCCTGGCCTTCGCCGTGCTGGCCTATGCCACCGCCAACCCGGCCGCCGATACCGGCTTGGTCAGCCTATGGTGGATGATCCTGGCCTACTTCGTGCTGGTGATGGGCGAGATGGTGCTCTCGCCGGTTGGCCTGTCGGCGGTGACCAGCCTGTCAATCCCACGCGCAGTGGGCATGATGATGGGCGCCTGGTTCCTGTTCTCGGCCTTCGGTGAAATCATCGCCGGTCGGCTGGGCACCTGGGCGGCGATCCCGCCGGAGGCCAGCCGTGAAATGGCCCTGGCCACCTACACCGGCGTGTTCACTTCGATGATGTGGATCGGCCTGGTCGCCGGCGGCCTGCTGTTCTTGGCCACCCCGCTGCTCAAGCGGCTGACCCGCGAAGGCTGATTGGCCACAGCCACCAACAACAACGGCGCCGCAGGGCGCCGTTGTTGTTTCCACGTCCCGGCAACCCGGGTGGGCCCGCTCAAGGCGCGGCGCGCTCGCCGCCGATATGCTCGGCCAGGAAGTCCAGCAGGGCGGCGTAGTAGGCGCGGCGGTTCTCCGGCAGGTAGAAACCATGCCCCTCGTTGCGCCGGTACAACGTGGTCACCGGCACCCCGGCCTGGCGCAGCGCGGCCTCCATTTGCTCGGTATGCCGCACCGGCGCGATCCGGTCCTCGCCACCGGCCGCCAGGAAGACAGGTACCCGGATCTGTCCGGCCAGGGCGCTGGGCGAACGTGCACGCAGCTGCTGCATGTCATCGCCCACCCACTCAAGCGACCATTTGCCGGCCCAGCGCGCCTGGTCGGCGCGCTCACGGTGCAGCATCGGCAGGTCATACACCCCGACATAGCCGGCCGCGCAGCGGTACAGCGCCGGTTCGCGGGCAACTCCCATCAATGCGGCATAGCCGCCATAGCTGGCTCCGTAGATGCAGATGCGCTGCGGATCGGCCACACCCTGCGCCACCGCCCAATGGGTGGCATCGGTCAGGTCATCCTGCATCGTTGCCCCCCACTGGCGCGCGCCGATACGCTGGTAAGCCATGCCCAGGCCACCGGAGCCGCGGAAATTGAGCTGCAGCACCGCATAGCCGGCCGCGGCCAGCAGCTGGCGCTCGCCATCGAACTCCCATTCGTCATGGATCCCATACGGACCACCATGCGGCAGCACCACCATCGGCCGCGGCCCCTCCCCGCCCCCGGCCGGCACGGTGAGGTAACCGTGCAGGATCAGGCCATCACGCGCCGGCAGGCTGATGGCCCGGGTCGGCGCCATCGCCTCCGGGTCAATCTGGCGGGCACGGCTGACCAGGTGTTGGGCCTTCTGGTTCTGGCTGTCAACCAGGTAGAAATCCCCGGGATTGCGGTCACTGTAGGTATTGACCAACAGCCAACGACCATCGCTGCTGGTACTGGTCACGCGTACCGGCCCGCCGAAGGCGGTTTCCAGGTTGCGCTGGCGCTGGGCATCGGCCGAGGCTTCATCGAAGAACAGGGTATGCGGCGTGGGCAGGGCCACCTCCACCCCGACCGGGATGCGCGTCCCAGGGCGGTACAACACCCGGACCGGGTCGCCCACGGCCGGGCGCAGGATCTCGCGGCGCTGGTCACTGGCAATATCCCAGGCCACCACCGCATCGGGCCCCAGCGGCTGGCTGACACGCAGGTAAGCCACCGTGCCGGCCTCGTTCATGCCCAGCGGCAGCTCCACCCGACCGCTGGCCTGCTGGTCATTGACCAGGGTCCAGCCCTCACCTGCCGGCGAACGATGGTAGAGCTTCTGTGCATTGTCACTCTCCGCCCCCCAGGCAAACCGCACCGCACCGGCAGGGTCGGTCAGGAAATCGGCGCGGCGTACCGGCGCGCGTACCACCAGAGTGCGCTTGCCGGTGCGTACATTCATGCGCTCGACCCGGGTCACTGGCTGCTCGCTGAAGGGGATGACCCGGATCAGCACATGATCGGCATCCACCTGACCGCCGGCGATGACTTGCGCCGCCACCCCCTCGGCCTGCTTGCCGGGAATCCGGGTTCCAGCCGAGTTGGACTGCACCCGGTAGCCCACCAGCAACTCGCCCCGGCCACCGCTGGCACTGGCCGAATAGATCTCTCCGGTCGGCTGCGGCTGCTCCAGGCGTCCGAGCTTTTCGCCGAGCGACAACAGCACCCGGTCGCGGTTGGCCCAGCTGAAGTCGGCCACATGGTTGTTACCGGGCGGGGAGAAAGTACCCGTCACTGTATTGTCAGCCAGCCGGATGATGACCAGCCCGGTGCGGTCATCCAGCGGCACCGAGGCCGCCATGTGGCTGCCATCCGGGGAGAGCTGGATCTGCTGGAACTGATCACGCGCCAGGAAGGTATCCAGGTTCACCGGCGCGGCCATCAGCGCCGGCGGCAGACAGCCAAAGAGAAAACCAACAAGCAAACCACGTCGCATCCCTGCCGCCCCATTGTGCAAATGGCCGCAATATAGATCAGCCTGCCACCAGCTGAACAGGCGTGGAAACGGGAATGTGACCGGTATCACCGGACATGCCACGGCAGGCAAGCCGCCCGGATCCGGGTGGCCTGCGCCAGCGGGAATCTTCAGTGGTTGCGGCTGACCGCGTAGCGGGCCAGGCCGCGCAGCGCGGCAATGGCCTCGTTCTCGCCCAGGCCATCGAGCGCGGCCTCGGCCGCATCGGCATATTCGACCGCGCGCTGGCGGCTGTAGTCCAGCCCGCCGGTGGCATGGATGGCGGCCAGCACCTCGTCCATCGCGCTGCTGTCGCCTTGCTCGATGATCTGCGCCAGGCGCGCGCGGGTGACGGCATCGCTGTGGGCCATGGCGTGGATCAGCGGCAGGGTGGCCTTGCCCTCGGCCAGGTCATCGCCCAGGTTCTTGCCCAGCTCCTGCGCATTGGCCGAGTAGTCGAGCACGTCATCGGCGATCTGGAACGCATAGCCCAGGGCCATGCCGTAATCGTAGAGCTTGCGCTGCACCGCCTCGTCGGCACCGGCAGCCAGGGCTCCGAGCTGGGTACCGGCGGCAAACAGCACCGCGGTCTTGCGCTCGATCACCCGCAGATACGCCGCTTCATCGGTGTCAGGGTTATGTACATGCAGCAGCTGCAGCACCTCGCCTTCGGCGATCTTGTTGGTGGTGTCGGCCAGGATCCGCATCACCGGCATCTGGTCCAGCTCGACCATCAGCTGGAAGCTGCGCGAATACAGGAAGTCACCGACCAGCACGCTGGGCGCATTGCCCCACAGCGCATTGGCCGTGCTGCGGCCGCGGCGCAGGTCCGACTCGTCGACCACGTCATCGTGCAGCAGGGTCGAGGTATGGATGAACTCGATGATCGCTGCCAGCTGGTGGTGGGCCGGGCCCGAGCCGCCAACCGCGCGGCCGGCCAGCATCACCAGCATCGGGCGCAGACGCTTGCCGCCGGCGGAGATGATGTGGTCGGCGATCTGGTTGATCAGCACCACATCCGAAGCCAGCCGCGCACGGATCAGGGTGTCGACCGCGGCCATGTCCGGCGCGGCGAAGGTCTGGATCTGGGCAAGGCCCAGGGCGGGACGGGAGGCTTGGAGGATGGTCATGCGATCGGTACGGTGAATGCCGGCAATGATTATAGGCTGCCGCAGTCGTGTCCGCCCGCTCACTGGCCTGTCATCCACCCGCCACGGCCAGATCCGGCACGCTCCCAGGCCCGGTTCGGGCAAGCCCTGACAGCGCCAGCCAGAGGGCTATAATCTACTGGCTAGGCCCGCGCATCGAAGCGGGGCTCCCAACGGAAATACTCAAGGACTCCCATGGCACGCGGCATCAACAAGGTCATCCTGGTCGGCAATCTCGGTAACGACCCGGAAGTGAAGTACACCCAGTCCGGCATGGCCATCACCACGTTGAGCCTTGCCACCACCAGCTCGCGCAAGGACCGTGACGGCAACCAGCAGGAAAAAACCGAATGGCACCGGGTCAAGCTGTTCGGCAAGCTCGGTGAAATTGCCGGCGAATACCTGCGCAAGGGCCGCCAGGTCTACATCGAGGGCCGCATCGAATACGGCTCCTACGAAAAGGATGGCGTGAAGCAGTACACCACCGACATCATCGCCGACGACATGCAGATGCTGGGCGGCCGTGAAGAAGGCGGCGGCATGGGCGGTGAGCGGGCCCCGCGCCCGGCGCGCCCGCAGCAGGGTTATGACAACGACCAGGGCGGTGGTTATGGCGGTGCCCGCAGTAGCGGCCGCGGCGCTCCCGCTGGCGGATCGGGCGGCTATGAGCAGCGTCCGCAGCGCCCGGCTCCGGCGCCGCAGGCGCCGCCGATGGACGACTTTGCCGACGACGACATCCCGTTCTGATACGCGCCGCTCCCTGGCCGAACAACCCCGACACGCCGTTGCGTGCCGGGGTTTTTTAATGCTCTCCAGCCGGCTGCCACATCCCGCAGGCATCAGGATTGCCCGCCATCGTGCAGCCGCGGCCTGCCCCGCCCGGGCATGCCGCACCACGCTAAGCGACCTCATTGCCAGCCAGGGAAAACGGCTTGCCCGCGCCGTGGACAATGACCACATGCCTGGCCTGCACGGGCTGCCACCCATCATGCAGCCAGGCCCACTGCACTGGCGCAGACCGGCACACGGCCACAGGCACTGTGACCCAGCGCGCCTCCGGGCCGGTCAGCGCCGTTGCTTTGCTGGCTGCTTGAAGGCCCGGATGAATGGCGGAAAAAACGCTGTGACCGGGCCACTGCCGGCGCGGACGATGCCAACCCATCGACGCGTTCCGGTTATCAGGATGTATTCCCAACCGCACAGGCAATGCACGGCGTCGCGTTGCCGGCGGCGTTTGCCTGCCCGCGGCAAGCCGGCTAGCCTTACAGGCATTACCGGCACGTTTCTCTGGCGAAGGGGAAGCAGGCATGACAACGACGCTGGACCCCATCCTGGTTGTCGATGACAACGCCGAGCTGCTGGATCTGATCCAGATCCTGATCAGCAATGCCGGGTATCAGGCGGTAACCACGCAACATTCGACACAGGCGCTGGAGCTGGCAAAAACGCGGCATTTTTCCGCGCTGTTCACCGATCTGGTGATGCCGGTCCTCGATGGCCACGCGCTGATCCAGGCAATACGCCAAACCGACGGCCACCACGATTTACCGGTGGTGGTGCTTTCCGGCATTGCCATTGCCGAGCAGAAAAGCAGCCAACCGTGGATTCATCACCTGCAAAAACCGTTCAGCCTGGCCCAGTTCAATGCCGCGCTGGAGCAAGTGATGGCAACGCCGCAGGCGCGCTGAAAGCCGCCGTGCCGGCACGGCGGCCTGGCGCCCGGGTCAGCGGATGCCCAGCCCGGGAATCTGGCTGATCCGTGCCGGATCAAACCCGGCCAGCTCGGCAAAATGACGGCCACGGGCGACATAATCCGGATAGGCACCAAAACTCGGCGCTCCGGGTGAAAGCAGTACCACCCCACCCTGTCGCCCCAGCGCCTGGCGCGCCAGGTCCACGGCCTGGGCAAGATCGCTGGCCGCATGTAGCCCAAAACGCCCGTCGGCGACCGGCTGCAGCAGGGCATGGATGCGCGGGCCATTGGCGCCCATGGTGATGATTTCCAGTGGCGGCTGCCGCTGTACCTGGCGGGCAAAGTCCTGCCAGTCCAGCCCGCGGTCATGGCCGCCGACCAGCAGCGCGATGCGTTGCCCGGCAAAACATTCCAGCGCTGCCAGCGAGGCATGCGGGGTGGTGCTGATCGAATCGTTCACCCAGGCCACGCCATCGCGCTGGCCCAGCCACTGCAGACGGTTGGGCAAGGGCTGGAACGACTGCACCGCCGGCGCCATCGCCACCGCATCCAACCCCATCGCCTCGATGGCCGCCAGCACCGCACACAGGTTGCCGCGGTTGTGCGCCCCCGGCAGCGGGGAGGTGGCGGTATCAAACACCGGCTGCTGGCCGCGGTACACCACGCTGCCGAGCATGTGCCAGCCCTCGGGCTGGTTGAACCAGACCACCTGGCTGTGCGGCAGCTGCAGGCCCTGCAGATGCGGGTCGGCGGCATTGAGCACGGCGATGCGCGGATGTCCGGCCGTCACCAGCGCCAGCTTGTCATCGATGTAGCGCTGCTCGCTGCCATGCCAGTCCAGGTGCTCGGGAAAGATATTGAGCACGATAGCCACGGCCGGACGGACACCGGCACGGGCGACCTCGCCGGTCTGGTAGCTGGACAGTTCCACCGCCCAGTACTCCGGTGCCGGCTGCGGGTCGAGCACTTCCAGCAGCGGCAGGCCGATATTCCCGGCCAGCCCGGTGCGGTGGCCGGCGCAGCGCAGCAGGTGCGCCAGCAACGCGGTGGTGGTGCTCTTGCCCTTGGTGCCGGTGACGCAGACGGTATTGGCCAGCACGCCGGCGGCATTGGCCTGGGCGGCAAACCACAGGCTGCTGCCGCCGATCAGTTCGCTGCCGGCGGCGACCGCGGCCACGGCCTCGGGCCGGTACGGGCTGATCCCCGGCGATTTGATCACCACCTGGTAGGCAGCCAGCGCGGCGGCATCCGGTTCGCCCTGGACATCGAGCAAGGCATCGCCCAGCGCGCGCGCGCTGTCGGCCTGCCCGGCCGGGCAGAACAGGGTCAATGGCTGCTGCGGCAGGCGCGCGCGGATGGCGGCATACGCCGCATGGCCCTCACGCCCCCAGCCCCACAGCGCTACCGACCTGCCTTCAAGCTGCGAAATCAACACGGACCTTGTCCCAGACGGCGGCAGGAATACGGTGGCTGCGGTCCAGCACCAGCTGCGGCTCCAGCTGCAGCGCCTGCGGGTCGAGCTGGGGCGCGATCTGGCGCGCAAAGCGCTGCACGATCAGGTCCTGGTTCCAGTCGGCACGGGCAGCCAGCGCGGCCATCGCCGCGCGCGACTCGCGGCCCTCGCCGACACACTCGAACGGTTTGTGGTCACCGTATTCGAGCAGCGCATCGTAGCCGGCGACCTGGTCGGCATCATCGAGCAGGTTGCGGCCGAAGATGCCGACCAGACGGGTCTTGGGCATGAACGGGGCCAACGCCAGGAACACGAAGTGGCACTTCGGGCAGACCCCGCACCAGCGGTTGACCGGGCGCTCGCCGAGGATGTGGAAGTTGCGGTTGCAGCTGGAAAAATGCGCGTCGTAGTGATCCGTACGGGCGAACTGGCGTGCCACCGCCAGCTCCGACAGCGGACGCAGCAGCGAGTAGTACTGCAGGTCGGCGGCCACATGCGCGGCCACATGCTCGCCAAAGGCCTGCTCGAAGGCCCAGCCCTTGGACCACTGGTGGTTGACCTCGCCGGTGCCGGGAATCTGGCTGCCGTAACTGGCCGAGCGCTCGTTGGAGAACACCACCTGCCCGGCGCCACGCAGCAGCGCGGCCAGCACCAGGATGGCCGAATTGACCGCGGTCACCGGGATGTGGCCGTTCCAGGCGCCCTGCTGGTTGAGCTCGAACAAGGCCGGGGCCAGGCTGCGGCCGATGTTCAGCGTCGGCAGGCCGGTACGCTCGGCGCAGGCACGGATCAGCTGCGAGTTGCCGATCCAGGTCACGCTCTGCGCCACACCGGCGCGGCGCAGCGCTTCGATGGACACCAGCGAGTCCTTGCCGCCGCCGATCGCCACCAGCGCATCGGCGCCCAGGCCCAGCGCCGGTGCCGTCAGGGCATGGCCGGCCACCGGCAGCCTGAAACGGCCGCGCAGGTCCAGCCCGTTGCGGTAGGCGAACTCGCCCAGACCATTGAGATAGATGCCCTCCACCAGCTCGGCGGTCTCGGCATCGACGCTGTAGCTGTCCACGCTGACCTGTGCCGGCACTGCCGCCTTGTAGTAGCTGACCCCGGCGACCAGGTGCAGCAGGCGCAGCGCACGCTCGACCGCCTCGGCACGGGCGGCATCCAGCGCAAACGGCGCCCCGGGAATGGTCACCGTTTCGGTCATCGGCGCGCCATCATCGAAGGCGTAGACCAGCTCCACCACACCGGTAGCCGGGTCAAGGCGGCAACGGACGAAGCGGAAACAAGTGACCTGGTGTTTGTCAAAAGCAGTCATGGGCAACCTGGAAAATCAAACGGCGCGCGGTTTTCGCGCGCCCTGGCGGAACGGGGCGGAAACAACAGCCGGGGTGGCAAGCCACTCAACCGGCGTCATCGAGGATGTCCTGGGCCGGCAGGCCGCGCAGGTTGTAGTGGCTGGCCATCGAATAGCCATACGCGCCGGCATCGCTGATCACGATGACATCATCGGCCGCAGTGGAGGCCGGCAGGCGGCGGCCACGGCCGAAGATGTCGGAGGATTCGCAGATCGGCCCGACCACATCGAACTCGGCATCGGCATAGCCGCCCTGACGGCTGAGGTTGTCGATGTCATGCCATGCGTCATACAGCGCCGGGCGCAGCAGGGTGTGCATGCCGGCATCCAGGCCAACGCGGCGGATGCCTTCCTTCTCCACCACCTGGGTCACCGATGCCAGCAGCACGCCGCCTTCGGCGGCCAGGTAACGCCCCGGTTCGATGACCAGCTCGAACTGCGGATGCACCCGCTTGAGTTCGGCCAGCCCTTCGGCCCAGTCCTCCAGGTCAAACGGCTCGTCATCGGCGCTGTAGGGAATGGGCAGGCCGCCACCGATATCGATCGTGCGTACCGAGCCGATGCGGCGGGCAAACCCGGCCATTTCGTCATACATCAGCCGCCAGTGCTCGCGGTTGCCAACCCCGCTGCCGAGGTGGGCATGCAGGCCGACGATGCGTACCTCCAGCGCCTGGGCCAGCTGCATGAACTCCTCCACCCGCGCCGTCGGCAGGCCGAACTTGGAATCCTTGCCACCGGTGGTGACCTTGGCATGGTGGCCATCGCCACGGCCCAGGTCGATGCGCAGCCAGAGCTGGCGGCCACGGAAGATGTCCGGCCAGCGCTGCAGCAGCTCGACATTGTCCACGGTCACCGTCACCCCCAGCGCCAGCGCTTCGGTGTATTCACTGCGCGGGGCAAAGCTGGGGGTGAACAGCACCTGCTGCGGGCTCAGGCCGGGAACACTGGCCAGCACATGGCGGATCTCGCCCAGCGACACGCATTCCAGACCAAACCCCTCCTCGACCAGGGTACGCAGGATCGCCGGATGCGGATTGGCTTTGATCGCGTAGTAACGGCGGTCAATGGCACTGATCGCGGCCAGCGCGCGCGCCCTCTCCCGCACCGTGGGCAGGTGGTAGACATAGCGCGGGGTGCCCTCCCAGGCCAGCGCCAGCAGCTTCTCGCGCTGGCTCTTCCACCACGGCGTCGGCCGCGGCCGGATGTCCCCGGTGATCTCGCGCCAGCGCACGCCGAAAACGTCGCTGCTGGCGACCGGCAACGCACCGGAATCAATCAGCTCCTCGTGCAGGATCGGCAGCAGGCCATCGGCGGCGGCCTCATCGATGACGAAGGTCAGGTTCAGGTCGTTGGAGGACTGGCTGATCATATGTACGCGTTCTTTTCCAAAAGTGGCCCACACATCGGAGAGTTTGTGCAACAACGAACGCATGCCGCGACCGACCAGGGTGATCGCCGCGCACGGCACGATCACCTTTACCTTGCAGATCTGCGCCAGATCGGCCGACAGCGCATTGAGCACGTCGGTACTGACCAGATTCTCGCTCGGATCCAGCGACACGGTGACATTGGTCTCGGCCGAACCGATCAGGTCCACCGACAGCCCATGCTTCTTGAACAGCGCAAACACATCGGCCAGGAAGCCGACCTGCTGCCACATGCCGATGCCTTCCATCGACACCAGCACGATGCCGTTGCGGCGGCTGATCGCCTTGACCCCGGGCACCGGCGCGGCACTGCCGTCGATCCAGGTGCCGGGCATGTGCGGGCGCTCGGTATCCAGGATCGCCATCGGCACGCCGGCATCGCGGCAGGGTTTGATCGCCCGCGGATGCAGCACCTTGGCCCCGGTGGTGGCGATTTCCTGTGCCTCGTAATAGTCCAGCCGGGTCAGCAGGCGCGCATCGGGCACTTCCTTCGGGTTGGCCGAGAACATGCCCGGCACGTCGGTCCAGATCTCCACCCGTGAGGCCAGCAGCAGCGCGCCGAAATAGGCCGCCGAGGTATCCGAGCCGCCGCGGCCGAGAATGGCGGTACCGCCCTCGGCATGGGCAGCAATGAAGCCCTGGGTGATCAGCATGCGCTGGGGCTGGGCATCGAAGCGGGCCTTGAAGTCGCCTTGTGCCTGCCACTGGCAGTTCACGCTCAGGCGCCTGGACCAGGCACTCTGGTTTTCGCCGGCCGGCGCCGACAGCAGCCAGTCACGCGCATCCATCCAGCCAAAATCCAGGCCGCGTGGCCCGGCCAGATAGGCCGCGCCCAGGGTCGAGGACAGCAGCTCGCCCTGGGCCAGCACCTCGGCCTGCCAGTCCAGGCTGCGTGCTGGCGCGCGCGGATCCTCCAGCAACCCTTCCAGCAGCGCCAGCCGCTCGCCCAGCACACGCTCCGGGTCCAGGCCCAGCTCGATGCAGAAGTCGCGGTGACGGCCCACCAGGGCTGCCACGCGCTGCGCGCTGTCGGACGCGCCCTCGCTGATGGCCAGCAGCTCATTGGTCACCCCGGACAGCGCCGAGACCACCACCAGGATGCGTCCGCCGCTCTCGTCAGCGCGTTTTTTTGCCAGTTTGCCAATCGTGTCCCAACGATGACGGCGTGACACCGAGGTGCCACCAAACTTGAGCACGACCCAACGGTCGCCTTGCGGGAGAGCGGACATAAAAGCCTGAACAAAGGTCGGGGGAAGGGACAGCCGCGGCGCAGATCACGCCGTGGTCACGATTCTATGCCAATGCCTGCGCCACTGACCGACCCAATGCGTGCAGGTTAAGCTGGCTGCCTTGTTTTGGGAGGAACCTGCTGCATGCAACGCCGCTATCTGCAACTGGATGTCTTCAGCGAACGCGCCGGCCAGGGCAACCCCCTGGGCGTGGTGGTGGACTGCGAGGGCCTGGATTCGGCCGCGATGCAGGCCATTGCCGGCTGGTTGAACCTGTCCGAGACCATCTTCCTGCTGCCGCCCGACGCCGGCGCCAGCTACCAGCTGCGCATTTTCACCCCGCGCCAGGAACTGCCGTTTGCCGGTCACCCCAGCGTCGGCGCTGCCTGGGCGGCATTGGAGCTGGGCCTGGCCGAGGCTGGGGAAAGCCGTGAGCTGGTCCAGCAGTGCGCCGCCGGCCTGCTGCCGGTGAAGGTGGTCGGCAGCCGCTGGTTCCGCCAGTTGCATGTACGCACCCCACCGGCGCAGCGCCGCGATGCGACCATCGGCCCCCTGCCCACCGGGCTGGCCGCACTGGCCCACCCCGGATCGACACCGGCGCTGTGGAGCAACGGCCCGGACTGGTGGCTGCTGCGTGCCCGCAGCGAAGCGGAGCTGCGCCGCTACCAGCCCGAGCTGGCAGCGATCGCCGCCCTGCCCGGCAGCGGCAAGCTTGCGCTGTACGCCCCGGCCGACCGCCCGGATGTGGGCTATCAGTACGTGTTGCGCGCCTTCGCCCCGGGGGTCGGGATCAACGAGGACCCGGTCACCGGCAGTGCCCATGCGCTGGTCGCCGCCGCCCTGCTGCAGGCCGGGGAACTGGCAGCAGGCAGCCAATACCTGGCCAGCCAGGGCCGCGAACGTGGCCGCAACGGCCAGGTCCATGTGCAGATAGATGACCAGGGCCAGGTCTGGATCGGCGGCAGCGTGCAACCGGTCATCAATGGCCATATCGATTGGTAAGCCCGGCCCGGGCCGGGGATGGTTCCGGCCCGGGCTGATCTGGGCAAGCGGTGGTGGTTCTGGCTATTCGGCCTGGTAGACCGGCTGCGCATCCACCCAGGTCGAAAGCACCTTCAAGGTGGAAAGCTGTTGCGGCGCGACCTGCAGCGGGTTGTGGTCCAGCACCACGAAGTCGGCGCGCAGGCCCTCGCGCAGCATCCCCACTTCCAGCTCGGCAAAGCCGGCATACGCGGCACCGGCCGTGAACCCGTCCAGCGCCTGAGCAGACGTCAACCGCTGCTCCGGATACCAGCCGCCCACGGGCAGGCCCTGGCCATCCTGCCGGGTCGCCGCTGCCTGCAGGCCCAGCCGGGGATCGACCTGTTCAACCGGAAAATCCGAGCCCAGGGCCAGCCGTGCACCACTGCGGCGCAGGCTCTGCCACGCGTAGGCACCCACGATACGCTGCGCACCGACACGCTCTTCGGCCCAGCCCATGTCCGAGGTGGCATGGGTCGGCTGCATCGAGGCAATGACCCCGAGCTGGGCAAAGCGGGCAATGTCCTGTGCGGCGAGCACCTGCGCATGTTCCACCCGCCAGCGCAGGTCCGCCGGCGCTGACTCGCCCAGTACCGCCTGATAGTTGTCCAGCACGACCCGGTTGCCGCGATCGCCGATGGCATGGCTGGCGACCTGCACCCCGCACTGTGCCGCCTTGCGGCTGGCCGCCAGGTGCTGCTGCGGGCTCATCATCAGCAGGCCGTGGTTGTGCGGATCATCACTGTAGGGGGCCAGCATGGCCGCGCCGCGGCTGCCCAGGGCGCCGTCGACAAACAGCTTCACCCCGCGCATCTGCAGGCGCCCGCCCGGATGCCGGTACAGGCCGTCACGGCACAGGTCGGCCAGCGCCTGGCCGTCGCCATCGGCGTAGGCATCCACCCGCAACGGCAGCTTGCCGGCATCGGCAAAGCGGGCAAAACGCGCCAGCTCCTCGCGCGACACGCCCATGTCGTGGACACCGGTCAGGCCGTTGGCTACCGCCAGCTGCAACGCGCGCTCCAGACGCCGGTCCAGTTCTTCCGGCGCATGCGCCGGGATATGCGCACTGACCAGGCCGGCAGCCGCATCGATCAGCACGCCGGTGGGCTGGCCAGCGGCATCGCGCTCGATCCGGCCACCCTCCGGATGCCAGTGGCCTGCCAGCGAGCGCCCCTGGGCCTGGGCAATGCGCAACGCCGCCGAATTGACCCAGGCCGCATGACCATCGACCCGGTCCAGATACAACGGCCGGTCCGGAAACGCGGCATCCAGATCAGCGGCGCTGGGGAAGGTTTTTCCCGGCCACAGGTTCTGGTCCCAGCCACGTCCGATCAACCACTGGCCCGGTGCCAACTGCGCTTCGGCCGCCTGCAGCCGGGCAATCACCTCCTGCTTGCTGCGCACACCCCACAGGTTGGCCTCGCTCAGGCCATGGCCCAGGTTGACCAGATGCGCATGGGCATCGATCACCCCGGGGATCACGGTGGCCTGGCCCAGATCATGCGCGCTGGCCTGGGGATAGCGGGCCTGCAAGGTGTGTTTTTCGCCCAGCGCCAGCACCCGGCCGCTCTGGCCATCAATCACCATGGCCTGTACCTGCGGCTGGTCCGGGTTACCGGTGACAATCTCCCTGGCGCTGACCAGCTGCAGCTGCGCAGCGGCCAGCGGTGACAGCAGCAAGGCGCCAAGCGCGGTAAAAGCAGCCCAATGTCGATGCATCCGATATCCCCCTCGCCGAAAAGTCAGTCCACGCACTATGCCAGCAACCCGGCCAGCAGGATCCAACTCCCTGCCTGCAGCTGCGTGCTGGCGCATGCGCTGCGCGGGCCGGACGCGGCAATTTGCCTGCCATTTGCCTGCCATCGGCACAGAACCCGATCTTTTTATCGGTAAAAAGGCAAATGCCTATTGGCGCGGCAATCTGATTGCCCTACATTTCCAGTGCCGACGGGGTCGGCAGACCTACCAACCCAACCGTTCACGGAACAGGAAAAAATGGCAAAGACTGTCAGTAAGGCTGCCCCCAAGAAGGCAGTGAAGAAAGCCGCAACCAAGGTTGCTGCAAAGCCGGCGCCCATCAAGCCGATCAAGGAAGCCCTGACCAAGTCCGGTCTGGTGGCACACCTGGCTGAAGCCTCCGGTGTTGCCGCCAAGGAGGTCCGCAACGTGCTGGCCGCCCTGGAAGCCACCGTTACCGCCTCGGTGCACAAGAAGGGGGCTGGCAGCTTCACCCTGCCGGGCCTGATGAAGATCACCACCGTGCATGTGCCGGCCAAGCCCAAGCGCAAGGGCATCAACCCGTTCACCAAGGAAGAAACCGTCTTTGCCGCCAAGCCGGCCAGCACCAAGATCAAGGTGCGCCCGCTGAAGAAGCTCAAGGACGCGGCCCTCTGATTTTCAATCAGGCTGCCAACGAACGGGACGCCACATCGCGTCCCGTTTTTCATGCGCGCAGCTAAACCGCGCCTGCCTGCGCCTTGCCACGGCATTGCCATCAGCGCCGCCAAGCCGCCAGGATGTGTTCCCACCCGCCTGCTCTCCCCCGCCATGCGCCTGACCACCACACTTTGCTGCAGCCTGCTGACCACCCTGCTGTGGATCCCCCCCGGGCAGGCGATGCCGCAACGGCATGGCGATGGCTTCAGCGTCGGTGTCGAACAGATCACCCCGCACCTGCAGCAACAGTTTCCGTGGCAGTACGAGCTGATGCCCGGCGTGGTCAGCGTGGAGTTCCGCCAGCCGCAACTGCAGCTGCGCGATGCGCAGGCACAGCTGGCGGTGGATATCAGCATCACCACACTGGGCCAGCGCACCGATCTTGGCCGCGCACAGGTGGCCAGCGGCCTGCGTTTTGATCCGCTGCAGGCAGCGGTGTACCTGCAGCAGCCGCGCCTGCTGGGCTTTACCCAGGCCGATGGCCGCGCCGTGCCGATCGATGCGCAGACGGCCGGCATGGTCAACGAGGTCCTGGCCAGCTACGCCAACCAGCAGCCGGTCTACCAGCTGCCACCGGCGTATGCGGCGTTGGCCGGTGCGGTGCAGTCGCTGCAGATCGAGGACGGCCGCCTGCGCGTGCGCATCGCACGCTGAGCCGGACCCTGGTACTGGCGAGTCAACGCTTGGGCTGGAGCAGGGTGCCGCTGCAGCCGGCAGCACCGCAGTGACAGGCCCAGATCTTCTTCAGTCGCGGGGTGTGCCGTTCGGCCAGGCGGATGCCGTAGTTGTAGGTCAGCTCCTCGCCGACGGCGATATCGCGCAGCGCCTCGATCACCACCTTGTCGCGGCGGCGGTCACCGCCATCGTGCTCGACAATCAGCGCCTCGCAGTTGGGCGCGCAGCTGTGGTTGATCCAGCGCGCGACATTGCCCCGACGGGTGCCATCAATCACCCACTCGTCGTTGAGGGTGAACAGGAAGGTGTGGCCACTTTCGACATCGCCGGCCTCGCCGGCATCGACCTCGGCATGGCTGCGCAGCTCACCGGTGTATTGGATGATGCGTTCGCCCTTGGCGATGGCCGCCACCGCGAACACGCCGTTGCCATGGATGCTGGATTTGCGCCGCCGGATTTTCAGGGCCATGAAGTCTGCCGATTGGTTGAGCCAGTGGTTGATTCTGCGCGATCCCCGGGGCCACGCCCAGCCCTGCCTCTGGCAGCAGCCGGCAAGCACTGCCACCGCCATGCCGAGCCAAGCGCCAGACCAGCACCGGCACATTCACCGTCGGCTGAATCCTGCGCTGTCATCCGGCTTGGAGGGTCGGGGCAAAAAGCGTACAATTTCAGTCCCCTTTGAACGTCCTGTGATCGGCAATGCTGCGCGTCACCAAGCTCACCGACTACGCCACCGTTGTGCTGACCGTGCTTGCCGCACGGCCGGAGCAGGTGCTCAGCGCCACCGAGCTGGCAGAAGCGGCCGGCCTGGAAGCCACCACCGTGGCCAAGCTGCTCAAGCCGCTGGCGCAGGCCGGGCTGGTGATTGGACTGCGCGGTGTCAATGGCGGCTACCGGCTGGCCCGCAGTGCCGATGCGATCACCCTGATCGAGGTCGTGCAGGCCATGGAAGGTCCGCTGGCCATCACCGAGTGCAGCCAGGACCACAGCAACTGCGGCATCGCCCACCAGTGCGGCGTGCGCACCCAGTGGCGCCTGATCAACGACGTGCTGGCCGATGCCCTGCGCAGCGTGAGCCTGGCGCAGATGCTCCCCCCCGTTTCCGACAACCCGGGCAAGCGTTCGATCAACGCCGCCCTGGTTTCCTGATATCCCCTGCAAGCAGGCAGCCCGATGGCCACCCAACCTATTGATGCCGGCACCCCCGCCGATACCCCCAATCGTGAAATCCACGAGCAGCTCGGGCGCAAGTACGACGCCGGCTTTGTCACCGATATCGAATCCGAATCGCTGCCGCCGGGCTTGAACGAGGACACCATCCGCGCGCTGTCGGCCAAGAAGAACGAGCCGGAATGGATGACCCAGTGGCGGCTGGAGGCCTACCGTCACTTCCTGACCATGGAACAACCGGACTGGGCCAAGCTGGAAATCGCCCCGATCGACCTGCAGGCATTGAGCTACTACTCCGCGCCCAAGGGCCCCAAGTACAAGTCCTGGGACGAAGTGCCGAAGGAACTGCTGGACACCTACGACAAGCTCGGCGTGCCGCTGCACGAGCGTGCCAAGCTGGCCGGCGTGGCGGTGGATGCGGTGTTCGACTCGGTTTCGGTGGGCACCACCTTCCGCGCTGAACTGGCCGAGAAGGGGGTGATCTTCTGCTCGATCTCCGAAGCCATCCACGAATACCCGGAGCTGGTGCGTAAGTACCTGGGCTCGGTGGTGCCGGTCGGCGACAACTACTTTGCCGCGCTCAACTCGGCCGTGTTTTCCGATGGCAGCTTCGTGTTCATCCCCAAGGGCGTGCGCTGCCCGATGGAGCTGAGCACCTACTTCCGCATCAACGCCAGCAACACCGGGCAGTTCGAGCGCACCCTGCTGATCTGCGAAGACGGCGGCTATGTCTCCTACCTGGAAGGCTGCACCGCACCGATGCGCGATGAAAACCAGCTGCACGCCGCAGTGGTCGAGCTGGTGGCGCTGGAAGATGCCCAGATCAAGTACTCCACGGTGCAGAACTGGTACCCGGGCGACGAGAACGGCGTCGGCGGCATCTACAACTTCGTGACCAAGCGTGCCGAATGCCGCGGTGCCCGCTCCAAGGTAACCTGGGCCCAGGTCGAGACCGGCTCGGCGATCACCTGGAAGTACCCGTCCTGCGTGCTGCTGGGCGATGACTCGGTGGGCGAGTTCCATTCGGTGGCGCTGACCCACCACCGCCAGCAGGCCGATACCGGCACCAAGATGATCCACATCGGCAAGCGCACCAAGAGCAAGATCGTCTCCAAGGGCATCAGCGCCGGGCGTGGCCAGAACACCTACCGCGGCCTGGTCCGAATGGACCGTGGCGCCGAGGGCGCGCGCAACTACACCCAGTGCGACTCGCTGCTGATCGGCAAGCAGTGCGGCGCGCACACCTTCCCGTACATCGAGGTGCGCAACCCCACCGCCACCGTCGAGCACGAGGCCACCACCTCCAAGATCAGCGATGACCAGCTGTTCTACTGCCGCTCGCGCGGGATCAGCGAGGAAGATGCGGTGTCGATGATCGTCGATGGCTTCTGCAAGCAGGTCTTCCGCGAGCTGCCGATGGAGTTCGCGGTGGAAGCCAAGAAACTGCTGGACGTGTCACTGGAAGGGTCGGTCGGCTGAGCCTGCGCTCGCTCCCCCTTCCCCCTGCCCCTTATCCGGCGGTGAGCACCGCCACACGGAAAAACATCATGTTGAAGATCGACAACCTGCACGCCGGCATCGCCGGCAAGGAAATCCTCAAGGGCCTCTCGCTGGAAGTGAAGCCGGGCGAGGTGCACGCCATCATGGGCCCCAATGGCGCCGGCAAATCCACCCTGGGCAACGTGCTGGCCGGTCGCGATGGCTATGAGGTCACTGAAGGCACGGTGCAGTTCGACGATATCGCCCTGCTCGAGCTGGAGCCGGAAGAACGCGCCGCCGCCGGCCTGTTCCTGGCCTTCCAGTACCCGGTGGAAATTGCCGGGGTCAACAACACCTATTTCCTGCGCGCCGCGCTCAATGCCCAGCGCAAGGCGCGCGGCCAGGACGAGCTGGACTCGATGCAGTTCCTCAAGCTGGTGCGGCAGAAGCTGGCCGTGCTGCACCTGAAGGACGAGCTGCTGCACCGCGGGGTCAATGAAGGCTTCTCCGGTGGCGAGAAGAAGCGCAACGAGATCTTCCAGCTGGCCGTGCTCGAGCCCAAGCTGGCCATCCTGGACGAAACCGATTCCGGCCTGGACATCGATGCGCTGAAAAGCGTGGCCGACGGCGTCAATGCGCTGCGCAGCCCGGAGCGCTCGTTCGTGGTGATCACCCACTACCAGCGCCTGCTGGACTACATCAAGCCGGACGTGGTGCACGTGCTGGCCGAGGGCCGCATCGTCAAGAGCGGCGGCCCGGAGCTGGCCCTGGAGCTGGAAGCCCACGGCTATGACTTCCTGAAGGACCGCGTCGTGCGCGAGGCCGCCCAGTAATGACCGCCCTGCTCACTTCCCTGGCCGAAGGCTTCAACGGCAGCGCCGCGCGCCGCGCCGAGCTCGACGCCGCACTGGAGGCCGGGCTGCCGGCCGCACGCAACGAAGCGTGGAAATACACCCCGCTCAAGGCGCTGGAGCGCCGTAGTTTCCAGCCGGCTCCCGGCGTGGCCAGCCTGGCTGACCACGGCCTGATTGCGCATATCCCGGCCCCGCGCCTGGTGCTGGTCGATGGCCGTCTCGACCCGGCCGCTTCGGACCTGGCCGAGCTGGAGGCCGGGGTCAGCGTCCAGGCGCTGTCGCAGCTGCTGGCCAACGGCGATGACCAGGCCCGCTTCCTTGGCCGCCGTTATGACAAGGCCGAAGAAATCTTTGCGCGCCTGAACGGCGCACTGGCCGACGAAGGCGTGGTGGTCCGGCTGGAGGAAAACGCCCGTGCCCAGACCCCGCTGCATCTGGTCTTCATCGCCCAGGCCGAGCAGGCCGAACTGGCCTGGCACCTGCGCCACTTCATCGAACTGCGCGCCGGCACCCGCCTGCAGCTGGTCGAACATCATCTGCAGCAGGGCACTGCCAGGCACCTGGTCAACAGCGTGGCGCATGTCCACCTGGCCGCTGGCGCCACCCTGGAACATGCCCGCGTGCAGGCCCAGGGCGATGGCCTGACCAGCTTCCTGCGTACCGATGCGGTGCTGGCACGCGATGCGCGCTACCACCGCGTCGACCTGGAGCTGGGCGCCGCCCTGAGCCGGCATGAACTCAACGCCAGGCTGGAAGGCAACAACGCCGGGCTGAGCGCCAACGGCGTGCTGCTGGGCAGTGGTCGCCGCCATATCGATACCCGCCTGGGGATCGAGCACATCGCCCGTGACACCGCCTGCGAGCTGCTCTGGCGCGGCGTCGGTGCCGAACGTTCGAAGGTGGTCTTCCATGGCGGCATCAACATCCGTGCCGGCGCCGATGGCACCAATGCCAACCTGTCCAACAAGAACCTGCTGCTGTCGGCCAATGCCGAAATCGACACCCAGCCGGTGCTGGTGATCGATGCCGATGAAGTACAGGCCGCCCACGGCGCCACCGTTGGCCAGATCGACCAGAACGCGCTGTTCTACCTGCGCTCGCGTGGCATCCCGGCGGCATCCGCCCAGGCCATGCTGTCGGCGGCGTTCTGCAGCGAACCGCTGGCGGCCGTGAACGAGCAGCTGCGCGCGGCACTTGCCGGTTACCTGCGCAGCGCGCTGGAAAAGGCGGGCATGGCATGAGTGCGATTGACTGGGCCAAGGTGCGCGATGATTTCCCGCTGCTGCGCCGGCAGGTGCATGGCAAGCCGCTGGTCTATTTCGACAACGCCAACACCGCGCAGAAGCCGGCAGTGGTGATCGATGCGGTGGATGATTTCTACCGCCGCTACAACGCCAATGTCAGCCGCGCGGTGCACGCGCTGGGCAGCGAAGCCACCGACGCCTACGAGGCCGCGCGCAGCACCCTGGCACGGCTGATCAACGCACGCAGCAACGAGCTGGTGCTGTGCAGCGGCACCACCTTCGCGATCAACCTGGTGGCCTACAGCTGGGCGCTGCCGCGGCTTGCACCCGGCGATGTCATCGTGGTCTCGCGGATGGAGCACCATGCCAACATCGTGCCCTGGCAGCTGATTGCCGAGCGCACCGGCGCACAGATCCGGGTGGCCGAGCTGCTGCCCGATGGCTCGCTGGACCTGGACGCGCTGGACAAGGCGCTGGATGGCGCGGTCAAGCTGCTGGCCATTGCCCATGTCTCCAACGTGCTGGGCACCATCAACCCGGTACGCGAGATCTGCAGGATGGCGCGCAAGCGCGGCATCATCAGCGTGGTCGACGGCTCCCAGGCCGTGCCGCACATGCCGGTGGATGTGGCCGCGATCGGCTGTGATTTCTATGCCTTCACCGGGCACAAGGTCTGTGGCCCGACCGGCACCGGCGCGCTGTGGGCGCGCCGCGAACACCTGCAGGCGATGCCGCCGTTCCTGGGCGGTGGCGAAATGATCAAGGAAGTGTCCTTTGAGGGCACCACCTTCAACGATGCGCCATACAAGTTTGAAGCCGGTACGCCCAATATTGCCGGCTTCATCGGCCTGGGCGCGGCCGCCGATTACCTAACCACGCTTGGCCTGGACCAGGTGCAGGCACGCGAGGCCGAACTGCTGGCCCACTTCAGCGAAGAGCTGTCAAAAGTGGATGGCCTGCGCCTGATCGGCACCGCGCCGGACAAGGCGGCGGTGGTCAGCTTCCTGATCGACGGCGCCCATGCCCACGACCTGGCCACCCTGCTCGACCTGGAAGGGGTGGCGGTGCGCTCGGGCCAGCATTGCGCCCACCCGCTGCTGCAGTTCTATGGGGTGGCGGCCACCTGCCGCGCCTCGCTGGCGTTCTACAACACCCATGAGGAAATCGAAGCCTTCATGGCTGCACTGACCAAGGTGCGTCGCCTGCTGGGCTGAGCCGGCCCATGACACCGGTCAGTCAAACTGTCCGGCGTCATGCAGCAGTGCGTCACCAGAGCTGTCTGGCACGACCTGCAAATTATCCAGATCCATCAAAACGGGATAAAAACCGGCGAGCACCAGGATACCCAGCAGAAGCAGACACCCCCGCTTCTGCTGGAAAACCAGCCAGCGCTCCCGATAGAACCACTGCACCAGCGTCAGCAGGGCCACCGCAACGACCAGCAAGGTCAACGGGCGGTACACAATGCCCAGCAACTGCGCGCCAAAGGCAAGCATCGTCCCTTCTACAGCCAGCACCTGGGTCAGCAGGAAGGCCCCGCCAACCACAATCCATACCACCGTCATGACGATCAGGCGCCAAGCCACCAGGCCTGTCCACTTGCGCTGCTCCACTGACTCCCCACTCAGCGGTTCTTGCTGCTTTTCCACGTTTTCCCCTGTCGTTTGCGCTTGCTGCACATGTTGCCATGACAACCACTACCTCTGGCCTGCCCCAACCAATGTCCTGCGCACGTCGCTGCGCATTCGGGGATACTTGATACGACCAGACCGCTGCATCATTTGTCATGACTTCCATACCCTTGCTGTTCCGCACGGCCACCGCCGCCGACATTCCGGCCCTGATCAACCTGGTCACCGCGGCCTACCGCGGCCAGGCCAGCCGCGCCGGCTGGACCACCGAGGCCGATATTCTTGAGGGTCAGCGCATTGATGCCGCCGGCCTGGAGGCCGACATCGCACGCGAGCGCAGTGTGATCCTGCTGGCCGAGGTCGATGGCGTGCTGCGCGGCTGCTGCCATCTGGCCGATGAGGATGGCCATGGTTACTTCGGCATGTTCGCGGTGGACCCGCAGCAACAGGGCAGCGGCCTGGGCAAACAGCTGATGGCGCAGGCCGAGCGTTACGTCCAGCAGCACTGGGGGCGTACCACGATGCAGATGACGGTGATCGACTGCCGCAGCGAACTGATCGCCTTCTACCAGCGCCGGGGTTACGTGCGTACCGGCATCACCAAGCCATTCCCGTATGGCGATGAACGCTTCGGCCTGCCCAAGCGCGATGACCTGCGTTTTGAAATCCTGCAAAAGACTCTGGAGCCACAGGCATGAGCCACTGGACCTTTATCTGCGCCAGCAGTGAACTGCTGCCCGGTGAAATGCGCACCGGTTTTGATGAGATCACCGAAGCCCCGATCGTGGTGTTCAACCTGGACGGCGAACTGTACGCGCTGGAAGACCAGTGCACCCACGAGGATTTCGAGCTGTCGGCTGGTGTCTTCAATGCCGATGAGGGCAGCGTGGAGTGTGTGCTGCACGGTGCCCGGTTCGATGTCCGTGACGGCCGCGCCCTGTGCGCACCGGCCTACACCGCGGCCACCCGCTTTCCGGTCAAGCGCGAGAATGACGGCATCTGGGCGCGCGACGACCGCGAGGACTGATTCCCCGCGGCAGCATTGCCACTGCCGCACACAGCGGTGGCGCTGACGTGGCCCTGGCATTGTTCACTGCCCGCAGCGCCCTGCCCGGCGGTCGCCCCCCCCGCGGCATGGCTGCATGACTGCATGGCTGCACGGCCGCAGGATGGGCGGTGGAGTGGAGTGCCGATGGTCGCTGCAGGCCTGACCTGACCTGCCCCGGCGCCGCGCCGTATCACGCACTATCGGCAATGAGCCACAGACCCGCGCCCGCGAGTTGCCGCCGGCCGCTGCCTGCAACCGGCGCTGATGCGCAGACCGTCTGTACCTGTCTGGCCGGATCCCGGTCGGCAGCCGTTGGCACTGTCTGGAGTTGTGCGGACCTCAGGCAGTGGCTTCACCCGGCGGTCTCGACACCGGCCACAGCGTCGATCGACTGCCCCACTCTGACACCAGCAAGCCATTTCTACACGCGCCGGGTGCGCGCCTGTGCTGCGCTGGCGACGACGTACACATCGCCGCCACCTCTGCGCTGCGGCTGCCCGCGCCCCGGCGTCCCTGGCTCCTGCCTGACCCAAACCAGCGGCCAACGCCGTTCCACCCGGCCATTGCTCCCGCTACAGGTGAATCCATCGGCATGAGTTGATGAAAATCAATTGCAGTTGCGAGTGATTCTCAATAATATGGCGCCGTTGGGGATGGCGGCCTGTCCGTGGTCCCCGTTCATTTCGCGCCAGGCCAGCCCTCGCCAGCCTTCCGGCCTTACCGTCGAGAATCCGATGAACCGTTGCAATCGCACCATCACTGCCGTCCGTTCCACCCTGACCCTGTCCCTGCTGGCGGCGTTGGCCGCGCCGCTGGCGGCCAGCGCCGATACCGGCAGCAAGACCGAGCTCGATGCCCACACCCTGGACAAGGTGGTGGTCACCGCCTCCGGTTTCGAGCAGAAGATCACCATGGCCCCGGCCAGCATCTCGGTGATCACCGCCGAGGAACTGGCCCAGCGCCCATACATCACCCTGCTCGATGCGGTGCGTTACCTGGAAGGCGTGGACATCGGCGAGACGCGTGACAAGACCGGCCAGGGCACGGTGTCCATCCGCGGCATGGGCGCCGACTACACCCTGCTGCTGATCAACGGCCGTCGCCAGAACAACCACGGCGACATCTACCCCAACAGCTTTGGCGGCAACCAGTTCAACCACATCCCGCCGCTGGATGCGATTGAACGCATCGAAGTGATCCGTGGCCCGATGTCGACCCTGTACGGTGCCGATGCCATGGGCGGGGTGATCAACGTGATCACCAAGCGTGAGCTGGACAAATGGTCCGGTTCGCTCACCGCCGGCCGCACCTTTGAAAGCAACAGCGACTACGGCGATGACAGTACCGCAGACGTGTTCATCACCGGTCCGCTGTTGCCGGGCGTGCTCAACCTCAGTGCCCGCGGCAGCTGGTACCAGCGCGATGCCTCCAACCCCACCTATGCCGAAGTGACTGACCCGGCCGGCGAAGCGCACAACCGTTCGCTGGGCTTTGGCGGCGGTGGCAAGACCGTGGACAACACCAACACCTCGGCCGGCGTTTCGCTGGCCTGGACACCGTCGCTGAGCCAGACCGTCACCCTGGATGTGGATGGCTCGCGCCAGCGCTATGACAATGCGATCAAGCTCAACGATGCCGGCGTGGAGGAGTACCCGGTCGGCACGGTGGACAACTACGGCGCAATGCTGCGCGTGGGCAGCAACGGCCGCATCGAACCACGCGCCGGCTATGCGCCGACCCAGGAATTCACCCGGACCAATTTCTCCCTGACCCACGAAGGCAACTGGGACTTCGGCAACTCGCTGGTTTCCCTGGCCTATGTGGAAACCGACAACAAGGGCCGCACCCTGCCCTTTACCGTGGCCGAGCGGCAGGGCCTGCAGCAGCTGTGGAATGCCGCCTGCAGCAACCTTGGTGGCAGCATCAGCAGCGCCAGCGGATATTGCGCGCCGGGAGCGGCGATGGGCTATCGCAATGCCAACGCCTGGAACAACCTGTCCGAAGCGCAGAAGCTGGTGGTGATGCAGGGCAACCTCGGCGCCGAGCAGTTTGCCGCACTGCAGGCCTACCTGCCGCGGCCGGCGCGCACGCTGGAAAGCAGCCAGTACACCCTGGACGCCAAGCTCGACATTCCCTTCCAGGCCGCCGGCGAGCACGTGGCGGTGATCGGTGCACAAGTCATCCGTGGTGAATTGACCGACGGCGTGTTCGGCATGGAAGCCGGTACCGCCGGCAGCCAGCAGGAACACAACATGGTCTCGGTGTTTGTCGAGGACAGCTGGAAGATTGCCGCACCGTTCTCGCTCACTGCCGGCCTGCGCCATGACGACCACGAAGTGTTCGGCAGCCATCTCAGCCCGCGCCTGTACGGCATCTACACCGTCAATGAGCAATGGACCCTCAAGGGCGGCGCCAGCACCGGCTTCAAGACCCCCAAGACCACCCAGCTGTATGACGGCGTCGTCGGCTTTGGCGGCCAGGGCACCAGCCCGCAGTTCGGCAACCCGGACCTGGAGCCGGAAACCAGCACCAGCGTCGAGCTGGCCGTGTACTGGCAGCACGCCGATGGCCACAACTTCAATGCCACCGCCTTCCGCAACACCTTCGATGACAAGATCGCCTCCCAGCCCTGCGGCCCGGGCCGGCTGACCGAGTGTACCGCCACCGGCGATTTCGGCCAGATCGGCTACACCCCGGCGGCCACCCGCGTGGTCAATATCGACAAGGTGGTGATCCAGGGTGTGGAGGTCGCCGGCAGCTGGCAGTTCAACGATGCCTGGAGCCTGCGTGCCAACTACACCTATACCGATTCGGAACAGCGCAGTGGTGAACTCAAGGGCCAGCCCCTGAGCGACAGCGCCCGCCACATGGCCAATGCCAGCCTCAACTGGAAGCTGAGCGAACGCCTGCATCTGTCGCTGAGCAGCGAAACCCGTGCCAAGCGTTTCGAGGACGTTTCGGCCATCACCGGTGAGCCGCTGTACTACCACGACTACACCGTGCTGCACCTGGGCGGCTCGTATGCGCTCAATGACTTTGTCACCGTCAACGCACGCATCAACAACCTGCTCGACCGCGACTTCACCACTTACTCCACCCGCTTCACCGACCTCAATGGCGACGGCGTCTACGAGGACGGCAGCGACGAGGTCATCTACCGCGACCACTACAACAACAAGGACAAGGCACGCAGCCTGTGGGTCAGCGTCAACGCGCGCTTCTGACCCGGCCATCCGGCCCTGCCGACAGCCCGCCGGTGGCGGGTCTGTCGGTGGATCCCTGCCTGCCGGGAGCGGCCGGAGGTGGCGGGAATGATGCAGATACAAATTGCGAATCATTCTCATTCATGGTTAACTAGGCACTTCTGCCAACCCAACCGATCATTGCTGCGTGCCTGCCACTTCTTCCCCTTCCAGCAACCTCAATGCAGCCAACCGCGGCTTCTGGTTGCGCACCCTGCACCAGTGGCACTGGATCAGCTCGGCGGTGTGCCTGGTGGGCATGTTGTTGTTCGCCTTTACCGGCATCACCTTGAACCATGCCAGCCAGATCGAGGGCAACGCCCGGCTCACCCAGCGGCAACTGCAGCTGCCCGATGACCAGTTGCAGCGCCTGGCCGGCATTGATGCCGACAAGGCGCCGCTGCCGGCCGCCACCGCCGCCTGGCTGGGGCGCGAACTGGGGGTATCAATTGGCCGCCGCGAGGCCGAGTTCTCCGCTGGCGAGGTCTACCTCTCGCTGCCCGGCCCCGGCAGCGATGCCTGGATCGCGATCAACACCGACGATGGGCAGGTGGAATTCGAGCAGACCCGCCGCGGCGCGATCGCCTACCTCAACGACCTGCACAAAGGACGCAACACCGGCCCGGCCTGGGGCTGGTTCCTGGATGTGTTTGCCGTTGCCTGCGTGGTGTTCTGCCTCACCGGCCTGTTGTTGCTGCACCTGCATGCACGCCAGCGTGCGATGACCTGGCCGCTGGTGGGCCTGGGCCTGGTCATCCCGCTGCTGATTGCCCTGTTGCTGATCCACTGAACCCCTTTGGAGCCCCCCATGCGCACGACCTTTACCCTCGCCCTGGCCGGCCTTGCCGCCAGCGCACCGGCAGTTGCCGCCAGCCTGGAAGTCAATGTCGAGATCCCACGCCTGAACGTGGCCGAGTACCACCGTCCGTATGTGGCGCTGTGGGTCGAAGACGCCAGCGGCAAGCACCAGGCCAACCTGTCGGTGTGGTACCAGCAGACCAGCAACGCCGAGGGCCATGGCACCAAGTGGCTGCCGGACCTGCGCCAGTGGTGGCGCAAGAGCGGGCGCACCCTCACCGTGCCGGTGGATGGCATCACCGGCCCGACCCGGCCGGCCGGCAAGCACGCACTGTCCTTCAGCGACGCCCAGCCGGCCCTGCGCAACCTGGCCGCCGGCCAGTACGTGCTGGTGGCCGAGGCCGTGCGCGAGGTGGGCGGGCGCGAACTGCTGCGCATCCCCTTCAGCTGGAAAACCGCCGGCACCACCAGCGGCAGCGCCAAGGGCGATGTCGAGCTGGGCGAAGTGCGCCTGAACGTCCGCCGCTGATTGCCCTTTTCCGTTTTTCACCCCGTCCGAGAGTGAATCCAATGAAGCGTACCCTTGCCCTGGCCACCCTGCTGGCCGCCCTGCTCCCGCTCAGCGCCAACGCCCACAAGCAGTGGCTGCAACCCTCGGCCACCGTGGTTGCCGGTGCTGCCCCGTGGATCAGCGTCGATGCCGCGGTGTCCAACAACCTGTTCTATTTCGACCACGTCGCCATGCGTACCGACAACATCGTGGTCACCGCGCCGGACGGCAGCAACGTGACCATTGCCAATGCCCATACCGGCAAGCTGCGCAGCGTCTTCGACATTGAACTGAACAAGCCGGGCACCTGGCGCGTGGCCTCGGTCAACGCCGGGTTGATGGCCACCTGGACCGAAGACGGCAAGCCCCGGCGCTGGCGCGGCAATGCCGAGACCTTTGCCAAGGAAGTGGACACCCACAAGGCCGACCTGCGCGTGTCCGAAACCGTGGGACGGGTGGAAACCTTCATCACCAACGGCAACCCGAATGACACCGCGCTGGCCCTGACCGGCAAGGGCATCGAGCTGCAGGCGGTGGGCGGTCACTTCAATGACCTGTTTGCCGGCGAAACCAGCACCTTCCAGGTGTTCATCGACGGCACCCCGGCCGCCGGCCTGACGTTTGAAATCATCCGCGGCGATACCCGTTACCGCAACGCGCAGGAAGAGATCACCGCTACCTCCGATGCCAATGGCCAGATCAACGTGACCTGGCCCAGCGCCGGCATGTACTGGCTGGAAACCACCAGCAGCGATGCCAGGACCTCGGTGCCGCAGGCCGCCCAGCGCCGCCTGAGCTATGTCGCCACCCTGGAAGTGCTGCCGCAGTAAGCGGTTGTGCGCACGCCGGCAGCGGTTGCTGCCGGCGTTTTTAGCCGGTGTTCTGGATAGATAGATGGATCAGGCGCAGACCATTGCCACCCTCGGGGGGCACAGCATGGGCACGACGTGGAGCGTGCGCTTGCGCGTGGCACCAGGCCGCGACCTGCGCGCCCTGCATGACGGCATCCACGCCCGGTTGAACGAAATCATCGTGCAGATGAGCACCTGGCAGGCCGATTCGCTGATCAGCCGTTTCAACCGCGCCGATGCCGGTGCCGCGTTCGCACTGCCAGCAGAGTTTGCCGATGTACTGGCCTGTGCCCTGCAGGTGGCTGCCAGCAGCGACGGAGCCTTTGATCCGACCATCGGCCCGCTGGTCGCGCTTTGGGGCTTCGGTGCCGATGCCGGCCGGCAGCAGCGCCCCAATGCCGACCAGCTGCAGGCCACCCGCGCCCGTTGCGGCTGGCAACGGCTGCAGTGGCAACCCGGCCAGCCGCTGCTCCAGCCCGGCGGGCTGGCACTGGATTTTTCGGCAATCGCCAAAGGCTATGCGGTGGACCACCTCAGCGCCTGGCTGCGCCACTGCGGTATCACCGCGGCTCTGGTTGAAGTGGGCGGCGAACTGCACGGCTATGGGCTCAAGCCCGATGGCTCGTCGTGGCGGGTTCTGGTGGAAACCGGCCCGGAAGAAGATGCCGCCGGCAGCTGGCCGGCCCGCGTGCTGCGCCTGGACAACCTGGCCATCGCCACCTCCGGCGACCACTTCCACCACTATGCCGACGCGCAGGGGCTGGTCAGCCACAGCCTGGATCCGCGCAGCGGCCAGCCGGTCGCCATGACCACCGCCGCGGTCAGCGTGGCCGCCGCCAGCGCGATGCTCGCCGACGCCTGGGCTACCGCCCTGACCGTGCTCGGTCCGCAGCAGGGGCTGGCCCTGGCCAATGCCCACGGCCTGGCCGCGCGCTTTGTCAGCCGCCACCACGACGGCCCGCACGAACACCTGAGCACGGCCTTCGCCGCCCTGCTGGAAGACAGCGCAACGGAGAACCCGGCATGAGCCGCGCGGCTTTCGGCAACGCCGCGGTGATTGCGCTGCTGCTGCTCGGCGCGATCGGCCTGGGGCTGTGGCACAGCGGTGACTGGTGGCAGGCGCCGCCGCTGTCACGCCGCTGGACGTGGGCCGGGCTGGTGGTGCTGGCCTATGCCGCTGCCTGCCTGGGCCTGTGGTGGCGGCGCCGCCCCGCCCGTTCCGGCCCGCTGCGCGAGGGCGAGGCAGCCTGGCTGGTGGCCTGGGCCAGCCAGACCGGTTATGCGCGCGAGCTGGCCGAACTCACCGCCACGCAGCTGCGCAGCGCCGGCCAGGCCGTGCTGCTGCGCCCGTTGGAACAGGTGGATGCCCGCGTGTTGGCGCAGGCTCAGCAGGCACTGTTTATCGTCTCCACCACCGGCGAGGGGGATGCCCCGGATCATGCGCACCGTTTCCTGCGCGGGCCGATGGCCAACTCACCGGATCTGTCACACTTGCGTAGTGCCGTGCTCGCCCTGGGTGATCGCAGCTACACCCACTTTTGCGCCTTCGGCCGCCAGCTTGATCGTTGGCTGCAGGCCAACCAGGCCACTGCCCTGTGGCCGCGGATTGACATGAACAACGCTGATTCCATCGCTCTATCCCAGTGGCAACAAGCCGTATCGGTTGAACTTGGCCAGGCCGCGCCGGCACCGGCGCCGCAACCGGTGGCCGCAACGCCCTGGCGGCTGCAACAACGCCGCCAGCTCAACCCCGGCAGCCAGGGCGGGCCGGTCTATCACCTGCAGCTGGTTCCGGCCCACGGCAGCCTGCCGCAGTGGCAGGCCGGGGATATCGCCCTGATCACCCCGCAGCACAGCCCGCAACGGCTGGCGCAATGGATGGCGATCTTCGGCCTGGACGGCGAACAACCCTTGGCCGATGGCCGCCGCCTGGCCGAGCACCTGGCCACCGTCGAACTGCCCCCGGCCTTGCCGGCCGGCAATCCGGCCGACTGGGCACTGCAGCTGCCGCCGCTGAAGCCGCGCGAGTATTCCATTGCCTCCATGCCCAGCGACGGCCACCTGTCCGTGCTGCTGCGCCGCCTCACCGGCCCGGACGGCAACCCCGGCCTGGGCAGCGGCTGGCTGTGCGACACCCTGGCCCCGCAGCAGACAACCCAGCTGCGTATCCGCGCCAACCCCGGCTTCCACCCGCCCGGCAACGACACCCCACTGGTGCTGATCGGCAACGGCACCGGCATTGCCGGCCTGCGCTGCCAGCTGCGCGCACGCATCGACGCCGGCGCCAACCGCAACTGGCTGCTGTTTGGCGAGCGCAGCCGCGCCTGCGATTACCACTTTGGCGACGAGCTGGATGCCTGGCATGCCCAGGGCCTGCTGCAGAAGCTGGACACCACCTTCAGCCGCGATGGCGGACAACACCGCCACGTCCAGCATGCCCTCGCCGCCCAGGCCGACGAACTCAAGCGCTGGCTCGACGCAGGCGCGGTGGTCATGGTCTGCGGCTCGCTCAAGGGCATGGCCCCGGATGTGGATGCGGTGATCGTGCAGCTGCTTGGCCAGGACGGCCACGACCGCCTGCTGGCCGAAGGCCGTTACCGGCGCGATGTCTACTGACAGTGCGCCAGCCTGCCAGCGCACCGCTGTACTGCGAGATCGCCTGAGTACGTCACTGTGATCAATCACGCCCGCCTTGCGCGGGCGTGGTTGTATCTGGCCACCTGGCCGCCGTTACACCGCAGTTTGCCGGGTGTAATCCACCCACACCGCTGTTTTGCGGCCTGATACCACAACCGTCCTGGCTGATCAGACGGAGTCAGGCGAAAAGAAGTGCTTGATCCACAAGGCATGCAGCCTGTACACATTGACCCGACTTTCCGCCACACTCGGCAAACAGGCCGCAATCAGGCGGTCGAATAGGTGTTAGGTCTGCCATGACAACTTTGCTCATCCTGCTTGTTCTGGGTGCCATTACGTATTGGCTCTACAGGCGATCCCGGACGTCCGGTGCCCCGGAAATAAACATTTCTCATCTGCCAGAGCAGTTCGTAGTCTTCGATCTAGAAACAACAGGGCTAGACCCCTCCAAACACCAGATCATTGAGATTGGAGCGATCCGCGTAAACCGTAGTTCAGACCGGCATGACACGTACCAAAACTTGATCAAGGCCAAGCGCAAGCTTCCAAAAAAGATCGTCGAGCTCACCGGCATCACTGATGACCTGCTGAAATCAGACGGCGTCGCTCTAGATGAAGCGCTCAAAGAATTCTCTACTTTTGTCGGAGAACTTCGCCTCATCTCGTTCAATGCAGACTTTGACCTCGCTTTTCTCCACAGCGCAGCCGCCCAACACGGCATTGAGTTTCGGAATCCAACATCCTGTGCGCTCAAAATGGCGAGACGCGCCTGGCCAAAGCGCGGCAGCTTCCGGCTTATAGATCTCGCCAGGGATGGCAAGCTCTCCATGTCAAATCAGCATCGTGCTTTGGGAGACTGTGAGCGGGCTCTCCACGTTTACATTGCGGCCGCATCAAAGCTTAGGGCTGTTTAAAGCGCAGACCTAACAATTCCGCAAGGAGTTTCCCGTCAACTCCGGCAGCACGCTGACCTTGCCTTTCGCTTTCTGGCTTTGCGTCTGCCGGGCTTTTAATTCAGTTGATTCAATTGATGCGACGGGCTTCAAGCATTGCCAGACTGCACCCCGTCCCACGGGGATTTCCTCTGGTCATAATCGGTCTTGTGGGTTTGATGCATCCAAACCGGACCAGGGTAAAAATGACGCCCAGGCCTCGCTCATCCAACGGTTTCGCCCATGCAAGGGGGATCAGCCTTCGCATGTCATGGCGCCAACTTGTTAGTCAGGCTCTCTTCGAGGCGGCCTGCCCGCCGTGGTTGGTTTCGCAGATGGCAAAGACCTGATTTGCCAGATCCACGCCGACCGTTTTTGTGGTTGAATCAGTCATTGGAGACTTCTCCTCAATCTGATTGTGTGCCCAACTCAATCATGGCACTTTGATGCCGGACGGCCCGGCCGCCAGAGCGGGAAGTCTCTTTTTTACTCGTCCAAGCCGACGCCGTTTCGCGGCGCGGCTTAACTCAGGTGTTAGCTGTCAACCAACCATGTATCACTCGGGGAGATAGGAAATGAGAAATTTTGTTATTGCGGTTGCGGCCATAGCGTCTCTGTCCGCATGCTCCACCATGACACCCGCCAGGTACTCGCCATCAGCAGACAACCAGGTTGCGCTACGGTCAATTTCCAACGGGTCTGCACACGTCGTGCAGATTTCGTCGAGTGCTGACTACAGCGCAAGTTGCCGGATGGCAGGACCAATTCAAGCATCTGATGGAATGACCATCCCTCAATTTGTTCAGAAAGCAATAAATGACGAACTAAAAATGGCAGGCCTCTACTCAGAGCAGAACAATCCACTGTACGGGGAAATAACAAAAATCGCCTTCTCTTCTACAGCTGGACTAACGAATGGGTGGTGGAACATCGCGCTAACACTCAAAGGAACCTCTGGCCAATCCGCATCCACAGAAGTTACATACAATTTCAAAAGCGGATTCGACGCAATTACCGCATGCAACCAAACCGCCCAAGCACTTGGACCCGCTGTACAAGACCTAATCAAGCAACTCGTGGCCGATCCTAAATTTGCCGCTTTGATTAGCAACAATTGACAGCTAACAATTCCGCAAGGAGCTTCCCGTCAACTCCGGCAGCACGCTGACCTTGCCTTTCGCTTTCAGGCTTTGCATCTGCCGGGTTTTTTCTGCAGTTGATTCAATCGAATCGACGGGTTTCAAGCATTGCCAGACTGCAATTCCGTCCCACGGGGATTTCCTCTGGTCATAATCGGTCTTGTGGGTTTGATGCTTCCAAACCGGACCAGGGTAAAAACCGCGCCCGAAGGCCTCGCTCATTCAAGCCTTGCCAGACTGCGAACCACCCCACGGGACCAGCGCCGGCCATAAACGGCTAAGTGGGTTTGGGAGTTTCAAAACAGACCTAGGTGATCCACACCCGAAGGCCGCACCCGTTCACGGGTAGCGCCCATGCCAGAAGAGGATCAGTCATTGCCTGCGCCGGTGTCTGCTGGTCAGCCAGGCTCTCGCCCTGGCACAGGGGCATATCGCGCGCTGGGCACAGGGGGTGCAGGTCTGCTTTACTCGGTGAAAACCGGTGCTGCCATGGCCGAGCTGGTCATCGTCAAAGCCAGGCCTACAACCAAGGAGTCGAGATGCAGAATTCTGTGGCATATTCGCGGTTTGCCAAAGGGGCGGCACGTTTTTGTGGCCGCCCGCGCACTTTTGTCCTGGCCATGGCGGTGGTGCTGCTCTGGCTGGTCACTGGCCCGCTGTTTGATTTCAGCAACACCTGGCAGCTGGTGATAAATACCGGGACCACCATCATCACCTTCCTGATGGTGTTCCTGATCCAGAACACCCAGAACCGGGATACCGAAGCCATCCAGGTGAAGCTGGATGAGCTGATCCGCGCCACGCAGGGGGCACACAACGCGCTGCTGGACCTGGAAGAGCTGGAAGAAGAATCGCTGGATGCCTTCAAGCAGCGCTACCAGATGCTGGCTGCCGGTGCCCGTGCCAGCCTGAGTGCGGGCGAGCAGGACACCGGCACTCCCGAGCCTTGAACGGGCAGCGCCGCTGGCAGCACAACGGCATTGCCCCATCCCGGCCTACCGGCATCCTGACCAGTGACAGCCAGCGCAACCGGAGCCATCAGCGCTACCTGCCCTGCCGCATCCGAACGTGCGGCAAGGGCCAGCACACGCTGTTTCAGGGAGCGCGCTTGAAGGTTACCCGGGTGGCAACGGCGATTTCGTTGGGGATGATCGACACATCGGCCCAATCGCCAGCACCCACGCCAAAGTCCAGCCGCTTGACCACGGCCTGGCCGACCAGCACCGGGTTGTCGCCCCCACTCAGGGTGAAGGTCAGCGTGACCGGCTTGCGGATGCCGCGCAGCTCCAGCGTGCCCTCGGCGCGGTAACGGTCATCGCCCAGCGCGGTGAAGCCCTGTGCGCTGTAACGGGCGGTGGCAAAGCGGGCAACGTTGAAGAAATCCGCCCCTTTCAAGGTGCTGTCGCGCTCGCTGTTGCGGGTGTCAGCAGCGGCCAGCGGTATGTCCACCTCCAGCCGTGCAGCCTGCGGCGCGGTCGGGTCAAACTGCAGCCGGGTGGAGAAGCCGGGGAACGTACCGATGAAGGTTTCGCCCTGGTATTTACCGACAAAACTCAGTCCACCACGGGCCTGCACATAATCGGCAGCCGATGCCACGGGAACGCCCAGTACGGCGGCGGCAAGCAGCGTGCCAAGGCCGAGCGTGCGCAACGGTAATGCAGACAGTTTCATCGTGTTTTCTCCGGGGATGAAGGGCGGTAGCCGGGCAGCATCCGGCGCAGGGTGGCATCGCCGAGGAACAGGTGGTGGTACAGCGCGGCACCGGCATGGGCCAGCACCAGTACCAGCAGTGCCCAGAACCCCCATTCGTGCAGCTCACGCGCCAGTTCGGCCAGCGATTCGCTCTTGTCGGCCAGCGCCGGCAGGTTGAACTGCTTGAACCACTGCAACGGATAGCCGGCGGCCGAGTTGAACAACCACCCGCTAAGTGGAATGCCCAGCATCAGCACATACAGCGCCACGTGGGTCACGCTGGCAATGCCTGCCTGCCAGCCCGGGGTACCGGCCACCGGCCGCGGTGCCCCGGCCACCAGACGCCAGAGCACGCGCAGCACCACCAGCAACAGCAGGGTCAGGCCGAGGGATTTGTGCAGGGCATATGTGTTGATCTTGGCCGGGGTCGGCGGCATGTCGACCATGCTCAGGCCCAGCCAGGCCATCCAGCCGATCAGGCCGACGATCAGCCAGTGCAGCAGCTGGCTGATCAGGCCCCAGCGCTGTGCGGTATTGCGTAGTGGCATGCAGGTCACTCCAGGACAGAGGGCAGGATCGACACCGTCACCCTGGAGGGAGGCAGCAGAGCGAAGGCCGGTGCGATGGACGGCAGTCTGCCTGCAGGCGCGGCCCCCTGCCACTACCATGGCCGCGCCGGATTGTTGCAAAAATGCACTCAATCAAAATAAAGAATGCAGATTCGCATCAAAATAAAGACAACCCTTGCAGTCCGGCAATCCCCCGTGAGGGGAACGAGGAACGAGCAACGAGGAACGAGAGGGGGCGCTGATGGATAAGGCCATGCCAGGGCTTTTACTCGTTACTTACTGCTGTGCGCTCTTTCCTGGCGAGGGGACGCTGATGGCTCAGGCGTACCCACTCCTGCGACAACGGGCCTTGCGGCCCGTTGTGGTGATCCGGTCAGTGGCTGTGCGGCCTCACTGCGGCAGCGCCAGGTTGGTGGCCTGCAAGGGCTGGCCCGGCCCACGCGGCGTGCTGCGAATATGCGCATCGGCTGGCAGGGCGGCCTTGCCGTCCAGACGCGCATCCATTGCATCCAGCGCGCGATACACATACGGCAGCAGTGGCAGGTAACGCGCGGCGTAATCGGGCAAGGCGAGGAAGCCATCGAAGTGCTGCACATGGTCGACCTGCCACAGGCTGACCTCGGCACCGGCGGCCCTGGCCGCAGCCGCATACGGTGCGGAGGTGAAGGCAAACGGAATCAGGCCATCGGCATTGCCGTGCACCAGCATCACCGGCAGCCCCGGCGGCGGCGGCGCACTGCGGGTCTGTGCAATTCCGGCCTGCACGCGCTGTGCCGCGGCATCGTTGCCGGTCCACAGCTGGCGCAGGCACGCCAGACCCGGGGCGAAGGCGTCGGGCAGTGCCATCTTGGTGTCGACGATATTGACGCCGGCACCCGGCGGCACGCCGCTGCCATCGGACAGCCAGGCCGCACGCTCGTTGGCGGTGGCCGCACGCGGGCTGAAATCCGCATTCGTTGCCGAGAAGCGGTAGCCGCAGGGATGCTCGCCCACGCCATAGCGGCCATAGGCCGAGGCATAGGTCACTGCCACCGCGCGCCACAGGTCAAAGTCCACGCTCAGGGCACCGGCGCGCAATGCCGGCAGGGTCCAACCCGCTGCAGCCATTTTTCTCAGCGCATCGGCGGCCTGGGCCGCGGTATCGGTGCCGGTGATGGCCCCCTGCGTGGCCAGCGTGGCGCAACGCACTGCACCGCCGGCGCGGCCGGCGGCCGACAGCGGGCTGCCGGGCAAGCCGTCCACGGCCAGCAGGGCGCAGGGCATCAGCTCGGCCGCCTCGGTGGTGTAGTCATACAACGCGCGTGAGCCGGCGCCGTTGCTGTAGATGTTGGGCTCGCCGGCCACCACGCCATCGAGCCAGCCCTGCCCCTGCTCGGCGGCGCGCAGCACCGCGCCACCGCCATTGGAGATACCCACCGCGATGACCCGGGTGTTGGCATGGGTGAACGCAGGCGCTTCCGGCAATGCCTGGTTCAGCGCCTGCAGCGCGATATCGGCGGCCTGGCGCACATGCCGGCCCCAGTCGCTTTCCGGGTTGTCCTGGGAATGTGCGTGTTTGACCGCCACGCCACTGGCATTGACCGGCGCATCGGGCAGGAAGGCAAAATCATCGGCGGCCTGCAGCGCCGCGGTGCTGCCATCGGCACGGACGCCGACCTGGGCATCGAGGTCGAAGTAATCGCTGCCGGCCCCCTTGTCGGTGTAGGCCAGTGCGCAGCCGCGCGGCAGCGCCCACGGCCCGGCCACTGCTACCGCGCCATACACCCCGCGCGAGCCCGACGACGGTGCCACCACCACGCAGCGTTTGTCCGCATCGAAATTGTCCGGCACCTGCACCACCACCCGGTGCGGCTGACGGGCATCGGGCAGCCGGACCAGGGTGGCGTATTCGCGGCCGGGCACCGGCTGCAAGGTGCCATACAGCTGGCCGAAGCCACCGCCGGGCATCAGGTCGGCAATGCCACGCCAGCTGTTCCACAGCGCACGCCGGCGCACTTCCGCAGCCGTCGGCGCAGCCGGGTCGGCAAAGGCCGGCGGTGCGGCGGTCAGCAACCCGGCATGGCCCAGGCCAGCACTGAGCAGGTCGTCATTCTGGCGGTGCACCGTCTCCTGCAGCACCGCCAGCGAGGCCGGCGCAGTGACCGTGGGTTTGGAGTCGGTGCTGGCACAACCGGCCAGCACCAGACCCAGCGAAAGGGCGCACGCAGCGCGGAGCTTGGGCATGTTCATGGCTGCACGCTAACAAACCTGCCTGCTGCCGCTCATCGTACTTTCGTACCACGGGCAATTTGGCCCATCACTGTTAGCGTGCCTGCATCGTTTTGTCTGCTTGCGGAGTTCCCCCATGGATCAGTTCTTACACGGCCGCACCGCCCTGGTGACCGGCAGCACTTCCGGCATCGGTCTGGCCATTGCCTGCGCGCTGGGCGCAGCCGGTGCGCGCGTTGCCATCAACGGCCTGGGCAGCGAGGAGCAGATCGCCGCTGCCATCGCCCAGGTCGAAGCCGCCGGTGCGCAGCAGGCGCGCCATTTCGGCGCCGACCTGCGTGAGCCGGAACAGATCGCGCAGATGATGGCGCAGATCGATGCCTGGTCGCCGCTGGATGTGCTGGTCAACAACGCTGGCATCCAGCATGCCGCACCGCTGGCGCAGCAGCCGCTGCAGAAGTGGAACGACATCATCGCCATCAACCTGTCCTCGGCCTTCCACACCATGCATGCCGCGCTGCCGGGCATGGCCGCGCGCGGCTTCGGCCGGGTGGTCAACATCGCCTCGGTGCACGGCCTGGTGGCCAGCAAGGACAAGGCACCGTATGTGGCCTCCAAGCACGGCATCATCGGCCTGAGCAAGGTCGCCGCGCTGGAATACGCCGCCCAGGGCAACCGCACCAGCGGTGGGGTGACGGTCAACTGCGTGTGCCCGGGCTGGGTGGAGACCCCGCTGATCGAGCCGCAGATCCAGGCCCGCATCGGCGATGGCAGCCGCGAGGACGGTGTAGCCGCGCTGCTGGCCGAGAAGCAGCCCTCCCTGCGCATGTCCCTGCCCGAGGACATTGCCGCGCTGGTGGTTTGGCTTTGCCGCCGCGAAGCGCACAATGTCACCGGCGCCAGCCTGCCGGTGGACGGTGGCTGGACCGCGCAGTGAGCGAGTAACGAGTGAGAAGAGCGAGGAAAGAGGAACGAGTGCAGTGATGCAGTAACGAGTAGCAAGAGCGAGAAGCGAGAAGCGAGAAACGAGTAGAAGCGCGCCCTCGTTCCTCTTTACTCCGAACTCGCTCCTCGCTTCCAGCCACTCGTTCCTCTTTACTCCACACCAGCTCCTCTGCGCTCTCACTCGTTACTCGTTCCTCCGCACTCATTCCTCGCCGCTCTCACTCGTTCCTCTTTCCTCCTACTCTTTGCTCGCTCACCGCCCATGCCGACCCTGCTGATCGCCGATGACCACCCGCTGTTCCGCGCCGCCCTGCGCCAGGCCGCCAGCGATGCGATGGCTGCCATGACCGTGCATGAGGCCGCTTCGCTGGACCAGGTGCTGGCCGTGCTCGATGAACAGCCGGATATCGACCTGATCCTGCTGGACCTGCACATGCCGGGCAACCATGGGCTGGCCGGGCTGGCGGCGATCCGTGCGCAACACCCGGGGGTGGCGGTGATCGTGGTTTCGGCCAATGACGACCCGCGGGTGGTGCGCCGGGCGCTGGACCATGGTGCGGCCGGCTACCTGCCCAAGAGTTCGGGGCTGGATGAGCTGCGTGATGCCATCCGTGCGGTGATGGCCTGCGAGCAGTGGCTGCCGGCCTCGCTGCGGGCGGCGGTCAACACCGCCCAGTCCTCGCCGCATGACAGTGCACTGGCCGCGCGGCTGGCCAGCCTGTCGCCACAGCAGTTCCGGGTACTGGTGCTGGTGGCAGAGGGTCTGCTCAACAAGCAGATCGCCGACCGCCTGGATGTGCAGGAGCGCACCGTCAAGGCGCACCTGTCGGCGATCTTCGAACGCCTGGGGGTGCGCAACCGCACCCAGGCCAGCGTGGTGCTGCGTGAGCTGGAACTGAGCGATCCATCACGCAAAATTGACACCTTGGTGGATTGACACGACTGGCGTTTGGCTCTCAATGGTGAGGCTGTTCAACCCTTGCCTCACGCACCGGAGTCACTCATGGATGATCTGGACATGGCCAGCTGCTGCCGCTCTGCCTGGCCGCTGATGCAGCAGGCCTGGCAGCAGCACGGCAACACTGCTGCTTTCTGGGATGCCTACCAACGCCTGCTCAGCGAACATGACCAAGGCGAGCTCGCCGCCAGGGACTGCGCCAACCGGATTGCGCGGATGGCACAGCGGCTGGGGGCAATCGACGTGGCCATGCTGGTCTAGCTGCCGCGGCCAGCGGCCGCCGGCTCAGTACACCGTGGTCTGGCGCGCAGCCAGCAGCCGGTCCAGTACCGATTTCAGCGCCAGCGGCCGCACCGGCTTGTGCAGCAGGGTCAGGCCCTGCTCGAGCACTTCGCGGCGGGTGGCCAGGCTGTCATCGGCACTCAGGATCAGGGTCGGCCGTGGCTCGCCACTGGCGGCCAGGCGCTGGCGCAAAGCGGTGCCGGTATCGCCATCATCCAGGTTGTAGTCGAACAGCCACAGCGCCACCTCGTTGTCGGCCAGCACCGCCTGCGCCTGTGCCTGGCCGTTGGCCTCATGCACCACGCAGCCCCAGCCACGCAGCAGCCCGGCCAGCGCGGCCAGGGCCTGCGGATCGTTGTCCACCACCAGCACGGCCACCCCGGCCAGGCCGGTGCCACGCCCGGGCGTGCCCTGCACCGGGGCTGGCAGCACCGGGCGTGCGGCCGCGGCCACGCTGACACTGAAAACGGTCCCCACCCCCGGCTTGCTGCGCAGGCCCAGCGGCAGCTCCAGCAGGCGTGCGATGCGCTCGGCAATGGCCAGCCCCAGGCCCAGGCCCTGGCCGGCAGCGCCCTCGCCGCGGCGGAACTCCTCGAAGATGGACTGCTGCTGCTCAAGCGCAATTCCCGGGCCGGTGTCATGCACCTCCAGGCGCAGCTGGCCAGCACTGCGCCGTACCCCCAGCAGCACGCCGCCGCTGCGGGTATAGCGCACCGCATTGGCCAGGAAGTTCTGCAGCACCCGGCGCAACAGTTGTGGATCACTGTGTACCCAGGCGGCACTGCGCACGTAGTGGAAGGCCAGCCCGTTGGCCCGGGCCAGCACCGCAAACTGGGCGGCCAGCGGATCGAGCACCTCGGCCAGGGCGAAATGACGGGGCTGCGGCACCAGCCCGCCGGCTTCCAGCCGCGACATGTCAAACAGCCCGGTCAGCAGGTCGGTGGTGGAATCCAGTGCGCCGCTGATCTGCCCGATCAGCTCCAGCTTTTCCGGCGTAGTGGACTGCTGGGCCAGGGTATCGGTGAACAGGTGCGCGGCATGCAGCGGCTGCAGCAGGTCGTGGCCGACCGCGGCCAGGAAGCGGCTCTTGGCATCGCTGGCGCGCTCGGCCTCGCGCTTGGCCGCCTCCAGCAGGGCGGTCCGCTCACTGACCCGCTGTTCGAGGAGCTCGTTACTCCGCTTGAGCTCGCTTTCGCTGCGGCGGAACGCGGTGACATCGGTAAAGGTGGCCACGAAGCCACCGCCGGGCATCGGATTGCCGCGGATTTCGACAATGCTGCCATCCGGGAACACCCGCTCGGACAGGTGCGGGGTGCCGGCGCGCATGAAGGCCAGGCGGCGCTCGGTGGCGCGTGGCCCTTCGCCACGGGCTGGCATCCGCGCCAGCGCCCAGGCGGTGATGTCGGCAATCGGCCGGCCCACCTGCAACAGCGCCGGCGGGAAGCCGAACAGGTCGGCATAGCGCCGGTTCCAGGCCACCAGGCGCTGCTCGCGGTCGATCACGCTGATGCCCTGGCTCATGTTGTTGAGCGCCGCTTCAAGCACCTGCTGGTTGAAGCGCAGGTCGGCGCTGGCCTCGCTGACGATGGCCGCCACCGTGGCCAGCTCGCCCTGCTCGCGCCGCGCCGCATCCAGCAGCAGGCGTGCCGAGGCACTGCCCAGCACGGCAGACAGCTCACGCTCCATCGCCACTTCCATGGCCAGCGGCACCGGGCCCTGACGCGGCGCACCTTCCAGGATCTGTTCGACCTGGTGCATGCGCAGGAAGCGCCTGCCGGCATCACGCAACACCTCCGCATCCATCCCGCGGCGGCCGCCCGATGGTGCCGAGCGGCGCCACAGCAAGGCCAGCAAGGTGGCCAGGGTGCCGACAAACAGGCTGGCGCCCACCGCGCGGCCCAGCGGCGTCCAGCCGGTCAGGCCGAACAGGCCCGACGGCGACAGCCAGGCCAGACCGAACGGCCCGGACTGCAGCCAGGCTGCGGGAACCATGCCGCCGGCCTGCAGGTTGGGCAGCAGCAATACCCAGGCCCAGGTGGCAAAGCCGGCCAGCACGCCGATCACGGCCGCGCGCGGCGGTGTCTGCGGGCGCCACAAGGCAAAACCGAGCACCGGCAGCAAGGTGGCCAGCGCGGAGAAGGACACCGCACCGATGTCGGCCAGCACATCGGATTGACCGATCACCCGGCTGTAGCCCCAGGCCATCAACATGGTCAGGCAGATCACGATGCGACGCAGCCACAGCAGCTCGTGCCGGCGGTCGCCGCCATCGCGGCGTGACCAGGCACCGCGCAGCAAGCCGGGGGCAAACCAGTGGTTGCCGATCATCAGGCTCAGGGTGAGCACACTGACCACCACCATGCCGGTGGCCGCGCTCAATCCCCCCAGGAAGGCCAGCAGCGCCACGCCCTGCTGACCGGCGGCAAACGGCAACGCCAGGGTGTACATGTCGCTGTGCACCTCATTGCCCAGCAACGCGCTGCCGGCACGTGCCAGCGGCAGGATCGGCAGCGACATCAGCAGCAGGTACAGCGGGAACAACCAACGCGCGGTGCGCTGGCCGCGGTCATCGCGGCACTCCACCACCGCCATGTGGAACTGGTGCGGCAGCAGGAACATGGCCAGTGCGCCCAGCAGCAACAGCGGCAGGAAGCCGCCGCTGGCCGGCAATACCTGGCTGGCCTGTTGCAGCGGCAGTGCCGTATCCATACCGCGCGGCAGCCACCACAGCACAAACAGGCCCAGCACCAGCATGGCCACCAGCTTGAACACCGATTCCACTGCCATGGCCAGCACCAGGCCGCGGTTCTGTTCGGACACATCGGCGCGGCGTGCGCCAAACAGGATCGCAAACAGCGCCATCAGCCCGGCCACGTAAAGCGCACTGTCGCCCAGCAGCGGGGGCGGCTCGGCACTGACGCTGCGCGTGGTGATCATTGAAAAACTCATCGCCACGGCCTTGAGCTGCAGGGCGATGTAGGGAATCAGGCCCAGTGCCGCCACCGCGGTGACGGTGGCCGCCAGCCAGGCGTCACGCCCGAGCCGAGCGGCAATCAGGTCAGCCAGCGAGGTGGCATTGGATTCGCGCGCCAGGGTCACCAACCGTCCCATGAAGCGCGATGCCAGCAGATAGAAAGCGATGGCACCCAGCAACGTGGGCGGTATCCACCAGCCATGCCGCGCCGCCTGGGTCACGGTGCCGTAGAAGGTCCAGGAGGTGCAGTGCACCGCCAGCGACAACGCATACACATGGTGCCAGTGGCTGGCCAGGGCATTGGGCCGCCGCTCGCCGTACACGGCGGCGGCAAACATCAACAGCAACCAGGCAAACCCGGCGATGGCAACGGTGTACAGGCTCAGCATCGCAGATCAATCCCCGGCGGCAGACGACCCCGCAGCGGCGGGCGGGGCAAGGATAAACAAAAACAGCGGCAGGCTTGCGCCTGCCGCTGTCCCTGATGCGTCACCCCACAACGAGGACGATCAGAAGTTGTAGCGCACCGACACGTAGTAGTTGCGCGGCAGGCCGTAGTAGGCGGTCTGGATGTTGCCCACCGAAGTGAATTCCTGGCCTTCGGTCATGTAGCTCTTGTCGGTGATGTTGCGCACGCCAGCGCGCACCTGCCAATCCATCGCCGCGCTGTCCCACACGCCGTACAGGCCGCCCAGGGTATAGGCCTTCTGCATCAGCACATCGCGATTGTCCACGCTCAGCCAGGTGTCATCGCGGTAGCTGATGTCACCGCCAACGGTCAGGTTGCCGGCGTTGCCCAGCGAGAACACGTGCTGCAGGGCGATGCGGGCACTGATTTCCGGCGAGAACGGCACATGGTCGTGGGTCAGGGTCGGATCGAAGTTCGGGTAGGACGGATCCAGGCGGAAGTCATCGAAACTGTCGTAGCTGGCGTCCATCCACGACAGCTGACCGCTCAGGGTGGTGGCACTGCCCAGCAGCGCGGTGCCTTCCAGCTCAAGACCCTTGATGCTCATCTCCGCGGCGTTGAGCACCGGGAAGGTGGAAGCATCCTGGGTCACGCGGGCCTGGAAATCGCTGTACTTGCTGTAGAAGGCCGTGGCGCTGCCGCGGAAGCGCTGGTCAGCGCTGCTGCCCTTGATGCCCAGCTCGTAGGTCCAGACAAATTCCGGGTCGAACTTGGCATTGCGGGTGTCGGCAACCGTATTGGCGCGGCCGTTGAAGCCACCGCTCTTGAAGCCGCGGTTGGCCGAGATGTAGCCCATCAGGTTGTCGCTGAAGGCCTTCTGCAGGCTGATCGACGGGGTGGTGGCACTCCAGTCCGCTTGCGCGCTGAATGCCACGGTTTCATTGATCACGTTGTACGGCGCGCCCCAGAAGGTGCTGGTGGAGCGGTCGTATTCCTTGCTGTCTTCGGTCCAGCGCACGCCGGCGGCCAGGGTCCAGCTCGGGGCGAACTCCCAGTTGACGTGGGCGAAGGCGGCCTTGGAGGTGGTGGTCAGGTCATCTTCGATGGTGCGCAGGAACGGCAGGCCGGCACCGAGCAGCTGGAACAGGTCGTCGGCGTAGGCCTCCTGGTAGGACGGCACGTTCTCCTGCATGTAGTACGCACCGAAGGTGGCATGCACGTTGGAGCCGTTGTCGTAGTGCAGCTGGAATTCCTGGCTCTTCTGGTCCTGGTCGATGGCCACCAGCACATCGCCCAGCTCGTAGGCGCTGGCGTCGATGTCGATGTAGGACTCGGTTTCCAACTTGCGCACGGAAGTGATCGACTTGAGCTGGAAGTGCTCGTTCAGATCCCACTCCATCGACAGTGATGCGCCCGAATGGGTCAGTTCCTGGCCCTTGTCGGTGCCGAAGGACGTCTGCGCGGTGTGGTTCCACTTGCCCGTCTGGCCCGGCTGCAGCACCACCACGCCGGCCGGTGCCAGGCTGGTGGCAATCAGCGGCGCCATCGGGCGGCCCATGGTCAGCGCAGCGTCCTGCTCGGTGTGGTCGATGCTCAGGGTGGCGCGGAAGGCATCGCTGGGCGAGAAGGCCAGCTTGGCGCGCACGGCGGTGGTGTCATCGTCGTTGAAGCGGCGGCCCGTGGCCGGGTCGCGCACATAGCCATCGTTGGTGATCTTGGCACCGGCGATGCTGGCGGCCACGGTGTCGCTCAAGCGGCCAGAGACATAGAAGCGGCCTTCTGCGCGGCCGTAGTTGCCGGCAGTCAGCTCGATCGCACCGCCTTCGTTGTCGAAGGGGTTCTTGGTGGTCAGCTTGATCGCGCCGCCAGTGGAGTTCTTGCCGTACAGGGTGCCCTGCGGGCCACGCAGCACTTCCAGCTGGGCGATGTCGAACAGCGAGAACAGCGCACCATTGATGCGCGAGTAGTAGACATCGTCCACATACATGCCCACGCCCGGGTCGAAGGTCTGCAGCGAATCGGGCTGGCCGATGCCGCGGATGGCCACGTTGACCGAGTTGGCCGAGCCACGGCCCTGGGCGATGTTCATGTTGGGCACGGCGCCCTGCAGGCCTTCCACGTTGGATGCCTGCAGGTCCTTGAGCTGTTCTTCGCCGAAGGCGCTGACGGCCACCGGCACATCCATGATCGATTCGGTACGGCGACGAGCGGTAACGGTCAGTTCGTCCAGCGTGACAGCCTGCTGGTTGCCTGGTGCCTGTTCGCTGGACGGCGTGCTCTGTGCCATGGCCATGACCGGAGCCAGCAACACACCACCGATGGCTGTGCAAAGGATCTTGCGCTTCATAAAGGTCTCCCCTCCTCCCGGGTATGACATGGCAGCAAACAGATGCCGCCGATGCTGCGCAAGGTAACCAGACGCCGGTCACATTCGTACTGTCCGTTGGTACAGTGCCCCTGCCCCCGATGCACTGTTGATACTGCCGGCCATTCGTTTTGCCCCGGAGGCGGCAATGTCCTTTCTGATCGTACTGGCCGCGCTGTGTTTCCTGATGTTCGTGGCCTATCGCGGCTACAGCGTGATCCTGTTTGCGCCGGTGGCGGCGCTGGCCGCGGTGGTACTGACCGACCCGGCCCTGGTGCAGCCGATGTTCACCGGCTTGTTCATGGACAAGATGGTCGGCTTCTTGAAGCTGTACTTCCCGGTGTTCGTGCTCGGCGCCATCTTTGGCAAGCTGATCGAGATCTCCGGCTTCTCCAAATCCATCGTCAGCGCCACCATCAAGCTGGTCGGCGCGCAGCGCGCGATGCTCTCCATCGTCATCGTCTGCGGCCTGCTCACCTACGGCGGGGTGTCGCTGTTCGTGGTGGTGTTTGCGGTGTATCCATTTGCCGCCGAGCTGTTCCGCCAGAGCAACATCCCCAAGCGGCTGATCCCCGGCACCATTGCGCTGGGCGCCTTCACCTTCACCATGGACGCGCTGCCGGGCAGTCCGCAGATCCAGAACATCATTCCGACCAGCTTCTTCGGCACCACCAGCTGGGCCGCCCCGACCCTGGGCGTGGCCGGTACGGTGTTCATCCTGATCCTCGGCCTGAGCTACCTGGAATGGCGCCGCCGCGCTGCGCTGAAGGCCGGTGAGGGCTATGCCGGCAGCGATCCGCTGCTCAATGAGCCGGAAGCCTTCCGTGGCGAAAAGCTGGCCCATCCGGCCATCGCGCTGCTGCCGCTGGTATTGGTGGGCGTGTCCAACTACCTGTTCACGGTGTGGATGCCCGGCTGGTACGGCACGGTTACCGAATTCATCCCGGCGGTGATCGGCAACCCGGCCCCGGTGGTGCAGGAAACGTCCAAGCTCGGCGCGATCTGGGCGGTGCAGGCCGCGCTGCTGGTGGGCATCCTGTCCGTCATCGCGCTGGCCTGGGCACCGGTGGTGGCCGCGTTTGCCGAAGGCACCAAGAGCGCGATCGGCGGGGCGATGCTGGCCTCGATGAATACCGCTTCCGAGTACGGCTTCGGCGCAGTAATTGCCGCGCTGCCTGGCTTCCTGGTGGTGGCCAATGCACTGGGCTCGATCCCCAACCCGCTGATCAACGAGGCGATTTCGGTCACCGCAATGGCCGGCATCACCGGCTCGGCCTCGGGCGGCATGTCGATCGCGCTGGCGGCGATGGCCGACAGCTTCATCGCCAACGCCCAGGCCGCCGGCATCCCGATGGACGTGCTGCACCGTGTCGCCGCGATGGCCTCCGGCGGTATGGACACACTGCCCCACAACGGCGCGGTGATCACCGTGCTGGCCGTCACCGGCCTGACCCACCGCCAGTCCTACAAGGACATCTTCGCCATCACCGTGATCAAGACCCTGGCCGTGTTCTTCATCATCGGCGTGTACTACGCCACCGGGCTGGTCTGAAACGCCTTTGGCGGCAAGCCCTGGCGGCCTCTCTCCCCGCCCGGGTTTGCCGCATGGGCGGGGCGAGAGCCCCGTATTCACCTACCGCCAGGCCTGTGCCTGGCGGTTTGCGTTCAGCCAGCTGCGCTGTCACAGGCCAGGGCAACGGCAGGCTATAATTGCCTCCGCAACACGGTGGGAGAAGCGGGGTCCATCCGCTGCCGAAGGCGCAACGCCCGTAATCGCTCAGGCCCGATACCACTTGCAGCACAACTCTGGAGAGACCGGTACAACCCGGCGCCGAAGGGGCACCACGCGCACATGCGCGTCCAAACTCTCAGGCAAAAGGACAGAGGGGCAACTGCGGAAAGCCAGGCTTTCCGTCCGTGCGCCTGCGCGTGGATGGGCCTGCCTTTGCGTTCCCATGCCCTGCTTGTTGCCTGGACCCTCAGACCATGTCCCAGAACACCCCTTCGCTGCACGCCCTTGAACACGCCGGCGCCTTCATCGAGCGCCACATCGGCCCGGATGAACGCGAAATCGAGCAGATGCTCGGCGTTGTCGGCCAGCCCTCGCTGGAAGCGCTCACCGATGCCATCGTGCCGGCCAGCATCAAGGCCGCCAATGCGCTGGAACTGCCGGGTGCGATGACCGAAGTCGACGCACTGGCCAGCATCCGCGCCATCGCCAGCAAGAACCAGGTGTTCCGCAGCTTCATCGGCCAGGGCTATTACGGCACCCACACGCCGAACGTGATCGCGCGCAACATCCTGGAAAACCCGGCCTGGTACACCGCCTACACCCCGTACCAGGCGGAAATCTCCCAGGGCCGGATGGAAGCGCTGATCAACTTCCAGACCATGGTCGCCCAGCTGTGCGGCATGGAAATCGCCAACGCCTCGCTGCTGGACGAAGCCACCGCCGCGGCCGAGGCGATGACCCTGGCCAAGCGTTCGGCACGCAACAAGTCCAACACCTTCTTCGTCCACGATGCGGTGCACCCGCAGACCCTGGAACTGCTCAAGACCCGCGCCCGGCCGCTGGAGATCGAGCTGCACGTCGGCCCGCTGGCCGATGCGCTGGAGCACGACAGCTTCGGCGTGCTGATCCAGTACCCGGATACCTACGGCAAGGTCGAAGACCATGCTGCCCTGGTCGAGGCCGTGCATGCGCGCAACGGCCTGGTGGCCGTGGCTACCGACCTGCTGGCCCTGACCCTGCTCACCGCCCCGGGCGAATGGGGCGCGGACATTGCCATCGGCAACAGCCAGCGTTTCGGCGTACCGTTCGGCTTCGGCGGCCCGCACGCCGGCTTCATGGCCTGCCGTGATGCCTACAAGCGCTCGATGCCCGGCCGCCTGATCGGTGTCTCCATCGACGCCCACGGCAACCCGGCCTACCGCCTGACCCTGCAGACCCGCGAGCAGCACATCCGCCGCGAGAAGGCCACCTCCAACATCTGCACCGCCCAGGTGCTGCTGGCCGTGATGGCCGCGATGTATGCGGTCTACCACGGCCCGCAGGGGCTCAAGCGCATCGCCCTGCGCACCCACCGTTATGCCGCCATCCTGGCCGCTGCCCTGCGCAATGCCGGCATCAGCGTCGGCGGTGACTTCTTCGACACCCTGCACATCACCGGTGTCGATGCCGAGGCGATCCATGCCAAGGCGGCAGCGGCACGGATCAACCTGCGCCGGATCGATGCCGCCTCGCTGTCGATCAGCCTGGACGAGACCACCACCCGCGCCGACGTCGTCACCCTGGCCGGCCTGTTCGGTGCACCGTGCGACATCGACGCCCTGGATGCCATCACCGGCAATGCTCTGCCGGCAGACCTGCTGCGCAGCAGCAGCTACCTGGACCACCCGGTGTTCAACAGCCACCATTCCGAGCACGAGCTGCTGCGCTACCTGCGCGGCCTGGCCGACAAGGACCTGGCGATGGACCGCACGATGATCCCGCTGGGCTCGTGCACGATGAAGCTCAACGCCACCGCCGAGATGATTCCGATCACCTGGCCGGAATTTGCCAACATCCACCCGCTGGCCCCGGCCGAGCAGACCACCGGTTACCAGGAACTGATCGACGGCCTGGAGCAGATGCTGGTCAAGTGCACCGGCTATGACGCGGTGAGCCTGCAGCCCAACTCCGGCGCGCAGGGCGAATATGCCGGCCTGCTGGCCATTGCCGCCTACCACGCCAGCCGTGGCGAGGCGCACCGCAACATCTGCCTGATCCCCGAATCGGCCCATGGAACCAACCCGGCCTCGGCGCAGATGGCCGGCATGAAGGTGGTGGTGACCAAGTGCGATGCCAACGGCAACATCGATGTGGAAGACATCCGTGCCCAGGCCGAAAAGCACTCGGCCAACCTGGCCGCGATCATGATGACCTACCCCTCCACCCACGGCGTGTTCGAAGAAGACGTGGTGGAGATCTGTGAAATCATCCACGCCCACGGCGGCCAGGTATATACCGACGGCGCCAACATGAATGCCCTGGTCGGCCTGGCCGGACCGGGTGCCTGGGGCTCGGACGTTTCCCACCTGAACCTGCACAAGACCTTCTGCATCCCGCACGGCGGCGGCGGCCCGGGCGTGGGCCCGTGTGCGGTCAAGTCGCACCTGGCCCCGTTCCTGCCCGGCAAGCTGGGACAGGACGGCCCGGTCGGCATGGTCAGCGCGGCCAACCATGGCAGCGCCTCGATCCTGCCGATCAGCTGGATGTACATCACCATGATGGGCGGTGACGGGCTGCGGCGCGCCACCCAGGTGGCCCTGCTCAGCGCCAACTACGTCGCCAGGCGTCTGGCCGACCACTTCCCGACCCTGTACACCGGGCGCAACGGTCTGGTCGCGCATGAGTGCATCCTGGACCTGCGCCCGCTGGAAAAGGCCACCGGCATCGGTGCCGAGGATGTGGCCAAGCGTCTGATCGACTTCGGCTTCCACGCCCCGACCCTGAGCTTCCCGGTGGCCGGCACGCTGATGGTCGAGCCGACCGAGTCCGAGCCGAAGGGCGAGCTGGACCGCTTCATCGACGCGATGATCCAGATCCGTGCCGAAATCGCCGACATCGAAGCCGGCAAGCTCGACCGCGAGGACAACCCGCTGAAAAACGCGCCGCACACCGCTGCCCACGTCTCGGCCAGCGAGTGGACCCACGGCTATCCGCGTGAACTGGCGGCCTTCCCGCTTGAGAGCCTGAAGCTGCAGAAGTACTGGCCGCCGGTGGCCCGTGTGGACAACGTGCACGGCGACAAGAACGTGTTCTGCGCCTGCATCCCGGTCGATGCCTACAAGGATGACGAGCAGGGCTGAGCCCTCGCCCGTCCCGCGGCATGTGAATGACAAAGGCCCCGCATCGCGGGGCCTTTGTTTTGGTAGCGGCCACGCAATCGTCCTGCCTGCCGATGCAGCTCAGGCCATGTCGCCGGCCTGGACGTGGATGGATACGCCGCGATGTGACCCTGTACACGGATCACGCCTGTGACATTGGGCAGGATCACCTTGTCACTCACATCGACAGGAGGTCACAGTGAACACAGGGATTGCATTGGATATCCGCGGATCGGCCGATGAAATCGGCCAACTCCTTGCGGGAGCGGGCGTGGCCACGGCGCTGCAGCGACTTGACCATTTGCGACAAGGACACCCCCTCGCTGTCCAGGAAGCGCTGGATCGTTATGTCGCTGCGGAAAACCAGCAACACCTGCAGACAGACGAGCAGGCCCCTACCGATACCGCCATAACCTCCGTGCAGGCAACGCGGCAGCGCGTGCTCCAAAGCGCCGGCCCACCGCGATTACCCGCGTCGGCGGAAATGCAGTCTCTTGATTCCACCCAGCAATTCCACGTCTACGCCAGCATTGTGGCCACCCGCGGCACCGCATTGGCCCTCGACGACCTGGATCGTGGAAATCGGGTGATCCTGGGGATCCGTAACGAGACCCGAACCACCGTCAACCAGGGACGTGGGGATTACGATGACCGCATCGTGGTGCTGTGGAAAAATCCGGACGCCACAACCGGACTCGCCCAGTTCCAGGCCACAACCGAACCAACCTCCCAATACGATGCCCGGGCGGGCTTTAATCCTCGCCCCGGTCCGTTCGAACGTTCCGGATTTCGAAGAGCCGAGGGCATGGACAGCAACCAGGATGGGATCGCGGACCTCGGTCGCCTGGCCGAAGGCACCATCCAGATGCAGGCAGCAACCCATCTCACGCCAAGCGGTCGCGGCGCCACCCACTTCTCCCTGCGCCCATCCCCGGAGGCAGTGGAAAGCACCCCTTCAGGCGTGCAGCGCGATACCAATGGCGACGGATGGTTTGACTCTGCCGATATCCGCGGGGTTGAACCACTCAACAACACCTTCAAACACCACATGGGCAGCCGCACCAACACCGACTCGGCCGGCTGCCAGACCCTTCCTCGCCAAAGCCCAACTGGCGAAGAGGCTTATGAGCGTTACATGGAAGCCGTGCGCGGCACCGAGGGCCAACAGCGATGGCAGTACGTATTGACCAGCAGCCGCCCCGCCCAGATCCGGCAGCATGAAATCACCGGCAACACCATTGCCGACATCGACCGTCGGCAAGTGGATGCGAGAGTACCAGGCCATCCGGACCACGGGCTGTACTTGCAAATCCGGCAACATGTCGATGGTGTTGAGCTGTTGCGACACAACAGTGATGCCGTCAGTCTGGCGATCCTGCATGCCGCCAAGGAGAAAAACTGGACTTCCGTGGACGGCATCCGCACCAGTCATCCATTACCCAATGCTCCCGCAGCTGAAACCATCTTTCTGGTCAGGGAAAGCGGTAACGATCCCGCAGACCAGAGACTGGGCATCCTCGCCTCAACCCTTTCGGCCAGCACGGTGGAGAGCAGCCTGGACCAACTCGCCGCCCACGCGCGGGAACCTGTGGGACAACCGCATGGAGAGCTGGAGCAGCACCAGAGCCAAAGCCTGGCTCGCTAAAGCCACAGGAGTTCAAAGAATGCGCGACTTCGGCCTTGTTCCTTCCTTCGCGTGCCTGATGCTGGCAGCTTGCGTTTCCATTCGCGCAAGTTCTCCGGAACAGGGCGCGGTGTCCTTGACCGGAATGCAGACCCGGGCCTATCCACCCATTGAACATGGCGCCTGGGGAACACTTCCCGCCGAGCTGCAAGCAGCTCTGACCAAGCTTCCGGAATCCGTTGCGCCGCTGGATCGACCGGCGCTGACGGCCCTGGCCCGACTTCGCTATGCCCGCTCTGCGCAACGGGAGTTCTACGCGCGAAGCGACGACGTCACCGTCTGGATGCGCCGTTTCGAGGGCAAGGATGGCGGGCCTGCTGGGCTTGCCTTGCAGGTTGCCGGCTCCTGCAACAGGCTGCCTCCGGTACACCTGTTGTCCCGGACGGATCTGGACGCCCTCACCAGCAGCTGCGCACAACGGGAGCATGCAGATTTCGACACCGGCCTGCTGTTGTTCAAACTGGCAAGCGACGGCCGCTTGTTACCAGCTGGCGAGGTGCAAGGGCAGCTGTTCCCGCGACTCTCCGCAGCCCAGCAGCACACACTGGACAGCATCGGTGTCGGCCCGCCGTTCGCCGATATCCCGATGCTGGCCGACGGCGATGAGATGGCGGTATGGCGGGAAGCAGATCCCGAACGGCCATTGCCCGAAAACCTGCCAGGCACCCATCCCGTGTACCCCGGCCTTGTGCATGGCGGCAACCTTGTGTGGACCGGTACAGCGTTCCGTATCCGGCAACCTTGAGCCGCATGCTGGAAGCGGTGATAAAACAGGCCCAGCAGCAATACCGGGCCTTGTTTTTTCCGTCCTGCCCGACCACACGCCCAAAGGACACATCGGGACGGCCTCGATACCCCGGCCGCGACCGGCCTGCAGCTGCAACGGCAACCACTTGCATGCCCAGTTGCAGCGCGGGCAGCGTTGGTGAGGAGCCTGCGGGCAAGCACCCAGGGGCGTGATCAGCGCACCAACAGCAGCACTGGAGGCGGCGGCCATCCTGAAGAGGTGCGACGCTGGAACCGGTAGCGGCAGCGCGGCCGGACTCCGGATTCAGCCATGTCGGTGCTCCTTGTTGCCGGGATGAACGCAATGGGAGGGCGCTGCCTGCATACGACCGGCGATACGGCGCATTCAGCCCCCGGCGACGTTGTGTTAACCGCTTTCCGGCCACGGTGGCGGCCCTGCACCCACCACAGGAGCCCTCCCACATGGCACCCAAGCACGTCCCGACGAACCCCAAATCGCCCCAGGCCAGCGAGGACCTGCGCGGCAATGGCGATGAACTGCAGCAGCAGGCCGGTGGTAGCCATCCGCAGCTGACCACCAACCAGGGCATCCCGGTTGCCGACAACCAGAACTCGCTCAAGGCCGGCCCGCGCGGCCCGACCCTGCTGGAAGACTTCATCCTGCGCGAGAAGATCACCCACTTCGACCATGAACGCATTCCCGAGCGCATCGTGCATGCCCGCGGCAGCGGTGCCCATGGGTACTTCGAACTGACCCATTCGCTGGCCGGGTACACCCGCGCGCGGGTGCTGACCGAGGTCGGGGTCAAGACACCGGTATTCACCCGCTTCTCCACCGTGGCCGGCGGCGCCGGCTCGGTGGACACCCCGCGTGATGTGCGCGGCTTTGCCGTCAAGTTCTACACCGAAGAAGGCAACTGGGACCTGGTCGGCAACAACATCCCGGTGTTCTTCATCCAGGATGCGATGAAGTTCCCCGACCTGGTGCATGCGGTGAAGATGGAGCCGGACCGCGCCTTCCCGCAGGCCGCCAGTGCACACGACACGTTCTGAGACTTCATCTCGCTGACCCCCGAATCGACCCACATGATCATGTGGGCGATGAGCGACCGCACCCTCCCGCGCTCGCTGCGCATGATTGAAGGCTTCGGCGTGCACAGCTACCGCCTGCTCGATGAGGCCGGCAACAGCACCTTCGTCAAGTTCCACTGGCGCCCGGAGCTGGGCGTGCAGTCCACGGTGTGGGACGAGGCGATGAAGCTGCAGGCCGCCGACAACGACTTCCACCGTCGTGACCTGTTCGAGGCGATCGCCGCCGGCGACTTCCCGGCCTGGAAACTATGCGTGCAGCTGTTCACCGAGGAAGAAGCCGAGTCCTTCCCGTTCGACCACCTGGACCCGACCAAGATCATCCCCGAGGACCTGGTGCCGCTGCAGGAAATCGGCCGGATGGTGCTGGACCGCTGGCCGGACAATTTCTTCCAGGACACCGAGCAGGTCGCGTTCTGCCCGGCCAACATCCCGCCGGGCATCGACTTCTCCAATGACCCGCTGCTGCAGGGCCGGTTGTTCTCCTACCTGGACACCCAGTTGATCCGCCTGGGCGGGCCGAACTTCCACCAGATCCCGGTCAATGCGCCCAGGTGCCCGTTTGCCAACCACCAGCGCGACGGCCACATGCAGATGGCCAACCCCGGTGGGCGGGTGAATTACGAGCCCAGCTCGCTGCAGGACGGCACTCCGCGCGCCAGCCAGCGCGCCGGCTTCCCGAGCTTTGCCGAGCGCGCCGACGATGCCGGCAAGGGCCGCGTGCGCCCGGCCAGCTTCGCCGACCACTACACCCAGGCGCGGCAGTTCTTCCTCTCGCTCGAAGCTCCCGAGCAGGCACACCTGGCCTCGGCGCTGGTGTTCGAGCTGTCCAAGGTGGAAACCCTGGCGGTGCGCAAACGCATGGTCGGCAACCTGCGTCATGTCCACGAGGAACTGGCCCGGCGCGTGACCGACGGCCTTGGCCTGCCGGCGTTGCCGCCGCCACCGGAAGTGGTGGTACCAGCGCAGGACATGCCGCCCGCCCCGGAGGTACGCATCATCGGGCGCATGCAGCAAACGCTGCAGGGCCGCTGCATCGGCATCCTGATCGACGACGGCTCGGACGCGGCCACGATCAAGGCCGTGCGCAAGGCCGCCGAGAAGGACGGTGCACAGGTCAGGATCGTCGCACCCAAGGTCGGCGGCGCCACGCTGTCCGATGGCAGCCACCTGCCCGCCGATGGCCAGCTTGCCGGTACGCCCTCGGTGCTGTTCGACGCGGTGGCCATCGTGCTGGACCCGGCCGCCGGCAAGCAGCTGGCCAAGGAATCGGCGGCGGTGGACTTTGCCGCCTTCGCCTGGGCCCACCTGAAGGCGATCGCCGCCGATGCCGGTGCCGCCCCGCTGCTCAAGGCGGCCAACGTCGGCAAGGATGCCGGTGTCGTCGAGGCTGCTGCGGTGAAGGACTTCATCGCCGCCGCGCGCACCCGGCAGTGGGCACGCGAGCCGAAGCTGCGCACACTGGCCTGACGCGGTCTGGCCGCAGAACGGACACGATGGCTTCCACCGCCTGCACGGACGGCCCCGGCAATCCGTGGCCCTGCAGCGGCAGGGTCCCGGCCTCATCGCCCGGCGTGGTGGTCAGTCCAGCTCCTGGACCCCGCCACCGGAGACGGTGAGGACCTGTCCACTGATCCAGGACGCTGCCGGCGCGCACAGGAACAGCGCGGCGTTGGCCATGTCCTGTGGCTCGCCCAGGCGCTGGATCGGGGTGTGCGCCAGCATCCTCTGCTCGATTGCCGGGGTCAGCACCCCGGACAAGGCGGTGGTGCGGGTGGCGCCGGGGGCGATACCGTTGACCCGGATCCCGCGCGGCCCCAGATCAAAGGCGATATTGCGCAACAGGTGGCTGGCGGCGGCCTTGGAGGCGCCGTAAGAGGCCATGCGCCTGTTGCGGCTTTCCGCAGCCATCGAGGTGATCGCCAGCAGACTGCCGCCACCAGCCTGTTCCATCGCCGGGGCCGCCAGCTGGGCCAGACGGAACAGCGAAAACACATTCAGTTCGAAGGCGCGGTGGAAATCCGCCATCGGCATCTCGAACGGCTTGGGCCCACCGCCGCCCGCATTGGCGACAACGATGTTCAACTTGCCAAACTGCGCCAGTGCCGCCTGCACCAGCTGCTCCAGGTCCTGCTCGCAGGTGACGTCGCAGCGCAGCGGCCACGCACGACCGCCGGCAGCCCGGATCTGCTCCACCACCCCCGTGGCCCGCTCCAGGCTCAGGTCACTGACCACCACTGCCGCACCGGCGGCGGCAAAGGTCTGGGCAATGGCCCGGCCTATGCCATCAGCGGCACCGGTTACCACCGCGACCTGGTCATCCAGGCGGAAATCGGCAGCTTGTACTTCAGAACCTCCCGGGCAGGAAAAGGACAGGACAACGCCAATGCTGCGCCGTGCGCAGACACGGCGTGTAGATCGATTGCCTGCGCAGGACAGTGACCGGTGGCGCCGGCTCAGGTCAGCGGCGGCTGGCGGTCGCTCTGGCGGGCGCCCCGGGCATTGACCTGCAGCCGGTACTGGCGCGGCGCCATCCCGGTTTCGGCACGGAATTTGCGGGTAAACGCACTTTGATCGGTAAAACCGCAGGCCTGGCCGATGCTGGCAATGCTGTCCGGGCCATGCAGCAGATGCATCGCCATCTGGATCCGCAACCGGGTCAGCACCTGCTGCGGCGTCATCTGGAACACCTTGCGGAAGCTGCGCTCGAGCTTGGAAAGCGAAAAGCCGGTCAGGTCCAGCAGCGTCTGCATGCGCACGCTGTGGCTGTAATGGCTGTTGAGGTATTCCAGCGCCAGCCGCAGCGGTTCGTATTCGGCCTCCAGCCCGCCGCGCTGGCCCAGATCGCGCGAAATGCCGATCAGGCCGACAATCCGGCCGTCCTGGATGATCGGCCGCTTGCAGCTCAGGCACCACCCCGGCTGCCGGTTGGCAAACAGGTGTAGCTCCATCACGTTCTCGATGACCTCGCCGGCCAGCACCCGTGCATCCTGCTCGACATAGGTCGCGCTCATCCCGGCCGGATACACCTCATCGGCACGCTTGCCGATCACCTCGGCCCGCGAGCGCACACCGAGCCGGCGCAGCATGGTCTGGTTGACGTGGGTATAACGCCCCTGCGCATCCTTGGCAAAGAACAGCACGCTGGGAATGGCATCGAACAAGGCCTCGACCTCGGCAGGGTCCAGGGACGGTGCATGCGACGGGGAGGCTGGGTTGGGAAGCATCGATCAGACCTGCAGGGAAACAGTACGCCCACAGGGCCAGCAGCTCCCCCGGGCAATGGTGACCCCGCTAGTGTGTACGATCACACGCCGCGGTGCAGGCCCGGTACGATCATCGCGGTTCCGGCCACTCAGATCGCAGCACTGCCCTGCCCCACCCGCGCGGCCAGCAGCCGCCAGGCCGGCAGCAGCACCAGCGCCCGGACCACGGCAAACACCAGCATCGCCAGCCACAGCCCATGGCTGCCCCACCCCTGCTGCGCCGGCCACGAGCACAGCACCAGCGCGAGCAATGCATACAGCGCCGAGCGCCGCATCGGCGCAGTGGCGGTGGCGCCGATGAACATGCCATCGAGCTGGAACGCGGCCACCGACAGCAGCACATAGGCCGCCACCCACGGCAGGTGGGCCTGCGCATGCGCGACCACCGCCGCCAGGTCGGTAAGCACGGCGATGATCCTGCCCCCGCACAGCAGCACCAGCAGCGCCAAGCCCAGCGCGGTGGCTGCGGCCAGCTCGCCGCCCAGGCGCACCACCCGGCCCAGCCCGCTGCGGTCGCCGCGGCCGATCGCACGGCCGACATGCGCCTCGGTGACATGGGCAAAGCCATCCAGGAAGAACGCGCAGAACGCCACCAGCTGCAGCAGCAGGTGGTTGCCGGCCAGCACCACCTCGCCGAGCTGGCTACCCTGGCGCGCGAACCAGGCAAACCCGGCCAGCAGGCACAACGTGCGCAGCAGCAGGTCGGCATTGGCCGACCACAGCGCCCGCCATGCCGTGCGGTCGCCCAACCACTGCCAGCCGGCCGGACGCAGGCCCGCGCCGTGCTCGCGCAGTGCCTGCCGCAACAGCCACAGCGCCAGTGCACAGCTGGTCCACTCGGCAATCGCCGTGCCCAGCCCAATGCCACGCAGCCCCATCCCCAGCCAGCCGGCAAACCAGATATCAAGCAATGCATTGAGCCCGTTGAGCAGCAGCTGCACCGCCAGCAGCGCGCCACCACGGCCCAGCCCGATCAGGCTGCCGCACAGCGCATACAGCGCCAGCGCCGCCGGCGCGCCCCAGATCCGTGCGGCCACGTAGTCATCGCTGCGGGCCTCCAGCGCCGGCGTGCTGCCTAGTGCGGTATGGAACAGCAGCGACAGCGGGGCATGCAACAACCACAGCGCCAGGCCAATCCCCAGCCCCAGCAACAACGGCCGCAGCACCGCCGCCTGCAGTCGCACCGCCTGCCCGCCCCCGGCCGCCTGCGCGACGAACCCGGTGGTGGCCATGCGCAGGAAGCCAAAGGCCCAGTAGAGGAAATTGAACAGCAGTGCCCCCACCGCCAGCGCCCCCAGCTCTGCGGCACTGCCGTAGTGGCCGATTACCGCGGTATCGACCATCCCCAGCAACGGCACCGACGCCCCGGCCAGGATGATCGGCACCGCCTGGCGGGCGAGCGTCGTGCGCGTGGGCAGCGATGAGGGCGAGGGATTGGCGGGTGTGGAGCGGGAAACCATCCGGTCATGATGACCGATGGCAAGCTTCCCGGTCATACACCGCCGTAAACAAGCTGCGGGGATAGATGAGCGCAAGCTCGACGCGTGGGCTTCAAAGGGCTGCCTGTGCTTTCCGCAACGGCAGCAGGTCGGCAGCGGACAGTGGCCCCACCACGCGCGCCAGTTGCTGCCCCCCCCGCAGCAGCACCAGTGTGGGCCGCAACGTGATCCGGAACGAGCGGCCGGGCGGCTCGCCCCGCCCGTCCTCGATCTTCAGGTGTTCCAGCTGCGGTTGGTCACCGAGCAGCGGGCGGATCGCCGGCTGCGCAGCCTGGCAGTGGCCGCACCACGGCGCACCGAACTCCAGCAGCAGGCTTTGCCCGCTCGCATCAACATCAGCGCGGGCGGGTTCGGTTTGCAGGTAGTGTCCGTGCAAACAGGGGAACCCACAAACCAGGTAGAGGCGGAACTGTGGAGCACGGAAACCGGGCCAATCCAAAGTCGGATCCCCAAAAAAAGCGACCCGGTTTCCCGGGTCGCCTTCTGGGTTACTGCACGTCAGGCCGGATTACTTCAGGCCGCGGTTGCGCAGCAGGGCATCAGCGCTGGGCATGCGGCCGCGGAAGGCCTTGTAGCTCTCGGCCGGGTCGCGGGTGTTGCCAACCTCGTACACCTCGCGGCGCAGCTTGGCGGCAAGCTCCGGGTCGAACACGTTGCCGGCTTCCTTGAACGCATCAAAGCCGTCGGCGTCCATCGCTTCGGCCCAGGTGTAGGCGTAGTAGCTGGCCGAATAGCCACCATCGAAGATGTGGCTGAAGTGCGGCAGGCGGTGGCGCATGCCGATCTGCTCGGGCACGCCCAGCTCACGCAGCTGCTCGGCCTCCCACTTGCCGGCGTCGAAGTCGGCCGGCAGCTCGGTCAGCTGGTGCAGGCGCATGTCCAGAATGGCCGAGGACAGCTGCTGGATGGTCGAGAAACCCTGGTTGAAGGTCTGGGCCTTCAGCAGCGACTCCAGCATGGCCGTCGGCATCGGCTCGCCGGCGGCATTGCGGGCATGGGCCTGCAGGATGGTCGGCTCGGTGATCCAGTGTTCGTACACCTGCGACGGGAACTCGACGAAGTCGCGTGCCACGGCGGTGCCCGACAGGCTCGGGTAATGCGCCTTGGACAGCAGGCCGTGCAGGCCATGACCGAATTCGTGGAACAGGGTCTGGGCTTCGTCCAGGGAGATCAGCGCACGCTCGCCGGCAGCCGGCGGGGTGATGTTCTGGTTGTTGACCACGATCGGGCTTTCGCCCAGCAGGCCGTTCGGCACGCGGATGCTGTTCATCCAGGCGCCCGGACGCTTGGTCGGACGGGCGAACCAGTCGGCGTAGAACAGGCCGATCTTGCTGCCGTCCGCCTCACGGATCTCGAACACGCGCACGCCGTCGGCGTAGACCGGAATGTCCTTGCGCTCATGCACGGTCAGGCCGAACAGCTTCTGGGTGGTCTCGAACATGGCAGCGACCATGCCGTCCATCGGCATGTACTGCTTGACCTCGGCCTCGTTCAGGGCAAAGCGCTCGCTACGGACCTGCTCGGCGTAGTAGCGCCAGTCCCACGGCTGGACGTCGGTGATGCCGTCCTTGGCGGCCAGCGCCTGGATGTCGGCCAGTTCTTCCTTGGCGCGTTCCAGGGCCGGGGTGTAGACGGCCATCAGCAGGTCCATCGCCGCTGCCGGGGTCTTGGCCATGGCGTCGGACAGGACGAAATCGGCGTGGGTCGCCGCGCCCATCAGCTTGGCGCGCTCGATGCGCAGCTCGACCAGACGCTTGATTTCGGCGCTGGTGTTGTTCTCGTTGGCGTTGTCACCACGGAAGGTGAAGGCACGCCAGATCTTCTCGCGGGCGTCGCGGTTGGGCGCGGCGGTCAGGAACGGTTCGGCGGCCGAACGGGTGGCCGGGAACAGGTACTGGCCCGCTTTGCCTGCGGCTTCGGCAGCGGCAGCGGCAGCGCCGACCTGGTCTGCCGGCAGGCCTTCCACTTCCGCAGCGGTCAGGAAGACATCGTTGGCCTTCTGGTCGGCCAGCAGCTTCTGCCCGAACTGCACGCCCAGGTTGGCCATCTCTTCGTTGATGGCGGCAACGCGGGTGCGGGCTTCTTCGGACAGCGCGGCACCGGCGCGCACGAAACGCTTGTGGGTCTGCTCCAACAGGCGGGCCTGTTCCGGGTTCAGGCCCAGCTCGGCGCGCTTGTTGAAAAGCGTGTCCACGCGCTGGAACAGCGCCTGGTCCAGCATGGTCTCGTTGGACAGGCGGGCCAGCTTCGGCGCAATGGCCTTCTGCACGGCCTGGTTGGCCGGGGTGGCATCGGCCGAAGCCACAGTGAAGAAGGTGCTGGCCACGCGCGACAGTTCGCGACCCGAACGCTCCATCGCTTCGATGGTGTTCTCGAAGGTCGGCTCGTCGGTGTTGTTGGCGATGGCCTGGTTCTGCTCGCGGGCAGCGGCGATGGCCTGATCGAAGGCGGCCTCGTAGTGCTCGGCACGGATCAGGTCATACGGCGGCACGCCGTCAGGGGTATTCCAGGCACCCATCAGCGGGTTGGCCGACTGCTCGGCGCTGACCGGGGTGGATTGGTTGCCGTTGGGCTGGCTGCAGCCCATCAGGGTAGCCGCGATGGCGGCGGAAAGAACACAGGTACGGAGGATCATCAGCAGCTTCCTGACACAGTTGACCGTTCAATGTATGCCAAGTGGCAATCTTTGCGTGTGCCAGAAGTCTTGGACTCGCCCGGGCAGCACACCTGGACAGGGGCCAGGTGCGTTTGCAGCATCAGAACCGGGCGGGCTGTCGGCTTATCAGCCGCGCCTGGACGCCCGCGCTGCCAGCCGGCGCCGGATCCGGGCCGGCGTGCCCAGCCGCGCGGCGCTGGACGCGCGCGCGTGACAGCCTGCAACGCACTGCCGCCTTGCGGCCATTGCCGGCAGCGGCCGCTTGCCTCATCAACGGAACTGGAACAGCTCATGGCGCAGGCAGTGCTCGCCAACGCCACTGGCACGCATCAACCCACGCACCTGCTCCAGCAGGCCGGGCGGCCCGCAGAAATTGATCTGCACCCGGTCGGCGCCCGCCTGCGCCACCAACTGCGCAAACTGCTCGCGAAACGCCGGTGTGGCCGGGCCACTGGTCACTTCCACCAGGTTCACGCCACGGCGGGCGCACAGCCCGGCCAGGTCAATGCCTGCTGGCAGCTCGCGTCCGGGCGTAGTGAAATGAAACAGGGTCACCGCTGCGGCCGGCGGCTCGACGCAATCCTGCAGCCAGGCAATGAACGGAGTGATCCCCACGCCACCGGCAATCCAGATCTCCTGCCGGCCATCGGCCTGACGCTGGAAACGGCCAAACGGGGCATACACCTCGGCCAGCAGGCCAGGCTGGGCCTGCTGGACCAGGCGGGCGGTGTAATCGCCCAGCGAGCGCACCATGAAGGCGATCGCCCCATCCGCTCCGGCGGCACTGGCAATCGTGTACGGATGCGGCTCACGCAGGCCCTCGTGTTTGAACGAGACAAAGGCGAACTGGCCGGCGGCGAAGGGAATGGCCCGCGCCACCGGCACCAGCTGCAGGTAAACCGCCGACCCATTGGAGGAGACCTCCACCAGGCGGTATTCGGCATGCCGGGCCAGGAACGGATACAGCAGCAGTTTGTAGCCGGCGGCCAGCACGCCCAGAGCGGAAACCACGGCCAGCCAGACACCGGCCGGGCTGGCCAGCACGATCGGTGAGCGGAAGCTGAGCCAGTGCGCGACCACGACCAGGAACAACGGACCGGACAGCTTGTGCCACCAGCGCCAGACCCGGTACGGGATGTTGCGGTTCAGGGCCAGCAGCACGATCAGCATCAGCGCAAGGAAGCTGAGCTGGCGCAGCAGCCGGGTGGCTGCCGAAGGCAGCTCCACGATCGACAGTACCTGCCAGTCCGGATGCCCGCTCTTGAAGGCAAAGTGCACACAGGCCAGGACCAGGGCCCAGATGCCCAGCCATTTGTGCGCGGCATACACCCGGTCCAGGCCGCCAAGGAAGGATTCCACCCAGGGCCAGCGCGCGGCCAGCAACGCGGCGGTGGCCATCAGCGCAACGGCAGCGATGCCCGAGCCAAGGCTGAGGGTTCCCAGGCTCAGCCGGCTGGACGTCGGCACGCTCAGCCACAGTGCACAGAAGCTGAGGATGACCACCAGCCCCACCAGCGGGCCTGGCCCCAGCCGCGGCGAACGCAGCAGCATTGCCCACCAATGGCTCTTCATCACCCCTTCCCCGCATCGCCCGGTGATGTGCTGCGGCCGGCTGGCAACAGACTGGTGATTACGGTAACAGCCCGCAGCCGGCCACGGGAAGCAGCGCCAGCCGGCTTGTCCGGCCCGGATTGGCAGCCAGGCGCAGACACTCAGGCAGCAATGGCGCGGTTGCGTCCCTGGGCCTTGGCCACATAAAGCGCACGGTCGGCCGCATGCAGCAGTGCTTCCGGGCTGCCCTCCAGCGTCGGCGATGCCATTGCCACGCCGATACTGACCGTCACCACCGGCGCCACGCTCGAGGCATGGTGCGGCATGCCCCGGGCCTGGATGGCGGCAACCACATTGTTGGCCAGCTGCATGGCTGCCTCCAGGGTGTAACCGGGCAGCAGTGCGGCGAATTCCTCACCGCCATAGCGCGCGGCCAGATTCTGCCCCCCCTTGACCTGGTCGGCCAGGATCGCAGCCACCGTCGCCAGCGCCGCGTCCCCGGCCAGATGACCGTGGTTGTCGTTGTAGGCCTTGAATTCATCCACATCCACCAGCAGCACCGACAGCGGATCACCACTGTGCGCGTGTGCCTGCCATGCCTGCACCATGCAGCGGTTGAACTCGCGCCGGTTGGCAATCCCGGTCAGCGCATCCTGGGCGGCAATCAGCGCCAGCTGCTGGTTGGCTTCGCGCAGGGCGTCGGTGCGGCGGGCGACCTCATCGGTGAGCTGGCGCTCGCGTATGCCGGCGGCGCGCAGCCGCCAGCGCACCGCACCGCCGAGCAGGCCCAGGCCCGCCAGCAGGCCAAGCAGGCGCACCCACCAGGTCTGGTGCCAGAGTGGCAGCAGCTTGAAGGCCACGCTGGCCCCCTCTTCGTTCCAGACCCCGTCGTTGTTGCTGGCCATCACCCGGAACACGTAATCGCCCGGCGGCAGGTTGGTGTAATAGGCCCGCCGGTTGTCACCGGCCTCGCGCCACTGGCGGTCAAAACCCTCCAGCCGGTAGCGGTAGCGCACCGCCGCCGGGGCCAGGTAACTCATCGCGGCAAAATGGAACTCCAGCCGCTCGATGCCCGGGCCAAGACCGGCCACCTCAGGCAGGTCGACCTCGCCACCATTGGCCAGCATGCGTTCGATGGCCACCGGAGGTGGCTGCAGGTTGCCCTGCATCCGCGCAGGATCCACCACCACCACCCCCTTGGCGGTGCCGAACCACAGCCGGCCATCTTCCGTCCGCCCGGCCGGGGTCTGCGAGGCACCGTTGCCCTGTGCATTGAGCATGCCGTCGGCGGTGCCATACCAACGCGGCTCGACCCTGGCCAGCGCACCGGTGTCCAGCGCCTGCAGGTCGGCCCGGGCAATCTGGCCGATGCCACGGTTGGAAGAGAACCAGAAATTGCCGCCACCATCATCGAGCAGCGCAAACACCGCATCGCCGTGGAAACCGGCATTGGCCAGATAGCGGCTGACCTTGCCATCACGCACGCGCATGATGCCCACGCTGGTGCCCAGCCACATCTCGCCATTGGCACCGGGATGGAAGGCGAACACACTGGTGCCGGCCAGGCCATCGGTGCCGCAGCTGTCCAGCACACCGCCACTGAGGCAGCGCAGGCCACTGCGCAGGCCGATCCACAACCGGCCATCCTCGCCCTGGTACAGCGCACGGATGTCATCGCCGCGGGTCTGCTCCAGCATGTGCACCTGTTCGCCGTCGATCCGCGCCAGGCCCTGCAGGGTACCGGTCCACATCCCGCCCTCGCGGGCCGACGCAAGCGCAAACACGATCGTTCCCGGCAGGCCATCGGCCAGGCCGAAGTTGCGCGCCCGGCCCGCAGGGCTGAAGCGGGTAACGCCCTCGGTGCCTCCCACCCACAGCTGCCCCTGGGCATCGGAGGTGATCGCGCGCAGCAGCTGGCTGGGCAGCTGGCGGTTGTAGTCATCGGCCGGCACCAGGCGTGGCTCGCGATAACGCGCAAGCCCGCCGCCATCGGTGCCGACCCAGAGCGGGCCACCGGGCTGCTGGTGCACCGCACGCACCGCATTGGACGCCCCGCTGCCGACCACGGTGACCAGCTTGGACTGGCTCAGCCGCTGCAGGCCGGACGAGGTGGTGCCGATCCACAGGTTGCCCTCGCGGTCCTCCAGCATCGAGCGCACGGTTTCCCCGCGCATTCCCGGCAGGCCCTGCTCACAGCTGAAACGGCCCTGGGCCAGGCGGCACAGGCCCATGCCCAGCGGTGCAAACCAGACCGCGCCGGCACGGTCGGCGTACAGGGTGTAGATGCGCTTGTCATCCAGCGCCGCTGCCAGCGGCTGGCGATGGAAACGGCCGTTGTCGAAGTAGGCCGGCCCGGCCTGGGTGCCGGCCCAGGCCGTCCCCTGCGCATCCACGGTCAGGCTGTAGACCGCATTGCTGGGCAGGCCATCGGGCTGCGCGTACAGCCGTGCCTGCTGGTTGCGCCAACGCAGCACGCCGACGCCATCGGCAGCGATCCAGACCCCGCCCGCCGGGTCGGCCACGATGGCACGGTAGAAACCCCGCGGCGGGAAACCATCGGCATCGCCGAGCAGACGCGGCCGGCCATCGACCACCCGCACCACCCCGGCATTGGTGGTCAGCCAGAGTGCCCCGGAGGTGTCGCTGACGATGCCGAAAACACTCTCGATGCCTGCCGGCAGCGCCACCGGCTCCAGCGCGCGGCCGCGGTAGCGGTACAGGCCACCGTTGAGGGTGCCGACCCACAGGCCGTGCGCACCGTCAGCGGCCACGGCGGTGATTGCCGAGCTCTTCAGCGTCGGCGCGATCCGCGGGTCGATGGTCTGGAAACCTTCACCGCTGTGCCGGACCAGACCACCATAGGTGGCCAGCCACAGGACACCATCGGCCTGCTGGGCGATGGACAGCACCGTGCCCTGCGGCAGCTGGTTTTCGTACCAGACATAGCTGAAATGGGCGATTGGCCGCGTCGGCTCCAGCGCCAGCAGCGGCAGCGCCACCACCCCCGCCAACAGACCACACAGCAGCGCAATACCCCTGCGGCGGATGCCATCGAACTGCTGCACGATATTCATGTTCCCCCCGAACCCGGCGCATGCTAGCAGCAACCGGCAACGGTGACGATGCGGCGGGCTCCAGCTCCAGCGCCGGCGCCACCCGGTGATTGACAGCCAGCCGAGCGGACCGCGCAACCGAGGGAAGGCCGGCATCCATCCGGCAGTCATCACCCGGTAGCGCGCGCACCGCCATGCGCAGGTTCACTTGCCACTGGCCGGGGCCGCTGCGAACGGCGCCGACGTTGCCACCGGCCACATCGTCAGCACCGGCCCCGGGCCGTTTGCAACAACCGGCCAGCGTGCACGCCCCCACCTGCTGCGCGCTGCAGACCGCAGCGGCATGCCCGGCAGGCAAGCGTCCGGCAGACACGGGAAGAGCACCGGAAGAGCACCGGGCGGGCCTGGTCATTGGCCGGTTTTCAACACCCGGCACCGGACCCGGCGGCATGTTGGCTGCTAGGGCTTGGCGCGCAGCTGGCTGTCTTCTTCGAGCAAGGCGGCGAAATGATCGAATACGAGCGGATCGCTGGCGGTGCCGCGCTCACTGCGCAGGATCGCCATCGCCTGCGCGTGGCTGCGGCTGGGCTGGTACGGGCGGCGGGTGGTCATGGCGTCGTAGCTGTCCACCACCCGGATGATCCGCGAAGCCAGCGGGATGGCATCGCCGGCCAGCCCATCGGGGTAGCCGCTGCCGTCGAAATTCTCGTGGTGATGGCGCACGATCTCGGCCAGCAGCGCGGCATCGGGGCGATCGAGTTCGGCACAGATCCGCGCACCGGCCTCGGCATGGGACTGCATGATTTTCCATTCATCAGGGTCCAGCCGGCCGGGCTTGAAAAGGATGTGGTCGGGGATGCCGATCTTGCCGATGTCATGCAGGCGCGCGGCATCCAGCAGCGCCGGCAACTGGGCCGGGGCCAAGCCACACCGTTGGCCCAGCGCCGTGCAGATCGCCTCCACCCGTCCGCAGTGGTCCTGGGTATAGGCATCGCGCAGCGACAACGCAGTGGTAAGTGCCCCACGCGGGGTAATCCGGATCTGGATCATGCAGCTGCCTTGCCAGCACGGCGTTGATGCGGGAAGGCTTGATTACCACAAATGACCAGCGGGCGGGAGCACGGCGGTTTTCCCGTTGCGCCATCATCGACAGCCTTGCTCCCGATCCGGGCTCAAGGCCTGGACGACGTTGCCGGCACCGCCGCCTGTCCGGCGCCGGGCACCCGCACCGGCTGGCCGGCCGGGAGCCCCTGCATGGGGGGACACGGCACCACGGTCAGCACAGCGGCTGCGCTGCCGCTGCCATGCCAGCGCGTCGACGGCACAATGACAAAGGCCCCGCATGCGCGGGGCCCTTGCAGACACGCAACTACCCGGGCTCAGGCCCAGGGATCGCGCAGGACCATGGTGTGGTCACGGTCCGGGCCGGTGGAGACGATGCTCACCGGGCAGCCGGCCAGTTCCTCCAGCGCACGCAGGTAGGCACGTGCGGCCGGCGGCAGCTTGTCCCACTCGGTGATGCCATGGGTGTTCTCGCTCCAGCCCGGAAATTCCAGGTAGACCGGGGTGATCTCTTCCCAGCCCTGGGCATCGAGCGGGGCGTACTCGGTGCGCTTGCCACGGTATTCGTAGGCGATGCAGACGTTGAGCTTTTCCATGCCGTCGAGCACGTCCAGCTTGGTGATGCACAGCCCGGAGATGCCGTTGATGGCCACCGCACGCTTGAGCGCGACGATGTCCATCCAGCCGCAGCGGCGCGGCCGGCCGGTGGAGGCGCCGTACTCGGCACCGCGGTCACGGATGCCCTGGCCGATGTCGTTGTCCAGCTCGGTCGGGAACGGACCGCCGCCGACGCGGGTGGCATAGGCCTTGGCAATGCCGAGCACGTAGTCGATGGCCTGGGCGCCGACACCGGTGCCGGCCAGCGCGCCACCAACGGTGGTGTTGGAGCTGGTCACGTACGGGTAGGTGCCGTGGTCGATGTCCAGCAGCGCGCCCTGTGCGCCTTCGAACAACACGCGCTTGCCCTGCTTGCGCAGGTCATGGCAGATGCCGGCCACATCGCTCTTCATCGGCTCGACATACTCACCGAAGGCCAGCGCTTCCTGGTAGGTGGTCTCGAAGTCCACCGGCTCCACGCCCAGGTACTGGGTCAGCACGAAGTTGTGGTAGTCCAGCGCAGCCTTGAGCTTTTCGGCCAGCTGCTCGGGGTAATGCAGGTCGGCGATGCGGATGCCGCGACGGGCCACCTTGTCCTCATAGGCCGGGCCGATGCCGCGGCCGGTGGTGCCGATGGCCTTGCCACCAGCGGCCTTCTCGCGCGCCTGGTCCAGGGCAATGTGGTAAGGCATGATCAGCGGCGCGGCCGGGGAGATCTTCAGGCGCGAGCGTACTTCCACCCCAGCGCTTTCCAGCTCCTCGATTTCCTTCTTCAGCGCGGCCGGCGAAATCACCACGCCATTGCCGATCAGGCACAGCGCGCCATCGCGCAGGATGCCCGACGGAATCAGGTGCAGCACGGTCTTCTTGCCGTTGATGACCAGGGTGTGGCCGGCATTGTGGCCGCCCTGGAAGCGCACCACCGCACCGATTTCCTCGGTGAGCAGATCGACGATCTTGCCCTTGCCTTCATCGCCCCACTGGGCACCAAGCACAACAACTGACTGACCCATGACGGGTGACTCCTGAATTTTTGCGGCCATCGGGGCCACGAAAGGGAACCGTGCGCACGGTGATGACGGTCATTTGCCAGGCCCATCGGGGGATTGGCCGCCGCCATCACTGCAGACACGGAAAAAGCCGAACAGGGTTGCCCGTCCGGCTTTTCTGGATTATCCGGGTTTTGTCCGGCCGCTACCAGTCCCGCGCAGCAGCGCTGGCACGGCCCGGTTCAGTGCCGCGCCCACCACAGCCCAGCCAGGCCGGCCGCCAGTACCAGCCCGCCGAAGCGACGCAGCGCGGCCGGCGGCAGCTGCAGCATCTGCGCGGCCATCGCCCGCCACGCCAGCGGCCAGGCAAACAACAGCAGTCCTTCAATCACCGCCACCAGACACAGGGCAGCCAACAGGTCTTTCATTGCACGTACTCCACAACAAAGGCCGGCATTGCTGCCGGCCTTGTCTTCACATCACATGCTCAGCGGTCACTGCGCATGTACTGCAGGAACGGGTCGTTCTTGTCCAGCACGATCACGCCGTTGCCATCGGCCATCGAGCCGCGGTAGGCCTCCAGTGAACGGTAGAAGGCATAGAACGCCGGATCAGCCGAACCGGCCTTGCCGTAGGTGGCCGCCGCCAGGGCATCCCCCTCACCGCGCAGACGCTGCGCATCGCGCTCGGCCTGTGCCAGCAGCACCGTGCTTTCACGGTCGGCCTGGGCACGGATGGCCAGCGACTGCTCCTCGCCTTCGGCGCGCAGCTTGGCTGCTTCCTGCTTGCGCTGGGCACGCATGCGCTCGTACACGTCGGTAATCACCTGGCTGTCAGTGGGCAGGTCGATCTGCTTGATGCGCAGGTCGACAATCTGCATCCCCAGGGTGGTGACTGCGTCATTGATGCCCTTGAGCTGGCCGGCGATCAGCTCGCTGCGGTCGCCGGAAACCAGCTGCTGCAACGTGCGCGAGTTGATCTGGTTGCGCAGCGAATCGGTAATGATCGGCGCCAGGCGGGCATCGGCATTGCGGGCATCCCCACCGGTGGCACGGTAGTAGGCCTGGGTGTCGGAGATGTAACCGATGGCGAAGAAGTCAACGCTGACATCCTTCTGCTCGGCGGTGAAGTAGCGCGCCGGCGGCATCCCCAGCACCTGGAAGCGCCGGTCAAACACGCGCACGCTTTCCACCAGCGGCACCTTGAAGTGCAGCCCGGGCTTGACGTCGGCGCGCACCACCTTGCCCAGGTTGAGCACGATCGCGGTCTGGTCCTCACGCACCACATAAACCGAGCCGAGCAGGCCCAGCAGCACGGCAACCAGGATGCCGATCACCAGTGAATTTCTCATCGCACCACCTCCTCACGACCACCACGCACCGCACTGCGTCCGGCATCACGCACGCCATCGGCCGGCGTCTGCGTGGTGGCCGGTGCCAACACCTCCGGGGTCACCACCGGCGAGGCCGGAGCGCGACCACCATCGGCCGGCATCGGCACGTAGATCAGCTGGCGGCTGTCACCACCGATGACCTTGCGGTTGCCGGCCAGCACCTGCTGCACGGTTTCCAGCCACAGGCGCTTGCGGGTCACTTCCGGCGCATTGCGATATTCGGCCGCCAGCAGGCTGAAGCGCTGGGCATCACCCTCGGCGCGGGCGACTACCGACTCCTTGTAACCTTCGGCCACGGTACGGGTGCGGGTGGCCTGGCCACGCGCTTCGGGAACGACCTTGGCCGCATAGGCCTGGGCTTCGTTGATCAGGCGTTCCTTGACCTGCTGGGCACCGTTGACCTCGTCAAAGGCCGGCTTCACCTCTTCCGGCGGGCGCGCATCGGGCAGGGTCAGCCCGGTCACAATCAGGCCGGTGCGGAAGCTGCCCAGCTGCTGCTGCAGGCGCTCCTCGGCGGCCACGGCCAGCGGACCGCGGTTGTTGAGCACCGAGTTCAGGTCAGCGCGGCCGACCTGCTCACGCACGGCCGACTGCGCCATCTGCTCCAGCACCTGGTCGGCATCGACAGTGCCAAACAGATACTCGCGCGCATCCTGCACCCGGTACTGCACGTTCATGGCCACCGAAACGATGTTCTCGTCGCGGGTCAGCACCGGCACGGTGGAAGAAAAGGTCTTGATCTGGGTGGCGTTGACCTTGGTCACCGATTCGATCGGCCACGGCAGCTTGAAGTTCGGGCCCGGCTCGAGCACGCGCGAGAACTGGCCAAAACGCAGCACCACGCCACGCTGCTGTTCGCCGACCAGCTGGAAGCTGGACAGCACCACGCCCAGCCCCACAGCCAGGGCGACCCAGCGGCCGATGCCGCCCTCAAACAGCTGCTTGATCGGACCGGGCAGACCGCCACCGAATCCACCGCCAGTGCCACCGCCATTACCGCGGTTGTTGCCACGCGGCGGCCAGTTTCCACCACCACGCGGATTGTCTTCGGGACGCTTGCCGCCCCCGCTGCCAGGTATGTTCCAGGCCATGCATGCTCCATCGGTCGTGGCTGCTGCCCAGGCCATTCCCGTGCCCGCAGCCGTCAATCGTTGGCCGATTCTACTGCATGGCTGCCCCCATCCCGGCGCTGACCGGCTATCTTGACCGCCTTGTTCACCCAGCAGGACCGCCCGATGACCCCCACGGCCCCTTTTTCCGCCTTCCGCATCCACAACGACGACGCTGGTTATCGCAGCGGCATTGAACCCCTGCAGCTGGACCAGCTCAGCCCCGGCGAGGTGGTGATCCGCGCCCGCTGGTCCTCGGTCAATTACAAGGATGCGCTGGCCGGCACCGGCAAGGGCAGGATCCTGCGCCAGTTCCCGTTGGTCGGCGGCATCGACGTGGCCGGCGAGGTGGTTGCCTCCAGCGACCCGGCCTTCAAGGAAGGTGACCCGGTGATTGCCACCGGTTGCGGCATGAGCGAGGTTCGCGACGGCGGCTACAGCCAGATCGTGCGGCTGCAGTCGGCCTGGGCGATCCCGCTGCCGGCCGGGCTGAGCCTGCGCGAGGCGATGATCATCGGCACCGCCGGCTTCACCGCCGCGCTGGCGCTGCTGCGGCTGACCGAAAACCGCCAGCGCCCGGAAATGGGCCCGCTGGCGGTGACCGGCGCCACCGGCGGGGTCGGCTCGCTGGCGGTGGATATCTTCAGCCAGGCCGGTTTCGAGGTGCATGCGATCAGCGGCAAGGCCGACCAGGCCGATTACCTCAAGGCGATCGGCGCCAGCCAGGTACTGGGCCGCGAGGTACTGGCCACCAGCAAACCGCTGGAATCGGCGCGCTTCGGCGGCGGCCTGGACAATGTCGGTGGCAGCATGCTGACCAGCCTGCTGGCGCAGACCCGGCCGTATGGCAATGTCGCCAGCGCCGGCCTGGCCGGCTCGCCGACGCTGGAGATGACGGTGATGCCGTTCATCCTGCGCGGCGTCGGCCTGCTTGGCATCGCCAGCGCCGGCACCGCGCGCGACATCCGCGGCCGGGTCTGGGAAAAGCTGGCCGCCGACTGGAAGCCGCGCCACCTGGACCGCATCTGCACGGCCGAGGTCGGCCTGGACGAGCTGCCGGCGGTGTTCGAGCGCATGCTCGTCGGTGGTTCTTTCGGCCGTACCGTGATGCGCATTGATTGATTGCCCGCTTCTGTGCGCTGGGATCTTCTTTTTGATGCCGGTGCGCTACTACACTTGGCATCAAAACGGGGAGAAACCATGGCACGCGTTCTGATCGTGGACGATTCACCGACCCAGCTGATGGGTATCCAGCGGATCGTCGAAAAACTGGGGCACGAAACCTTTACCGCCACCGATGGCGCCGCCGGGGTGGAGGCGGCCATGGCCACCCTGCCGGACCTGGTCCTGATGGACGTGGTGATGCCCAACCTCAATGGCTTCCAGGCCACGCGCACGCTCAAGCGCGAGGCCAGCACCAGCCATATCCCGGTGATCCTGGTCACCACCAAGGACCAGGACACCGACCGCATGTGGGGCATGCGCCAGGGGGCCAAGGCCTACATCACCAAGCCGTTCTCCGAAAGCGAGCTGTCAGAGGTGATTGCGCGGGTCTTCAGCGCCTGAGGCGGGCCGGCGCAGGAAGGCAAAAAAGGGCGGCCACTGGCCGCCCTTTGCCTTTCCCGGCCGGCAACGGCCTAGGAAGTCTGTGCAAAGGCCTCGGCCAGCTTCTGGTAGGCCTGACGCTGGGCCTCGTTGACCGGTACCGGCGCGCTGATTTCCAGCTCGACGATCTGGTCGCCACTGGCCCCGCCACCGGCCTGGGGCAGGCCACGGCCACGCAGGCGCAGCCGGCGCCCGGCCTCGGAGCCGGGCGGAATCTTCAGCTCGACACTGCCGCCCAGGGTGGGCACGGTCAGGGTGGCACCCAGCGCGGCCTGCCACGGGGTCACGCTCAGCGTATGCAGCACGTTGCGGCCATCGACCTCGAACTGCGGATGGTTGGCGTAATCCACTTCCAGCAGCAGGTTGCCGCCGCCCTGCCCCTGGCCGGCCAGGGGCAGGGCGGCGGCAACCTGCTGCTGGAAGTGGATTACGCCAACCATCCGCCTGTATCTTTTACACCTCTCCGAGCGCAAGAGACGGACTCCTATCTCGTATCCCGTATTCTGCTTCCAAAAAGAAACAAAACACCCACAAATCAGTCTGCTCCCTAACAACATGAGACACATACTACAGAACACCAA
>NZ_LDJH01000009.1 GCF_001431525.1 Stenotrophomonas koreensis
GGGCCAGGGGAACGGAAACCTGGGGAGGGGTCCCGTTCCCAGATCTGCTCCAGGGGATGGGAGAGATCCGCGACAGACGTTGCATCTGTCGGGATCTATAACACCACTGCGTGCCTTGATATTCCGTGAAGGGAAATGCCCAGCCGGGTTTGAATTAAGCACTTATTCAGCGATTTAGGGAAAGACGACCATTACACCCGCAGCCAGGTGATGGCGGCGTCCCTGTTCAGTGAGCCTGCTCCCAGTTGTCACCGACCCCGCAGTCCACCAGCAGCGGCACGCTCAGGTGCGCCGCACCGGCCATCAGGCCGGTGACCGCCTCGCGCAAGGCCGGCACAAAGCCTTCGTTGCACTCAAATACCAGTTCGTCATGCACCTGCATGATCATCCGGGCCTGGCCGTCCTGGCTGGCCAGCCAAGCATCGACGCTGGTCATCGCACGCTTGATGATGTCGGCGGCAGTGCCCTGCATCGGCGCGTTGATTGCCGCGCGCTCAGCGCCGGCACGCAGGTTGGCATTGCGCGCATGGATGTCGGCCAGGTACAGACGGCGGCCGAACAGGGTTTCCACATAGCCCTGCTCGCGGGCCTGCGCGCGCATCCGCTCCATGAACGCATGCACGCCCGGGTAACGGGCGAAGTACAGGGTGATGTAGTCCTGCGCCTCGGGCCGGCTCACCCCCAGGCTGCGCGCCAGGCCGAACGCGCCCATGCCGTAGATCAGGCCGAAGTTGATCGCCTTGGCCGCACGGCGCTGGTCGGCACTGACCTGCTCCAGCGCCACCCCGAACACCTCGGCGGCGGTGGCGCGGTGGATGTCCGCGCCGGCCTGGAAGGCGGCAATCAGCGCCGGATCGGCCGAGAGGTGGGCCATGATCCGCAGCTCGACCTGGGAATAGTCGAAGGCGACGATCTTGTGACCCGGGGCGGCGATGAAGGCCTCGCGGATGCGCCGGCCATCGCTGGTGCGCACCGGGATGTTCTGCAGGTTCGGGTCGGAGGAGGACATCCGTCCGGTGGCGGCGCCAACCTGGTGGTAATTGGTGTGTACCCGGCCGGTGTCCGGATTGACCATCTCCGGCAGCTTGTCGGTGTAGGTGCTGCGCAGCTTGGCCAGGCCGCGGTATTCCAGGATCACCCGCGGCAGCTCGTGCTGGTCGGCAATGGCTTCCAGCGCCTCCTCGTTGGTCGACGGCGCCCCCTTCGGGGTCTTCACCAGTGCCGGCAGGCCAAGCTCGTCGAACAGCACCGCCTGCAGCTGCTTGGGCGAATCCAGGTTGAACGCATGCCCGGCCAGCTCGGTGGCCTGCTGCTGGGCGGCCAGCATGCGCGCGGACAGGTCCGCACTCTGGCGCCTGAGCTCGTCCACATCGATGGCCACGCCGTTGGCCTCGATCCGCGCCAGCACCGGCACCAGCGGCATCTCGATCTGGGTGTAGACGCGCTCCAGCTCCGGTACCGCCGCCAGCTGCGGGCGCAGCACGCGGTGCAGGCGCAGGGTGATGTCGGCATCCTCGGCGGCATAGCGCAGCGCATCGGCCAGCGCCACCTGGGCAAAGCTCACCTGCTTGGCGCCCTTGCCGGCAACGTCCTCGTACTTGACCGTCGCATAGCCCAGGTAATGCCGGGCCAGCGAGTCCATGTCGTGGCGGGTGGCGGTGGCATTGAGTACGAAGCTCTGCAGCAGGGTGTCATCGCGGTAGCCGGCCACAGCGATGCCATGGCGGCGCAGCACATGCAGGTCGTACTTGCCGTTCTGGCCGATCTTGGCCTTGGCCGGGTCTTCCAGCAGCGGGCGCAGCGCCTCGATGACCGTGGCCAGCGGCAACTGGCCCTCACACAGTTGTGGCCCGAGCAGGCCGCCGGCATCGCCAAGCACATGGCCCACCGGGATATAGCAGGCCACGCCCGGCTGCGCGCACAGGCTGATGCCGACCAGGTTGGCGCGCAGGGCATCGAGCGCGTCGGTTTCGGTATCAAAGGCGAATTCATCGGCAACGGCCAGGGCCTGCACCCAGGCCTGCAGCTGCCCGGAGGTGGTGACCAGTTCGTACTGGCCCGGGGCAGCCAGGGCGGTATCGGCCACCCCAGCAGCCGGCGCACGGCTGGCCTTGGCATGCCCGGCCGGGGTCGCGCTCAGGTCGGTGGAGACCACCTCGTCGGCCGCGGCGGCGCCACCCAGCTCTTCCAGCGCACGGTTGAAGCCATAACGGCCGTACAGCTGGATCAACGCCGGAGCATCGCGCTCGCGCAGGACCAGCTCGGTCGGTGCCTGCTCCAGCGCGACATCGGTCTTGATCGTGACCAGCTGCCGGTTCAGCGGCAGCCGGTCCAACGCCTCGCGCAGGTTTTCGCCGATCTTGCCCTTGATCGTCGGTGCCGCCGCGATCACCCCATCCAGCGTTCCGTACTCGGCCAGCCACTTGGCCGCGGTCTTGGGCCCGCACTTGGTCACCCCGGGCACGTTGTCCACCGCATCGCCCATCAACGCCAGGTAATCGACGATCTGCTCGGCACGCACGCCGAACTTCTCGATCACCGCCGCGTCCGAATCGGTACGCGAACCGGTCATGGTGTTGACCAGCTCCACGCCCGGACGCACCAGCTGGGCAAAGTCCTTGTCACTGGTGGAAATGGTCACCTGCAGGCCTGCCTGTGCCCCCTGGACGGCCAGGGTGCCGATCACGTCGTCGGCCTCGACCCCGGGCACGCGCAGGATCGGGAAACCCAGCGCCTGGACAATGGCCATCATCGGCTCGATCTGGGCGCGCAGCTCATCGGGCATCGGCGGGCGGTTGGCCTTGTACTGGTCGTACAGGTCGTCGCGGAAGGTCCTGCCCGGTGCATCGACCACGAAGGCAACGTAGGCCGGCTGTTCCTTCAAGGTGGCGCGCAGCATGTTGACCACGCCAAACAGCGCGCCGGTCGGCTCGCCCTGGGCATTGGTCAGTGGAGGAAGCGCATGGAAGGCGCGGTACAGATAGCTGGAGCCATCAATCAGGACAAGTCTGCTCATGGGGCTGATTCTACGCGCAGCCTTGTCCTGCCGGCCGCTATGATCAGGCCACTACCCGGCGCGAGGAATCACGATGACTGCCCGACAGCTTGCCACCCTGTTGTTTTCAACCACGTTCCTGCTGGCCGGCTGCAGCAGCGGCGGCGGTTCGTCCGATGCCTACCCGGTGGATGTCAGCGGGGCCAGGGTATCCAGCCGCACCATGGAAAACGGTGACCTGCTGGAGGAATACCGGGTCGCCGGCCAACTGCGCATGGTCCGGGTCAAACCCGCCCGAGGCGCGCCCTACTACCTGTATGACCGTGATGGTGACGGGCGCATGGACAACCCCAGGGACCAGGTGCCGGTGGTCTACTGGAAGCTCTACAGCTGGTGACGCAAGACGGCCGCCTTCGGGCGGCCGTCAGCTGGCAGGCTGGCGGTGGGCTCAGCGGATGACCAGCACCGGTACGGTGGCGCGGGCCAGCACTTCGGCGGTCTGGCTGCCGAGCAGCGCGCGACGGATGCCACGGCGGCCATGCGAGGCCAGCACCACCAGGTCACTGTTCTGGCTGGCGATGGTGTCGATGATGCCGTCGGCCGCATAGCGGTCCACCACATGCATCACGTTGGCCTTGACCCCGGCAGCGGCAGCGGCAGCGGCGGCCGGCTCGAGGATTTCCATCGCCTGCTTGCGCCGGTCTTCCAGGTACTGCGGGGTGTTTTCGTAACCGGCGCTCCAGCCCATCGCGTCGTACATCCCTACCGCCCACGGCTCGCAGACGTTGAGGATATCGACCTCGGCACCCAGCCCGGCGGCCAGTTCCAGCCCCTTTTCCAGGCCACGGTTGGAGAGCGGTGAACCATCTACGGCAATCAAAATGCGCTTATACATTGTCTTGTCCTTGTCCGAAGCGTGAGATGACTAAATTACACCCTGTAAATGACTTTGCCGCCTTGCGTGTGATCAAACCTCAGGCAATCCGCTCCAGGCGGGCGCCCTGGCACAACGGATAACTGGCCAGGAAACCGGCCATGGCCTGCTCCATCGCAGCGGCATCCTGGCCGTACAGATACAACGCGGTTTCGCTTTCACCCTGCCAGAAACTGCAGACATCACCCAGTCCATCGATGCAGCGGCTGACCTGTTCGAATACCTCGTGCGGATCACAGGTTTCATAGACCTGTTCGGGCAGGTTCTGGCCATCCAGGTACAGGCCAAGGCCCTGCATCCGGCCAAAATCATGCTCGCCTTCGGGTAACAGCAGGGTGGAGGCCAGCGGTGCACCCAGTTCTTCCAGCGCGACGATCACTGTGGCCACTTCACTTTCGTCCTGCAGGGCGATGCGCAGGTCCACGTAGAGCACCTCACCGTCCGGGCTGTGCCCGACCTGGCCGAGGGCGGCATCGCCCTGGCCGGCATCCTGCAACCAGGCACTCAGGGGCTCGACGAACAGCTCCTGGGCGTGCTCGGGCTGCAGACGCGCATTCAGCCGCGCAGTGAAGGTAAAAACGGGGGCCTGGGCGGCCGGCTCGGTGGACATCGGGAACTGCTCCGTGGAAACAGGGACGGCGCAGCAACCGCTGCAACGGATGGAGAAGACTACAGGACGGTGAGGTTGGCGTAGGCCAGCACCAGCCACTTGCTGCCGGCCTCGATGAACTCGACCTGGATGCGCGCGTGATTGCCGCTGCCTTCAAAGTCGGTGACCATGCCTTCGCCAAATTTCGGATGGCTCACGCTCGCACCCAGGGCCACGGCCGGGGCTTCCAGCGGGGCGTGGCCGGCATGGCGCGGCGCACCCAGCGAGGACGGACGGCTGACCTGCACCTTCGGCCGCACCTCATGCAGCAGGGTCCTGGGGATCTCGCGCAGGAAGCGCGAGGGCACGTTGTAGTTCTCCTGGCCGTGGATACGCCGGGATTCGGCATAGGACAGCACCAGCTTCTGGCGGGCGCGGGTGATGCCGACATAGGCCAGACGACGCTCCTCCTCCAACCGGCCTGACTCATCAATCGAGCGCGCCGACGGGAACAGGCCGTCCTCCATGCCCACCAGCAGCACCAGCGGGAATTCCAGCCCCTTGGCCGCATGCAGGGTCATCAGCTGCACGCCATCCTCGTCGGCCTGGGCCTGGCCTTCGCCGGCCTCCAGCGAGGCATAGGACAGGAAGGCGACCAGCTCGCTCATGTGCTCGCCGACCTCGTCCAGGTCATCCTCGCGGCGGGCAAAGCGGCTGGCCACCGACACCAGTTCGTTGAGGTTTTCGGTGCGCGATTCCGAATCCAGCCCGTTGCGCCCTTCCTTGGCCCAGTGCTCGTGCAGCGCCGAACGTGCCAGCACGTGGTCGATGCGCTCGGCCAGGGTCATGCCCGCGCTTTCGGCCGCCAACGCGGTGATCAGCTGCCGGAAACCGGCCAGCGCATTGCGCGCCCGTGCGGCCAGGCTGGTGCCCTGGGCAGCCAGCTCGGTGGCCTGCCACAACGAGAGGCGCAGCTCGCGCGCCAGCCTGCGCACCTCGTCCAGGGTGCGCTCGCCGATACCGCGGGTCGGGGTATTGACCGCGCGCTCGAAGGCGGCGTCATCGTCGCGGTTGGTCATCAGGCGCAGGTAGGCCAGCGCGTCCTTGATTTCAGCGCGCTCGAAAAAGCGCATGCCGCCATACACGCGGTAAGGCACCTGCTCGGCCAGCAGGGCTTCTTCGATCGCCCGCGACTGCACGTTGGAGCGGTACAGCACCGCCACATCGGCATAGCTGCCGCCATCGCGTACCCACTGCCGCGCCCGCTCCACCGCGTAACGGGCCTCGTCCATCTCGTTGTAGGCCGCATACAGGTCGATCGGGTCGCCCTCCCCGGCCTCGGTCCACAGCTGCTTGCCGATGCGGTCCGGGTTGTGTTCGATCACCGCATTGGCTGCGGCCAGGATGTTGCCGGTGGAGCGGTAGTTCTGCTCCAGGCGGATGGTCTGCGCGCCCGGGAAGTCCTTCAGGAAGCGCTGTACGTTCTCGACCTTGGCCCCGCGCCAGCCATAGATGGCTTGGTCATCGTCACCGACCACGAACACCTGGCCAGTCTCGCCGGCCAGCACGCGGACGAAGGCGTACTGGATGGCGTTGGTGTCCTGGAACTCGTCCACCAGCAGGTGGCCGAAACGGGCACGGTAATGGGCCAGCAGCGCCGGGTTGTCACGCAGCAGCTCGTGCGCGCGCAGCAGCAGCTCGGCAAAATCGACCAGGCCGGCACGGTCACAGCGCTCCTGGTAGGCCGCATAGGCCTGGCGCATGGTTTCCGTCCACGGATCATGCGCGGCGGCCTGGATGTGCTGTGCACGCCGGCCCTCGTCCTTCTGCTCGTTGATCCACCAGGCAATCTGCTTGGGCGGGTACTTGGCATCGTCGATTTCCAGCGCCTGGACCACGCGCTTGACCAGCCGCAGCTGATCATCGCTGTCGAGCACCTGGAAGCTTTCCGGCAACCGCGCCTCGGCAAAATGCAGCCGCAGCAGGCGGTGGGCCAGGCCATGGAAGGTGCCGATCCACATCCCGCGGCTGCCGGCCGGCAACTGCGCATCGATGCGGTGGCGCATTTCGCCGGCGGCCTTGTTGGTGAAGGTCACCGCGAAGATGCCATGGGTCGGCACGCCCATGACTTCATGCAGCCAGGCGATGCGGTGGGTCAGCACCCGGGTCTTGCCGGAACCGGCGCCGGCAAGAATCAGGTGGTGACCGGGAGGCGCGGAAACGGCCTCGCGCTGGGCTGCGTTGAGCCCGTCGAGCAGGTGGGAAACATCCATTGGCGCATTTTACGGGAAAGCCGTCCGGGTCACGGCAATCCGGCCTGAGCGAGCATCCACTGTGCGGCCTGTGCGGCCTGCACGCGCAGCTCCGGGATCGCCAGGCTCTCCCACAGCGAGCCGATGCGCAGGCTGCCGATCACCTGGATGCGCGGATGCGGCGTGCCATCAGCGTCCAGCAGCTGCCCGTCGGGAGCGGTATCCAGGCCGATACCGTGTGGCCCCGGGCGCGCCAGGCCACTGGCCAGCAACTGCTGCAGCAACGGGTTGCGCATGGCCTGGCCGCGCGTTTCCACGCCCGTGGCATTGACCACGCACTGCACCTGCAGGTGCAGCCGCGACCCGCGCCGGCCATCGCCCGTGAGCCGGACGTGGTCGCCATCTGCGGACACCGCATCGATGCGGCCACGGTGCAGCTGGAGCTGGCCGCGCTCGCGCAAGGCCTGCAGCTGGGCATGTACCGACGGAGCAATGCGGTGCCGGTGCACGTCCCAGTAGCGCACCACATGGCGCAGGAAGCGGCGCTGGTCCGCGGCCGACAGTGACTGCCACAGCGCCTGCCCCAGCGGCCGGATGCGGTCCATGACCGCCTGCCAGGGCAGCCCCTGCGCCTGCGCCTGGCGCGCGTGCTGGCGCAGGCCACGCAGGCGCTGACGCAGGTTCATCGCCAGCAACGGCTGCGGGTCGAAGTCGGCTGCGCCGCCCTCGGCATGTGGCAGCGGCAGCAGGGCATGGCGCGAGATCACGTGCATCACGCCGCGATGGCCGTTGGCCAGCAGCGAGACGACGCTGTCAGCCATGCTCAGGCCGGAGCCGACGATGCACACGTCCACGCCGGGGTCGATGGCCTGTACCGCCGGGTAGTCCCAAGCCTCCACGCGCTGTGCGCGGGACAGCAGCTGCGCACCGCGCGCCGGCAGTGGCCGCAACGTATTGCCCACCGCCACGCTCACCGCACCGGCACGCAGTGCGCTGCCATCGCCGAGGACCAGGCGCAGGCCGTCGCCTTCGGGCTGCAGCGCGCTCACGCTGTCGTTGACCAGCTGCAGCTGCGCCGCGCTGCCCTGCTGCGCCTGGCGCAAGCGCAGCTGCAGGTAGGCCGCGTAGTGGCGGCGGCTGACGTAGTGGCGCGCCAGGGCGTCGCGGTCCAGCTCCGGGTAGGCCTGCAGCTGGCACAGGTAATCGAGGAAGTCGTCCGGCACGTCGGCAAAGCCGCTCATCTTGCCGGCCGGCACGTTGAGCAGGTGGCCCTCGTGGCCGGTGGCATAGGCCACACCACGGGCCAGCGGCAGGTCCGGCTCGATCAGTGCCAGCTGCAGCCCGGGGCGGGCCTGGCACAGCGCGTGGATGGCGGTGAGCACGCCGGCGGCGCCGCCCCCGATGATGGCCAGGTCGACGGTGGGTGCATGGTTGCTTTCAGTCATGCGCCGATTGTACCGGCAGCGCTCCACCACTCCCGACGGCGCACCGGAAGCAACCGCCGCCTACATCAGCGCATCGGCCAGCCGCGCGATGCCCTCGCGGCTGCGCCACCACGCCGGACGCTGCCGCCACTGCTGCAGGGTCAGCGGGTCGGCATGGGCGAGATAGTCGGCCTCGATCGTGCGCAGGCGCTGCAGCAGCCCGGTGTCGTAGACCAGCAGGCCGATCTCGGCGTTGAGCGCGAACGAGCGGATATCCAGGTTGATCGAGCCGACCACCGCGATCTGGCCATCCACGCGCAGGTGCTTGGCATGCAGGAAATGTAGTAGGCCTGCTGCGCCCACCAGGTCAGGCGCTGGTTGTTGCTGGCCGACAGGATCAGCTGCACATCCACCCCGGACAGCGCGGCGATGCGCAGCGCGGCCAGGGTTGCCTCGTCGGGAACGAAGTACGGGGTCACCAGCACCAGTTCGCGCCGGGCGAGGTGGATCAGCGCGTTGACCGCATCACGGGCGTTGGCAAACGGGTAGGCCGGTCCGCTTGGCAGCAGCTGGGTGGCGACGTCGGCCACGGCCGGCGGCGTGTCCAGCACTTCCAGCGCCTGCCCGGTCTCGACGTACCAATCGCTGGCGAACACCGCCTCCAGGTGCGCCACCACCGGCCCGTGCACCCGCGCGACCAGCTCCCGGTTGGGAAAACCGGCGATGAAGCGCGCATCGGCCAGGTTCTGCGAACCGACGTGGCCGATGCAGCCGTCGATCATCGCCATCTTGCGGTGGTTGCGCAGGTCCATGCGCCCGCTGCGGCGCCAGCGCAGGCCGCCGGGCAGCATCGCCTGCACCTCCACCCCGGCCGCCTGCAGCCGCCGCCGGTAACACCGCAGCCCACGCTTGGCGCCGACCGCATCCAGCAGCAGCCGGCAGCGCACGCCGCGCGCACTGGCCCGTTCCAGCGCGGCCACCACGGCCTCGCCGACCGCATCGTCGAACATCAGGTAGTACAGCAGGTGCACCCGCTGGCTGGCACCGTCGATGTCGTCCAGCAGCCGGCGCAACGCGCCGTCATAGTCGTCCAGCAGCTGCACTGCATTGCCGTGGGTGGGCATGAAGTCGCCCTGGCGCTCGACCAGCGCGGCGATCTCGGCGGCGGCGGTGCCCTCCTCCGGCCGCCAGCGCAGGGCATGCTGCAACGCCTGCTGGCGCCGGATACGGCGCGAGACCTGCGCCTGCCGCCGCACTCGGCGCGCCGACAGCCACGGATGGCCGAGCAACAGGTACAGCGGCAAGCCCAGCAACGGCACGAAGCCGACCAGCAACAGCCAGCTGCGCGCCGCGCCCGGGCTGGTGCGCACCGGGATCCAGCACAGCGCCACCAGCCGGATCAGCCAGTCCAGCGCCAGCAACAGCCACGAACCCTGAAAGCCCTCGGACAGCATCGCAGCACCCGCCGGGAAGATGGCCGATTCTGCCGCTGCCGGACCCGGAAACACAAAACCCGCCTTGCGGCGGGTTTTGCTGGAAGCTGCAAGCGATCCCGGAGGATTACTTGATCTTGCCTTCCTTGTACATCACGTGCTTGCGAACAACCGGATCGTACTTCAGGAATTCCATCTTCCCCGGAGTGTTCTTCTTGTTCTTGTCCGTGGTGTAGAAGTGGCCAGTGCCGGCCGAGGAAATCATACGGACCTTATCGCGCTTACCTGCCATGATTATTTACTCCTCAGACCTTTTCGCCGCGGGCACGCAGCTCAGCCAGAACGGAATCAATGCCGTTCTTGTCGATGGTGCGCAGTGCATGCGCGGAAACACGAAGCTTCACCCAGCGGTTTTCGCTGGCAACCCAGAAGCGGCGCTCATGCAGGTTCGGCAGGAAGCGACGACGGGTCTTGTTGTTGGCGTGCGAGACGTTGTTACCCGTCTGCACCTTCTTGCCGGAAACTTGGCAAACTCGGGACATTGCGCACCTCGGTAATGTCGATTGTGTCCTCCTTAGCCAGGAAGACGGCGGCCCCGGCGGATGAACCACCACACGTCACGGGAATCGGGTTTACGCTGCGGCACGGCCGGAGGACGTGCTTCCGGCCGCTGCCCGGAGATTTCCGCAGACAGCGAGCCGGCAATTATGCCCGCGCGCCCGGGCACATGCAAGTTGTCCACAAGCCGAGGAAGGATCGATGCGCCTGCTGCTGCTCACCTACGGTACCGAGGGCGACACCCGCCCGCAGGTGATGCTGGCCCGCGGGCTGATCGATGCCGGCCACCAGGTGACCCTGCTCGGTGAGGGCCGCAGCCTGGCCACGGCACAGGCGCTGGCGGTGCCGCACGCGCCGCTGGCCGGGGACATCGACAACGATGTCGCTGCGCTGGTCAGCCAAGGCAGCAGCCTGCGTGCGGCCAGCCGCGGCCTGGCCGACATGGCCCAGCGGCACAGCGCGGACTGGCTGGCACAGGCCACTGCCGCCGCCGAGGGCTGCACGGCGGTGCTGGCCGGCGGCCTGGCCGCCTTCATCGGCATGGCCGTGGCCGAGCAGCAGGCGCTGCCGCTGATCGGCACCGGCACCGTACCGGTCACCCCGACTGCGGCGTTCCCCAGCACGTTCCTGCCACCGGGGCCCTGGCCGCGCTGGATCAACCGGCCCAGCCACCGGCTGGCGATGCTGCAGATCTGGCGCCAGTTCCGCGGTCCGCTCAATGCCGCACGCCGGCGTCAGGGCCGGCCACCGCTGCGGCAGCCGCTGCACGATGCCGCCTTCCTGTACGGCTTTTCGCCTGCACTGCTGCCCACGCCAGCCGACTGGCCGGCCAACCATCGCGCCTGTGGCCAATGGCGCCTGCCCGAGGCAGCGCAGAGCTTGCCGGCGGACCTGCAGCAGTGGCTGGCGCAACGGCCGGCGCCGGTGTTCATCGGCTTCGGTTCGATGCGCGGGTTTGACCGCCAGCGCGTGTTCGGCGGGCTGATCGATGCGCTGGGGCCGCGCCCGGTGCTGCTGGCGCCGGGCTGGGCCGGCCTGCCCGCAGGCTGGCAGCCGCCAGCGCATGTGCGGATCTGCCCACCGGTAGCGCATGAGGCGCTGTTCCCGCACTGCGCGCTGCTGATCCACCACGGTGGCAGCGGTACCACCCATTCGGCCAGCCGCGCCGGGGTACCGCAATTGGTACTGCCGTGGGTGGCCGACCAGCCGTTCTGGGCACAGCGGCTGTTCCAGCGCGGCGTGGCCGGGCCGCCGCTGTCACTCAAACACTTCGACCGCCCCACCCTGCAGCGCGCGATCGCCATCGCCACCGATGCGGCCACCGTCGCACGTGCCCAGGCACTGGGACAGGCGATGGCCGCCGAGGACGGCGTGGCCACCGCCGTGGCCACGCTGGAGCGCTGGCTGGCGCGCTGACCCGCGCTCAGGCCAGCCCGTGCTGCAGTTGGGCGGTCATCCAGTCAATGAAAACCCGCAAGCGGTGGCTGACATAGCGGTTGGGCGCAAACACCAGGTGCAACGGCATCGGCGGCAGTTCCCATTGCGGCAGCAGCGGCACCAGCTCACCGGCACGTACATGCACAGCGGTCAGGTAGGTGGGCAGGCAGATGATGCCCAACCCGGCCAGGCCAGCGGCAAGACAGGCGTTGCCATCATCCACGCTGAGCCGGCAGTGCATGGCCGGGGTGAGCACCTGGCCACCGCGTGACAGTTGCGGCAGGTGTACCTGGCCGGATCCGGCGCCACGAAAACCCACCAGCTGGTGGACCGGGTCCTGCAGGTCCTGCGGCTGGTGCGGCGTGCCACACCGTGCCAGGTAGGCAGGGGAGGCATGCAGCGCCAGCGGCAGCCCGCACAGCCGGCGTGCGACCAGCCCGCCATCGCGCAGCTCGCCGCCACGGATCACACAGTCCACGCCCTGGGCGATCACATCCACCGCGCGGTCGCTGGCGCCGATCTCCAGGGTGATCCCGGGGTAGCGGGCAACAAAGTCGGGCAACGCAGGCATCAGCACCTGCTGCGCGAACGGGCTGGGCACGTCGATGCGCAAGCGCCCGCGGGGCTGGCTGCGCGCACTGCCGACACTGGCCTCGGCCTCTTCCAGGTCGGCCAGCAACTGCAGCGCCCGCTCGTAGTAGGCCGTACCGTCGGCGGTCAGGCTGACCCGGCGGGTGGTGCGGTTGAGCAGGCGCACCTGCAGGTGTGCTTCCAGCTGTTTGAGCAGCTGGGTCACCGTGGCGCGACCCAGCTGCAGGGTCTGTGCGGCCTGGGTCAGGCTCCCGGCCTGGACCACACGGACAAACACCCGCATCGCCTGGAAACGGTCCATGGCGCTCCATTGTTCGCAAATTGAAAACAATCTAGGCGCACTTGACTGGTTTATCCAGCGCCTCTGCGCCCCTGAAGATGGCCCTCCCCGCCGGGTGCACCGTGCCCCCCGCCCTTCAGGATTCCAGCAATGAACCAGCGCGATGTGGTGTTTCCCAGCGGCCGCCGTGCCCTGTACGAGCGCAACCATTACTCACCGGCCGTGCGTGCCAATGGCCTGCTGTTCGTGTCCGGGCAGGTGGGCAGCCGTGAGGACGGCTCCCCCGAACCGGTGTTCGAGGACCAGGTGCGGCGCGCCTTCGACAACCTCAATGCCGTGCTGGCGGCCGCCGGCTGCCGTTTTGACGATGTCATCGATGTCACCGTGTTCCTGGTCGATGCCGAAGTGAACTTCGCCAGAGCCTGGGCCATCGTCCCGGAGTACTGGGGCCAGGCGCCCTACCCCACTCTGACCGGCATCGGCGTGAGCTGGCTGTACGGCTTCCAGTTCGAGATCAAGGTCGTGGCACGGCTGCCGGACACCACCGCGGCCTGATCCGCTGGCGCTGGCAGCTGCAGCTACACCTGCATGCAGGCGCAAGCATTGTTTGTCTGGTGGTCTTGTACCCAGGACACCGAGGCACCTCACAGGATGCCTGTGGGGAAACGCCGTGCCTTGCACGGGCCGCAGGTACCGGCCGGGATCCGGCAGCCATCGCGCGTGGCCGGCTGCCGGTTGCCTTGGTTCAGCCCTTGCGCGCGGCAATCCAGCCTTCGACCTGGTTGCGCAGCACCGGCAGCGGCACCGAGCCCTGCTGCAGCACGAAGTCGTGGAAGGCCTTCAGCTCGAAGGCATCGCCCAGCTCGCTTTCAGCCTGGCGGCGCAGTTTCCAGATCTCGATCTCGCCGAGCTTGTAGCTCAGCGCCTGCGCCGGCCAGGAGATGTAGCGGTCGACCTCGGTGGTGACCTCGTGCTCGCTGAGCGCGGTGTTGTCGCGCAGGTAGGCCAGGGCCTGTTCGCGGCTCCAGCCGTAGTGGTGCACACCGGTATCGATCACCAGCCGCGCCGCACGCCACATTTCGTAGGTCAGCCGGCCGAAGTCCTCGTACGGGGTCTGGTAGATGCCCATCTCCACGCCGAGCTTCTCGGTATACAGGCCCCAGCCTTCGCCATAGGCGGAGATGTAGTTGTCGCGCCGCCAGGCCGGCTGCGCCCCCTGCTCGGCGGCCAGTGCGCCCTGCATGGCATGGCCGGGGTCGGATTCGTGCAGGGTCAGGGCCGGCAGGTTGTACAGCGGCCGCGACGGCAGGTCATAGGTGTTGACCCAGTAGGTGCCCATGCCACCGCGGCCGGCGGTCCAGAACGGGGCGATGTCCTCGGGCACCGGCACGATGGTGAAACGCGCACGCGGCAGGGTGACGTAACGGCCGATCACCGCATCCACGCGCTTGGCGATCCACGCAGCGTGGTGCAGCAGCTGCTCGGGCGTTTTGGCATAGAACTGCTCATCGGTGCGCAGGAAATGCAGGAAATCGGCAAACCGGGTTTCCCGGCTGCGGCCCTGGAAACCGCTGGCGTCGATCACCGTTTCCATCTCGGCGCGGATGCGCGCCACCTCGTCCAGGCCGATCTGGTGGATCTGTGCCGGGCTCAGGTCCAGCGTGGTGTACTGGCGGATCTGCGAGCGGTAGAACGCCTCACCGCCGGGCATCGCCTCGGCCGCCAGGCTGGTGCGCGCCTGCGGCACATACTCGTCCTGGAAAAAGGCCAGCAGCTGGCGGTAGGCCGGGATCACGCTGCCGGCGATCGCCGCCTGCCCCTGGCGCTGCAGCTGCTCGCGCTGGGCCTGCGGGATCGAGGCCGGCAAACGCTGCAACGGGCCGTACAGCGGCGAGGCGGTCGGATCCTGCAGCCGGGCCACCGCGGCAATGGACACCTCGCGCCCGTCCAGCACCGCGCGTGGCACGCTGAAGCCACGCGCCAAGCCGGCACGCATGTTGTCGATCTGTTGCCCGAAATGCCGCGGCACATCCTGCAGCAGGGCGATGTAATCCTGCGCCTGCTGCGCCGTGGTCAACGGCCGGCGTGCCATGAAGCCGAGGTTGGACCAGAACGAGGAGTCCGAATTGAACGGCATCTGGTAGCTGCGCTGCTCGACCGCGTCGATCAGGTCCAGGATCTGCGCGCGGTATACCGCGTAGTCGACCTTGCCCTCGGCCGAGAGCTGGGTGGTATCGATGCGATCCAGCTCGGCCAGCACCTGCTGCCAGCCGGCCAGCCGGGCCTGCTGGGCTGCCTCGCCGACATCTTCCAGCCGGTTGCTGGCACGCTGCTGGCCCGGCGCATCGGCATGCCGCCACTGGTACTCGGCATCGGCAATCGCGCGCAGGCGCAGGTCAGCGGCATCGGCGGTGGCCGTACCCGCATCACGCGTGGCCGCTGCCGGTGACGGCACCCCCGCCAGTCCCAGTGCCACCACCACGGCTACCGCCAAAGACGATTTCACGATCCCATTCCCCAGCGCTGAATACAGCGCTGATCATCGCACCGCCCGCCAGGCACGGACAGGGCCGTAACGGCACTTGCAACGGCTGCTCAGCCGGCAGGCTCGTCCGCTGCCGGTTTCCAGCCACGGTGGCGGATGTCCAGGCGCAGGCTGTACAGCGCGGTAAAGGCCGGGAACAGGTTCTGCGCAATGCCCACCGCATCCTGCTTGGCCGAGAACAGGAAATAGCTCAGCGTCATCAGGCTGCCGGCCACGCTCATGTACCAGAACAGCCGGGGAATCACCGGCCGCCCGGCCTTGCGCGTGGCCCAGAACTGCACCAGCCAGCGGCCACCGAACATCAGTGCCCCGGTCAGGCCGATCAGCTTCCACGGCGACAGGTGCACACCGGTCCACTCCAGCCAGGGCAGCGCCTGGTTCATCCAGCCCATGCTCAGTACTCCACGGTCTGCGTGCGCTTGCTGCGCGCGATCAACCAGCTCACGCCGAGCAGGTCACGCACACCCACCAGCGCGCGCCCCCAGTTGGTGTATTTGGAGACCCCGTTGAGGCGATGGCGGTGGTTGACCGGAACACTCACCGTCGACCAGCCGGCCCGCTGCATCAGTGCCGGCAGGTAGCGATGCATGTGGTCGAAGTACGGCAGGGCGAGGAAGGCCTCGCGCTCGAACAGCTTGATCCCGCAGCCGGTATCGGGGGTGTCGTCCTTGAGCAGCCAGGCACGGATCGCATTGGCCCAGCGGCTGGCCCAGCGCTTGGAGCCGGAGTCCCGGCGGTTGACCCGCCAGCCGGCAAACAACCGCACCGACGGCGCCGCACGCTCGCGCTCGGCCAGCAACCCGGGGATGTCGGCCGGGTCGTTCTGGCCATCGCCATCCAGGGTCACCACCCACGCCGCCCGGGCCGCACGCACGCCGTTGTGCAGGGCGGTGCTCTGCCCGCACTGGCTGCGGTGGGACAGGATGCGCAGCTCGGGGTATTCGGCCTTCAACCCCTGCATTACCGTCAGGCTGGCATCACTGGAAAGATCATCGACAAACACCGCCTCCCACTCCAGCCGGCCACGCAGTACCGCCGCGATTTCTGCCAGCAGGGCCGCAACGTTGTCCTTCTCGTTATGGATCGGAACAACCACGGAAAGCTGAGGTAAGGGCATGGATCGTCCAGTAAGCATGAATCGGCGGATTGGACGGGGCCTTCAGTTACGGCCCGATGAAATCAGACCGCGGCTCCAAAGTAATCACGGCACCAGGCCACCACCGGTGGCAAGCCGGTTTCAATCGGCGTGCGCGGTGCGTAGCCGAAGGCCTCGGCGGCACGCCGGGTATCGGCCATGGTGCGGACCATGTCGCCCGGCTGCATCGGCTTGTAGACCTTGTGCGCGGGCACCCCGGCAGCCTGCTCGATCACCCCGATGAAGTGCTCCAGCTCGATCGGGGTGTGATTGCCTAGATTGAAGACCTGATGCGCAACCGCCTCGGTGGATGGGTGGGAAAGCGCGCCGAGGATACCGGCGACAATGTCGGAAACATGTGTGAAATCACGCTGCATCCGGCCCTGGTTGAACACCTGGATCGGCCGCCCGGCCAGCACCGCGCGCGAGAACAGCAGCGGCGCCATGTCCGGCCGGCCCCAGGGCCCGTACACGGTGAAAAAGCGCAGGCCGGTGGCCTTCAGGCCAAACAGCTGGGCATAGGTGTAGGCCATCAGCTCGTTGGCCGCCTTGGTTGCGGCATACAGCGAGCGCGGGCGGTCGATGCGCTGGTCCTCGGAAAACGGCGGGGTGGCCGAATCACCGTAGACCGAGCTGCTGGAGGCATATACCAGGTGCTCGACCGGATGGTGCCGGCACAGCTCGAGGATGTTCACAAAGCCGGTCAGGTTGGAATCGACATAGGCCTGCGGGTTTTCCAGCGAGTAACGCACCCCCGCCTGCGCGGCCAGGTGGATCACCGCGCGCGGCTTGACCTGTTCGAACAACGCCTCCAGCCCGCCCCGGTCGGTCAGATCCAGGCTGCGGATATCGACCTGTGGGCACAACGCCGCCACCCGGTCGCGCTTGATCTGCGGGTCGTAGTAATCGTTGTAGTTGTCCAGCCCCACCACCGGCTGGCCGGCAGCGGCCAGGGCCTGGCAGGTATGGGCACCGATAAAACCGGCAGCGCCGGTAACAAGAATGGTCATCAAACGCTCTGCAGTGAAAAGCCCGGGCGGCGGGCAGCCGGCCAATCATGTCACTGGCCGGGGTGGACTCAAAATCATTTGCCGGGCCACAACCCGGGAGGATCCATCGGCCGCCGGCAGACGCGTCGCAGCCAGGCAGGCACGCGGTGGCAACACCGCGGTGCTTTACCGCTGCATCGGCTCACGCGCCAGCTGGGCCCGGCGTTCGGCACTGAAGGCCCACCAGGGCTGGGCCGGTTCACCGGCCAGAAAACGCACGATCGACAGAAACACGTCGATGACACAGGGATCGTGGACCACCCCGGTGCGCAGGCACAGCTGGGCGTACAGGTCATAGGCATCGCGCCCGCGCAGCTGCGCCGGCACCCGGATGCCGATCAGGCGCAGATCCTTCTCGCAGGCCGGCCCCACATTGGGCAGGTCGGTCAGGCGCAACAGGCGGTTACGGTCGACCTTGTCCGGATGCATTGTCCTGGCCTTTGATCAGCGTGCCTGCGGCGGTCGGGAACACCTAGCCGCGACGGGCGCGCAGGCGTTCGAGCACCCCGTCCAGGGTGTCCAGGTCGCTGTAATGGATCACCAGCTTGCCCTTGCCGCCACGGCCCTGGGTGATGTCCACCCGTGCACCGAGCGCTTCGGACAACTCATTCTGCAGGCTGGCGATATCGGCCAGCGGGCTGGCCGGGGCAGGTTTGGCCTTGCGCGCACCGGGCAGCTTGCCGGCGGCGAACTGCTGGGCACGATGCTCAACCTCACGCACCGACCAGCCCTGCTCGGCTGCTTCCTCGGCCAGCTTGGTGGCCAGCTCCGGGGCCAGGGTCAGCAGCGCACGGGCATGGCCCATTTCCAGCCGGCGCTCGATCAGCAGCGCGCGCACGCCTTCGGGCAGGTCGAGCAGGCGCAGCAGGTTGGACACCGCCGCACGCGAACGGCCCACCGCCTGCGCCGCTTCGGCGTGGGTCAGGCTGAATTCCTGGATCAGGCGCGACAGCGCCTGCGCCTCTTCCAACGGGTTGAGGTCTTCGCGCTGGATGTTCTCGATCAGCGCCATCGCAACGACGGTGCGGTCTTCCAGCTCGCGCACCACCACCGGCACTTCGGTCAGCCCGGCCAGCTGCGAGGCACGCCAGCGGCGCTCACCGGCAACGATCTCGTAATTGCCGGCCGGCAGCCGGCGCACCAGGATCGGCTGGATCACGCCCTGGGCGCGGATCGAATCGGCCAGCTCGTCCAGCTTGGACGAATCCATCTCGCGGCGCGGCTGGTACTTGCCCGGCTGCAGCTCGGAGACCTTGATCCGGCGCAGCACCTCGCCCGGTTGCGGCTGGGCCACCGCGGCCACGTTGACCGGCGTGGTGGCGCCCTTCGGGCCAAGCAGGGCATCCAGACCACGGCCAAGGCCGCGCTTTTTGGCAGTCATCAGGCGATCTCCGTGGCCTTGGCGGCCTTGTTGCGTTGCGCGTTGCGACGAATCACTTCACCGGCCAGGCCGACATAGGCCACGCCGCCGCGCGAGCTGCGGTCATAGCCGAGGATGCTCTGGCCATGGCTGGGCGCCTCGGCCAGGCGCACATTGCGCGGCACGATGGTGCGGAACACCTTGTCACCGAAATGCGCGGTCAGCTCGGCCGACACCGCATTGGCCAGGTTGTTGCGCACATCGAACATGGTGCGCAGCACGCCTTCGATCTCCAGCACCGGGTTGAGCGTGCTGCGCAGTGCCTCGATGGTTTCCACCAGCGCACTCAGGCCTTCCAGCGCGTAGTACTCGCACTGCATCGGCACGATCACCGAATCAGCCGCGGCCAGCGCGTTGAGGGTCAGCAGGCCCAGTGCCGGCGGGCAGTCGATGATGATGTAGTCGTACTGGCCGACCACCGGTGCCAGCGCAGTCTTGAGCCGCTGCTCGCGCGCATCCTGGCTCATCAGCTGGATCTCGGCGGCGGTCAGGTCGATGTTGCCCGGCAGCAGGTCAAAGCCCTCGCCGGTGGTCACCCGTACCTGCACCACACTGGCCTCGCCCAGCAGCAGGTCGTAGGTGGACGCACTCAACTCGCGCTTGTCCACGCCACTGCCCATGGTCGCATTGCCCTGCGAATCCAGGTCCACCAGCAGCACGCGCTTGCCGGCACCGGCAAGTGCCGCGGCCAGGTTCACGGCGGTAGTGGTCTTGCCGACGCCGCCTTTCTGGTTGGCAATCGCGATGATGCGGGCCATGCGTTGAGCCTCTTGGGCGGAATCCTGGTGGGTCATTATGGCCGCTCGCCGGCCGAATGCGAAAACCGGGTGAACAATCAGCCGCGGCCGACCACCACCAGATGCCGCTCGCCGACCAGGCCCGGCACCTGCAGCGGGGTGATCGACTCGACCTGCCAGCCGGCCGGCAGCGCGGCGATTTCCTCATGCGGGACCACGCCCTTCATCGCCAGCAGGCGGCCGCCCGGACGCAGCAGGTGGCCACCGACAGCGATGATCCCGGCCAGGGTATCCATCGCCCGCGCGGTCAGGTTGTCATACGCAGCCGGCTCGTCCAGCGCCTCGGCGCGGCTTTCGGCCACCCGTGCGTTGCTCAAGCCCAGCTTGCGCACGGCCTCGCGCATGAAGCGGCATTTCTTGCCATTGCTCTCCACCAGGGTCACCTGCAGGCCCGGATGGGTGATCGCCAGCGGGATGCCCGGCAACCCGGGGCCGGTGCCGAGGTCGGCCAGGGTACCGGTGGAAAAGAACGGAGCCATGGCCAGCGAGTCGAGCAGGTGGCGGGTGACCATCTCGCGCGGGTCGCGGATGGCGGTCAGGTTGTAGGTCTTGTTCCAGCGGTCCAGCAGGGCCAGATACTGCAGCAGCGGGCCGGCCAGGTCGGCAGGCAGCGACATCGCGGCCAGGCCCTGCTCCAGGCTGGCGGCGACGTCGGCGGGGAGGGTGTGGGTGCTCATGGCCGGCATTATCGCAGGCTCACAGCGGTTGCCAGGCCAATGCCGCGCGGAAATCCGCACCGATGGCCCATTCGCGCAACTGCCAGCTGCCGGCAGGGCCAAGCTCCGGGTCGCTGACGCTCACCTGCAGGCACTGCCCCTGCGGGGCAAAGGCGAACCGGTGCAGGCCAAAGGAAATGCCGTGGCCATGGGCCTTGAGCAGCGCCTCCTTGGCACACCAGACCCGGAAGAACCACTGCTGGCGTGCCGCCTCCTCCAGGCCCAGCAGCCAGGCCACTTCATCGGGATGGAAGAAACGCGCGATCACCTCGGCCATCCTCGGCCGTGGCTGGATCCGCTCCAGGTCCACCCCCAGCCGCACCCCCTGGCCCAGCGCCACCAGCAGATGGCCGCCACTGTGGCTCCAGCCGACATCCTGGCCTTCCAGTGGCCGCCCCAGCTGCGGCCGGCCACGTTCGCTGCGGCTGATCGGCAACTGTTCAGGTGCCAGCCCCAGCACCGGTGCCAATACCTGCCGGGCCTGCGGTTCGCCCCGTGTTCCAGCGGTATGCGGCAATTGCCAGACCTGCAGGTGATCCCACTGCCAGTGCCCCAACACGGTGGCCGTCACCACGCGCGCCTCACGTTGGTGCACGATTTTTTAACGTGGCCATCCCTTAACTGCACCGCAGGCATCAGCCCCGGTGCCCACTGATAAGGAGACGAATGCATGGGAATCATCATTTGGTTGATCATCGGCGGTATTGTCGGCTGGCTGGCCAGCATCATCATGAAGCGTGACGGCCAGCAGGGCATCCTGCTCAACATCATCGTCGGCATCGTCGGCGCCCTGATCGCCGGTTTCCTGTTCGGTGGCGGCATCAATGAGGCCATTACGGTCAGGACCTTCATCTTCTCGCTGATCGGTGCGGTGATCCTGCTGGCGATCGTGAACCTGTTCACCCGCAAGTCGATCCGCTGAAGCAGCCGCTGCCGCCAACCTGCGTGCAGCCACAAAGCCCGGCCGAGCCGGGCTTTGTGCTGTCTGCCGGCTCAGCCGGCCAGCGCGATCCACGCCGGCGCGTGGTCGCTGGGACGCTCCCAGGTGCGCGGTTCACGGTCAATCCCGGCATCGTCCAGGCGCGCGGCGAGCGCATCGGAAACCAGGTTCAGGTCGATGCGCAGGCCGTAATTGCGGCGGAAACCGGCGGCGCGGTAATCCCACCAACTGAAGATCCCGGCGTCCTGGTGCTTGAGCCGGAAAGCATCGTGCAGGCCCAGGTCCAGCAACGCCTGCAACCCGGCACGCTCGGCGGTCGAGGTCAGGATGTGGTTGTCATTCCAGACCGCGGCATCGGGCACATCGCGATCGTCCGGTGCAATGTTGAAATCGCCCATCACCACCAGCTGCGGGTGGCGGGCCAGCTCGGCGGCCACCCACTCACGCACCGCGGCCAGCCAGCGCAGCTTGTAGGCGTACTTGTCGGTGCCCACGTCCTGGCCGTTGACCACGTACAGGTTGATCACGCGCACGCCGTTGATGGTGCCGGCGATCACCCGCTTCTGCTCATCCTCGAAACCCGGGATGCCGATCTGCACATCCTCGATGGGACTGCGGGCCAGCAACGCGACCCCGTTGTAGGTCTTCTGCCCGGCAAACACCACGTTCCAGCCCAGCTCGGCCAGGCGGGCGGCCGGGAACTTGTGGTCCTCCAGCTTGGTTTCCTGCAGGCCGACCACGTCGGGGGCAAAGCCTTCCAGCCACTGTTCCAGGTGCGGCAGGCGGACATTGAGCGAGTTGACGTTCCAGGACACGATTTTCATGTGGCAGCCATCTTGTTGATTCAATTGAATACCCTTGCGACGCAAAGGCCTTGCGTGGACCCGGCACAACTGGCGGCCCCTGCCTCCGGCAGGCGCGGCCGCACCCGCCGGAGGCGGCCCATGGTAGCCCGCCCGGCCCCGGCTGCCGCCCACCCGGCGGCAGTACGCCGGCAGCCGCCAGACCGTGCCGGATAAACCTGCCGCCACCAGCCGCCGTCCCGGCCGGGCAGGCATTGCCCGCACAACGGCAGCAGCGCCGACGGGCAACCGGCTGCGGCGCAACGGGCCGGGCCAGCGGACGGCTGCAGCGTACGCTGCATTGGCCGATCCACCCACCGCAACCCGGCGCCTGCCCCAGCACGGGCTGAACAAGCGCGCGCACCACTGGCCCATCGGCCGCCGGCCCGCTACCGTGGGCGGCCCGGCCGATCACTTCGGCCAGACGCCGGGCCCGGCGCCGTTTTCCGCTGCCGTGTCCGGCCAGGACACCCACGCGATCATGGCTGCCGCCGGCATCCACCCTGACGACTGACGAGAAGAGATGACGATGAGCGTTTCCAAGCTGGCCCAACTGCGTGAACTGTCGGTAGTGGTTGCCGATACCGGTGATTACGCCGCGATCGAGAAGCTGCGCCCGGTGGACTGCACCACCAACCCGACCCTGGTGAAGAAGGCGCTGGACCTGCCGGTGTACGCCGAGCTGATCGAGGCCGAGCTGGCCCGCGCGGCCGGCGCCAGCGGCGAGCGCGCGGCGGTCATCGATGACATCGCCGACCGCCTCACCGTCGGTATCGGCGCGATGCTCAGCCGGCTGATCCCGGGCCGCATCTCCACCGAGGTCGATGCCGACAAGTCGCACGACACCGCCGCCACCATCGCCAAGGCCCGCCGCTTCATCGCGCTGTACGCCGAGGCCGGTGTGCCCAAGGAGAAGGTGCTGATCAAGATCGCCGCCACCTGGGAAGGCATCGAGGCGGCGCGCGTACTGCAGGCCGAGGGCATCGACTGCAACCTGACCCTGATCTTCAACCCGGTGCAGGCGCTGGCCTGTGCCGAGGCCGGTGCCTTCCTGATCTCGCCGTTCGTCGGCCGCATCCTGGACTGGTACGTGGCCCGCGGGCAGACCCCGGCCAGCATCGACGAAGACCCCGGCGTGGTGTTCGTGCGCGGTGTCTACAACGAGTTCAAGCGCCGCGGCATCCCGACCGTGGTGATGGGCGCCTCGTTCCGCTCCACCGCACAGGTCGAGGCACTGGCCGGCTGCGACCGCCTGACCATCTCGCCGGAGCTGCTGGAAAAGCTCGACGCCGACCACGGCGCGCTGCCGCGCCAGCTGTCCCCGGTTGCCGCTGACGGCGTGGTGCATGCGCCGGTCACCGCCGAATCGTTCGCCGCCGCGATCGCCGCCGATGCGATGGCCGAGGAAAAACTGCGCACCGGCATCGAAGGCTTTGTGAAGGACCTGGACGGCCTGCGCCAGATGATTGCCGCACGCATCGGCTGAGCCTTGGCCTGACCCTTGCTGGAAAGCAAAACAGCCGGCGCCCAACGCCGGCTGTTTGCTGACCGCCGATGCTGCAATGGCTGCATGCCACGGTACAGACCACGGCCGCACCGGCCGTCGTGCGCAAGCGCACTCCCACAGGAGACTCCCACAGCGGCCAGCTGTGCTTTTGTGGGAAGCGACCTTGGTCGCGATGCCCTTCCCACAAGGGCAATGGGCTTTTGTGGAGGTCAACCCTCTTGATCAAGCAACGCAGCGGACTTCCGCTGTAGCGGCGCACGCCGCGACCAAGGCTTGCAAGACACCCCGCCATCACGGGCAAGCTTGCTCCTGCCAAAGCAACGGCATCGCGGCGTGGGCCGCTCCTGCACAGGCAAAAGCATCGGGAGCACGCTCCTGCAAAAACAACAGCATCGTGGCCAGGACCGCTCCTGCCGAAGCCACCGGGCGCCTGCCCAGCGCAGTCGTGCCAGGCTGTCGTGCGCAAGCGCACTCCCACAGGGGACTGCCACAGCGGCCAGCTGTGCTTTTGTGGGAAGCGACCTTGGTCGCGATGCCCTTCCCACAGAGGCCAAGGGCTTTTGTGGGAAACAGCCCTTGCCGCGATTCAGCGCACCAGCAGGTCGAGCAGGCGCTGCAGCGGGCGGTACGGCGGCTTGAGCCAGTCGGTGGCGGTGATGCGCGGCTGCCACAGCACCGGCAGCGCCTTGCTCATCGCATCAAAGCCGGCGCGGCCGTGGTAGGCGCCCATGCCGCTGGCACCGACGCCACCAAACGGCAGGCCTTCGGCGGCAAAGTGCAGCAGGCAGTCATTGACGGTGATGCCACCGGCCACGGTGTCGTGCAGCAGGCGCTCCACCGCACGCCGGTCGTGGCTGAAGGGGTACAGCGCCAGCGGCCGCTCAGCGGCGTTGATGTGGGCGATGGCCGCGTCCAGCGAGTCCACGGCGAGGATCGGCAGCAGCGGGCCGAAGATCTCCTCGCCCATCACCGTGGCCTGGGCATCGGGCTGCAGGATCAGCGTCGGTGCCAGCAGGCGCTGGGCCGCGGCGTTGTCCGGCACTTCGGCCAGCTGGCGCACATCCAGCCCGCGTGCGCGCGCATCGGCCACATGCGCCATCAGCCGCTGGTACTGGCCGTCGTTGATGATGCGGGTGTAGTCGGCGCTGGCGGCCAGGTCATCGCCATAGCGCTGGCGCACCTGCACGCCCAGTGCGTGGGCCAGCGCCGCCACCCTCTGCTGGCCACCTTCCACCAGCACATAATCCGGGGCGATGCAGGTCTGCCCCGCGTTGAACCACTTGCCGGTGGCCAGCCGCGCGGCGGCTTTTTCAATCGGGTAATCGGCGCAGACAATCGCCGGCGACTTGCCGCCCAGCTCCAGCGTCAGCGGGGTCAGGTGCTGCGCGGCGGCGGCCATCACCTTGCGCCCGACCGCGGTGGAACCGGTGAACACCAGGTGGTCCAGCGGCAGCGCCGAGAACGCGGCAGCGACCTCGGCACCGCCCTGCACCACGCTCACCCGCTCGGCCGGGAACACGCCGGCCAGCAACTGCGCCAGCCAGGCACTGGTGGCCGGGGTGTGCTCGGAGGGTTTGAGCAGCACATGGTTGCCGGCAGCAATCGCGGTGGCCAGCGGGATCAGCGCCAGGTTCACCGGGTAGTTCCACGGGCTGATCACCCCGACCACCCCCAGCGGCACCGCACGCAGCTCGGCGCGTGCCGGCAGCAGGCGCCAGCCGGCGCCCACCGGCGTGGGCCGCATCCAGTCACGCAGGTGCGCCAGCAGGTGGTCGATGGCCGACAGCACGGTCATGCCCTCTGCAATGCGTGATTCGGCCGCGCTGCGCTGGCCGAAATCGGTGTTGATCGCCGCCACCATCTGCGGCAGCTGGGCCTTCACCGCCGCACGCAGCGCCTTGAGGTCAGCGCGGCGCTGGGCATAGCCGGGCTTGTTGGCCTGCCAGGCCGCGCGCATGTGCTGCAGGGTGGCGCTCAGGCCGGTGGCGGTGTCGTGCGTCATGTCCTTCCCCTTCAATCCAGGCAGGCATTGTGCCCGATGCCGGGGCTGCCACTATGCCGGTGCGCTCAGCCGGGCTGGCGTCACTGGCGCCGGATGCCCGGCAACGCGCCGCACAGCAGGCCCAGCAGCGCCCCCAGCACGGCCCCGCCCTGCACGCTGTTGCCCAGCACCCAGGCCAGCAAGCCGCCCACCAGCAGGCCGGCAATGGCAAAGCCGCCGCGCCGGCGTACCTTCTGCCGCCAGGCCAGGCGGGCCGCCTCACGCTGCGACACGGCTTGCGACCGCGCCTGCTGCGCCGCCCGCTCCGGCACCAGCAGGGCTTCGGCAATGGCGCTGGCCTGTTCGCGGTTGAGGGGGGTGTTGTCCATGCGGATCGGCTCCTTGTGATCGACGTGGCCAGCAGGATGCCCGTCCGCAGTACGCGCAGGCAATGGCCACGGTGCGCCAGCGCAGCGGCAACGGGCCGCCCGTGCGGGCCGGTGCTCAGTGGATCGGCCCCGGTCTGGGATCCGGCAGCGGCGTTTCCAGCCCATGCGCTGTCTGGCCGCGGGTTCCGGCTGCCGGCAGCGCACTGCCTCAGCCGGTACTTCCCGCCGCTGCGTTGCTGTTGGCTTTTTCCATCATCACCAGCACCAGGCAGAGGGCGACAAAGCGTTCGTCGGCCGCCTCATCGCTGTGTACCTGCACCTGGTGGGTGTCGCGCAGGCTCAACCAGCGGCCCTGGGCATCGGCCAGTACCTGCCCACCACGCTGGATGCAAAAGCGCCTGTCCCACAGGTTGCCGGTGAGCGTGGCCCCATCCCAGCGGCCACCACGCACACGGTAGTGGCGGCGGAAGCTGAAGAGCCGGCCGACCACGGCAAAGGACTCGCCATCCAGCGTGGCATCAAAGTGCGGGCGAAAGCTGAGCAGGCGACGGCGCAGGGTGCCCACCACCCGCTCACCCTGCAGCAGCCGCCAGGTCGGCGAGAACAGCGCAAATTCCCCGCGTGCCTCGTAGCGTTCATTGCCTGCGCCATCGTTGATGTGGATGCGGCCGCGCAGCGACAGCAGGGCATTGGTGAGGGTGAGCTGGCGTGCCATGGCCGACGGCTCAGCGCAGGTCGAGGTAGTGGTGGATCAGCACCACGCACTGCGAGGCGAACAGCATCGTCGGCCCCAGCGAGATATGGCGCGTGCCCAGCCGCTCCAGGCTGTTGAAGCTCTTCTTCGGCATCGGGATGTGGTCGGTGAGCAGGAAGCAGGGGTTCGCGGCCAAGGCCTCGCTGCCGATCGGCGTGCCCTTGGGGTGCATCATGTACAGCTGGTGGTCGGCGGCCAGCCCCTGCACCAGGCGCTCGAAACTGGTGGTGGCAACGCTTACCCCTGGCTCGACATCGCGGCTCTGCTCCTTGCCCAGCCCGCGCGAGGCATCCAGCGCTGCGGCCACCTTGGCCAGCAGCGAACGCTCGTCAAAGCCACCGATGTCGCGCATCGCACTGGCTTCAAAACGGATGCTGCGCGAGAAATCCTGCGTGCTTTCCAGCACCAGGTACACCACCACGTCCGGGCGGTGGGCCTGGGCAACGAAGATCGCGTTCATCAGCGTGTGGGCCAGGATCTCGGTATGCGCCTCCTGGCCGATGGCGGCCAGCAGCTTCTCGCTGTCAGTGGGAGCGGCGCGCGCGCGCAGGACAAAGGTTCGCATGGATCACCCGGAAAACGGCTGGAAAAACCGGCGCCAGCACAGGCACCGTGCCGGGATCACCACCCGGCGCAGGCGGGCAGTGTAAGTGGGCCGCCAGCCAGCAGCCACCGCCACCAGCCCCGGCTCAACCGCGCCGCAGTGGCTCGCCCTTCCACAGGCACGCAATCAGTACCACAAGCACGATGCCGCCATGCACCGCCAGGAAGGGCACCAGCTGCCGGTTGGGTGGAAACAGCACAAAGCTGGCAACGATGGCGACCAGCGCCAGTGCATACACCCCCCAGCCCTGCCAGCACAGCGGCAGATCCCAGCCCAGCCCGGAAGGCTTGGCGCGGAACCAGTAACGGCGGCTGGCAGGCACGGCCGCGCGGCTGGTCGTGCGCGGTGCACCGCCCCCCTGCCCCGCACTCATGCCCACATCCGCGCAACAGGCGACGTACCGCTCCCCTGCTGGCGATGCAGAACGGGGCTACCCGAACCTGCCGACCCTCGTGAGCAACACCCCACAGCAATCTGCATTACCCCTCCCCTTGATCGAACGGCCGCAGCAGGACGCCCGGCTGATTGCTCCTTGGTGCCCCATCGACATGCGCTTTGGACAGACGCATCAGCTGTCGCGGCGACAACTACCTGCGCACGCTGCTGATACAAGGCGCACGAAGTTGCCTGCAGCAAGCCAAACTGGCCAATCCGCAGACCGCCAGTGCCGAGCAGATCTGGATCACGTCGCTGGCCAGCCGGTTGCCCTTTGGCAAAGTGCTGGTCGCCATCGCCAACAAACATGCGCGCCAGCTATGGGCGATGTTGCGACGAGGTGAGGACTACGACAGTGAGGCCTGGCTGCAGCATCCGATGGTGCAGCGGTCACGCAAAAAAGCTTTTGCAGCCTGAGTTTCAAACCGTTTCATCGCAGTGGATTCAACGCCGGCAGCGACACAGGTAACAAGCGGTCAGACCGCCCCGAAGAGAGCCTGACTAACAAGTTGGCGCCATGACATGCGAAGGCTGATCCCCCTTGCATGGGCGAAACCGTTGGATGAGCGAGGCCTTCGGGCGCGGTTTTTACCCTGGTCCGGTTTGGATGCATCAAACCCACAAGACCGATTATGACCAGCGGAAATCCCTGCGGGACGGAAATGCAGTCTGGCAATGTTTGAAACCCGTCGAGTCGATTGAATCAACTGCAGCAAAAACCCGGCAGATGCAAAGCCTGAAAGCGAAAGGCAAGGTCAGCGTGCTGCCGGAGTTGACGGGAAGCTCCTTACGGAATTGTTAGGTGTCACCGCAGTATGCGTCCCGCGCTGCCTGAAGATCATCAGTGACAAGGTCAACATTGTCCGTCAGAACACGAAGGCCGCGCACTCTCGTACGATTCTGATGATGTTTATTGGAAGTGAAGTATCCATAGAAGTTTCCGTCTCTGTCGACCACTACAGGTGGATCACTTGAGTACTTGTTCCAAGGGCTATCGCTGTTGTATTTAGATCCGAATGTTCCATATCTATTCCAGATGCTGGAATCGCTGTACCTAGATCCGAAGTCGCCGTATTTGTTGCAGATGGATCCTGAGTCGTACTTGCTGCATGTAGCACAGCCCAAGAACGTGTCATTGTTGCGTCCGCCGAACAGAAGCAGTTCTTGAGCGCTGACGCTCTGGGTTGCTGCAAGGAAGATGATGAATGCTGCGATAATCTTCATGTGACACCTAACGTTTGAATTCACCGGACTGCGCGGTATTTCGCGCAGGTCCGGTGGAATGATTGGTTAGCTATTTTTCTTAAGCTTCTGAAGTTCGCCAATGACGGTTCGCAATGCGCGCCTGTACCGAAACAGATCGCTGAATGAGAGTGACACCTCGTGACCGAGCTTTGCGTCGCCAACACCTGCTTTCTGAAGAATGTCGACTACGGATTTGTTGATTTTCCCACCGTTATGGACGACTGCATTTCTTAGAGCGCAAAGCTCAAGCATTCCATTAGCGGCCCACTCGTATTTTGCGTCAATTTTGGACTTGACCCACTCTACCTTGCTCGTCAGGTAGTTCGGCGGGGTGGCTCCTGCTTCTGTTATTAGTTGATTCAGACATTCGTCTGCAAGAACCGCAAGATTTACGAATAGGATCTTGACGATGTTTTCCGAGAGAATGCCAAAAACCTCTCCGTGGTCCTTTCCGTCCAGGTTTATTGACCCGTCCCTAAAATCTTTCGTAGGCAGCGATGACGTAAACCCGAGGTCGGATTGGTTCCATCGCTCTGCCGCCGAAAGGCTTTCAATCAGAGTCGTCAGGTTCCCAAGCTTTATTGAATTGGCGAGATGCAATGAATGAGCAACGCCATAGACCGTTTGGGACCACTGGAGCATTGAATTGTCGATATCCATATCACCCCTGGTTGAATTGAATGGCTAACGCCTGAAATAAGCCGTGCCACGAAGTGGCATCGGCTTGATTGAGTAAAAAGGAGACTTCCCGCTCTGGCGGCCAGGCCGCCGGCATCAAGTGCCATGATTGAGTTGGACCACAATCAGATTGAGGGGAAGTCTCCAATGGCTGATTCAACCACAAAAACGGTCGGCGTGGATCTGGCAAAGCAGGTCTTTGCCATCTGCGAAACCAACCACGGCGGGCACGTCATCCGACGGCTGGAACTGCGTCGTGATGCCTTCTGCCACTACCTGTCCCAACTGCCAGCGGCCAGCGTCGTGGCCATGGAAGCCTGCAGCGGTGCGCATCACTGGGCACGGCTGTGCCAGCGTCACGGCCTGATTCCCAAACTCATCGCTGCGCAGTTAGTTACCCCGTTCCGCAAGAGCGCGCGCAACAAGAACGACCGTAATGATGCCGAGGCGATAGCCACCGCCGCACGCCAGGGCAACATGCGCTTTGTCGCGGTCAAGGATGTCGATCAGCAGGCACGACTGTGCTGGCATCGCGTGCGCGAGGGCTACAAGACAGAAAGCCTGGCCATCAGCAATCGACTGCGCGGGCTGCTGGCTGAGTTCGGCCTTGCCATTGCCCAAAGCGACAGCGCGCTGCAGCGGGCACTGGCCGATGACCGGCTTCGCGCTCAATTACCGTCCACGCTGCTGCCCTTGATTGATGATCTGCACACACACTGGCAGCAGGTGAAACAGCGGATCGCGGCGATTGATCGCCAGGTTGCCGCACACGCCAAGGCCGATGCCCGCAGCGTGCGCGCCCAACAACTGGTTGGTGTGGGGCCACTGACGGCCGATGCGCTGGTGGCAAGCATCGGCAACGCCCATGAGTTTACGAATGGCCGACAGTTGGCGGCCTGGCTCGGCCTGACACCCACACAACACTCCAGTGGTAGCAAGGCGCATCTGGGCGGCATCAGCTGCCGCGGCGACAACTACCTGCGCACGCTGCTGATACAAGGCGCACGAAGTTGCCTGCAGCAAGCCAAACTGGCCAATCCGCAGACCGCGACAGCCGAGCAGATCTGGATCAAGTCGCTGGCAAGCCGGTTGCCCTTTGGCAAAGTGCTGGTCGCCATCGCCAACAAACATGCGCGCCAGCTATGGGCGATGTTGCGACGAGGCGAGGACTACGACAGCGAGGCCTGGCTGCAGCATCCGATGGTGCAGCGGTCACGCAAAAAAGCCATCGCCGCCTGAGTTTCAAACCGTTTCATCGCAGTGGATTCAACGCCGGCAGCGACACAGGTAACAAGCGGTCAGACCGCCCCGAAGAGAGCCTGACTAACAAGTTGGCGCCATGACATGCGAAGGCTGATCCCCCTTGCATGGGCGAAACCGTTGGATGAGCGAGGCCTTCGGGCGCGGTTTTTACCCTGGTCCGGTTTGGAAGCATCAAACCCACAAGACCGTTTACGGAATTGCAGTCTGGCAATGCTTGAAACCCGTCGAGTCGATTGAATCAACTGCAGAAAAAACCCGGCAGATGCAAAGCCTGAAAGCGAAAGGCAAGGTCAGCGTGCTGCCGGAGTTGACGGGAAGCTCCTTACGGAATTGTTAGCCAGCAGCTAGCAGACGATCTTATTTGGATATCGGTAGTCGACAACGATCCAGCTTTTGCGTGTGTCATCCCACTGGGCAATGTAAGCAATGACACAGCCACTAGAAACAACTGCACTTCCGCTTGATTGAACTGAGGCTTTGCCGAGCCAGTCGCCGTTGACCTGTGTTGCGCTACTGGAGGTGACGGCGGCTTGAGAAGAACCACCCCACATAAACTGGAATGCTCTCGATCCGTCACCCATGTCCATGACGCCCATGGGTTGGCCATTTGTCAGAATGACCTCGCGGATATCCTTGCCGACGTAGCCCTTCATTTCGGTGGAAACGCAAGCGCTTAACAGCAAGAGCAGGATAGGAATGAGCCTTTTCATGAACTTCCCCCTAGCGGCGGCTAACACCAAAGTTAAGCCGAATTGCAGCGCGAAGCCGACAACATGGCAAGCTCTTTCTGCCATGTTGTTGGCGCAGCGATGCAATTTCGGCTTGAACGCATTGTTAGACCTGCAGCTTCGACCTCACGGCCGCCACGGTTTCCTCCCAGTCCGAGAGTTCATCCGTTTCTTCCCAAAGTTCTCGAAGCTCAGAGTTGTCTCCGACGATGCGATCCAAGACTTGTACGGCTTGCGTCACTAAGCCTGGATCAGCTGTCGGTTTAGTGCGCGCGATCCACTCCGATAGCTCCTCTTCTTCTTGAGCCGCCGACGTTGGTCGACCCACGACTGCCGCTACTATTTCTGCCGCTGCAATGGCTTGGCTGGCGTCGGGTGCCTCAAGGTATTTATCGGCACCCAGCACCGCAGCGAAGATCTCACGAACTAACGTGAGATCAGAGCTGTCAGTCACATCCGAAAGAAAGTCAGCAGCGTCGTCGTTATCAAATGACCCATTTCCCCAAGCCCCCATCACTCTCTCCCTGCAGGTCTAACACCTAAGTTAAGCCGAACCGCGTAGTGGAGCAAAGCACATGGCAAGCTGTACCTGCCGTGTGCTTTGTGGAACGAAGCGGTTTCGGCTTGAATGATCGAATGGACTCCCCG